>CALFJB010000112.1 GCA_937877565.1 uncultured Selenomonadales bacterium | reverse complement strand
AGAGCTCCAGCCTTCCAAGCTGATCACGTGGGTTCGATTCCCATCACCCGCTCCATCTTTTGCCGGAGTGGCGGAACTGGCAGACGCAAGGGACTTAAAATCCCTCGGGAAGTGATTCTCGTACCGGTTCGATTCCGGTCTCCGGCACCAGTTTTTTTGGAGGTTTTCTAATGGCAGTCTACTTCGTTTCATACAAAATTGACGAAAAGCATCAAGACTACGATGAACTCATTGAGGCTATTAAAGAGTATGATGCGGGTTGTCGTGTTTTTGGAAATCAATGGTTTTTACTTTCAGACGGTTCTGCTGAAGAAGTTCATGAGGATTTAGCCCAGTACCTTTACGAAGGTGATTTTATTCTAGTTATGGAAATTGACGAAAATTATGCCGGTTGGTTGCCGGAACGTGTCGTTGATTGGCTGGATGAAAATATCTAACAATTTAGGCGGTAGTGGCGGAATGGCAGACGCGCTAGCTTCAGGCGCTAGTGGGGGCGACCCTGTGGAGGTTCAAGTCCTCTCTGCCGCACCAAGTTTTTTGGAACGAAATGAGGTGTTTCTTATGGATGATTATCAATTATTTGAAGAATTTTTAACTAATGAGGAACTTTTTTTCAAAGCAGATAAGTTTCCTAATGGCACTCCGTTTTTTCGTATTCCGCAGAAAATTAAGAATGGAAGTTTAGTTGATATATTTGTTGTTTTTGAGGAAGAAAACGTTAAAGTTTTATTCTTAAAAATTGCAACTGTTGAAGACGATGAAAAACTTCCTGTCTTTTATGAACTCTTTAATGATTTAAATCGCAACTACAAGTTTTTTACTTTTAATTTAAATTCCGATAATGAAGTTGTACTTGAGGGCAATTTACCGACTGATCTTCGTGATGGAGAGTTTCAGCCTGAATCCCTTTTTGGTTACATTATTGCTGCACTTAAAACTTTGAGTGATGTTTACCCGAAAATTATGAAAGTTATATGGGCTGATTGAAAATCAAATAAGCGGTTGTGGTGGAATTGGCAGACACGCTACTTTGAGGGGGTAGTGCTCGTTTGGGCGTATGAGTTCAAGTCTCATCGACCGCACCACTTAAGAAATTTACAAGCTCGTTTCGACGGGCTTTTTTTAGTTATTGAATAGATTTTTAATTTAGAGTACCATAATTTCAATTTTTGAAAGGAAGAAATTTTAATGGAAAACGTAAAAATTTTCGCTGATTCTGCAGATGTCTTAATGAAGACAGTTTTTATAGTGTCAAAAAATATCGACGCTGAAAAAATTTTTAAATCCGTTCAAATTGCTCCCGCTACACTGAAAAATATTGATGATGCTGATACTATTATTGCCGTTGCCAAAAGTGATGAAGTGGAGGAAATTTCAAATTTAATCCCGAACAGTAATTATTTAAAAATTTTAATCACTGATAAAAAAGTTGACGCCTGCGCGAATTTCGATACATTTTTTTTGAATCTAAACGACGCCGAAAAAATTATTCCTAATCTCATTGTAGCTTTAATGCCTGTCAAGATGCTTGATTTCGCTGATATTGTATATGTTTTGCAAAACGCCGGTGAAGCCGTAATTTTAAGCGGCGAAGGCGTTACAGGTACTGACGCCTTGAAAAACGCAATGGCAACTGAAACGAATAAAAATTTGTACTCCGCCAAAGGAATTATCTTGCGTCCATACGGTAATTTGAATTTGCTTGAATGTACTGAAATTACTGCAGAAATTGAAAAAAATTTTCCTGATGACGCGGTTATAATGTGGGATGTAGATTTTCACGATAAAACGCCTTACGATAAAGTTACAGTAATTTTAATTCTGACGCAATTTAACCGTAACAAAAATTTTCTCTTCGTAGCCGCAAAAAGTAGCGAAGTCGCCGCCATTTCAAGCGCAATTAAAAATTCGCCCGCTGCTTTAAAAATTTTAATCACTGATAAAAAAGTTGACGCCTGCGAAGACTTCGACGCTTTTATTTTGGACTTTGATAACGCCGGAAAAATTATTGACAGAATTAACAAATTGACTGCTCCAAGTGCTATGTTTCCGATTGTCGGCAAAGAAAACACATTTAAACTTGAATAAACGATTGACAATAACGCCGAAACAGTGAAAATTGCGGTTATTGCGGCGTGTCACGAATCAAATTTGAAAAGAATTTTTCTACGTACAAACGACGGCGGTATTTACATAATTGGCAGAGGTTAAAACGGCGGAATTAACCGCCGCTTTTTTTGTTGCGAAAAAATGTTATAATATAGCAAAGGAGTTGAAAATATGGACGCGAAAATTTATCAAGCCGCAAAAATCCTGCGCGACGCCAAAATAATTTTGATAGGCGCGGGCGCGGGTTTATCGACTGCCGCAGGTTTAGATCACGGCGGCGAACGTTTCAGAAAATATTTTTCAGATTTTGAGGAAAAATACGGTTTTCAAGATATGTACAGCGGCGGCTTTTATCCCTATCCTACCGCCGGCGAATTTTGGGCTTTTTGGAGCAGAAATATTTTTTACAATCGCTACGATCAGCCGCCAAGTGAAGTACATAAAAAACTTTTGGAACTTGTCAAAGATAAAATTTATTTCGTACTTACAACGAACGTAGATCATTTATTTCAGAATAACGGCTTTGACAAGGCAAAACTTTTTTACACGCAGGGCGATTACGGCTTGTTTCAATGTTCCACGCCTTGCCACAATAAAACTTACGATAATGAAGAAATTGTTAGAAAAATGCTTGCCGCCGAAAAAAATTTGTCCGTACCTGAAGAATTATTCCCGCGCTGTCCAAAGTGTGGCGAAGTTATGACTACCAATCTTCGCGCAGATGATAAATTTGTTGAAGATGTCGGCTGGAAACTTGCCTCTGCTCATTACCAAAAATTTTTGCATAAATATTTACTTGAGAAAATTGTTTATCTTGAATTGGGCGTTGGCGGCAACACGCCCGGTATTATCAAGTATCCTTTTTGGAATTTTACCGCCGAAAATCCAAAGGCGCGTTATATCTGCGTCAACAAGGGCGAGGCGGTTGCTCCCAAACAAATTGAAAATCAAAGTATTCTGATTGACGCCGATATTAAAGAATTTTTGAACGCCGTTTAATATTTCCGCACGTCGAAGGAAATTTGCCGAAAATGTATGTTATATTTTTGCATTTCGTCTTCGCTTAAATGGCAAGAATCCGCGTAAATCACATAAACTTTTGCGCGGGTTTTTATTTTGGCTAAAGTTGTCCAGCTTAAATCTTCGCCGCCAAAATAATAATACGCTGTGTCGTCATCTACGCCCAATAAATTTTTTTCTTCGCAGGGCTGATAATTTTTGCGCGTCTCACTGTAATAAATATATTCGCAAATTCTTTCAAACGGTACTGCCTCATTTATAAAATCATCTTCATCAAAAAGACTTTCGCCTATTTCGTAAAAATCAAAACTGCCGCCAACTCGTTTAACGCGCTCGGCTGTAATATTTTCTGCGTAGTCGTTTAACTCTATCAGAATAAATTTGCGGTTGCCGCCGTCTTGTTTGTTCAAATTTATAACCGCGTGGGCAGTTGTCCCGCTCCCTGCAAAACTGTCAAGCACGATTGAATTTTTATCGCTTGCAAGTTTTAAAATTCTTTCAATCAATCTTGTTGGCTTGGGAAAATCAAAATTTATTTCCAATGATTTTACCTCGCGTTTTGATTCTTGAGTGTCTCCAACTTCATCACGTAGCCAAATTGTAAAAGGAACTAAACCTTGTTGCACTTCAGATAAAAAAGTTTTTCGACGCGGTACGCCGTTTCCATCTGCGCCAAACCAAATTCTGTTATCTGCAAGCATTTTTTGAAAATTTTCTTGACTGAAAGACCAGTGGTGACCTTTTGGTACGTTAAAAATTTTTCCAGTCGGTCCGATAATTTCGTAATATCCATTGGCGCGTTCGCCGTTTGCAACTAAAGAAACTGAAGTCCAAACGCCTCGCGGGTCGTTATCTGGATTTTTATAACCTTTTGGAATTTCTTCAGCGCGTGGCAATAAATTTGGACGCCATTTATTTTTATCCTTAGCATAAACAAAAATATAATCGTGATTATCACAAAAATATTTTGCATCGTTACTGCGCGAAAATCTTTTCTGCCAAATAACATTACAAATAAAATTCCACGCGCCAAAAATTTCATCACAAATTAATTTCAAATTTGCCTGTTCGTTATCGTCAATGCTGATAAAAATTGCGCCGTCATCAGCCAAAAGTTTTTGCAAAAGTCTAAGGCGCGGGTACATCATACACAGCCATTTATCGTGGCGCGTTAAATCTTCGCCTTCCTTGCCTACAACCTGCCCTAACCATTTCTGCAACCTTGAATCTGAAACATTATCGTTGTAAATCCAATTTTCATTGCCGGTATTGTATGGCGGATCAATATAAATGCAATTGATTTTATTTTCATAGCGCGGCAACAAAGATTTTAACGCAATTAAATTATCGCCGTGAATAATTTTGTTGTCGCTATTGCCGACTGAAAATTTTTTGTCCAGAAAATGATACGGTACTTTCTGATGATAGGTAACGACTTTATCTTTGCCGAGCCAATTTAAATTGGGCATTTGAATACCTCCAACTTTTTTGCTAGAATGATACAAAATTTTGACAAAAGGAGCAACTATGGACAGATTAACGAAAATCAAAAAACTCAACGCGCAACTTTTAGCCGAAATGCCAAATTTGCAAGTTGAGGAAATTCCGAACGATTTAATTTCACAGCGAAAACTTTTACGCGCCTTAATGAACGTGCGCCCGCCAATGCCATTGGACGAAGAATTTTTGAAGTTGCAGGACGAAATTTTAACGGCAGAAAAATTTGAACGAGGAATTGTAAAACTTTCAGAAATTCCCGACGTGGCAGAAAATATAAAACTTTGGCAGGGCGATATAACGCGGCTTGAAGTTGACGCCATTGTTAATGCCGCAAATTCGGCGTTACTGGGATGTTTCGTACCGTTGCACGCTTGCATAGATAACGCCATACATTCTGCCGCCGGTCTGCAACTGCGCGACGCCTGCAACAAAATTTCAAACCGCAAAGAACCGACGGGACGCGCCAAAATTACGCCCGCGTTCAATCTTCCCTGCAAATTCGTTATTCACACGGTGGGACCAATAATTTACACTGATAAACCTACTGCCGCCGAAGAAAATCTTTTGGCGTCGTGTTATGAAAGTTGCCTAAAAATCGCAGTCGAAAATAATTTGAAAAGCATTGCGTTTTGTTGCATTTCGACGGGCGAATTTCATTTTCCTAATCAACGCGCCGCCGAAATTGCCGTTGCAACCGTCAAAAAGTTTTTAGCTGAAAATAATTTAATCGTCGTGTTCAACGTGTTCAAAGATTTAGACTTGCAAATTTACAGGGAAATTTTATGTTAGTAGCCGGAATTTTAAGTTTGATATTGACTGCGGCGGGTTCGCGCTGGATAGATTTTTTGTACCAAATACCAAACGCGCCCTTGACATTCCCTGAAGAAATTGCAAGCCGTTCCAAATTTCGCAAGCCGTTAATGTTTTTGCTAATGTCAATGTGCTTGATAAGTTTTTCCTCAACGCCGTTGCCGCAATTTTTTTACCTGACGGCGATAATATTTTTCCTGACGCTGATAACATTCACAGACTTTGAACAGTACGTAATTTTTAATAAAATGCTCCTGCCGTTCGCAGTTTTGGGAATTTTGGCGGCGATACATTTAAATTTACCAATTACTGACAGAATTTTAGCGGCGATAATCGGCGGCGGAATTTTTTTAGTAATTGCACTGATAAGCGGCGGCGGAATTGGCGGCGGCGATATAAAATTAGTGTTCGTACTTGGAATTTGGCTCGGCAGTGAAATATTGGTGAACGTTGTATTGGCGGCAAGTATTTTCGGCGGCGTTATTGCAATGCTTTTAATTCTTACAAAAAAAATGAACCGGCAAAGTTATTTTGCTTACGGTCCATACTTTACCTTGACGACAATTTTAATTTTGACTTGCGAAAAATTTTTCTGAAAATATCTTGAAAAAACTCTTTACAAATCTGAATATAATATGATAAAATTACCGAAAATTAGAGTTAGGTAGTTAAGTTAGAGAGGACGATTTTAATGAGTTTTTCGGACTGGATGAGAAAGATACAGGATATAATAATGCCGATTGAAAACGAAGAAGAAGAAGTTGCCGAAGTGAAAGACGCGGCTAAAAATACGACTGCACAAGCACAAGCACAAACTCAAGCACAACCGCAAATGCAGGCGCAACAGGCACCAAATCAAGCACAAAATTTAATGGAATCAATGGCAGCACATCGCGCGTCAATGGGCGGAAATTCCACCTTTGCCCAAAGTTCAACCGGCGCAAGTTATAAAACTTTTAAAGATGCTAAAACGGAACGCCCCAACTTGAAACTTATCAAGGCTCCGGAATTTGTAATGAAGGTTTACACGCCCTCCGACTACAGCCAAATTAACGGCATTGCCGATGACATTTTGGCGCACAAAGCGGCAGTTGTAAATTATGAATACATTCGCAACGAAGAACAGCGCAGAATCAGTGATTATATCGACGGCGTTTGCTACGCGGTTGACGGCACTGTTACTCAAATTTCAGAAAAAATTTGCCTGTACGTACCGGCAGGAATCAGCACAAGCGATATTGCCGCGTTGGTTGCCTCCGTGCGTTATCATTAAAGTAAACAAAAAAATTACTCCTGTTGTAGCTCAAAAGTTACAGCAGGAGTTTTTTTATTGTACAAGTCTCAAGAAATTTAAAATTTTTTCGTACTGCATTTTTAATTTTGAGGAAATATCAAAGTACACGGCGTCAATAAGTTCAATCGCCAACAGTGAAAAATCTGTTTTGCCGGAAATTCTTTTATTTGGGAGCAAATTTTTTATGAAGTCGTTGATACTTTCGCCGTGAAAAATGTTTCTACTTGTAGCGTAAATTATCAATCCCAATGTTACAATCGCAGAAATTATCCACATTATCGCCATTGAAAAATATTTCGCTGCGATTGGGAAAATTTTTTGTAGCAGAATGAAAATTACTCCCGCCAACAGTCCAAAAAATATGCAAAACAGTTTGAAGATAAAATTTGCGGCGGACAAAATTAAATTCAACGCCGAAAAAAATATGTTCGCCAAAATTCGTCGCCTCCTTTTAACATTGCCGTTTAATTACAAAGTGTCAAAAATTCTGTCGCCCGCGTCGCCGAGTCCCGGTACAATGTAGGCGTTTTCGTTTAAATGATCGTCAATCGCCGCCGTGTAAATCGGTATGTCTGGATGATCTTCAGAAATTTTTTTAATACCTTCAGGCGCGGAAATTATGCAGACGAAGATAATATTTTTTGCGCCGGCGTCTTTGAGCATTTGCAACGCCGCTGATGAACTGCCGCCTGTTGCCAACATTGGATCTACAACTAAAATTTTTTTGTTAGAAATATTCGGCGGCAATTTTTTATAATATTCGATTGGTTTATGTGTAGTTTCGTCGCGTACAAGCCCAATATGACCAACTGCCGCGTTTGGCAAAACTTTTAAAACGCCGCTAACCATTCCGAGACCTGCGCGAAGAATTGGAACAACTATAAATTCGTCAGCTAAAATTTGCGCCGTGCATTTTGTAATTGGCGTTTCAATTTCAATTTCTTTAGTTGGAAAATCCCGCGCAATTTCATAAGTCATAAAAGTTGCAATTTCTTCAACGGCTTGCCGAAAATCTTTTGATGAAGTTTCTTTGCAGCGCATCAAAGTTAATCTGTCTTTTAAAATCGGGTGTGAAATTTCTTTAATCATTGGCGTAAACTTCCTGCGCGTAACCGAACGCCGCCCACGCTTTTGGCCAGCCGGTATAAAATGCTAACTGCGTGATAATTTCAACCATTTCAGCCTTTGTAACGTCGTGATTTTTTGCGTTGTTAATGTGAGACTTCAACGCGCTTGTAAAAATTCCCGCGCCAATTAAAGCCGAAACTGTAACAATACTTCTATCGTGCAAAGACAAAATATTATTTCTGCTCCAAACTTCGCCAAATAAAATATCGTCGTTGTAGCGGGCAAATTCCGGCGCAAATTCGCCTAATCTGTCGCGCCCCGCAGTTTGTACTACTTTTACAGCTTTTTTATCGTTTGACACTTTCGCCGCCTCCAATGTTGAAAAATTTGTTGTAAATAAAAATCCAGCCGCCAATCCCGCCGCTATAAATTTTTTCAGCATAGATAACACCAACTTTTTAATTTCTGTAAAATCGTTAAAAAAAAATTACCGCCGTTTTTAATTTGAAAAAAATCGTTTAAATTGCAAGTTTAAAAATTCTTGTAAAAATTAACCGAATTAAAATTTTTTCAAATCTATTTCAACTCCGTTAAAAATTCCTCAAATGGCAAGCCGTAATTCCACGCAAAATTTAATTTTTCGGCGTGTTCAATGCACTTTGTCACAAAATCAGCCGCCTTGCGTACAGCCGCCGTTAAATCTTCGCCGTTCATAATCGACGCGGCAACAACTGCAAAAAATACGTCGCCCGCGCCCGATCTGTCACTTCCCAATTTTTTTGAAGTTACAAAATCAATCTTGCCGTTATCAAAAACAAAATTGGTAATGTTGGAGCCGTCGTCCATTTCCAGATTTACGCCGGTTATAACAACACGCCAGCCGCGAGTTTTCGTTGCAATGTTCGCCGCCATTATCGCCAATTTTGAATCTGAAATAACGCCGCCTTCAGGATACGGTATATTTAAAAGTTGGCAAGCCTCCGTTAAATTCGGCGTCACTAAATCTGCATAGCGCAAAAGTTTTCTCATTTTAATGCACATTTCTTGCGTATACGATTTATAAATTTTGCCGTGATCGCCCATTACGGGGTCGATTAAAATTTGAGACTGGGAATTTTTTAAAAACTCCTTGACAATTTCAATTTGCGCCGCCGAACCTAAAAAGCCCGTTGCAATGGCGTCAAATTCCAAATTGTTCAGCTGCCAACTTTTTATGTAGTCGTTCATTTTGTCGGTATAATCGTCCATAAAATAATTTTCAAAGCCGGTATGAACAGACAAAATTGCAGTTGGAAGGGGACAAACTTGAATTTTCATTGCAGAAATTATTGGAAGTTCAACGGTTACCGAACAACGCCCGAATCCTGTTACGTCGTTAATCAGGGCTAATTTTTTTTGTTTCAAAATTTTCATCACTCCAAATTATTGGTGTTGCGCCAAACGATTTTTTGCCATTTCCTCAAATTCGCCGCGCCCGTAATTTACAAACGGTTCAATCGAAATTCCGCCGCGCACTCTAAAATTTCCTTCAATTTCCAAATAACGCGGTTGCAAAAGTTTTATTAAATCGTCGGCAATTCGATTCACAACCTCTTCATGAAAAATTCCAACGTTGCGAAAACTCGTCAAATAAAGTTTGAGGCTTTTACTTTCAACAAGTTTTTCGTCGGGAATGTAACGAATTTTAAGCGCGGCAAAGTCCGGCTGATGAGTTACGGGACAAACGCAGGTAAATTCTTCGCAATTCAGCTTTACAAAATAATTTCGCGCAGGATTTTTATTTGGTATCGCCTCCAAAATTTCCGGCTTGTAGTCAAAACTATAATCAATCTGTTTGCCCAAATTCTTAAGCTCTTCCATTGAAAAAGCTCCTTTCTTTAAGGTTTTAGGTTCTAGGTTTTAGGTTTTAGGGATTTGAAATTTTTAGTCCTAACACCTAAAACCTAACCGCTAAACCCTAGATTAGGGACGGCGTTTAAATTCAGAGTGGCGAAGTCATTTTTCAGCGATTGATAATAACCGCGACAAGCAATCATTGCGGCGTTGTCAGTGCAAAGAATTTTCGAAGGGTAGAAAAATTCAAAGCCGTTTTCATTGCAAACTGCGCGAAGATTTTTTTCAAGCGAAGAATTAGCCGCCACGCCGCCCGCCAATACAATTTTTTTCAGGTGGAAATTTTTAGCAGCGTCAACAGTTTTTTCAATCAGCGAATCTACAACCGCTTTTTGAAAACTTGCCGCCACGTCAGCATTATTGACAGTTTCGCCCTTCATCTGCGCCGAGTTTAAATAATTCAGCACGGCAGATTTTAAACCGCTGAAACTAAAATCGAAGTCAGAAA
>CALFJB010000111.1 GCA_937877565.1 uncultured Selenomonadales bacterium | reverse complement strand
CGTTAAATTTTTCAAGGACGCCCGCCTCTGCAAGTTTTACCGCCAAATTTAATCCTGCTTGCCCGCCCAATGTTGCCAATAAACCGTCGGGGCGTTCCTTTTCGATTATCGCTGATAAAAAATCTACCGTCAACGGTTCAATATATACTCGGTCGGCAATATTAACATCTGTCATAATCGTTGCGGGATTTGAATTGACTAAAACAACTTCCAAGCCTTCCTCTTTCAAAGCGCGGCAAGCTTGAGAGCCCGCGTAGTCAAATTCTGCCGCCTGTCCAATTACAATAGGACCGGAGCCAATTACCATTACTTTTTTAAGATTATTTTTCTTAGGCAAAATTATTCCTCCATATTTTTAAAATAATATCAATACTTTCCGGTCAGTATTTTAATTATATTTTTCTTATTAAATCCGGAATGTATCAAACGGCTTTCAAATTCAATAACAGTCGCAAGATTTTGAAATGCTATGACAATATATTCAGAATACCCTGCATTTTGCTGGCTTAAAATTTCAAGCTCCAAGTGATTTTCATTAATGTAATCGAAAATACTTTGTTGATCACTCAAGATAAAAACTTTTGAGCGACGCGGAATAAATTTAAGTATTTGATATTTATCTTCAACGTTCAAATTATAACTGTTGCTTTTAACTGCTTCATCGTAAATTTTGCAAGCTGCCTCATCATATGTTTGATGAATAAATTTATTGTAGTTATCCATTTCAGAAATTGGAGGCATATATTTCCAACGCAACATTAAAGCGCAAAATAAATCAAGTATATTGTCTTTAGTTTGTTTTGTAATTTGGAAAGCACCAATATTTGGATAGGTGAATCCTGAAATTCTTGGAAAACACCATTGCGATAACTGCATTTCACTCGGAATGAAATTTAAATATTTTTCGGCTGTAACTGTAGAAAACAAAACGCCTGTAGCATGCTTGATTAAATCCGCATTCATTTGATGACAACAAATATCATGCATACAAATTACAGCATCTTCTTTTAAAATATTTATTACCACCAAAAAATCTAAAAGTTCACCGGGTAAAAAATGGGAAGTATCCAGTATAACAAAATCAAAATCTTTTCCAATTTCATTTAAGTGAAAAGTAATGCCGCCACCCAAGTGAAATTGATGATTCTTGACGTTCAAACTTTTTTTGGCAATACCAGCCAAATGTCCAACGTGATTGACACCGTCAAACCATTTCGTCATAATATCTACAGAGTGCATTTCGTAATCGTAATTTAAATCCTCGAGACACTGTAAAATAATTGAAGTTGTTCCGCCTTCAGCTACACCTAATTCTAAAATTTTTTTAGGCTTGAATTTCTTTAATAAACCGCAGAGAAAACCGGAATCAAAATTACTCATCTCAATATGACTTTCTGCGCCTGAAGGAAGTTTTTGTAAAACTTTATTACGCGGCTCAAAGTCCAATTCAATTTCGTTGATATGATACATACAAATTATCTCCTATATTTTAATTGCGGTAGCGTATTTACCGCTAAATTATAAAATTTTCATTAAATCGCCGTGAACAACCGTAGCAACTGCGCGCCCCTTCAATTTTCTGCCGACAAATGGCGAATGACTTCCGAGAGTTTATAACTTTTTCAAATTATTTCTCCCTTCGTATGTGAAAGATTTTCAAGCGGCTAAATTTTCCGCCTGCAAATCGTAGTAAGCATTATAGGCGTCGTCAAAACGCTGTTGCACGTCCTCAAGCTTGTACAAGCCATCAGAATTTTGTTGCAAGCCGTTCAAACGAATTGGAAAAATTACCGGCGGATTGTCAAGCGTCAAAGTAGTTTTGTTGCGAATTTGTTCGGAACTTGCATAAATCAAACTCAATTTTGCGTATTCGTTGCCGTCTTCGCCCAAATATTTTTCAATGACGAATTTTACACCTATTGGCGTTTTAGTTTCGATAGTTTGCGGCAAGGAATATTTTTCAACGCCCAACGCGGCCAAAAGCGGCGTAATGTTTGAATCATGCCCGCAAATGAAACTGAATTTGCGATTTTCTAAAGAAAGTTCGTCATTGAGAATTTTTAAAAGCGGGTGTGAAACGTTGACGGCAACCGCAGGCGAAGTTAAAAGTATTTCGTGGTAACCTTGTACAATATCAACAATTTTTTTCCAATCGTTGAAAGAAATTTTTTTGCCGAATGATGCTTTATTTACATTTTCCATTTCGTAATATTGAAGGAGTAAAGCGTCAGCTGCTCCAACTGCCGTATCTAAATTTCCCTTCAATCCAACGCTCTTGTTAAGTTTCAAAATTATTTCTGTGTCGCCGCCAACAAGCGTAGTTAAATTATTTTTTTTGGCGTATTCGGAATTTTTGAAGTCGATAACTTTTTCAAGCAACTTGAAACTTTCGGTAAAGTCAGTGGCGTTTAATGCCGCGTTAATTTGTTCGGTCGCAAGCGCGTTAAATTTTTCATTAGTAAAAGTTAATGCGCCCTTGAAATTATCATCGTGTCTGCTTGGCGCAAATTGTCTTTCAATTTTTACATTTGCAACGGGCAAAAAGCCGCTTGAGAAAAATTGCGCGGTTGCAATGGTACGTTGGTAAGAATTTGAATAAAAATAAACTTCACCTTCAGCCGGAATATAATTTTCAGGGATTAAATTTTCTTTCGTCAACCATTGGCGGAAATATTGCCCCATAATCGTTTCAAGTTCGCCGCCTTTAATGGAAAGTTCGCCACCTTTGGCAGTCCATTTAAACCAACTGTGCGGCGTTAATTGATTGATAATTTCAGAACGAGTGCGCGTTGGAGCGCGTAAATTATGGCGGCTGAATACTACAACGCTTTCAAGTTGATAACTTGCCGCTTGTACCGTTGCAAAATTTGTAAAAAGAAAAACTGCAAGCAAAATTAAAATTCGCACAAAAACCACCCCATAAAAGTTTCATTAAATCGCCGTGTACAATCGTAGCAACTGCGCGACCTTTCAACTTTCTGCCGACAAATAATTTTCACAAATATAAAAATTATCTTCGACTGATTTAAATTTTGTAAGAAAGTAATTTTATTTTTTAATCAACAAAATTTATAAAAGTTTCATTAAATCGCCGTGAACAATCGTAGCAACTGCGCGACCTTTCAACTTTCTGCCGACAAACGGCGAATGACTGCCGCGCGTGTAAAAGTTTTCGGCGTCAACCGTCCACTCTAAATCAGTATCAATAATTGTAATATCTGCAAAACTTCCAACGCTTAAAGTACCTGCGTCAAGCCCAAAAACTTTCGCCGGTTCGTATGTTATTTTTGAAATTAACTTTGGCAACGTGATTTTATCTTTGTGATATAAATCTGTCAACAAAATACCCAAGCTAGTTTCAAGTCCGGGAAAACCACTCGGTGCGTAAATGTATTCTCTATCTTTTTCTTCGGCGGCGTGCGGCGAATGATCTGTAACAATACAATCTATCGTACCGTCAAGCAAGCCGTTTAAAAGCTCGTCACAATCTTTTTGAGTGCGGAGCGGCGGATTTATTTTTGTGGAAGTGTCAGCGGGATTTACAATTTCATCAGTCAAAGTTAAATGTTGAGGTGTAACTTCAGCCGTAACTTTTACGCCGCGTTTTTTGAAGTCTCGAACAATTTCAACCGAACGCGCCGAACTGATATGAGCGATATGAACGCGCCCGCCCGTGTATTCAGCCAAAAGACAATCCCTCGCCACTGCAATATCTTCAGCAACAGTTGGACGCCCTTTCAAGCCTAAAATTGCACTCCTTGCGCCTTCATTCATTACGCCTTCTTTTACAAGCGAAGTTTCTTCTTCGTGGCAGATAATAATTTTGCCTGTGTCCTGCAGATAGTCCAGTGCATTCATAAAAATTTTGGCGTTGTCGTCAAAATGTCCGTCGTCAGAAAATGCAACCGCGCCCGCGTCAATCATATCGCGCATTTCGGCTAATTCTGCGCCCTGCTGATTTTTCGTAACTGCGCCAATAATTTTTATATTGATAATTCCAACTTCGTTAGCGCGTTGAATCATTGAGCGAACAAGCGCGGCATTATCAACAACGGGCGAAGTATTGGGCATTGTCGCAACGGTGGTAAAACCGCCCGCAACCGCCGCTTTACTGCCACTTTCAAAATCTTCTTTCGCCTCTTGTCCGGGTTCTCTAAAATGCACGTGCATATCAATCAATCCCGGCGTTACAATTTTGCCCGCCGCGTCGTATTCGTTATTGGCGGCAATTGTAATATTTTCGCCAACTTCAGAAATTTTGCCGTCAATAATTAAAACGTCGGCAATTTTATCAATGTTGTTGGCAGGGTCGATAACGCGCCCGCCACGAATCAGCAGAGAATCTTTAGTGTTGGCATTTACCTTGTGAATATCCCAAGTATTTTTCATTGTAAATTCTCCTTATTCAAACTTAAAATGGAGCGTCAACATCACCATTTAAATTTTTAATTAAATCAGCCAAATATTTTTTAGCGTCAGAAAAATTTTTATCTTCGTCGTCTGCTTTAAAAGATTTTAAAATTACGTCGTCATCTTCGCCGGAAATTTCAGCCGCCACGCGAAAATATTTTGTTTCTTCCCAGCCTTCAGAAAAAATTCTTTGAATCGAAAATTTTTTCACCAATTCAACGTTGACGCCTTCGACGCCGTTTTCATCAAGTAAAAATTTCATTTTGCGCCCCCGTTCAAAGTTAAATCAAGCAACGCCATTCTTACTGCCACGCCGTTTTGTACTTGCTCCTGTATGGCGGAATGTTTGCCGTAAGTTACCGCGTTGGAAATTTCCAAGCCTTTATTCTGCGGTCCCGGATGCAATATTAAAACGTCGTCCTTTGCAAGTTTTAAACGCTCATCATTAATTCCAAAAACTCTTGCATATTCACGCGGCGAAGGGAATAATCCTGCCTGTTGTCTTTCGAGTTGGATTCTCAAAACGTTTACAACGTCAGCATTTTTTATGGCGTCTTCGATATTTGAATGAACTGTTACACCGTCGAAATTGAAAAAACGCGGCAACAAAGTTTTCGGTCCCGCAATGTGAACTTCCGCGCCCATTTTCGTCAAGCCGTAAATATCTGAACGCGCAACGCGGCTATGAAGAATATCGCCAACAATCGCAACTTTTAAACCTGTAAGGCGTCTTTTGTAACTTTCGATTGTAAATAAATCCAACAACGCCTGTGAAGGATGAGCATGTGCGCCATCGCCCGCGTTAATTATAACCGGCTTAACAATCTGCGTTGCATATTCCGCCGCGCCTTCGGATTTATGGCGAATTACAATAGCATCAACGCCCATTGCCTCAATCGTCAAAAGTGTATCGCGCAGGGATTCGCCTTTGGTAATGCTACTTGTACCGGCGTTAATTGATACAACGTCCGCCCCCAAATATTTTCCTGCCAATTCAAATGAAGTGCGCGTGCGTGTTGACGCCTCCAAAAATAAATTTATAACCGCCTTGCCGCGCAGATTGGGAAGTTTTTTAATATCACTGCGAACAATTTTTTTCATTTCGGCGGCGGTATTTAATACCAGTCGAATTTCATCAGCTGAAAAATTTTCCAAGCCGATTATACTTTTTCCAAACAAATGTATTCGCTCCTTTCGTAATAGTGGGATAGTCTTATAGTCTTATAGCTAACAGACTAACACACTAACAGACTATAAAAAAGTCAAAAATAAAGAGGGTTTTAGCCCTCTGAAAATTTCAAGTATTTATGGTAAGGTTTTCATTTCATCTGTTGGCCAAAAAATAAAAACTGCCTTACCCTTTACCAAATTCAGCGGCACAAATCCAACGTCGGAAAAGCGGCTGTCTTCGGAATTATTTCTATTATCGCCCATCACAAAAATTGTACCTTCGGGAATTGTAACTTTGGGGTATTCGGTGTAGGTTTTTTCTGAAATATAATCTTCAATCAAAAGTTGATCGTTTACGTAAACGCGCCCGTCTTTAATTTCGATAGTATCGCCTGCGGTTGCAATAACGCGCTTGATAAAATCACGGCTTGGGTCGCGTGGATAGCGGAAAATTACAACTTCGCCTTTTTCGGGATTTCTAACGTAGTAAATAAATTTGTTGACGACAAGTCTTTCTTCGTGTTGCAAAGTCGGACGCATTGAGGGACCGTCAACTACATAAAGTTCAACAATAAAAGTACGAATCAACATTGCAACGACAACCGCCGCCAATATTGAAACGAACCATTCTTTGGCTTCTTCGGCAATAGATTTTTTTTCTTCGCTAATTGAATTCAATATAAAAAATCACTCCTTAAGAAAATTAACTTTGAGGATTTGGATTGTACTCTGCCATTTGCTGATTTTGTGATTGGGCGTAAGTTTGCTGATTCATGGCGTTTTTGGATTGTTGCAAAACTTGAGTAGCCTGTTTCAAATTATTTTCCGTTGCCTGTATGCTGTTTAAAGTATTTGTAACATTCGCCATAAGTTGATCAAAAACCTGATTCGCGTATTGATGGACAGCCTCTTGATATTGGCGCGCTTGATTGCGGGCACTTGCAATAATTTCGTTACTTTTTTGATTGGCTTGAGTTTCGATAACGCGGGCTTTTTCTCGCGCCTTAGTAACGACATCATTTTCATCAACAAGTTGGATAGCGCGTTGTTCAGCGTGTCTGATAATTTGTTCAGATTCTTGTTGAGCGGCGCGGAGAATTTCTTCACGTTCGCGGAGAACTTCTTCAGCTTTTCCCAATTCTTGCGGTAATTCGTTACGAAATTCCTCAATCATTTGGGTTAATTTTTCTTCGTCTATTATAACTTTGCCTGTCAGCGGCAGGTGTGACGCACCGGAAACAAGGTATTCTATTTTATCTAAAGTTTCTCTTACAGCCATGAAAGTTGCTCCTTCACGGTAAATTTTGAGTTTTCATTTGGAGTAAATCACTCCAAATTTTTTTGCTTATCGCGCAGGGCAATTTCTACGCACTCGGGGACAAGTTTATGAACATCGCCGTTAAATTGGGCAAGTTCACGAATGGCGGACGAACTTATAAAAATATATTCCGGCGCAGTCATCAAATAAATTGTGTTCATATTCGGTACAAGATGATGGAGCATTTGCGCCTGATTGTATTCGTATTCAAAATCGACACCGGAACGCAAGCCGCGAATTATCAAGTTAATATCGTTTTTCTTGAGATAATCTGAAACTAAGCCGTCTGAAGAATCGACGGTTAAATTTTCAATATGCAAAGTTGATTCTCGCAGGAGTTCAACTCTTTCTTCCAACGTGAAAAGCGATTTTTTATGCTTATTTATGAAAACGCAAACAATCAGCTCATCAACAAGCGTTGCGGCGCGTTCAAAAATATTGACGTGACCATTTGTAACGGGATCGAAACTTCCCGTGCAAAGTGCTTTTTTCATAGTTCACTCCCTTTCTTTTGGTAGATATTTATATTTGTAGTGTGACCGTAGTTTATTTTTCTAATAAAATTTAATCTGTCCGTTTCCAAAATTTCATCTGCGCCGTATTCAACAATCATCAAGCCGTTATCAGCAAGCAAATTAAAATCTGCAACAAGTTCGATTGACATTGCGGCAAGATTTTTTTTGTACGGCGGATCGCTAAAAATTAAATCGAATTTTAAATTTTGTACAGATAATTTTTTGAGCAATTTAATAAAATCGCCGCGCAAGACTTTACAATTTTGAAATTTGCCGCGTTGAACATTTTCAGAAATTATTTCAGCCGTTGCAAAGTCGATAAAGACAGCGGAATTTGCGCCGCGTGAAAGCGATTCAAGACCGAGTGCGCCCGTTCCTGCGAAAATATCCAAAACTTTTTCGACTTCAGAAAAATCAATTAAGCCGTTCAAAATATTAAAAACCGATTCTTTAATACGATCGCCCGTTGGACGAGTTTCAAAACCTTTGGGCGTTTTCAGCTTTAAACCTTTGGCAACGCCGCTGATAATCCTCATTTAATTTCCTACTTTTGCTAATTCTTCAATGAAAAAAATTTTCCTGCTATAACAAAAAATCCCGCCTCAATGATAAAAAGTGCGGGGATTTTTCTGTTGTATACATTACAAAAATTAACGTTTTGAGAATTGGGACGCTTTACGAGCTTTTTTAAGACCGTATTTGCGGCGTTCCTTTTCGCGTGGATCGCGTGTAACGAAACCAGCTTTTTTGAGTGCGGGACGCAAACCGTTATCAAGCTCCAAAAGTGCGCGGGTAATTCCGTGACGAATTGCGCCGGCTTGTCCAGTTGTACCGCCGCCTTTTACGCTTGCTACAACGTCATATTTATCGCTCATTTCGGTAAGTTCGAGCGGTTGACGAACAATCAACTCTAAAGTTTTCAAGCCAAAATATTCTTGCATTTCACGCCCGTTGATAGTAACTTTGCCGTTGCCGGGAATAAGGCGAACGCGAGCGATTGAACTTTTGCGGCGACCTGTGCCGTAATACATTACATCTGCCATTTTATCACCTCATTAACGACTTTCAATTTTCAATTCTTCAGGTTGTTGACCGGCGTGCGGGTGTTTATCGCCGACATATACATGAAGTTTTCTAAATAAATCTGCGCCGAGTTTATTTTTAGGGAGCATACCTTTTACCGCGTGTTCAATTACACGTTCGGGATATTTTTGCATCCATTCTCCGGCGGTTGCGAATTTTGCGCCGCCCGGGTAACCGGTGTGATGATAATAAACTTTTTTGCGAAGTTTTTTGCCGGTAAAAATAGCTTTTTCGGCATTGATAACAATAACATAATCGCCTGTATCGACGTGAGGAGTATATTCAGGTTTATTTTTGCCGCGAAGGACTTTTGCAATTTCTGCCGCAAGGCGTCCAACAATTTTACCTTCAGCGTCTACGATATACCATTTCTTTTCGACGCTGCCCGCCTTTGCCATAAAAGTATCTTTCATTGGATTTTCCTCCAAAATTACGTAGTCTTAACTTCAGCGAATCAACGTCCGGGGCATTGGAAACATTTTATCGCTATACCGCAGTATAATAATCAAAAGTTTTCTGCTTGTCAAGAAAAAGGTTAATAATTTTTTATACAAACTAAAAAAGGGCGTAAATTTCTACACGCCCTAAAAAATTTCTTTAATCAATTTGCTTTGTAAAAATTTATTTTGCAAAAACTGCAACTTCAAACGGGCGCAAATTTTCTGCAAGTCCTTCGTAATTGCCGAGAATTTTTTTGTAGCCGTCAGAAATATATTCTGAAAGATTTTTTTCAGTCAAATTTACATTTTCACTGCGATAGTTGCAAATTACGATTAACTTTTCTTCGCCCAAAGTGCGGCAGTAAGCGATAACATTGTTATTTTCACGTTCAAAAAATTTAATATCGCCGTCTTGTACGATTTTATTTTCTTTGCGAAATTTTACCAACGTTTTATAAAAGTTCAAAATTGAATCAGAATCTTTTTCTTCGGCGGCAACGTTAATTTGTTTGTAATTTGCAGGCGAAGAAATCCAACTTTCAGCCGTTGAAAAACCGGCGAATTTTTCTGCGTTCCATTGCATTGGCGTTCTTGAATTATCGCGGGAACGTTCGCCAATTATTTTTAAAGATTCAGTTTCAGATTTTCCGCCGTCGCGCAGAATTTTATAGTAATTCAAACTTTCAACGTCTCTGTACTGTTCGATTGAATTAAATTTTGCGTTAGTCATTCCAATTTCTTCGCCTTGATAAATGTATGGCGTGCCGCGCATTAAATGAATAGTCGCCGCCAACATTTTTGCTGATTCTTTCCAATAATTTTTATCGTCGCCGAAACGTGAAACTGCGCGGGGTTGATCGTGGTTGCACCAAAATACAGCATTCCAGCCGTTATTTTCAGCCATTCCAACTTGCCACTCTTCAAAAATTTTTTTCAGTGCGGAAATATCAGCGTTCATCAATGACCATTTGTCGCCGTTTTTGTAGTCAATTTTTAAATGATGAAAACTAAAACTCATAGATAATTCGTGAGAATCGGGGCGTGTGTACAGCAAACAATTTTTTAAATCAGTTGACGCCATTTCGCCAACTGTTATCATTCCGTCAATTCCAGAATTTTTCACAAGTTCGCGCAGATATTCATGAACGTGTACGCCGTCCGCAAAAAGTTTTCTGCCGAGTCTTTCTGTATCGTCTTCAAAAATTTCCGGCTTTGAAATTAAATTTATCACATCAAAGCGAAAACCTGAAACGCCTTTTTCTTTCCAAAATTTTACAACGTTTGCAAGTTCCTCACGTACTTTTGGATTAGTCCAATCTAAGTCCGGCTGGCTAACGTCATGCAAATGCAAATACCATTTATTCAAGCGCGGAATATATTCCCACGCACTGCCGCCAAATGCACATTGCCAATTTGTAGGCGGTTCGCCTTCGCCTTTTCCGTCACGCAGAATGTAATATTTTTGATATTTTTCATCGCCGTTAATTGCACGTTGAAACCATTCATGCTGATCTGATGTATGACAAAGTACCATATCCAACATAATTTTAAGATTTTTTTCGTCAGCGGCTTTTACAAGTTCGTTAAAATCTTCCATTGTTCCAAAACGCGGATCAATCGCCGTGTAATTTGAAATATCGTAGCCGCCGTCTTTCATTGGTGAAGGATAAATTGGCGTTATCCAAATATAATCTGCGCCCAAATTTTTAATGTAGTCAAGTTTTTCAATAATCCCGCGAATATCGCCTAAGCCGTCGCCGTTTGAATCGTAAAAACTTTTTGGGTAAATCTGATAAACGACTTTATCGCTAAATTGCATTTTAAAACCTCCTTGCCTACTTTTGCATTTCAAAAAGTTGTTTCAATAAAATTTCTTTTGGTGTTGTAGGAATTGATTTAAACCCTTCCACCTGCTCCGCCGTCAGTTTTGAAATTACTTCCATATCGCCGTTTAACAGCGTAAGCGTTTGCCTCGTAGCCGTCCTGTGCGACCACGTCAGGCGAAAATGTCATTGCCTTTGCCAAATTTGTATTTTCCAAATTCGACGCCTTTGCAAAGTCCGTGTCCATTCCGCCCGGCATCAAAGTTGTAATTGTTACGCCCGTGCCTTGAATTTCCTGTCAAATTCCTTCACTTAAAGCGGTTACATAAGACTTTGCCGCGTAGTAAACCGCTTGCAGAGGTCTTGCGGGCATTAGTGCCGCCGTCGAGGAAACATTTAAAATTTTGCCGCTGCCGCGTTTCACAAAGTCGTGCAGAAATATTTTTGTCAATTTCGTAAGGGCGATAACGTCAACCATTATCAAATTTAAATCCTGCTCCATTGTACGCTCATGAAAATAGCCCTGCCCGCCGAGTCCTGCGTTGTTAATCAGATAATCTACCGAAATTTTGGCGCGGTTAAGTTCGTCGTAAATTTCTTCAGCCGCGTCAATTTTTGATAAATCTTTTGGCAAAACGTAAACTTCAACTTTATAATTTTCTTCCAAAGTTTTTTTCAATTCTTTAAGTTTGTCCGTACTTCTTGCGACAATGACTAAATTGCCGCCGCGTTTGGCGTGAATTTCGGCGAAAGATTTTCCCAAGCCGCTGGATGCTCCCGTTATCAATGCAACATTTTTCAATTTCAACACTCCTCAACAAAAATTTTATTGTGATAATTGCCCCATAAGATCAGTGAGGGTTGCTTACAGGGCAATTACTGTCGTTTTAATTTAGTAAGTAGCAATAATTGTTTCGCCGCTTTTAGCCTGCATACCGCTATTAAATTTGAAATTGACGCCGTTTGGATTGGTTATCAGCATAATTGCAGTATCAGGATACCCCGCCGCCTTAATTTTGTCACGGTTGAAAGTTATAAGCGGCGTTCCTGCCTTTACAATATCGCCAATTTTGACCAGGTATTCAAAGCCGTCGCCTTTCATACTTACCGTATCAATTCCAACGTGAATAAGCAATTCCGCGCCGTTTGAAAGTGTCATACCTACCGCGTGTTTAGAATCTTCAATCAGCATTGTAATTTTGCCGGAAACAGGAGCGCAGACCAATTCATTTGTAGGTGTCGCCTAACATTCCTTCAGAAAATACGCCGTCGCCAATTTCTTTAAGCGAATAACTTGACCATCGAGGTAAGCTTTAATTTCGTGTTCACTTTCAACATTTTTAGCTATTTCGGCAAGTTTAGCCTCTTTAGCCGCCGTTTCGTCAGCTTCAGCTTGTGCCGCTTGTGCTTGTTTATCAATTCCTTTTTGTTTGCCGACAGCTACAGTTAAAACAAATGGTACAGCAATCGCCACCAACATTGCAAGGGCGAAACTTGGCATATATTGCGGCTGAATTGACAAAATACCGGGAATACCGCCGACGCCAATAGCATTAGCAGTTGTACTTGTCAAGGTACAGACAATCGCCGCGCAAGCCGAGCCTGTCATTGTATATAAAAACGAACATAAAAATTTCAAGTTTACGTCGAAAATTGCCGATTCAGTAACGCCCAAATAACAGAAAATCCACGCCAATACTTTAACTTCTTGAGTCTCTGTATTTGGCGTGGAATTTCTTTCAAAGATAAAAATCTGTATTAGCTTTCTTAATTGACGAAAGCCTTACTACCGTGTTACAATCCAAGTTGAACAATCAGACGAACACAGAGCAAAGCTTTCAGTTTTTATTATAGTGAAATTGCCCTGTGCTGTCAATCAATGAAAGCTGGGGTTGATAATGATATTAACAAGAGAAATTTTACACCACAATTCTAAATGTGAAATGTTGTGTAAAAAAATGGTCATCTACAAAATTCAAAAGTTGCGTAGTAAAAAAATTTATATCGGTAAAACTGCGCGAACGCTTGCAGAACGTTTGAAAGAACACTTGAAAGAAAGTAGTACATTTTATGGTAAATCTTACATTGATAACGCATTAAAAAAATATGGAATTGAAAAATTTGACATTGTAATAATCGCTGAATGTGAAACTCAAGAACAGCTTAACGAACTTGAGAAATACTGGATTAAATTTTATGACTGTAAAAGACCTATCGGATATAACTTAACTGATGGCGGTGAAGGAACTTTAGGACATATTGTAACAAAGGCAACACGTCAAAAAATTTCTAAATCCAAAACAGGAAAAAAGACAAAGCCTCACACTCAACAAACAAAGGATAAAATTGGTGCTGCCAACAAAGGACGTAAAGTATCACAAGAAGTCCGAAAAATACTTTCAGAAAAACATACAGGAAAAAAACTTAGTGAGAAAACCAGAGCCAATATGTCAGCTGCCAAGAAAAATAAACGCCCTGTAATTTGTCTTGAAACTGAAATAATTTTTACCTCTGTTGCAAGTGCCGCAAAGTGGGCAGGTATTGTTCCATGTACTCTTACAAGCGTACTTCGTGGAAGAACAATTACTGCAGGCGGTTATCATTGGAAATATTTTGATGATAATTAAAATCGAATTGCAAGGTCAGCGCGTCCGCGTAATTTATGAGCCGGTTGAAAGAAACGTTTTCAAAATTGGCGGGATTGAATCTTTCAAAGAGGCGGCGATTAGAAACGGCTTTACTTACGGTACAAAAGTTGTGAAACTGGAAGAAATTTTAGCTGATGAAGAAATTTCTGAAAAAACCGGCTTTAAAGTTGGCGAAGAGCTTTACGACGTGCGCCGCGTCCGCAAGGCTTTAATTTTGGACAAAAATTATTTCCTCGTATCAGCCACGCACGGACTGACAGAGGAAATTGCCGAAAAATCGATTTATGATTATCTTGAAAACGAACTCAAGATGAAAATTATGACAAGCAAGCGCAAAATGACTACCGAGCTTGCAACTTCCGAAGATAAAAAATATTTGGAGCTTGAAGATTATAATTGTTTGGCGATTGTAAGCGGGCGCGTTTTCAATGACGATGGTATTCAATTTGAATACACTGAATCACGGCACAGACCGGATTATTTTTGCTTTGAAGATACCGCCATACGCCACAGATTTAAAGGCTAATCTGTAAAACTTGATATTTTTCACTGCGTCAATTAGAATTTTGGAAAAAATTTTTGATTGAGAGTGGAAAATATGATAGTTAATTTACCTTATGAAATTTTACAAAAAGTGAAAAAGCCCGCACGTTATACCGGCGGCGAATTTAATTCTATTACTAAAAATTGGGACGCGGTAAATTGCAGAATGGTTTTGGCGTTGCCTGACGTTTACGAAGTTGGAATGTCGAATTTGGGACTTGCAATTTTGTACGGGATTTTAAACAAGCGCGGCGATACTCTCTGCGAAAGAGTTTACGCCCCGTGGATTGATATGGAAGATGAAATGCGGGAAAAAAATATCCCGCTTTTTTCGCTGGAGTCAAAAAACGCCGTCAAAGATTTTGATTTTCTGGGATTTTCGCTCCAATACGAAATGATTTTCAGCAACGTTTTAAATATGTTGGACTTGGCGGGAATAAATTTGCACGCGGCTGAACGCGCCGAAAATGAACCGTTTGTAATTGGCGGCGGTCCCTGCGTTTACAACGTTGAGCCAATGGCAGATTTTTTTGATTTCTTTGTAATTGGCGAAGGCGAAGAAATTTTGGGCGAAGTTGTAGAAAAATTTATCGAATGGAAAAACGGCGGAAAAATTGGCGGGCGACGCGGTTTTCTGAAAAAACTTTTGGACGTTGCCGGAATTTACGTACCCAGTTTTTATCAGCCGATTTACGACGACAAAAATTTTATTGGCTTAAAAGTTTTGGAAAATGCGCCGCAAAAAATTTACAAGCGCGTTTGCAAAAATATGAATGACGTTGCCACCGTTGAAAAGCCGCTTGTACCGTTCATTGACATTGTACACAATCGCGCGATGTTGGAACTTTTCAGAGGTTGCAGTCGCGGTTGTCGATTCTGTCAGGCGGGTATGTGTTACCGCCCTGCCCGTGAAAGAACCGTTGAAAATTTAAAAGAAACTGCGCGGCGTTTAATCGACGTTAGCGGTTATGATGAAATGTCTTTAACCAGTTTGAGCAGTGCGGATTATTCCTGCCTTAATCGTTTGGTTGAGGAATTGCAGGAAGATTTTCGCAACGAAAAAATAAGTTTTTCCCTGCCGAGTTTGAGAATTGACAGTTTTTCTATTGAACTTGCCGACAAATTGCAAGCTGTCAGAAAAAGCGGCTTGACATTTGCGCCGGAGGCAGGTACTCAAAGACTGCGCGACGTTATCAATAAAAATGTTACTGAAGAAAATCTTTTGGAGGCTTGCGGCGCGGCGTTTGAAAAGGGCTGGAAGACGATTAAATTATATTTTATGATGGGCTTGCCGACTGAAACAGATGAAGATATTGCAGGCATTGCCGACCTTGCTCAAAAGGTTGCGAATTTGTACCGCCAAATAAAACACCGCCGCGACGTAAAAATTACTGTAAGCGTTTCTTGTTTTGTACCGAAACCTTTTACGCCGTTTCAATGGTACGGGCAAATTTCACTTGAAGAATTTGAACGCCGCCAAAAACTTTTGAAAAGTTTAATCACTGACAGGGCGATAACTTATAATTACCATGACGCCAAACTTTCAGTGCTTGAAGGAGCTGTTGCACGCGGCGACAGGCGACTTTGCAAAGTAATTGAAACTGCGTGGCGTAACGGCGCAAAATTCGACGGCTGGAGCGATTTATTTAAATTTGAAATTTGGGCGGCGGCATTTGAAAGTTGCGGCGTTGATATGAAATATTACAGCGAACGCACGCGCAATATTTATGAGCCGTTGGCGTGGGATCATACTTCGCCCGGCGTCAATAAAAATTTTTTAATCAGCGAGCTTGAAAAATCTGAAATTGGCGAAACTACGCGGGATTGTCGGCGTACTTCTTGCACGGGTTGCGGCGTTTGTATGAATTTGGGCGTAAAAATTATTGACTTTGCCAAAGATGCTGAAAATATTTCCATTGAAAAAAAATCCCTAGCCCTTAGTCCTTATTCCTTAGCCCCTACAAAGTACAGGGCGCAAATTAGAAAAGGTTCAGAAATAGCCTTTTTGTCACACTTGGAATATATGAACGTTTTTATGAGTGCGCTCCTGCGTTCAAAACTTCCTGCCGCCTATTCTGAAGGATTCAACCCACATTTAAAAGTTTCGTTTGCAACGGCGTTGGGCGTCGGTGTTACAAGCGATTGTGAATACGTAGACTTTGAACTTACTGAAAATATTCGCAGTAATGAAGTTATGGCGCGGTTAAATTCACATTTGCCGAAAGGTGCGGAAATTGTAAGAATCAGAAAATTTGCCGGTAAAGTTCCCGCCTTGACTGCCGCCATTGATTTTTCACGCTATGAAGTTTTAATTGACGCAGATTTTGAAGACGTTGCAACCGCCGCCAAAAAATTTAACTCCGCCAAAGAAATTATTTTTACTCGTGTAACGCCCAAACATACGCGGGAAATTGAAATTAAATCTTACATTGCCGAACCTTTGAAAGTTTCAAAAGTTGACGGCGAAACTTTAATTACATTCGGCACAAAAATTAACCTTGACGGCACAATTAAACCTTCGGAAGTTTTAGCCGCGTTGAAGTTGCCAATAGAAATTACAGCCGCTAAAATTAACCGCACGGCTTTATTAAGTCACGGCAAAAATTTATTGGACGTTATTTAAGGAGGCGAATTTATTTTGAGAACGGAAGCCGAATTTTCAGCTTATATCAGAGACAGATTGAGGACACGCGGGATTAACGCACGCCTTGAAGATAACATTGACGACTTGGAAATTATCACGGCGTTAAAAACTGCCTCAAAAAATTTCACGGGCGGCGCAGGTTATCCTGACATTATCGCAGTTGTCAAAGATTTTGTGCTGATTATGGAAAGTAAATCTGATTATCTGAAACTTGAGAAAAAAGACGGCGCAAATTTTGCCGACGATAAAAAATCAATTCAAGAATACGCAGTCAACGGCGCGATTTTCTACGCAAGAAAAATTTTTGAAGGCACTCACTACACCAAAATTTTTGCCTTCGGCAACGCCGGCGACGAAAAGAAACATAATTTCAAGCCCGTTTTCATCGGCGAAGGTAAAGACAAAAAAACCATAATTAAAGAATTAAAAAGCGTTGAAGTTTTTGAAAATTTTGCTGAAGAAAATATTGACGCTTATTATCAGCAGGAAATTTTGGGCGAAGAATTGCCGGAAGTCAAGGAACTCAAAAAAGTTATCAAACACGCCGGTACTTTGCACGAACATTTGAGAAATTACGGACAACTCGGCGAAACTGAAAAGCCGCTTGTAGTTTCTGCTATTATCCTTGCTATGGACGACGGCTTAACACTTGACGAACTTCAAGGCAACACCGACGAAAATTTAAGCGACGGCGCAATTATTTTCAATCACATTGTAAACAGATTGAACACCGCACAAATTAAACCCGAAATTAAAAAGGAGCGCGTCCTTGCACAATTCCAACTGATTAAAAATCGCCCGCTGCTAAATTCTTCCAATGATAAAATTAACAAAACGCCGCTGAAATTTTTTGCCGAATACATTCAAGATAACATTTACGAAAAAGTTAAAAGCGCGGGCAAAGATTATCTCGGTATTTTTTACCGCGAATTTGTCAGCTACAGCGGCGGCGACGGGCAAACTTTGGGCGTTGTACTCACTCCGCCTCACATTACAGATTTATTTTGCGATTTGGTAGATTTAAAAGCTGACGACGTGGTTTTAGATCCCTGTTGCGGTACAGGCGGCTTTCTGCTTGCCGCTATGAATCGTATGCTTGCACTTGCCGAAAATGACACTCAACGCGCCAATATTAAATCTAAACAACTTCACGGCGTCGAAGTCCGCGACGATATGTTTTCAATCGCTACTACAAGTATGATTCTGCGCGGCGACGGCAAAAGTAATTTAATCTGCGACGACTTTTTTGCTAAAACCGCTGAAAATTTCGGCGCAAAATTTACTGTTGGTTTTGAAAATCCGCCTTACAGTCAAGCGAAAAATGACGCCACTAAACATTTATCTGAATTGCGCTTTATTGAACACCTGCTGAATTGTATGACGAAGGGCGGGCGCGTGGCGGTTATCGTTCCAGTTTCGGCGATGATTGGCAAAACTAAGGACGATAAAATTTTGAAACGTGAAATTTTGAAACATCACACTTTGAAGGGCGTTATCAGCCTCAACAAAAATACTTTTTATCAAATTGGAACTGTGCCTTGCATTGCTGTTTTTGAGGCGGGGACTCCTCACAAGCCCGGCGATAATGTCAAGTTTATCAATTTTGAAGATGACGGCTTTGAACTTCGCAAGCACGAAGGCTACAAAGAAACCATTGACGCTAAAGAACGCAAAAAATATCTTTTGGATTGTTGGCGCGGCAATATTAAAGATGTTCCCTCAAAATTTATGGTTGAAACGAAAATTGACGCCGACGACGAATGGCTCCATTCTTTCTACTACTACAACGACGAAAAGCCCGCTGAAGGCGATTTTCTCAATACCATTGCAGATTATCTTACCTTTGAATTTAATATGATTACGCACGGGCGCGGCTATCTTTTCGACGGCTTAAAAAAAAATCCCAAAATAACTGCTGACGTTCCGCCTCTCGAAAATAAAATTTGGAAAACTTTTTTTGTAGATGATTTATTTGAAGTTTTTTTACCGAGCGGCGATACTCAAGCTGATAATTGCAACGATGGAAAATTTCCGCTAATTTCGGCGGGTTTTAATAATAACGGCGTTTGCAAATTTATTGAACGCGGCGACGATAAATCTAAAATTTACGGCGAAAATATTATTAGCGTTGATATGTTTGGCAAAACTTTTTTTCACGAATATAAATTTTATTCAGTATCACACGGCAGAATAAATCTTTTAAAGCCGCTGAAAAATTTAAATCGTTTTCAATTACAATTTTTGACGATTGCAATAAATGAAAGTTCCAAAAATAAATTTTCGTATAATCAAATGTGTTCAAGCAAGCGAATTAAAAAAATAATTGTTACTTTGCCTGTAAATGAATTGGGCGAAATTGATTTTGAGTATATGGAAAAATATATCGCCCTGCGCGAGCAAAAACTTATTCAGCAATACCTTGATAGAATTTGCCCGCCGAATGTTGCAGAAATTGCGCCGCTTGAAAATAAAATTTGGCACGAATTTTTCATTGAAGATATTTTTGAAATTAAACCGGGCAAACGTCTAACTAAAAATGATATGACGCCGGGCGAAATTCCTTTTATTGGTGCAAGCGATTCAAATAACGGCATAACTCAATTTATTGGTAATGAAAATATTTCTGCAGATGAAAATGTTTTAGGCGTAAATTATAATGGCAGTGTCGTAGAAAATTTTTATCATCCGTACCGCTGCCTTTTTTCTGACGACGTGAAAAGATTTAAGCTGAAAAATTTTGACGGCAACCAATTTATATATTTGTTTTTAAAATCAATAATTCTGCAACAGAAAATTAAATATACTTACGGCTACAAGTTCAATGAATCACGAATGAGGAAACAAAAAATAATGTTGCCTGTAACAGAAACGGGCGAACCTGATTTTGAATATATGGAGGCGTACAGCAAAAATTTATTCGCGCAGGTTCTGAAAAAATATTTACAGTTGACGAAATGATTTTTAGCGGCTATAATTTCAGTGTAAATGATTTTGTAAACTGAAAAAGGACAGCCGGTTTGGAACGTCGGCTATCCCTGATGAATATAATTAACGTATTTGGTAACCGCCGTTGGCGGCTTAATTTTTATCTTCTACTTGAAGAAGATGTTATAGATGAGAAGTCCGACTTCAATAGCCTTGAGTGCCAAATCGGCAATCTGGTACTTAGTCACGACTACCACCTCCCCTCGCGGGGAAAGCCGACAACCAACTGCCTTTTTCAGCGCGGATTATATCAGAAAGTTTTCAGATTGTAAAGTTTACAGTTGACGAAATGATTTTTAGCGGCTATAATTTAACTGTAAATGATTTTGTAAACTGAAAAAGGACAGCCGGTTTGAACCGTCGGCTATCCCCTTTTGTAATAGTGGTTTATGTGGATGCCGCCGGTGTGTGCGGCTTAATTTTAAAGTTTTATGCAACTGAAAAAGGACAGTCGGTTTTTGCAACGTCGACTATCCTCTAGATTTTAAAAATGTTTGGGATATCCGCCGCTGGTATGCGGCTTATTTTTTGTGTTTATTTAAAAAACACGTCATAGATGACAACCGCGACTTCAATAACTTGAAGTGCCAACATGGCAACTTTGTATTTAGTCATGATTATCACCTCCTCTCACGAGGAAGCCGACAACCAACTGCCTTTTTCAGCGCGGATTATATCAGAAAGTTTTCAGAT
>CALFJB010000110.1 GCA_937877565.1 uncultured Selenomonadales bacterium | reverse complement strand
ATTTATTGTATGATGACAATTTTGTTTCTGATGATTTTGAGATAGATTCAGTTGTTGATGTTTCTGATACAAATTATTCTGTAGAGAAAATTTACTCTTCCAATAACAACGATGAATTTACAGCCAATTCTATTGCGGCAGATTCTTCAGATTTAAAATGATTCAGCTAGTGTTAAGCTTTTTTTCTATACTTCATGAAATTTGTAACGCGGTTGCCGCTGCATTTCTTGTTACTATTGATGTTTACAGATTAACCAATTTAAAAGCTGCAACTTTTCATAAACTTGCCGACAGTTTAGGGAGAGCGAAAATTTGAATAGTACTTTAAAAAGAATATGCACTGCAAGATATTTCATTGGCGATAACGTAACTCAAAAAAGTTTACCACGAAAAGCCCGCGCCAAAATAGATTTTTTCATAATAGCAATTTTGCCGATGGTATTATTTTTTAAATCGTTGTAGCCGACTATCAAATTTAATTTTTCTTCAGCTTGATTCAGTTTCAAAAATATTTTGTCCAAAATTTCTACAATTCGTTTTTGAGTTTCAAGCGGCGGCACGGGAATTGGAAAATTATTTAAACTTTCTATGGTAATTCCTTTGACAGTTGAGCCACGCGCCAACAATTCAATTTCATCTTTAAAATTTTGAAAAAAATAATGTAGAAATTTTGAAGGCAGAGGAGATTTTACAATTTTTAAATCTTGATTTATGGCGGTAACGATTTTTGAAACAGTTGTCTTTGCCGGTTCAATACGAGTAATTAAAATAAGGTCGTCAACTTCACAAAGATTAGCCGTGCTATTATTTAAACCTTCTTCAGAAATTTTATCGATGGTATCAAATAAATAATCGCCTTTAATATCTTTGACACTTGCCCAAAAAATATTTCCGTTCCAATATTCGGGATTTTTTTTACTGGGAGTGCCACCGCCAACAAAAGTACAGACCTCTTTTAATTTACTCCAACGCCAATTATTGGGGAGCGGGTAAAGATTTTCAGTCATTATTTTTACCGCCTTGAAACGGATGAGCCTTTTCATATTCTGCGGCTTCATTCAAAAAAGTTTCTAAATCAACATTGGCGAAATATTTTTTGCGCCATTCGGTATAGTCAAAACGTTCGCGCAGAAGGTTAGAAATAAATCTTTCCGTGTCGATAATTCCCAATTTTTCAATAAGACATTCCATACCCATTTGCATAACTTCAGCGTTAGTTGTGTCATACATTGTTAATCGCCTCCAAAATTTTAATAAAGTTTACGGGATTGATAATTTTAATTTTGTCATTATGATATTTCAAAACTCTGTCATCAGTAGTCAAAAAATAATCGCAATTTGCCAAAATAGCGCAAGCGATATGAGCCGCGTCAACTTCTTTTACTCCGGTACGCATTATTTCTTCAGCGATTGTTTGAACTTCGGCTTTTTGTTCAGACGTAATAAATACTGAAACAGTTTTTTCGATAAAATCGCCAATACCTTTTCTTTTGTCGGCATAAGGATTTTTATCATTTTCGTAACGCATTACAAAAGAAGAGGCAAGCTCAATTTTTTTAGACTTGACAGCATTTTGAATAAAAATTTTAGCGTGAGTCTCAAGAGAAATTCTAATTTGTGACTGGTCGTCATAAGGGCGATTATAGCAACAGTTATCAAGGTAAATTCTCAAAAGTTTTTCAGGCATTTTATCCCTCATTAGTCTGTAAATCTTGTAAATCATCAACGACACTTTGAATTAAATCAATGGCGTCTTGAAGTTGGGAAATAATTTCTTCGCCGGTGTTGATAGGGTCAGGCAATTCTTCAGAAACAGCAACAGAATCATCACGAATTAAACCTAAATCAAGCGAATTATTTTTTTCTGCAATTTGTTGACGAGTGAAAACGTTGAAACGCTCATCACGAACGGCGCGGCGGTCTTCAGCGTCAAAGGCTTTTTCAAAGTTTGCAAAAGTTTCAGCTGTCAATGGATTAGTTTTGCCGAAAGTAGGCATATTTGTACGCAAATCATAAATCCAAACTTCATTGGTATTATCGTAGTCAGAAACGCCGCGATTAAAAAATAAAACGTTGGTCTTGACGCCCTGCGCGTAAAAAATACCCGTCGGCAGTCTTAAAATAGTATGAAGGTTGCATTTGTCCATTAAATCTGCGCGAATGCTTGAGCCTTCGCCGTCAGCAAATAAAACATTGTCCGGCAAAACTACAGCGGCACGCCCGCCAATTTTCAAACTGCGGTAAATGTGTTGCAGAAAATTTAACTGCTTATTGCTGGTAGTAAAAGTAAAATCGTCACGGCTTGCACGTTCGCCGCCTTTCTTCGTACCAAATGGCGGGTTGCTCAAAACTAAGTCGAAATTTTTCATTTGCTTGCCAACTTCAGATAAAGTATCGCCGAGAATAATTTTGCCGTTGAGATTGTGCAACATTGCATTCATCAAGGCAAGGCGGTGAGTATCGCGGACAAGTTCGCAACCTGTAAAGGCTTGTTCAATTTCAAATTTTTGTTGGTCGGCGTCTAAGTTGAAAAAATTGTCGGTATGGTCGCGGACGTATTGCGCGGCGGCAATCATAAAACCGAAAGTGCCGCAAGCGGGATCGTTGCAAAGTTCGCCAGCCTGCGGTTTCATCAATCTAACAATAGAATCAATAAGCGGACGCGGGGTAAAATATTGCCCTGCGCCGGATTTTTTTTCATTGGCGTTTTTCTCAAGCAATCCTTCATAAAGGTTGCCGAGCCCTTCTTCACGCGCCGAAAACCAATCAAGCGAATCAATTTGCGAAATAATTTTTTCAAGGTTAGCGGGTTCATCAATGTTGGTGGTTGCGCCGTAATAAATTTCTTTGATTCTGCCCGCGCCATTTTCGCCGAAAGTTTTCAGCACTTTCAAATATAAATTTTTCAAAGTAATGCCGTTTGTGGAGCTGATTAAATCCCAACTGTAAGGCTTTTCCTCAATTACAGTAGTTTCTTTATCGTCAATGATTTTAATTTTTTTAAAAGGCAAATTGGGAAAATCTTTTTCAATGCCGGTTTCCTGCGCCATTTTCAAAAATAAAATGTACGTCAATTCAGTAACGTACTGATGATAAGTAATGCCGTCGTCGCGCAGGACGTTACACAAATCCCAAAGTTTTTTTACAATTTCTTGATTAGTCAAGCTACATTGCCCCCATCGTCATAAAGATAAAAATTCAGTTCGGCAATAATATTCGCCAAATTGCCGTTAAAAGCCTTGTCAATTCGCTTAAAACCGCCCGCCATTTTAAAAGCGGTTTTATCTTCGTCGAAAGATTCAAGATTGATAACAGATTCATTGAGCAAATATTTTTCAATGCGGTTAATCCATTGCAATTCTTGTTGATTGAAGTTGTGAGCGGCTTTTAATTTGTTGACGGCAGAAATAATTTTGTCATCGTGATTGAGAAGTTTTGAGCCGAGAGTATAGCGGCGAATGAAAGAAATAATATCGGCGGCAATTTCTGAATTAGTCATTTGAGAAAGTGCGGCGTTAAGTTGATTTTCGTTGAAGTTTTCAAGTTGGAGTTTGGAGCGTAAAGATTTTAAATCAGCGCGTTTTAAATCTTTAGGACGAGTGCAAACGATATTCAGCGCGGCAATTTCGTTTTTATTGGCGTTGATAAATTTAATGAAGGAGTCAATATAATCTTGCGGATTTTTGCCTTCGCCGTAACCTCTGACGTGTTCGGTTAATTCGTCTTCGTGTTCGGAAATAACAAAATTTCTGCCGCTTTTTTCTTGAAGAAATTTAAATAAATCAAAATGTTGGAGCAAAAAATTTTTAGCGTCAACAGGTTGCAAATTTTTAACGTGGCTGATGAAGTCATTGGGCGATTTACCTGCAAGATTTATAAAATGCTCCAAATTTTGAGGTGAAAGTTTAAATTTGACGCGCTGAAGTTTAGCAACAATTTGAGAAATAAATTTTGGAATTTGAGAATTTTCTGCGCGTTTAAGTTTATCGAGTAAACTTTTAAAAGTTTCAGCAGGATTTGAAATAACAGGTTTCATATCTGAAAAAGATTGAATGGACTCAAAAACGCCGACTGCGTCAAAAATTTGAAAATGAGTTTTGCCAATTTCAGGACAAAGGCGAGTAGCACGACCGAGCATTTGTTCAAATAAAATTCGAGACTTGACGCGGCGCAGAAAAACCAGCGTATCAATTTTTGGAACGTCAATACCCGTTGTCAACAAATCGACGGTAACAACGATATTTGGAAATTTTTCATTTTTAAAACGTTTGATAACGTCGCTAACTTGTTTTTTGTAGCCAACACTGCCTGTAATTTTTAAAACCGCGTCATTTGAAACGCCCTGCGCCGTGTAAATTTCTTTCAAGATTTTAACAATTAAATCGGCGTGTAAATCGTCAACGGCAAAGATTAAAGTTTTTCCCGCGCCGTCTGGATTTATAAATTTAGAAATTTCCTCCAAAACAACGCGGTTAAAATTTTCATTGACAACTTGGCGATTAAAATTCTCAATTTCAAAATTTAATTCGTCTGCCAAAAGTTCAGATTTTATTTCGCCGGTAGATGAATTGCAAAAAGTGATAATATCGCCTTTCTTGTAGTGGATGCCGTTTTTGCTCAATGTAGTTTTCAAAATATGCGGCGGATCGTAGTCAACCAAATAACCGTCAAGAACGGCTTCACGGTAACTATATTTAAAAACAGGCTTGCCAAAAATTTCTACAGTGTGAAGAGCGGGCGTAGCCGTCAAAGCTATTTTAACGGCGTCGAAATAATCAATAACGCGGCGATATTTACTTTGATAGTCCTGTTGGTCAGTAAAAATAATTTCGTCATCAGAAAAATCTTTGTCGAGAATATAACCTCTGTGCGCCTCATCAACAATAATTAAATCGTAGTCAGTAACGGCGGGCGCAAAATTATCTTCGTTATAAATAACGCGCTTAACCATAGATTGAACGGTGGCAACTTGTACCCGCGTTTCTTTGACAAAATTTTCTCCGAGTTTGGCAACGTTATAAATTTTGTTAAGCGGTAAAAAATCTTCAATTTTTATATCGTTAAAAACGTCTTGAGCTTGTTCGCCGAGAGAATTTCTATCGACAAGAAAAAGAATCCTGCGAAAACGTCCGCTTTTCAAAAATCTGTAAATCATCGCTAAAATAGTGCGAGTTTTGCCGGTGCCAGTTGCCATAGCGATTAAAATATTTTTTTGCCCGTTAATAACGGCGTTTTCTACAGCGTGAATGGCGTTAATTTGATATTGACGAAGATTTAAACCGTTATCATCAGTTAAAAAATTTTGAGTCATAGATTGAAGATTTTCATTTGCGGCGGGAATATTTCTCTCAAGCAATTTTAAAATTCCTTCGGGACTAATCCAGCCGCGTAAAGCTTTTGGCGCGTTTGAAGAAATTCTTAAATCTTGAAACCAAATACCCGATGCAATTTCAAATTGTGGGATAAAATTTCTGCCATTAGTGGCAAAAATAAAAGGCACTCGAAAACCATTCCAAGTGCCAATTAAATATTTTTCGTCTTCCTTGCGAATATTTTTAGCGTAGTCTTTGCACTGAAAATCAAGGATAGCAGAAATATTTTTGTGTTGGGATTTAGCCTCAATTAAGCCGACTAATTTTAAGCCGCAAAAAAGCGCGTAATCAGCAAAGCCGCTATCAGTTTTCCATTCAGCTATAGCAATATTTTTACCACGTTGCGGGCGTGTGCCTTTGGATTGACACAGATTTTTTGAATCAGCGTCCCAGCCAACTTTTCTCAACTGCTCATCAATCAATAAACGCGTTTCATCTTCATTCATCATTGTACTTACTCCAATTTTAAAAGCAATTTTCACGAGCTCTATCACGATTAGAAATTCTATCAGAAAAAACAACACTGACGATATTTAATCCGGCTATAAAAATAATTTTAGTAGTGTTTATATCGGCAATATCGGCAAATATATTAACAGGTTTATCTAAATAATAAAATTGGCTATTGTAAGTTTTTTAAATAATTCTTCCGGCGAAAGTTTTAATATCTTAAATATTGAAAAATCATTTGGCAAATAAAAAATTAGTTATGCCATTGTTATTTAAAAATGTTATAATTTTAAAAAATCAATGGAGGTGATTTGTATTTGCAACAAAAATTTCTTGAAGTTATAAAAAGATTTCGCCTGATAGATGACATCTTTTTCAGTGTCGTTTTTGATGATAATATTGAAAGTATTCAGTACATATTGCGAATAATCCTTGAAAAGGACGATTTGAAAGTTCTGAAAGTACAGACTCAAAAAAGCGTTGAAAATATCTACGGGCGTTCCGTGCGTTTTGATGTTTTTGCAACAGACACACAAGGCAAGCTGTACAATATCGAAGTACAACGGGCGGACGCGGGCGCAATTCCTGCGCGAGCGCGTTACAATTCTGTTATGCTGGATTATCACGAATTGAAAAAACAGGAAGATTTTAAGGAACTGCCGGAAAGTTTTGTGATTTTCATTACTGAAAATGATGTCATTGGCGACGGGGAAAAAATTTACCATATTGACAGAATTGTTAAAGAAACCGGCAAAGAATTTTTGGACGGTACGCACATTATTTACGTTAATGGCAGTTACAAAGGTGAAGCCGGAAAACCGCTTGATGATTTAATTCACGATTTTTTCTGTGAAAATCCTGCTGAAATGAGGCACAAACAACTTGCTGACAGAGTTAATTTTTTGAAAGAAAATAAAGGTGAGGTGTACAAGATGAATAACATTGTTGCTGAAATTTTTAAAGATGAAATTGCTGAAGCTGCAG
>CALFJB010000109.1 GCA_937877565.1 uncultured Selenomonadales bacterium | reverse complement strand
ATTTATTGTATGATGACAATTTTGTTTCTGATGATTTTGAGATAGATTCAGTTGTCGAGGTTTCAGATACAAATTATTCTGTAGAGAAAATTTACTCTTCCGATAACAACGATGAATTTGCAGCCAATTCTATTGCGGCAGCATCTTCAGATTTCAAATGATTCTATGAGTCACTTTTCACTCTCGACCTTCACGGTTGAGAGTTTTTTTGTGATTTGAATGAATTTCCATAAAAATATATACTTTTTAAATTTAATTTAGCCAAAATTAACGGCAAGAATTAAAAAACTGCGCCAGCGACTCTAAGTCGTCATCTTCTACATTTGCTTTTTCATTTTCTTTGTCTGGATTTTCAACGTCAATAAAATTTTCTTCCTGCGCTGACTTCTCCAAAATTTCCAACGGCATTTTCTCCGATTTTTTTCTTTCGGAATTTCTAAATCGATATCCGCCACTTCAAGTTTTTGAATTTGACTGAAAAGTAAATTTGAATTCACTTTTGAAAATCTCTCAACCACCGCTATAAATTTTGCGCTGTACGATAACTAAGATTAAAATTATCTTTCAGACAGTTTTGCAGGGAGCGAGACAACTGCGCACGCGGTTATAAATTTAAACAAGCAAGACGGCGGCAACCGCAAATTTATTTTAATTGAGTTAAACGACTACGCAGAAAATATTACAGCCGAGCGCGTTAAACGTGTTGGCGGCGAATTTAACTTTTACGAAATAGGCGAAAGTCTTTTTGACGAGGACGGCTTTATAAATTCGGCTGTACCGTTTGAAAAAATTTGCGAATATATTTATTTTGCTGAAACGCGCAAAAATTATCAGCCCTGCGAAGAAAAAAATTTATTGGGCGTAGATGACGACGCGGCGTATTATTATTTTGTCAGCGAAGATTTAAGTTGTACAAATTTAGCCAAAATAAAAACCCGCGCAAAAATTTATGTGATTTACGCGGATTCTTGCAACCTTAGCAAAAACGAAATGCAAAAGTATAACATACATTTTCGGCAAATACCTTTCGACGTTCGCAAGTACTAAATTATTCTTCGTCAATCAAAATTCCCGTCAACTTCAACAAATATTTGGCGTTCGTAGTTGTACAACGCCCCTCGCGCAGTTGATAATCAAATTTAATTTTTTCGTCTTCGTAGTATTCTTGGAAGTGCGCGTTATAAATCGGAATGTCATTTTTTGAAGTCATATAACAAAGTTCAAAGTCGTGAGTAGTTACCAAAGTTATACTGCGCTTGTTGGTAAGGCGTTTAATAGCCTCCTTCGCGCCCAAAAGTCTGTCTTCTTCGTTCGTACCTTTGAAAATTTCGTCAATGCAAATGAGCATTGGCAATTTTTTTTGGCTGTACTCAATCATTGATTTAATTCGCAAAAGTTCAGCGTAGAAAGTAGACATACCCTGCGAAATGTCATCATTGACACGAATTGAAGTAAAAATCGCCATTCGACTTACAGAAAAACTTTCAGCACAAACAGGCGCACCCGCGTAAGCTAATAAAACCGAACTTGCAAGGGTACGAATCCACGTAGTTTTGCCGGACATATTCGCGCCGGTAATAATTGTCGTGCAAGCGCGTAAATCTGCGCTATTCGGTATAGAATCTTTATCTGCGATTAAAAGACTTCGCAAATTCCGCGCCTTAATTCTGGGATTATCGCCGTCCAAAAGTTTTGGAAAGCAATAACTTTCTCTCGTCTGTCCAATGGAGGCAAAACTAATTAAAACTTCCATTTCCGACCACGCGTCTAACCATTTACGCAAATGATTTTCTGCAGTTTTACGCCAACTCAAAAACGCCGCCGCGCTGAAAAAATCCATTAAAAATAACGAATTGCCGACAAGGTAGGCGAAGGGATTTTTTGTAGTGTTTACGACGTTTGCAATTAACGCCAAAATTTTTAATTTCTGAACCGCCGAAACTTCGCCGATTAAAGCCTCACGAATATTTTTCAAACTTGTTGAGCTGAAATCCGTACTTTCGATTCTCTCAAAAATTGCTTGATACAATTTCAATTCCTTTGAAAATACGCTTATTGGTTTCAAAATTTCGTTGGTGTAGCGATACAAAATTAACGCCAACGAAATTGAAAAAAGCGGCACAAACGGCAACAATAACGGGCTTAAAATTTCTTGATATGTCAAAATGCACTGAATTACAAAAATTGGAAACGGCAAAAATCGCAGGTACAAAAATTTCGGCGTACTTTTTAGCGGCTCTTCGACGGCTTTTAAAAGTCCCGTTGTATCGTGATTGTCCGGCATTAATCTTGCATACGCCTCCAAGTCCAATGACAGGCGCGGACGCTGTAATAATTCTGCCACGCCGCGTTGACGTATTCGCACTTCTGAAAAATGTTCCGGCGGTATTGGTGAAAGTAATTCTGCCAAATGATCCCTTCCGCGTTTGGTACGCGCCGCGCAAATGTACTGGAAAATTGAACCGGGACCGAAAATATATAAATCTACGTCTTGCGGTCTGTCATTTTTTAAATATTTGCTGCCGTCCTGCGAACGTTTACGCCACGTGCCACGCGCTCGGACGATATACGAATTTAAAACATTCAAGCGACTGGTTAAAAATTTTTGGCGGCTTTTAATTTCATCGTGATAACTTACAAGCCGAATAAAAATCAAAAGTAAAATCGCGCCGCCCCAATATCCTTCATTGTAATAATCGTAACCGACGCCAAAACTTGCCGCCATTCCCAAAAATACAACTACCCGCGCCAATGAAACTTTTTTTTCGCGCAGGTGTAAATCTTTCTGCTCCGTTAAATCAATTTCTCGTTCGTTGTCGTAAAATTCCCTGTTCAAAAAAATTTCTCCCTTCGATTTTAGGGATTAGGGGCTAAGGGTTAGGAATTAGGGAAAAAAATCCCTAGTCCCCAGTCCTTAATCCTTAACCCCTAAAATATTATAACTTTTTTGCGGCGAATTGTGAAATTATTTTTAGATATTTTAATTGCAATGGAAAATTTTAAATGATACAATGTCAAAGATAATAAGTGTTCGGAAAAATGGTTTTACGTCTATTGTTATCAGGAGGTATTTTTATGAAAAAAATTGCAGAGGTGGTAAACATTGAGAAACAACGAACAACGTAGCGAACAAAAATTACAGATAATCCCACTGGGCGGCTTGGGCGAAATTGGCAAAAATATGACAGTTATTCGTTGCGGCGACGAAATGATTTTGGTTGATGCGGGGCTGATGTTTCCGGAAAATGAAATGCTCGGCGTGGATTTAGTCATTCCCGATATAACTTACGTGCTTGAAAACGAAAAGTGCTTAAAGGCAATAGTTTTGACGCACGGACACGAAGACCATATTGGCGCGTTGCCGTACATTCTGAAAAGATTGTCAGTGCCGGTTTACGGTACAAAATTAACGCTCGGAATTTTGGAAGGTCGGCTGAAAGAAAACGGCGTTGACTGCGGAAATTTGCATGCAGTTGTACCCGGCGAAATTATTATGCTCGGCTGTTTCAGTGTCGGTTTTATCAGAGTCAATCATTCAATCCCCGATTCTGTCGGTTTGTCGATTAAAACGCCGGTAGGTATGATTGTTCACACGGGCGATTTTAAATTTGACTACACGCCGGTTGACGGCAAAATGACGGACTTTAGACGGCTTGCAGATTTGGGAAATAAAGGCGTGCTTGTAATGTTGGCGGATTCTACAAATTCTGAAAAGGAAGGGCACACTGCCAGCGAAAAAACTGTTGGTGAGGCGTTTAACCGTGAATTTGCGGAGGCTCAAGGCAGAATTATTGTTGCAACTTTTTCCTCGAATGTTCACCGAATCCAACAAGTTATTGACACGGCGATAAAATACCGCCGCCGCGTTGCGATTTTGGGGCGCAGTATGGTAAACGTGGTAAATATTTCAATGGAGCTGGGCTACATTCACGCGCCGGAAGGCGTTGTTATTGACATTGAAGATATTATGAATTACCCCGCAAATAAAATTGTAATTGTGACGACGGGCAGTCAAGGCGAACCAATGAGCGCACTAACAAGAATGGCACTAAGCGATCATAGGCAAGTTGATATTATTCAAGGCGACACGGTAATAATTTCTGCTACTCCAATTCCCGGCAATGAAAAAGTTGTTGCAAAGACGATAGACAATCTTTTGAGGCTCGGCGCACACGTCATTTACAGCCGCAGTGAAGGTATTCACGTTTCAGGGCACGCCTCCCGCGAAGAATTGAAACTTATGCACAACCTTATTAAGCCGAAATTTTTTATACCCGTGCATGGCGAATTACACCATTTATTTGCACACGCAAGATTGGCTGAAGAATTGGGAATGCCCCGCGACCATATTTTAGTTGGCGAAAATGGATTTATCTTTGAATTTACGAAGGAACGCGGCAAAGTTGTCGGCAGAATTAATTGGGGCGTGGTAATGGTTGACGGATTAGGCGTCGGCGACGTTGGCAATATTGTTTTACGTGACAGGCGGCAACTTTCGCAGGACGGAATTTTGATTGTAGTTGTAACGATGAATAGAGAAACCGGCAAAATTGTAGCGGGCCCGGACGTTGTAAGTCGCGGCTTTGTTTACGTTAGAGAATCTGAAGAATTGATGGACGAGGCAAAGGCGCGGGTAATGCAGGCGTTGAAACGTTGCGCCGAAGAAAAAATTACTGACTGGTCAACAATGAAAATCAACGTTAAAGACGCGCTTGCACAATTTTTATTTGAACAGACGCGTCGCCGCCCAATGATTCTGCCAATAATTATGGAGATTTAGTAGCTAGGTATTAGGTGTTAGCGGTTAGGTGTTAGGGATTTGAAATTTTTAATTGAAGAAATATACATTCAAATTTGTTTGTGTTAAATAAGTGAAAAACGGCGGTCACGGATGACCGCCGCCGAATATTGATTCAAGGATTGAATCATATTCGGAACAAAAAGCACTTTCTTTTGGTACTTGCAAGGCGACGAGTAGGAGCATTGCTCCTTTTTGCTTTGGAAAAGAAAAGTACATTCAAAAAAATAAAAATTAGCTTAATCTGAAAAAATTAAAACTACGGAGCCTGAAATGAAAAATTTTGTCCACCTGCACAATCACACCGAATACAGCTTGCTTGACGGCGCGTCGAGAATTTCTGATTTAATCAAACAGACAAAAAATCTTGGAATGAACGCGCTTGCAATTACAGATCACGGCACAATGTACGGTGTAATTGATTTTTACAAGGCGGCGGTTAAAAACGGCGTTAAACCAATTATAGGTTGCGAAGTTTACGTTGCGCCGCGTTCGCGCTTTGAACGTGCAATTTTGGACGGGACAAAATATTTTCATTTGATTCTGCTTGCCGAAAACAACGAAGGCTACAAAAATTTAGTAAAGCTTGTATCGCTTGCCGCAACTGAAGGATTTTACTACAAGCCGCGTGTAGACAAGGAAATTTTGAAAAAATATCACAAAGGCTTAATCGCGCTGTCTGCTTGCGTTGAGGGCGAAATTCCAAAGGCAATTTTACGAAATGATTTTAGACGCGCCGTTGAACTTGTCAAAGAATACGTTGAAATTTTTGGACGTGAAAATTTTTTTCTTGAATTGCAAAATCACGGCTTAGAGGAAGAAAAAATTGTTCGTGAGGCTTTAATAAAAATTTCGCAGGATTTAAATTTAAATCTTGTTGCAACGAATGACGCCCATTACGTGCGGCGCGAAGATGCCGAATTTCAAGACTTGTTACTTTGCATACAGATGAATAAAACTGTTGACGATAAAAAACGCTTGCGCTTTCCTTCTGACGATTTTTATTTGAAGTCGCCGGAAGAAATGCGCGAGCTTTTTTTTGATGTTCCTGAAGCTTGCGATAATACTTTGAAAATTGCCGAGCGTTGCAACGTAACTTTTGAATTTGGCAAATTGCAACTTCCAAAATTTCCAATGCCTGCGCCTTACAAAGATGAATCTGAATATTTGAGAAAACTTTGTTACGAAAAAATTTACAACCGCTATTTACTTTTGACTGACAAAATTATTTCTCGTCTTGAATACGAATTGAAAATTATAAATCGAATGGGCTACGACGGCTATTTTTTGATTGTTTGGGATTTTATAGACTTTGCAAAGAAAAAAGGTATTGCGGTTGGTCCCGGACGCGGCAGCGCGGCGGGCAGTATCGTTGCTTATATTTTGGGAATTACCGAACTTGATCCGCTGGAATATGATTTACTGTTTGAAAGGTTTTTAAATCCCGAACGCGTAACAATGCCTGATATTGACGTGGATTTTTGCTACATTCGCCGCGAAGAAGTTATTGACTACGTGAAAAATTTTTACGGCGAAGATCACGTTGCGCAGATTGTAACTTTTGGGACAATGGCGGCAAAGGCGGTTGTCCGTGACGTGGTACGCGCTTTGAATATTTCCTACGCTGAAGGCAGCAGAATTGTTTCAATGATTCCCAACGAATTGAAAATTACGCTTGATAAAGCTTTGCAGACTTCACACGATTTGAAAAACGAATACGAAAATAATTTAAAAGTTCGCCGCGTGATAGATTTTTCAAAAAAGTTGGAAGGTTTACCGCGTCACGCCTCGACGCACGCCGCCGGTATTGTTATTTCAAAATTGCCGCTGACAGATTATGTACCCGTGCAAATTTCTAACGGCACGTTCGTTACTCAATACGACAAAGATAAAATTGAGGAATTGGGCTTGCTGAAAATGGATTTTCTCGGCTTGCGAACGCTAACAATTATTAACGAAACGATTGAAAATGTGAAAAAGACACGCGGCAAAATTATTGATATTTCAAAAATTCCACTCAAAGACAAATTAACGGCGCAAATGTTATCGAACGGCGATACAGGCGCAGTTTTTCAAATGGAATCTGCCGGAATGACAAAACTTGTAAAAGATTTAAAGCCGACGTGTTTTGCAGATTTAATCCCGACGGTTGCACTTTACCGACCGGGACCGCTTGCAAGCGGAATGGTTGAAGATTTTATCGCAGGCAAGCACGGCACAAAAAAAATTGAGTACCTGCACCCGAAACTTGCGCCAATTCTGAAAGAAACATTCGGCGTAATTTTGTACCAAGAACAAGTAATGCAAATTGTTCAAGCGTTGGCGGGATTTTCACTGGGGCAAGCAGATTTATTGCGGCGGGCAATGGGTAAGAAAAAAGCTGAAATACTTTTGGCGCAGAAAGAAAATTTTTTGCGCGGTTGTGAAGTAAACGGCGTTGAAAAATTTTTGGCTGAAAGAATTTTTGAATTGCTTTTAAATTTCGCTGACTACGGTTTTAATAAATCACATTCGGCGGCATACGGTTTATTGGCGTGGCAGACGGCGTATTTGAAGGCGCATTTTCCGGCGGAATTTATGGCGGCTATGCTTTCAAGTGTGATGGATTCTGACAGAATTGCAATTTACGTTGAACTTACCAAAAAAATTGGAATAAAAATTTTGCCGCCGGATGTAAATTTTAGCGGCGTACATTTTGAAGTTGAAAACGGCGCGATTCGTTATGCACTTTCGGCGATAAAAAATTTGGGCGAAGGCGCAATTTCCGGTGTTGTCAAAGTTCGTGAAAGTGGCGGCGCGTTTAAATCGCTGACAGATTTTTGCAGCAGAATTAATTTGAAAGATTTTAACCGCAAAAGTATAGAAAATCTGATAAAGTGCGGCGCGTTTGATTCTATTGACTCTCGCAGGACTGCATTAATTGCATCGCTTGAAATTTCATTTGCTGAAGGAGCACGAAAAAATAAAGACGCGGCGAACGGACAAGGCGGACTTTTTGACGAAAAAATAATTTCTGAAACTGAAAAAATTTTGCCGGAAGTCCCCGAGCGTTCAAAAATTGAAATTTTGGCGTGGGAAAAAGAATCTTTCGGCTTTTATATGAGCGGCAATCCGCTTGACGAATTCAAAGAAAAATTCTCCGGCTTTGTAAAAATTGCCGAAATTAAGCGCGGCAACTTCCAAAATAATCAAGTTATAAGAATTGGCGGGCTGATAGTTGAGGCGCGGCAAATTACCACTAAGCGCGGCGATTTAATGGCGAATATAATTTTAGAAGATTTTACCGATAAAATTGGCGTTACGATTTTTCCGGCGGTTTTTAACAAGTGCATGAATTTTATTTTGGCTGACGAAATTATAATTGTCAGCGGACGAATTGACACTTCCGGCGACAAATTAAAAATTTTAGCGAATGAAATAATTCTCGCGCAGGACTACACGCCGGATATTTATTTTACAGTTTCTGAAAATCTGCAAGAAAAAATTTTGGACGTACTCAAAAAAAATAGCGGCAACAGTAAAGTTTATTTTAAAATTGCCGGTAAGTGGCGCAAACAAAATTTAAAAGTTTCGATTGATGAAAACTTGCACGCTGAATTGAAAAATTTAATCGGCGCAGAAAATTTCCGCCTCTATTAAATTTTTTGATGCGTAGATTTTTTTTATAAAATTCCTCAAAAGGAGCGTTGGCAATGATAAAAAAAATATCGCAAATTCTAACAAATTTAAAAAGTAAATCTTCAGAAAACGAGGCGAAGGAAAATTTTTCCAAAAAAAAAGTTATTGATTATGCCGATGCAAAAAAAATGGTTGGCGAAGTTGTAATACCGAATAGCATGAAAGAAATTAGCGGCAATCTGTTTGACGGCAACAAAAATATCACGTCCGTTATAATTCCCGGTACCGTCAAAAGAATTGGAGTACGCGCCTTTGCTGATTGTGAAAATCTAAAAACCGTTGTTTTAAATGAAGGGATTGAAAAAATAGAATCCAATGTATTTACCGGTTGCATGAAACTTCGTTGCGTGACATATCCAGACAGTGTAAAACAATATCAAGGTTGGACGTTTTACAGAACAAATTTAAAAGAACCGGTGATGAATGTTTCAAAAACAATTCTGATTTTTTGCCCAAAATCTGTTTCTAAAAAAGAATGGACAGTTCCCGATACAGTGAAAATTATTTCGTGGCAAGCGTTCATTGAAAATAAAAATCTTGAACACTTGAATTTGCCGGAAGGTTTAGAAATAATTGAAAGCAAGGCTTTTATAGAATGTGGCTTGCGTGAAATTACCATTCCGCATTCTGTTCGTAAAATCGAAGATGAGGCTTTTTGGCATTGTAGAAAACTTGAGAAAGTTACAATACTTAATCCCGATACAGAAGTTGGCGTCGAAGCCTTTGCCGGATGTGACAAACTGAAAGAAATTAATTACGGAAATCTTACAGATTCGGATAAAATATTTCACTTGAAAGGACAGACTTTTCTTGTACAACACATTGAAGGCTCGGCGAATTTAAATCACGCCTCAAGCAGTGAGTTTAAAAAATTAACTGCCCTTTGCGCCAAAGGCGACGCCGCTGCAATGAATAATTTAGCTAATTGGTTTGAAGAATGGTCGAAAAAATCGAAGGCGTCAGCTTTTTACATTCGTGCGGCAAATTACTGGAGATACCGCGCTTATCGTAACGGTAACGCACAGGCTACAGAATGGTTTAAAAAATTTTTTTCCGAACATCCAAATGAGCATTTAGATTCTATTTTGCCGGAAAATAACAATCAAGATGCCCATTTTTATTATTATTCAATCCCCGGTAAATTAATGAATGATCTCGGCTATTCATTTTTTGATCCTGAACGCGAATACGAAATAAAACATTTGGAAGGCGAAGAAATTGTTGTAGTCAGCACCTTTGAAAGTTATGAAGGACCTGACGAAGATGGATTTGGCGCAGAAACATATTATTATTGGTGGTTTTTAGATGAAAATATGCAACAAATTTCCGATATTCCCCGCATTATCGCTACATTGGAGGAAACGCGTCACGAATATTTCAAAAATACACGTGAACGCGCAATAAATACTCTTAAAAATAAAAAATAAAAAACACCCGACCAAACTGTCGGATGCTTTTTGGTTAAAAAGTTGTAAAATCTATTATTGTCTGTATTTTGCGTTAAAATACCTTTGTAAATTTTTTATAGCTTGATCTATATCGTTTTTATCAAGATTGTTTGTCCCATAAAGATTACTGATACAGTTTCCGCATATTCCCCTCCCAATTTTACTACAAATAAAACGAATGTCATTTTCGGAGAATTTGTCCCGATATTTTCCATTTATATAAAATTCCAATATACAGTCATTGTTATTTTCACCGTAAAAATATTCGTTATCCAAACAAAAATCCCGTTTTTCAAAATAAAATTTGTTTCTCCTATCATCATTCCATTCAAATATATGAATTTCCCCACTTTTACCATTTTGCAATAGTCCGTAAAATTTTTGATTAGACATACTATCAAGCTCCTTTAAATTATTTATAGTTATAGCATTGCCGAAATAATATAGATTAATTAAAAAATTTTGTCAAGATTATCAATTTCAATCGCAAATTAAATTTTCAATCGAGAAAATTTAATTATACAAAGTCACATTCGCGCAGGAAATTTTAAACTAAAAATGAATATTTAAATTATTTCAAAGGCGGTGTGTATTTTGTGGAATAAATTTTTAATTTTGGCAGTGGCAATGATTTTTAGTTTTAATTCTGCGGAATGTCGAGAAATTATTTTTGTCGTAAATTCCGGGCAAAGTATGAACATTTCAGACCCGTTTCATTGCGTGCCGGAAAGTATAATTTGGGCTTCAGAAAATTTATCTGACGATGACGAAATTGGAATTGTAACTTTTGGCGAAATTCCGCGCGTTGTTCGTCCGCTTTCAAAAATAAAAAATAATCCCGTAAGAAATTTGCAAATTGAATATCACGGGCGAAACGACGCAAGCGCGGCTTTGTTAAAGTCGTTGGATATTTTTTCAAAAGATTTTAACACGGACAGGGCAATTATTTTTTTCACGGACGGCGAAAATTTAATTGATGAAACGTCGAAAAATTTAATGTTTGTCGAAAATATTAAAGCCGGATTGAGGCAGGCGCAATGGCTTAATATTCCGGTGTACATTTTCACTTTGCGCACTGATGTTAATCCCCAAAATTATCATTCGTACGATTGGGCGCGGGAAATTCCGCTGAATTATTTGGATTTAATGACGGCAATGCGCACAGTCATTCACAATGATTTTAAAACGCCGCACTTAAACATTTTATCCCAAAATATTTCAGGAAAAAATTTATCGTTTGAAGTGCCGATAGCCGAGCCAAGTAAATTAAAAATTTTTTTGCTGTCTTCAAGCGCGGGAACTGCAACGCTTAAAAATTTTGAAACATTTCAGCGCGTCAAAAGAAATTTTGTAAACGTGTTTGAATTGGACGCGCCGCCGACAAATAAATTTGAAATGGCGATAGACTACCCGCAAGGAACCGGCTTAACGCTTGACGTTATCCCGACGGTACGGGGAATTTTGCAAACTGAAATTGCAACTTCGATTTTTGAAGAAAATATTTTGGAAGTTACGCCGGTTTATTCAAAAAATCCCGATGTTAAAATTTTTGACGATAAATTTTTTGACGATAAATCAGTAACTTTGCAAATCAACGATAAAAATTTTTTAGGCAAACTTGAAAACGGTACAATCAAAACTTCGCTTGAAGGCGTTGACGAAAATATTTTTCTGCAAAAAATTCATTTTGAAAATCTGGGAATAATTTTCGATGGCAACGACTCCGCACAATTAAAAAATCCCAAAAATAATTTTGTTTTGATAATCGCCCTTGCCGCAATTCTGACAATTTTAATTTTGTCGTGGCTGATTCAAAGAAAAAATTCAGGGCGCGTTAATTCCGTCGAACAGTTGCCGAAATTGAAAAATTTTTTTATAAAATCTTCAAGTGCCAAGCCAATTTCTAAAAATTCATATCAAGGCAAATTAATCATCCGCGCTGAAAGTGATAAAGAATCTTCGCCGCGAGTTTTCAATTTGTTTAGAGTAACCGACGCGCAAATTTCACTTGCAAAAATTCTGGAAGAATGCAGCATTATCGATTTTGAAAAATTCGCAGGGATTATAATTAAACCTTCGGCAAATGGAATTTTTATTGAAAACGATTCAACTTGCACAATCACCAAGCAAAATATTTTGATGACGCAGGATAAGCCGTTGGAGCTTTTGTACAACGATTCAATAATTATTTCGCCGGAATACGTCAATTCAACGTTGGTTTTGACGCTTGAAAGTTTAAAACCGAATTGAGGAATTTTATGCGAACGGACAGAAAAATTTTTTTAGATGAAGATGTTTTGAGGATTCAAAATGAGGTAAGGCGGTATAAAAATGAGCAAAGAATATATGACGGCAATGTCAATGATAAAATGCAGCGGGGCGACGGTTCCGGTACCAATTCCGATAATGTGTCCGATAAGTCACGGGGTAATTTCGTGCAAAACACATTTGCCGCTGTTAAACGCCAATGATCATATTCCACTTGCAAACATTATGACTTTCGGTACTTGCAAAATGATTCCGCCGACGCCCGCCGGTCCCGTGCCGTGCGTTCCCGCAATTATTATGGCATGGAAAAGTTGCGACCTGCATTATTTTATTGGCGGTGCGCCCGCGTTGACTAAAGACAGCTTTTTAACTTGCACATTTGGAGGAACAATAAAATTTCAATGACGCTGGGCGATTTAAAAATTGAGGGCGTCGAATATCAGCAACTGTTAAACATTGAAATTATTGAGGCGGCGCACTGTCACGGAATTTGTAAACTCACTTTCATTTTGGATGAAAAATTTGACGAGAAAAAAATTTTGAGCTGGAATAAAACCAAAATTACTGTCAAGGCGGACAAAGATATTATTTTTGGCGGGATTATCAGCAGTTGCAAATTTGAAAAGCGTATTGAAGGCAATATTCTTTTTGTAACGGCGTTGAGTTTGTCCTGTCAACTTGAATCTGCGCGAAAATCCGCAACTTTTCAATCTGCCAAAAAAAAGTTTTCAGATATTTTGTCAGCCGTTGGAAAAAATTATAAACCGGCGGAATTGACTTGCGCCAAAGATGAAACAGTAGCCGAATTTGTCTACAGAGAAAATTTGACGGACTGGGAATTTTTGAAAGAGCTTGCCGAAAGTCACGGGCAAATTTTATTTACAGATTCAAAAACCGACAAATTGAGAATTAGTTTTGGATTCAAAGAATTTAATAAATTTACGCTTGAAGAAACTGCAAAAATTTTGCGGCGCGTTGTTCCAATGGATTTTTACAAACGGCTTGAGCAGAATACTTACAGCGGCGCACGCAGTGCCTATTTCGCCGAAGTCAATTTACTGACTGAAAATGTCAAAATAGGCGTTGGACACGGCGTAAATTTTGAAAACAATCTGCAGGCAGTTATAGCCGCTCATATTTACGTTATCGAAAATGTTTTGTTCAATGAAATAAAAATTCGCCACGCCGAAGGTTGCCGCGCCGACGCGTGGGACGTAACCAAACATTTTGATAAATTTCACTACATTACCGGCAAAGTTTTGGAAAGTAAGGACACAAATATAAAAATTCATTTTGACTGCGACGAAAAGCAAAGCAAGGACGAGGCTTTAAATATTCCCTACGAATCGCCAATTAACAATTACCTTTACACGATGCCGGACGAAAACGACAAAGTTTTTGTGTACGTTGATAAAATTCGACAAGCGGCAATGGGTAGCCTACGCGTCAAAGATGTTGAAGACGCCGCCGAAAATCGCTCCTTCAAAACTAAAAATTCCGCGTTGATTTTCGACCCTAAGAAAATTTCGTTCACTGCCGAAGAAAAAACTTTTATGAACGAAGAAGACGGCGTAAAAATCGACACGCCGAAAGATATAATTATTTCAAGCGCGGGCGATATAATCATACAAGCGGCGGCGGGAATGTTGCCGGATAATCAGCTGACAATGGCGGCTCCACATATGGCAGGATACGCGCAATATTTGGCGGGATTGGGACAACCTGCAACCGTGCAATTTAATCCCGCCGGTTCAACCGTTGGAAAGTTGCCGACTTCAATTAAAAATTCCGGCTCCAAAAAAGAAGACGTTGAACTTTCAGACCTTGCAAAGGAGCTGGATAAAATTACCAATCGCAAAAATAAAAGTGAACAAAATAATTCCGGCGGCGGCGGTAGCGGCGGCAGTTTGAAACTTGACGCCAAAAAAAGCGCGATTCTTCAAGTGAAGGACAGCTCCATAGAAATGAAAGATAAAAATTTGAACGTGAAAACCCGCGCCTTGATTCAAGTTGGTTATATTCCAATGGCGGGCGGCGGCACAGGTTCACTAAGCAAATTTGAAGGCGGTTCGCCTAAAAATCGTTCAGATAAAATTAATGTTGAACACGGCAGGGAAGATCGCGCCCGCGTCAAGGAAAAAGTTACAGCCACGCCCGATAATAAAAATATTTCACGTTAGATTGAGGAAAATTTTATGTTTAATTTAAATATTTTGCCGGAATTGGCGCGGCACGAATATAAAATTGACTACGCCACAGGAAATTTTTCCCTGCAAATAATTGACTACGCGCAACAGGATATTCTTGAAAATTTTGTAGTCAGCCGCAGTTACAATTCACGCACCGGCAACTGGATTTTTAATCTGAAGGACAACTCGCCGAAGTTGACGCTAAAAACTACGCGCCAAATTTTTTTTATTTACGAAGGCAAAAATTTAATCGCCGTGAAAGATGAAATTGGACGCATGACGCGTTACGAATACAAAGAAAATCTTTTAAGCCGCGTGATTTATCCTGATGGAAGTTACATAAAATATTTTTACGACGCTGATAAAAAATTGCAAGGCTGTCTGGAACGCGGCGGCAAGCCTGCTTTTCAATGCAAGTATGATGAATTTGGAAGAATCACGGAATTTGCGGACGAAACGTGTACTAAAAATTTTTTCTACGCAGATAAAAATTTTCATACGATTGAGACGGGGCGTCAAAGAATCGTTTACAAATGGAATCGCCGCAAGCTGATTGAAGAAATTATTTTTCAGGACGGCACGAAGGAATTTTTCAAGTACGATAACCAAAACCGCCTGAATTACAAAATTGAACGCAACGGCGATGAATATTTTTGGCGTTACAGTGAAGAATTTTTGACAAGGAAAATTTTTCCAAACGGTTTGATAGAAAAATTTGAGTACGACGCCAACGGTAATTTGATAAAAAAAGTTGACAGCGACGGACACGAAGAAATTTATTTTTACTCGTCAAAAAATTTGCTGATTGAAAAGAAAGTGCGCCTAAATGTCAAAGATTGGCGGCGTGAAATTTGGGAACGCGATATTGCGGGCAGAATTTTAAAATACGATATTAACGGGCAAACTACAATTTATATCTACGACGGCGACGCGCCCGCGCCTGCGATAATTCAGACGCCTTGCGGCTACAAATTCAGTTGCTTTTATGATAACGTTTACCGCCTTTTGAATGTGCGCACTCAAGCCGGAGAATTTTTCTTTTCACATACGCCGCTGAATGAAATTGTTACCGCGCAAAAAAATATTTTTGAGCCAATTCCGCCTGTCGAAAAAAATTTTGAAAAATTTGACGTAGAAAAATTTGACGCGGGCGGCAGATTGATTGAGGCGCGTCAAAAAATCGGCGATAAATTCAAGCTGACGCGTTGGAAATATGATTTAAATGATAATTGCATTGAGCGGCGCGATTGGAAGGATTTGCAGACGCTTCAAAGTGCAACCGGCAGAGTTAAAATTATTCGCTACGAATACGATTTACAAAACCGGCTGATTAAAAAAATTGAAGGCGGCACTTCGACAAAATATAATTACGATTGTTTGAACCGAATAATTTCAAAAAAATTGAAGGTTGATTAAATGGCTGACAAAAAAGAAATTGGAATTGCTCTGCAAGATATAAAAATTGAGGGCGTGGAATATTTGCAACTGATAAGCGTGGAAATTAACCACGAAGTCAATGAATACGCCCGCGCAAAATTAATTTTTATTGTTGAAGAAAAAAAGGGCAAAAAATTTATCGAACAGGCGAACGCCGACAAAGTTAAAATTTCTGCGAAAATCGACAAAAAGGACACGGTTTTATTTCAAGGCTACATTTCAAATTTGGTACTTGAGCCGAGAATTTCTGAAACGTTGATGACGGTTGAATTATTTGACGCCGCGTATTTGTTGGACTGGAAAAAAGAAACTTGCTCCTTTCAAAAACTTACCGCCAAATTTGAGGAAGTTTTTAAGGCGGCGGTTAAGGACAGCGGCGGCAAGGTAAATCTTAAAGTTACAGATAAAGCCATTGAAAAAATTATTTTGCGTCTGAATGAAACGTCTTGGCAATTTATCAAGCGTATGGCGTCACAATTCAACGCGGCAATTTTCACTGACATTACAGCTGAAAAGCCTTTGGTAACAATCGGCTTGCCTGAATCTAAAACCACTGCCGAATTTGACGTTAAACAAATGCGTTACAATTTTGAAGATGCGCAATTTCAATTTTTTAATGCAAATCCCGCGTTGCTTGCCAAAGGTACAAAAATTATCAGCGAAGATTTTTTCTCGGTAACAGTTGGCGGACAATTTAAATATTTGAAACTGGCTGATACTGTCAAAGTTGATAAAAAAAGTTATTTCGTCAAAAAAATTCAAGTCAAGACTTTTGAAAATCTTTTGGTGATGAGTTATAAATTGGTCGGCAAGACGGCTTTTTTTGTACCGATTGAAATTCAGAAAAATATTTACGGCAGAATTTTTCGTGCGCAGGTTAAGAAAGTCGAAAAAGATAAAATTCAAGCACATTTGATTGACGTTGACGAAAAATACGATACGAGCGGGACGGCGTGGTTTCCATTTGCAACGGCGTATTCAAGCGCGGACGGCTCCGGCTGGTACGTTATGCCGGAAGTTGATGACTACGTTAGGATTTTATTCCCGTCGATTGATACAAAAGACGCCTTCGCCTCCAGTTCCATAAATACCGCGCCGCTCAAAGAACCGAAAAATAAAAGCCTTAAAGCTCCCGGCGGACGTGAAATTCTTTTGACTGATAACGGCGTTGAAATTATCGCCGAACATCAAAAAACTTTCATACAGCTGGACAAAAGCAAAGGTATAAATATCGTTTCCGCCAAAGATATTCAGATTCACGCCGACGGCAACGTTTCTTTTGAGGCGAAGGGAAAAATTCAAATGGTTTCTCAAAAAGAAATTGCCGCGCAAAGTGGACAGTCGCACGTTAAAATTTTGTCTAACCAAATTGATATGGGCGGCAGTAATATTATTGTCGGTGAATAAAATTGGCGAATGTTCTTTTTCTTAGGTTAAATAATTTTTATTTTTGAATGTACTTTCTTTGTGCTTGTCAAAGAAAGTACCAAAGAAAGACGCTTTCGCCCGTCCGCCGCCTAAGTTTTACGCACGCTCCAACTAAACGAGCTCCTTTTGGTCGCATCAAGTAACCTGTACGCTCTTAAATTACTGTTAATTGGCGGCACAAGACGGGCTACTATTTCGATTATCTAGGTATTATTTTCAATATTTTACCAACTCTAATCAAAAATATTTTTGGTGAATAAATATGGCACAAGCAAAAAGTTTTGACGAATATTTGGCGGCTCGTTACAAGCCGCTTGAAACTGATTTTATAAAAAAATTGGCGCAACACTTAAATAAAAATCTTCCAACTATAAGAAAATTTTGTATCGAAGAATGGCGAAAAGCACTCGCGCAGGCTTGCCAAATTCAGCGGCAGGAAAATAAAATTTGCACCTATATGAGTATTTCGCTTTTAAATACTTCGCTGATTGACGATAAGCCAATTTTGCAGGTTGATTTTTACAATGAAGAATGGGTTTACGGCGAAAGTTGGGCGCGGTACAGAATGAACGCGAATTTTCTTTTTGAAGATTGGCAGGAGTTTAAAATTGCCGCGCTGAATGAAGATTTTTACATTCGCAGTAAAATTTCTAAAGTCGAAATTCAAGCGTTATTTTGGGGAACGATTGACAAAATTATTTTTCTGTTCACTTGCTACGCTAAATATTTTGCGCCGTTCCTTGTCTACTACGATGAATTTGACGAACTCATTAAAGCCGAAAATTTTTATGTAACGTGCGGAACTTATTTAGATTGGCAAAACAGATTATTTGCAGTGTTGCCGGAAATTGATTTACTCAATCCCGCAGATAATGAAGATACAACTTTTCGCCCCGTCATAAAGAAAATTTTTCGCAATAAAAAATTCAGCGGCTTAAATCTGCGCGGTTGCCACTTTGAAGATTGTCTTTTTCAGAATTTCACTTTTGAAAATTTGAATTTGGCGGACGCAACTTTTTTGCGTTGCAGGTTTATTTCTTCGACGGTTGACGGCGCAAAAATTGCCGGCGCAGATTTTTTTGAGTGTTACTTTAAAGATTGTACTTTTAAAAATTGCACGTCCGATCCCGCCGAAACTTCAAACGATTCAGACGAATATTTTGCGCCGCCGAGAATGTACCATTGCTTTTTGTTGAATCTCAATCTTGCGGAAAATTGCAACCTTGATAATTTAGTTCAAATTGACTGCTACACAAAAACTTAAAACTTCGCGCAGTTTTATAACTTGCGCCGTGAAAAATGATTCAGCGGCTAAATTTTTCAGCATTTGAATATCATTTTTAAGAAAGTGTTGCATATAAAAAATATATCAGAAATTTAGATTGTATCGCCAACTATAATTAAGGAGAAATTTTTATGAAATACGAATTTAGAGTTTGGAACGATCAAAAGAAAATGCCCAAAGTTAAGGCGGAAAAAGCTGCAGGACGACTTGCGGCGATAAAAACTGCCATTACCGGCGATAATTCCAAAGGTGACCCCGATATTTTAATTGACACTAAAGGCTCGGGCGAAGGTGCAGTTGAATCTATTGACATTTCATTTTATAACAAAACTTACACTGCTGACGCTGATACCGCATGGGCGTTGGAAGTGACCAAACGTTATATCAAAATGACTATCAAAGGCAATTTGTATCTGCCGCCGGATACAAGTCTTACAGACGCCGCCAAAAGTCTTGCAGGTGTAGGTAAAAATGCTGGCGATGAAAATAAACTTAGAGATTTGCGCCTTCTTTCCAAGTGGGCAGCATCCAAGCCTGATAATCTTGATGAAGATGAGCCGTATTATCGCGGTATAATCGTTTGGATAATGACGAAGGCGGGCGATTTTCGCGTAATTACTGCAAATAATATGTACGTTCAAAGTTACTGCGAAGACTACAGTAGCGGCGAAATGGGAACTTTTGAAATGGAACTTCAACAAAAAATTGATATAGAAAGTAAATTTAGCGTTGACGGCTTGAAGACCGAACCTGTATCGTTTGCGTCGAAAGTTGGTAAAGCTATTAGTGCAACGGCTGATGTAGCGGCGAAAGTTGGTGACGTTGGCGGAGCTGTATTGGTAGCGGGAGTTGAAACTGCCGAAAAATTCACCGGCGAAACTGAACTTACCCGCAAGCTTAAAAAATCCGGAGAGGCTGCTTCTTCTGCCGGTAATGTCACTAAAAGCCTTAAAGACTTCGACAAAAAGAATATGGGCGAAAGTATCAAAAACGTCAGCGAAAGCACCAATGACTTGGTACAAAAAAGCAATGCTGCCCATAACAATGCTGCAGTCACTTTGGCAGAAAAGGAAAAACTTTACCTTTCCGCAATTAAGAAAGATCCCGATGCTTATGAAGCATACAAAAATGCAAGTCTTGAAGAGAAAGACAAACTGCTTGATAAAGCCGCTCAAAAGAAACTTGATAGAGCCCAAATTACCAAGCGTTACGAAGAATCCGCCATTGACATGGATAAAGTCAAAGACTACGAAGATAAATACGGAAGCAAAAAATAACAGAAAGGAGAAATTTCTATGAAATATGAGTTTCGCGTCTGGAATAAAGCCGGTAAAATGCCGGACGTTACGCCGCACGAAGCAAAAGGGCGTCTTGCCGCCATTGCAAATGCAATTTTTGAAGATGCCAACAAAGGCAACCCTGATATTATCATTGACACAAATGACGTTGGCGAAGGTGCTATTTCAGATGCATCAATTTCTTATTATGTCGAAAATGTAAAAGTCGACGACAATCAAGAAGTGCCGCGTCGTTTTATCAAAATGACTATCAAAGGCAGTTTGTACCTGCCGCCTGATACAAGTCTTTTTAAAGAAGCCGCAAGTAGCATAGTTGGTAAAAAAGGCGTAGAAAATGCAAAAAAAGATACACTCCTTTTGTCGAAATGGGTATCTGCGCCCCCTACCGCTGACGAAAACGAGGCTCAGCCCTATTATCGCGCAGTAGTTTTATCAGTATTGACGAAGGCGGGCGATTTTCGCGTTATCAGCGCAAATAATATGTACGTCGAAAGTTACGGCGAAACTTACGCAGATGGCGAAATGGGAACTTTTACTTTGGAGTTGAAACAGAAACAGTCTAAACAGAGCAAATTTAAAGTTGACGGCTTGGAAAAAGAAAAAGTATCTAAGTTAGATAAAATCAAAGGTGCCGTCGAAAAAACCGCCAAAGTTGTGGCAGTTGCCGCAGTCGTTGCTAAGGCTACTACTGAAACTGTTGAGAAATTTACCGGCGAAACTAAATGGACGCGCTACACCAAAGGTATTGCTGATAGTGCAAATTCTGCCTCCAATTTAACCCAAAATGTCACGAAGTTTGACAAAAAGAATTGGGATAAAAGCGTTAAAGACATCAGCAAATCCGGCAGCGAGTTGGTACAAAATAGCAAGGCTACTGATAACATGAGGGATAAATCTGTGACGCTTAAGGAAATGGAAGACCTTTACCTTGATTGGATTAAAGCCGATCCCAAGGCGTATGAAGCATACAGAAATGCCAATGCTGAAAAGAAACGCGAAATGCTTGAGGATGCCTCCATAGAAATGCGTCAAAGATCAAAAACTACTAAACGCTACGAAGAATCTCAAATTGATATGGAAAAAGTGAACGATTACGAAAAAATTTCGAACGCTGAGGTTGAAGCTGAAAAAGCTAAAATGCGTGCAAAAAAAGAATCAAATAAAGAATCGCCAAAAGCTGACGCCCCCCAAAAAGTTTCAAATGTTCAAAATTTAAGCAGTACGAATTTGAGCGATATGATAAGTACCGTTGCAAGCAGTAAAAATAACGGTAACGGTAACGAACAATGATTCAAACAGAATGGTTTTGGTTAAAAAAAGACCCTGACGCGCCAAAGATTAACGGTGCGACAGGTTTTGACAGAAAAAATTATCCGTACTTCACGGACGCCGAATCTTTTTCAAAAGTTGATGATGCGGCTGTTTACTACGGCGGCGGAATTATTTTGGAATGTGATATTTTATTTGAGCCAACTTTTCTGATTCACGATAATTTACAATCGCTTTTCAGATTCATTGAGCCGAATTTAGATTTTAAGGGCGTACAGCTTTACTCCGAAAAAAATCCAGATAAATCTGCTTCGCCGTTGTACTGGTTGCCGTATTTAGAATTTACTGACGCCGTAAGCGAAAATTCTCAAATAATTCAAGGTAAACCCGTCGAATTGATTTTAAAAGCCGCGTCGCTTGCCGATAAAAGATTAGTGCATTGCAAATTACCGGCGGCTGATATTTGGGCAATGTCATTGGAGGCGGCAGAATGTTTTTTGCGTCGGCAACCTGTAGGCGCAATTCTTCAAAAAATTTCTATAGAATAATAATTTTTACGCGGGCGTTTAAAGCGTCCACTATTTTTTTGCAATAAAAAAAGCCGCCGAATTTTTTCAGCGATTTTAATTTTATTCAACGATAATTTCACGGCGGCGGCGACGCGTTCCAATAATTTCGCGGCGTCTACCGTTTTTAATTTCCTGTAAAATCAAACACAAATGCTCATACAAAATTTGATTATTAATCTGCGCGGGCAATTCAATTTTTAATCTGCGTTCAATGTAAAAAACAATCTGCGCCGAATTTAAAATATTTCCGCTCAACGCGGCAAGGCAAAAATTGTAGTCCTCAAATTCCAATTCAAAATTTTTGGCGTCGTCAGCAAACGCGCAAAGAATTTCCGGTGAAAGTGTACTTCCGCCAACCGCCGCGTAGGGAGCATTGATTGTATTTACCGTGTCAAATTCCGTTGCTCTGTCAAAAAAATCTGTGTAATTTGTACGAAGTACCGCGCCTTTTTTCAATTTAAAGCGGCAAATTTCCATTTCATTTTCTGACAGATTTAAATTCGGCGTTAAAATCATACTGACATTTCGTTGAACAAAATTTTCAGTTTCAAGTTGCGGCTCGAAAATCAATTTCATCATCATATATTCTTCAGTCGGCGAATATTCAACATTCATCGGCGCGTTTATCAAGTACAAAAAATTATTGTGAAAAATAATTCCTTCGCTCAACGTGATTAAATTTGAAGTCGTAATTGGGCGGCAACCGCTGATAATTCCGCCGCCGTAATTTTCAAAAAGTAGCGGAAAAGTATCAAAGGCGCGGTCGCGTATGCTGCAAAGTGCTTCCGTCCTTAAAATGTGCAGTCTTTCAAATTGCGGGTATTTTTGTTCATTCAAATTCAACACCTCTAAAAAATTGCAATGGCGTCAAGTTTCATTGTTTCATCAATATCAAGTATTCCAAAATGTTCCGCCCAAAACTCTTTAACTTCAATATCCAACGGCAGAAAAATTTCTTTAATCATTTGCCATTGTTTTTGAAGTTTTTCCTCACGTTCCCTGCCAATGTAAACATAAAGCCTTTGAGGATGCGCTTGACTTTGATAAATTATGCAACCGTCAAAAATTTGTTTCATAATGTGGCAAAAAGCGTGGATGCTGGAGCCGACTTCAATAACGCGCAAAAGTTCATCTGCAACTTCAATTTGTTTATCTCGTTTAAGTTGTTCCATACCGGCTCGCGCAGTTTCGCCGTAAATTCCGGCTAAAACTTCTTTACGAATTTTTCTAATATAAAATTCGCGTTTAGTCATTCCGTGACATAAATCCACTTCGGCTAAAATGTGCGTGACTAAGTCAAAATAAAATTTTATAAATTGCTGCTGATTTACAAAAATTAAATCTTTAACGTCAGGATGCAAAACGTATTCAAAGATTGGCGAAAACCTCATAAGCGGATTTATTTCAATTTCCGCGCTGTCAACGTGGCGTTGATTAATGCAACTGAAAGACTGTTCGTAATACGGGCTGAAACTTTCCGCCGGTTTGAAAAATAATTTCTGCGATTCAAAATCATCTTGCGCCGCCTGCAAAACAATATCCCAAATAAAATTCACGTTACACCAACTTTCCAACGCATTGATATTCAGGGAACAAATGCTGAATCGCCGTTACCAAAAAGCTCATCAAGTCACGATTCAAATAAAAATCTTCATCAAGCGGACGAAATGAAAACTCCAAATATTGCGCCCTGTCGCCGGTGCGGTATTCATAATCTATAAATTTTTCAGTCGAATAAGTTTCAATCTTATTCAGTGGCTTATCGATAACTTTTGCCTCAACGAAATTTAAATATTCACTGCACTTGAACGACTTGAAAAAACGTACAAGCTCCGCCCGCGTTTTAATTCTTTGCCCAAAATATTCAATCATATCACGCGAAAAACTTTCATTTTGTTCATTGCTTAAAAGCGGATTTTCATAATTTTTTTCGTCAGGCTCTGGAATGACTTCATAAAATTGCCAATCGCCGGGTAAATCGCTGTCACAAATTATATACCAATCGCCCTCCTGCCGCCGAATATTTCTAATTACAAAATCAGAATGCTGCAATAAATATTCATGCCCTTCATTGAATTGCTTTTTGTAAAGGTAATGTTCAAAATATTTTCTGTCAATCGCCGGTTGCGGGTACGAATTTGCCTTTATAGTTACGTCTCGAATATTCCACAGCGGCAACGGCTCATATAAAATTCTGTCGCTAAATTCGTCAAATTCAACAGTAACTTTTTTTACTTCCAGTTGGTCGTCCCATTCCTCAATCGACACAACATAAACATCAAACAACTTGTACAAATACGAAAGATTCAGACTGCGCCACGGCAGATAATTCAATTTGGCAATTTGGTAAAAATCTTCAAGCTTTTTTGTGTAACGCGTATTCGGTTTCAAAATAAATTCGGCGGGCGTTTCGCCGTACTCATTTTCAATAATGCCTTTGAACCTGCGCGAAGTCTGCATTAATTTTTTCAGCTCCAAATAATCAGCCTTAATCATACAGGTATACAAAAAAAATTCTTTGCCGTTGTTGACGCTGTGAATCATTTCCTGCGCGTCCACTTCAACTTTATTTAAATCTTCAGGGAAAATTGGGAGCATATTTGAATCAGTAACATCATATTTATCTGCAGGAACAACGCAGGTAATTAAATCAGGCAAACGCAAGGCGCGTGGCGTTTCGTCGAAAACTCTTTTTTCAAGTGCGTCGTATTCTTCCTTAATATGTTTGTAAAGTTCAGTCATCGAATTACCGACAATCGCTTTAAACAGTTCGCGATTTTCCAAATTATCAAGCTCCGGTATTCGCTGACGAATATAATTTTCTATGTCAAAATCGCTGTCAAATAATCCCATTGCTTCACCTGCTTTTATAATTTTTTCCGGTTAAATTTAACTGTCTTCAAATGGATGATCTAATAAAGTTGCGTTGTCCTCTTCATTCTGCTGATTTTCAATTTCTGAATTATCGTTAGTTTTTGTTTGATTTTCAGTTTCTGCGTTATCGTTAGTCTTTGTCTGATTTTCAGTTTCAGATTTATCATTTGATTTTTTCTTGTTTAATTTGGCGTCAGCTTTTTCTTTGGCTTTAATTTCAGCTTGCGCCTTCTTTTCAAGTTTCTTTTCGTTTTTGGCGCGTCGCTTGTCAATTTTTGGTTGCCGTACCAATTTTAAATAATCTGCGTAAAATTTACTTTTTTTCAAATCCATATCAACGCCGTTGCCGTTTTTGTACGCGTCCGACAAAATGTAAAGTGCAATAGGTTCACTTTGATTTTTTTCAGAATAACTCATTGACAATTTGGCGTACTCAATGGCTTTTTTGTAATCTTGACGAAAACCGCGCCCTGTGTAATACATTGAGCCTAAAACTGCGAATGACAACGGATCATATTCAGACGCGCCCAACTCTGCCCAACGAACTGCATCTTCAAAATTTTTGTCGACGTACTGCCCAATTTGTGAACGACACGCCGCCAAACCATACAAGAGCGGCAAGTCTACTTTTCGCCTGTTGATATATTCGATAGGAATAAAATTTGTAAATAAATCGCCGTTGGATTCTGAAACTTTTTGCCGCAATTCGGCTGCCTCTGCTTTATTTTTACGGATATGTTGCCTTGTAGAATACGCATACGCCAAAATTAACATTGCCTGCGAGTCGCCGTTTTGCGCCCATTCTTTAACTTTTAAAATATTTGTGCGGCGATACATTTTAGCCAATTTTTTATCTTGCTTTCTCTGAAGTTTAAATTCTTGTTTTGCCTCTTTTTCGGCTTGTTTTTCTTGAGGAGTTTTGGCAAAACTTAACGAAGAAAAATTTACCGATAAAAATATTGCCGCCAACATTAAAGCCAAAAATTTTTTCATCATTTCAACCCGTCAAAAAAATTTTTAATCCACTGATCATTTTCAAAATTAAAAAATTTTTCCTTGCCGACGTACAAATTTTCATTTTCACGATAAACCGGCAAAATTATAAAGCCCCAATCTTGCGCAACCGCCCAAATAAAAAATTTTACTTCGCCGTTCACAATGGTATCAGTTTCATCTTGCGGGACATTTTCGCCGTAAATTTCTTCAATTTCTTCCTGCCGTTTCGCCTCAAATTCATCAAGAACGCACTCGTAAATTAATTCTTGCCGCAAATTTTTTTCATTGTCTTTAAGGTAAACCGTCAAAGTTAAATCTTCGATATTGCGCGAAAGTACGCCGTTTTCTATAGATTTTGTATCGTCAATCAGTGTAACTTCTTCGCCGGTATGAGTGAAGCCGGTTAAAATGTACGGCAAGTGCGGACGGCGATTTTTTATTTTAATATCGGCGTAACCAAATTTTTTGTCGCGCAGATATTTTAAAGCACCGTCAATGCACGACATTTTCAATTCATTTCTATCAAAATTATCTTCAGATTTCGGCTTGGACTTTATCAATTTGCCGGGTACAAATTCTTTTAAAGACGTGCGGAATAAATCAATTTTGCAAGACTGCCCGCTCAATTTTATCAAGCTGTAATTTTCAATTTCGCCGCTCTCGTAAATTGGATCCAAAAGTTGCCGAATGATATTGTAAATGTCGGGATTCAGCAGCGGTTCAATTTCAAAAATGCTGAAAGAAATATTCTGCAGATTTTTCATTAAAGTTAAGCCGGTCGAATTTTTCAGCATCAATTTCCATTTATCCAGCGGAATTGTAATTAAATTTTCGCCGGAAGTTTCATATTTTCGATTAATCTCCCAATTTCGGCTCGGCTTATCGTTATTGCCTTCAATCGCCAAAATTACTTGCATTATGCCATAGTTTTTGAAAAATTCCTGCTTGATTCTGTCCGCAATTTCAAACAAGAAATAATAATTATTTCGCACTGAAAAATATTCGGCGCGTTTTTTATTTTCCCAATCTTTAAAGCGCGTCGGCAAAATTTCTTCAGCCTTTTGGTACGCCTCTTCAAAATTTTTGTAAATTGACGTTATACCATTCTCATCAATGTACCTGAAAACGTCCAAATTAAAATCCTTCAGCAAAGTTTTTAAAGTCGGAATGGCGGACGCACGCAGAAAAGTTTCTTGATTGAAAAAAGATTTTTCGCCGTAAAATTCCTGCCGCGCCTTAAGTATCGGGCTGTAATTTACATATTGCTTGCAAAGCGTTTCAACAATTTTCAACTTCAAAATTTGTAAAATTCGGTACGTCAGATTATTTCCGCCAAAATCTGTACTTCCGTTTTCGTATCCAGTTTCAATGTCAATCGAATATGCAACGCGCTGATTATCAACTTTGAAACTGCAGGAAGAAATATCAGTCGTGCCGCCGCCGCAGTCGATAACTAACGCGCTGTACTTTTGCCGGTTGCGAATAGTTTTACTTTCGATAAATTCGCTGATAATGTTATAAAGCACGGCAACGCTTTCATCCACCATTTCTTTTTGTTCAATGGCGTACTCCGGCAAAATTTCTTGAAACATTTTTTGAAATGTACCCTTCTGCTTGACGGGACCGGAAATGTGAACGTAACGCACGCGCCCTTTTATATAATCTTCCAGCGTATGAATAATATAAATAAAAAACTCGCGCAGAATTTTTTTCCTGCTGACAAATACGCGCCGCCCCAAATTGTCGGTTAATTCCTCTTCCTTGTCACAATTTGAAATCCAGCGTTTTATATCGTAAAAAACAGAAAAGCCCTCGTCCATATATTCAGAAAATTTAATGGCGTCGTAGCCAAAAACATATTCCGGTTTTTCGGGATTTTCAAGCGAATGTACGCCAATAATCGTTGGAACAAGATCAACTTCATTGCCTTCAAGGTCGTAAAATAAAGCGTGTTTAATTCTTTCGTTGTGAAGTTTCGCAACGCCGGTTTTTTCCTTGAAATCCAAAACTCCGGCGGTTGTGCTTGACGTTCCAAAATCTATTGCAACGGGCATTTTTAAAATTTCCGGCTCATAAACTTTGAAATTCAAAAGTTGCAAACAGTACGCCGGAATATTTTCTTGAATCAACGCGGACTTTTCATTATAAAAATTAAAAAATTGTTCGGAATAAACGCGCTCCATCAGAATCAGAAAATAATTTTTAATTTGCGATTCACAGCAAGGCAAATTTCTATTTCGCCGCAAGTACAGAAAATTTTTATCGTTAATTTTTTCTTCAACGTTGAAAACGCAACACAATTTTTTTTCGCTGTCAATAATAAAAGCGTTCGTGCCGCTCAAATTCGGCGTGTAATTTATCGTGATATTGTCAAAAAAATCTGTGGCAATACCGCGCCAAACTTGAATACCGGCGTTACATTCCAAATTTGTCGGTTGAGATTGAAAAGTTAAACGCGGGAAAATTTCTTCAAGCCGCTGATAATCTTCAGGGCGATATTCATTTATAAGCAAAGCTTTTTCGGCTCCACGATAACGCAAAATTGTTTGTATCAAAAGTTCCTTGTCCAAACGATCTGCCACCGCAGGAATAATTTTTTCACGGCGTGCAATTTCCTGCAGTTGGTATACCATCATTCTTTGTAAATCGTGTTTGTAATATTTTTTCTGTTCCATAGCCAACCTACTTCACGGAGTTTGAAATCATTGAATCAACCGCAATTTGTTGCAAAAGAATATCCATTTCCTCAATTTTACTTTTCATTTCCAGCGCGGTATAAATTTCTTTGGCTTGCGTTGCGGCTATACGCGCCTCTTCAAAATTGTTATCTGCGTAGAAATTGCGGGCGTTTTCTTCGGCTTTTTCGGCGTCATCTTTCTTTATTGTAATTTCATTTGATTTTAACTTTGCCGTATCGAATTTATTTTGTAGAGTTTTTATTTTAGGTTCTTCAGATAAATCTCTAAAATTTTCAAGCGCAGTTAAATAATACATTTGCGCAGAGGTATAATCTCCGGCGTTAAATGATTCATCGCCTTTAGCTTCAATTTTAAGTGCTTCGTCGAAACGTTTTTGTTTAAGCTCTTGAGTCGTTCGTTCTTCAATCGCTTTTTTATCCCGCGCCGCTACAACTTTATTTAAAGCTTCGCTTGTTTGCATTCTGTCAGCCGGATTATCTGAAAGGTTGCGGGCGTCAAGGTAGGCTTTTTGTGCGCCGTCAATATCGCCCGCCGCCAATAAATCATCGCCCTTGTTGAGTGAATCGGTTATGGCGGCTTGCTTTTTGTCATTTAATTTTTGTTCGGCGGCTTTACGAATTTCAGCGCGTTTATCGTAAATTTTTTCAAGCGCGGCTATAGTTTTTTCGCGTCCGTTAATGTCGTGAATAATCGCCGCCTTTTCGTTTGCCTTCAAATACAAAGATTCTGCCGCGTCGTATTCGCCATTTTGAAATAAACTGTCGCCGAGTATCAAAAATTGTTGCATATCCAAATGATTTTCAACCATATCTATACGGCGTTGGATGTAACCGTGCAATTCTTTGCCTGCATCTACAGCATATTTTAACGCCCTCAAATAATTATCATACGCCGCTTGATAGTTGTTGCCTACAAAAAAATCGTCCGCTTGAACAAGATTATCTAAAATCATCAAGTCTTCTTTCAAATGTTGTTCATCTTCAGTAAATTTTAATTCTTGCGCCAAATCCAGAGCTTTTTTGCAACTTTCTTGAGCACGTGAATAATTTTCAGTCCTCATAAATTCTTGCGTCTGTTGCAGTGTACTTTGGAAATTTTCAACTTTATCTTGATAAATCCTGTTGAGAATGTAAATGATAATGGAGATAATAACCAAAACTATAAAAACTACTACAGCAATTTTAATGTAAAGCAAGCGTTTTCGTTCGCGTTCGGGATCGCGGTAAATTTTATTGATGAAAATTGCGGCTATGGTATAGCTTTTCAAATTTTCCGGCTGACGTGATAACAAAATTTCTTCCAGATAGTCAACAGATTCTTGAGGATTATCTGACGCCTCTGCAAATATTTCGTCAATTTCCTGTTCGTCAACGTGTTCCCAAAGACCTTGAGAATACAACGCTAAAATATCCGCGTCCGCCAATTTTTGAATTTTGGAAACGAACGGCTTGAAAAAATCTTTTTTGCCAAGATAGGCGTACAAATTATGGCGTTCCTCGTGTTTATCAAGTGGCGTATCATTTTCGCCCTTTTCAATTAAATCATTTGCCAACGACATATCAGACGACTTCAAAAAGAAACGCCCTTGCCGATACATTCGCAAGCGCACATTACCGGCGGCAACGTACCGAAATTTTTCATAATCAGTTACAAGCATGATAACTGACGCCTTTAACCTGCGGGCGTAATTGCCGCTCAAAAGTCTTTCGTTCGTTTCCTTCATATATTGCAAAAGTGTTGACTTTGACATACTCGGCTTTTCTTCAAAACTCAAAATTAAATGTTCGACAACTTCCTTTGCAGCCTCTGAAGTTTCAAAATCAGTTATGCCGGACGCCAAAACGTAGCAAGCATAATCGTCATCTTCAACGTAAGCGAAATAATCATTGTTGGAAAGTTCCGCGCCTGCCTCTGATACAAATGCCGCTTTAAAAATACTGTTGGATTTTCTCATGTATGCCTCTGAAACGCTCCAGAATGGATTCTAAGCGTTTGAAAATTTTTTCTTAGGTTTTATATACAAAAGTAGTTTAAGACGCCTTCACGGCGATTTTAACCGCCTTAAATTGGATTTTTTATTCTTTATCTTTAAATTTACAGATTAAAATTGTGGCGTTTTCCTTGACAGCGATTTTTGAATTATTTACAAGCTGAATTATTTCATTTGCCAAATTTTGCGCCGAAATTCTTTGCTCCAAAACATTTTCAATTTCAACCCAACTCAAAGTGTTAAAAATTCCTTCGCTCATTATAATAATCAAATCATCTTTTTGAAGTTGCAACGGCTTGCTGAAAAATTCAATTTCTGAAAAAGAATCCTGCCCAAGTGTATTGTAACGCCGATGTTCATTCAACAACGCCAAAGTTTTTTCTCTGGAAATTCGCCCTTCGCTGTAACTGTGTCTTGCAAGTACGTCAACAGTTTGCCCTTCTGAAACCGGAATTAAATTGCCGTCACGAAAGACGCCGATGCAACAATTTCCGATAACCGTATAAAAAAATTGCGAACTTTCAAGCAGGACGGCGGCTATTGAACTTTCGCCTTGCCGCTCCTCCAAAGTATTTGTAATTTTTTTATTGGCGGCGTTTGCTGCGCGACGAAAAAAATATTTCGGCTTGTGAATGGCGTTTCTATCTTCAAATAAATCACGAAAAGTATCAATCGCCAACTTTGCCGCAATTTCGCCGTTTTCTCCAACGCCGTCCGCCAATGTCATTAACAAAACGCCTTGATTATTTTTTACTCCAAAATAATCTTGCTGAATTTCACGAGTACCCAAAGTTGACGCCGCGCCTATTTCGTATTCTGCGGAAAAATTCGACGGCGAATCAATTTCTTTTTGCCGTAAAATGTGCAAGACTGCCATGCACAAAAAAAGAATCGTCGGCACTATAATATCTGCCGTCATCAAATTGTTTCCTTTCCGTGTTGCAAATAATTTTTTTCATCTTCATTCGGTAAATCTTCCCAGCGAAAATGTTCGCCGCAAAATGGAATGAACAAAAATTTACTTTTGCCAAGCTCAATAATATCATAGACGCTTAAAATTGTTGGCGAATATAAAGCCGCGTCATTGTGATAAACAATCCCGTTTGAATCGCCGGGCAATAAAACAGTTTCATGCTTTTTTGGATCGTAAACCAAAACTGCATGGTTGCGGCGCGAAATTTCGTTATCGCCCAAAATTTGAATATCCATATCATCTGCGCGACCGACAAAATTTTTGCCGCTGTGAATTTTATAATCTTTGCCCTTGCGTGGACCTTCAATGCAAACAATCCAGCCGCAAACAGGGCGAATCGCCTTCATTAAAAGTTCATTAATTGTATCGTCGTCAGTAACGGGAACTTCCTTTTTTTCGGGCGTAGCAGTTTCAAGGTTGCAGTAAGGGCAAATTGTACCGTAACGGCGCGAGCTGAAAAGATGCCCGTTTTGACAGCGTATTAAACCATTCATAAAAATTCCTTCCTAATTCAATTTCAGTTGACACAAGCCAATAAAAATAACGTCGCCAAAATCCAATTTGCAAGGCTGCAGCGCACTCAATTTATAAGTTTTATCTTGTCCGAATTTTTTTATTGAAATACCGTTTTGGCTGTCAAGGTCTTCAATGTACCAACTTCCGGAAACGTAATTTAAAACCGCGTGCTCAATGTCAATCATTGCTGCATATTGCGTTTGGCTTAAATCAATGTCAACTTGATTTTCGCCAATATCTTTGCCGATAACTGCCGCCGTCTTGCCGTAAAGCTCCCACGAATTAATTATTTCGCCATTCTTGTTCAGTAAAGAAATTTGCATAATCGTTCCGGTTTCAAAATTATCTAGTGCAGAATTTTTTTTATTTAGGGAGCGATACAAAGTAAAAGTGGAATGTAAAAATATTGCAACGCCGCAAACTGTCAAAAAAATTTTCAAAACTAAAGGAAGTTCGCCAAAGTAAATTGTCAGCCAAAAAAATACGCTGATAATTCCAATTAATGCTGTGTAAATATCGTACTGCGTCATTTAACTTTAAATCCCATAAACTTTTCAAAAAAATCTGTAGTATCCAGCGGATTTTTCTTTTTCTTGTCCGCCGAATATGTATTTAATTTTTCTTCGTCGGTAACTTCGTGCGTTTTTGGATTGAAGCCGAAAAAATTTTCAAAGCTGGAATGAATATTATTAAAATCAATATCAGCGGCAGTGGCGGCGGACTTTTTGGCAGTTTTAGTTTTACCGGTTGAATTTTTTTGAGTTTTATTTGTTTTGGCAGACTTCGCCGCCTCCGCGTCAAGCGTTTTGTTGTAGTCGATACGCTTAACTTCATTTGAAAGCGTATCATATGCAACATTAATTTCACGCATTTTGGCTTCAGCAACTTTTAAATTATCTTTATTGAGATCGGGGTGCCACTTTTTGGCAAGTTTTTTGTAGGCTTTTTTAATTTCCTGCGCCGTAGCATTTCTATCAACGCCTAGAATTTCATAGTAATTCATAATTTAAATTTCCTCCATACAATAAGAGACAGCCAAACAAGTTCAGCCGTCTCTAATTTTGCAAGAAATTTTCTTTTATTAGGTAAAACCGCCTGTAACTTTTACATCAGCCAATTTATTTTTCATTTGTTTAAGAATGAGCGTAAATTCTCCAATTCCGTCGGCGTTTTCAAAAGTTTCGTAGTAATCGACAACAAAAGCGTTTGGCAATTCGTATTGACGAGTAACGACGCCGCCGCTTGTAATTTTTACCGTTACACTGCGATAAGCTTCTTTTTTTTCGGCGGGAACAATCGACCAATCCATAAGTTTTGCGGTACTGTCCGCCGCGTTTCCGGCTGACGCTGTATCAGCCATAATTTTTCCGACGACAGTTAAAGTAACGCCAACATCTTTTGTGCGGGCGCGACTGTCCGGCGGAATATCAACTTTAAAAATAACTTTCTTCGCGCTTTCAGTTTCCAATGTAATTTCCGGATCTGCCGTGCTAAATTCTAAAGCCATTCAAAACGCCTCCTACGCTTCAAAGTTACCTTTAAGCTCAATTTTATCAGTCAAATCTTTCTTTTGCTTGAGTAAAATTGAAAAACTTCCAACTCCTTCTTCGTCGTTCAAGTCTTCCGTATAACTCATTACAAAAGCGTTGGGGTAGGTATATTGGCGAACGACTTGCCCGCCGTTGATAACTTGAACTTGAACATTGCGGTAACAGTCCGCTTGATCTGAAGGCATCAACGACCAATTAGCTAATTCAACGGTTGAATCTTCAACTTCCGCGCCGAGCGAAAAATTAATTCTACCGTCAATCTTCATCATAACGCCAAGATCAGTTGACCTTGCATTTGCATTATCAGGCGTATCTGAAACGAATTGAACGCCGGTAATAATTCCTTCATTAAATTCAACGTCTTTGCCGCCGGTAATTTTAACTCTAAATCCCATAATTAAAACTCCTCTACTTCAAAATTAAATGTGTTTGGCGGAAGTTGTGCGGTTAGTTTCAATTTCAAGATTTTTAACATTGCCGTTGAAAGTAATATTCAAAGTGCAAATTCCGTTTTCTTCGTCGATATTGTAAGAAATGTCATCGCCTGTACCAATAATCGCGTTAAGTTTTTCGCGCTTGTCAAGCCACTTGCTGGATTGAGAATTTGGATTGCTGCTGAAGAAACGAACGATTTTATCTTGTTTGAAGTCGCTGGACATATTGCGCAAAATTCTTTGAATGTAAGTTGTAACCTGCGTTTTATAAATTGGCTCGTAAACGCCGTTATCTTCGTCGTAAAGCAAATTGCGGGACTTGTAAACCATAATATTTGTAATTGGCAAGCCGCCGAACATTGCATTTTCTGAAGAGAAAACGAAGCCGAAACATTTTTTGTTAATTTCGTCTTTGATTGGATTGGTAAAGCCGGTAATTTCTTTTGCAAGCGTGGTGTAAACCATAAGCGAATTATCATCAGATTCAATATCGAAACGAACGCCCGGCAAAGAATTATCAATGTTGCGGCGGAAAATCATTTTCAGATATTCCGGGTCTTGATACGCTGCAACAAGTCCCGCTGCAACATACGCCGCGCCAACATATACGCCATCAATCCAAAGTTTCATAATATCTTGCTTAGCCTTTGAAATTTCTGCAAGATTATTTTCGTTGAGCTCCATTTTTGTATCAAGCACAACGCCGGATTTATCTTTTGGAATAATGGTAAAGTTCGGGAAACAAGGAATAGCAAATTCACTGAACGCCTTAGACGTAAGCGGCATTGAACGATCTATATATTTGTCAATACCTTCAGTAGCCATTGCGTTAAACGTGTTTTTCTCGTGAGAGGCGAAACTGAAGAAACATTGAACGCGAAAATCTTTCAAGACATTTAAAATTTGTGTCAAAGATTCAACTGTATTTACGCTGGTATTTGTCGGCTCATTGTTGCCTTTAAATCTTCTGCGCGTCAATTTCGGCTTGCCGCCTGCGTCAAATGCCACTGACGGGAAAATAGCATACCAAATTGTATGGTCGAAATTGTTTTTGCCGTTTACCGTGTTAAGGTAAGTTACAAGGCGCGGAAGATTAGGAGACTTTGTCATCATTTCATTGCTAATATTTGTTATCAGCAAAGTTGGTTTCATACCGCGCAATTTTGAAGGATATTGCTCAAAGAATAATTTTACGCCGAGAATTTTTTCAATTAACGGCTTAACGGTTTTAATGAAGTCGTCTTTTGATTCTTTGTAGAATTGCAAATAGGCGTTGTAGTTTTCAATTTCCTTTGCAATATCAATTTCGCTAACCATTGTTGACGGCAGCGGACAGAAAGTGCGCGTTACAAGTGCTTTAACGTAGTCATTATGATCTTCGTTCAAAGCCTCGTAGTCTTCGCCGATAACTTCAATTAAGCCTTCATTAATTTTATCGTCCAAAGTTACAAGCGCGGTAGATTTTTCTGCCTTTGGAGCTTCAATAACTTTCAATTCGCCTTGTTCGCCCATTGTCAAAACGCCGAGTGCAAGTGGTGTAGCATCTGCGCCACCGCCGCCGCTTGTCAATAAAAGACGCGTTTTAATATCTTCAATCGCAAGCGGCAACATTGCCATAACGTTATTGTAATTTATGCTTGCCTCTTCCATCATTAAATTAAGTTTATCGCCAAGATCCAATTTTCTTGGGTCTTCGTCCTCAAGCTGTACATATTGCGAATAGGTATAGCGCAATTCTTTACGATTCTGTTTAATGTCTTCAATAATTTTGTGCGGCGAAATTAAATCTGTAAGATTTTCAAATTTAAAATCGACGTTCAAAAGACCTTGAGCGCGTTTTGCTTCAACAAGCGTGAACAACATTTTGAGAAAATCATTTTGTAAATTTAAATGAATTTCTGTTAAAAGGTCTTCAGGAATAGATTCCGGCTTTTTCAAGGTGTACATAACTTTTTGATTGTTTGCATTGAAAAAAGAATATACAACAGGATCAAATTTTTCAAGAAACTCATCAAAATTTTTGACACAAAGGGTATCCAAAATTTCTTTAACTTTTTCGTCAGATAAACTGTCGAATCCTTTAACGTCGCCAACCAAAGTAAGTAAATCCAATTTTTCAGGATTAATTTCCTCAAAAAGCATTGTAGCATTTGTTTGGCTGATAATCTGCGCCACTAAAAATCCCCCTTCACTTACAAAGTAACTAATGATTTATTTTTTTTAATTGTATCATACAGTGGTTTAATTTTCCAGTAATTTTTTTTATATCTAAGTCTTTACCAAAAAATTTTCTGGTGTTCCAACGCAATACCCATTTTAAATTTGTTTTTGATAAACTTCATCAAAAGGATTATTGCAAAAAATTTCCTATTTGGGCGATTAATAGGCAAAGATGGACGACGACTTTTTTAATTGTTTATGAAATAATTATATCGGGAGGTGAAAATATGCCGCTGCATGAAGGTTTTAACATTCAGAGACAAATTATCTTTCGGCAAATTGGCGCGAAAATTGCCTATTATCGAACGTTGCGCTGTATGAAACAAGATGAGCTTGCCGACAAATTGCACATTGATAAAAGCGTTTTGAGTCGAATTGAGCGCGGAAAATATCACAATAATATTTCAGTTGCCATGCTTTTAGCTATTGCTGACGGTTTACAAATTGAGCCGTCGTTGCTTTTAACTTTTACAGATTTAGAAAAGCGTTTGTGGTGGGAAGATTTATCTGCTGAAGGTTTAAAAAATTTTGTTTCAGATGTCGAAGATGAAAACTCCGACGAAAATTCAGATTCTATGTAAAAAATTTGAAAGGAAGTTGATATTATGGAATTTAAAAACAAAGATATTGAGCGTCAATATCTTGAAAAAGTTTCCCACATTCAGGATTTAATTAACGCGCCCGTCGAAGATAAAAAATATTTCTGGAATGATACTGTTGATTTTTACGCAAAAAAAATTGAGCAAATTCGTCGCGTTATGGCTGATGAAGTTTTGAGCGCGGACAAAGATAAAGATGCTGAAGCACTTATCAAGGAGCTCAATTCTTTTCTTGCAAGATGTTCAAGCCCCGAATTTCAAATTGCACTCGTAGGAACGATTAAAGCCGGTAAATCCACTTTGATTAACGCCTTTTTGAATTATGACTTGGCGTCAACCCGCGTAACGCCGGAAACTGCCGCTTTAACGAAATTTAAAAAAGCCGCTGAAGATTTTGTACAAATTTCTTTCTACACCGCCGAAGAATGGGCGCAACTTTGGAAAAGTGCAACTGATACAAGAAACAGCGTTTTTGAGAAAGATTATATAGCGTTAAATGCTGACGCCGAAAAAAGTAAATGGCTTAACTGCGAAACTCAAAGAAAAACCTGCGCGAATAAAGACGAATTGAAAACCGAAATTGAACGCTGGACTTCCTCAAAGTCGCCGTGTCATTATTTCGTTAAAGAAGTTTTGGTAGGCTTGAAAGATTTCGATTTACCGGAAGGCGTCGTGCTGATTGATACGCCCGGTTTAGATGACGTTGTAGAATTTCGCTCAAATATTACCCGCGATTATATCAACCGCGCCAACGCCGTTTTAATGTGCGTCAAGGCTGATAAATTGACGGGCGGCGAACATATCACTTTGCAAAACGTCTTCACCAATACATTTAAACATCCCGAAAAAGTTTATGTTATCGCAACGCAACTTGATACTTTGAATAAGCCGCAAACTCAATGGATTGAAATGCAAGCCGAATGGACGAAATATCTTGAGGGCGAAAAATATTACAGAAGTGTTGAGCTCGTTCAAAAAAATGTAGTTCCCGTTTCGGCGTATCTTTATCGCCTGTTAAAAAAATATCGTGATAACACCATTAGCGAAGATGACGAATTTGAATTAAGTGCCATACTTAACAAATTTCGTATCAGAGAAAAGGAATTGGATTCAAGATTTAAAGAATTGGAAAATTTCGCCAACATTAAATTTTTGTACGCCAAAATTCAAAATGAAATTGTAACGAAGTACAAAAAATATTTGATTGATGACATTATTGCTTCCTATGAAAGTCATCAAAATTCTATAAAAAATATTATTGGCAAGAAAAAGCAGGATCAAGAAAAAGTTATCGCCGACAGTCAGAAAAATATTGAGGAAATTCGCCGCGAACGTGATAAAAAAATTGAGGAAATGAAGGCGGCGCAGAAAGATAAACGCGAACTTTCAGAATTTGTAAAACAGCTTAAGCGTGAGACTTCCCAGCGTGTTGATGAACTTGTGGCGGCAATTAAAGGCTAAGATAGGCGGTGTTGCAAATGCTTTGGTCTACTATTTTAAAAAAGTTAGCAACGGCGGCAATTCCGGCAATTATCGAATTTGGTAAAAAGATTTTCGACAAAATTATTTCCGCGCCGGAAATGAATGAAAATAACACGGCTGCTGACATTGAACAAATTGGCGACGCGCTTGCAGATTTGCGCAAACATATTTTAAAGCAAAGTCAACCTGCCATTGAAAGTGCCAATGATTCGCTGATGTCTTACCTTGAGGAACAAATTTTTATTCTCGACGACAAGGCGGAAATTTTGGCAAAGTATGAAATTTCTTCGCGCAGTGTTGAAAGTAAATTGCAAGATATTAAACGCCGTGCCGCTGATTTTTGGCAAAACAATTTGGCTTTGAAAATTTCACTTGACAATAAGCGTTGCAGAGAAATTTTGACTATGCCAAACGGCGAAAGAAAATCTGTTGAAATGCAAAAGTTTACTGACGAAGTTTTGAGCGAAACTTTGAACGAATATGCCGAAATGATACGCGGCGAAGTTGAAAATATTTACGCTGACTTTGAAGACGAAGTTAATCGCTCGGTTTCTCGAATTGAAAATACTGTTGCTGAATATGTTGAAATTGTTGAAAGTCTTGACGCCAAAGACGATGATAAAGTTGAAATGCTTTTAGCTAAGGCAAATTTGAAAGTTTTTTGTTACGATTCTATTTTAATGAAAGTGAGTGATTGAAATGGGCTTTTTTGGATGGATTAAAGACAGAGTTGCAGATGTAGTTGGTACAGCAGCCGGTGTATTGCTAGCTCCTGTAGCTTTAGCCGGTGCTATAGTTTATGGTGCCGCTGAAGAAATTAAAGATGCATTTTCAAGCAAAAAAACTGAAGAAACTAACAAAAATATTGGAAAAAGCGGCTCACTTAATGAAAATTCTTCCGCCAGCCAAATTGAAGATTTGGGCAATTTACTTTTTCAATATTCCAAAGAATATCGCACAGCCGGTGAAAAAACTGAAGACGCTTGCAAAAAATATGTCAGGGATTGTTTTAACAATTTGATTGAAGAATTTCATAAAGATGAAAACATTGCAGACCTTTTCGGACTTGAACAAATTCAGCGCAAAAAGAATCGCCTTTGCAGTGATATTGACGGCACAATTACTGACGCCATAAGAAAAAATTTATCGCTGGACAATCCCAAATGCGTGGAAATTCTTAAACTTCCTGCAGGTTCAGACAAAGAACGCAAAATGAAAAATTTTGCCCAAAAAGTTATTGATGGCGCAAGAGACGATTTGGCGCAAAAAGTAAGTCGCACGATGAATCAAGTTACTGATGATATTTCTAATTTTTTGCAAGATTATGTTGACGAACAAGAAAGAAAAGCCGCAAATGTAAAAAATCAATTTGAACAGTGGGAACGCGATATGGAAAATCAAAATTTTGACAGAGAAAAAGCGCAACTTCCCGCGCTTCAAAAAATTTACGCGCTTGAACAAATTGAAAAAATCCTTGCTGCTTGAGGTGTAGCCGTGTCAAATATCGAACAAGAATTAAAAATTCTTCGTGCGGATATTCAAGGCTTAAAGGCGGAAATTTCTTCAATCAATGAAAATCTTTCGGCGATTGAGGAATTACTCCGCCTTTTAGTTGCCAACCAAATGTTAAACAATCTGGAAATTAAAAAGCCGACGCCTAAAAAATCTGCCGAAAAAATTTCTGCTCTCGGTTTCTTAAAAAATATTTATGATTCTGCGCCAACTTCACCGAAAGAAATTATTCAAGGACACGCTAAAATTTATCATCTCTCTAATACTTGGATTTGGGCTGAAATGGTCGACGGTACAATTTACAAAGAATCAAAAATTAGAATATTGCGCAGGAGTAAAAAACTTTTCAGCACTTCAATTATTAAACTTCAGTATTTGAGTGATGCTGCTGATGAAGTGCCGTCAGTGTATACAGGTTATTTTAGAGTTCAACTTTCGGGAATCGGTACTGATGAATTAAAAAAAGATGACATTATCGAAAGTTATATTTTGGAGTGATTGACTTTGCAAGATGACAAAAAAGATTTAAATATTTCTACTGAAGAATTAAATAAATTGCGGCAAGAAGTTCAAAGCCTTCGCACTGACATTAAAAATATTAATGTGCGTTTTCAGCAACTTCAAGAATCGATTGACGGGCAAAAACTTAATCATCGCCTTTACTTCGATAATATAGAAAATTCTTTGGCGTCTCTGAAAATAATGTTGGATGATATTTTATCGCCCAAAATTTCCGCCATTGAAAAAAGTATCGCCGCCGAATCAAAAAATAATTCTATTATCGGCAAAAATCTTTCATCGTTGGAAGAATTAATGCGCTTGATTGTCGCTAATCAAATGTTAAACAATCTGGAAATTAAAAAGCCGCCAATTATTAAATCAACCGCGCCGCCTTCGCTAAAAAAAGTTAAAAGTACTCACGGTAAAGCCGAAATAGCAGGCGTTGCCGGGCAACATATGAGATTATATTTAAATGATGGTTACATTGCGATAGGCGACAAATTGAAAGTTTCAAGTTTTGAAGGCGTGGTTCGCGCAGTTTTCGATAATTACTGTACAAGAACGGACAAAGTTGCCGCCCAAAGTATTTGCTACATTGAAGTTACCGACTTTAAAAATAATTTAATTCGCACGCAAAATTTTTCAGTTGGCGATACTGTAATTTTCATTTAGTTTAAGGAGCTGATTTTATGTCTGATACTTCCATACTTCAAACAAAACTTGAAAATCTTGTTGATATGCTTGAAAATCTTGATTATATGATTGAAAAGCATCAAAACCTTGACGAAGAAAAAGACGCTTTGCAAATTCGTTGCATTGAACAAGGAGCATTGAAATTGGCGGACGATTTTAGCGATATTGTTTACTCTCTCACTGATGAAGAACTTGAAGAAATTGACGCCGCGCTTGAGGAATATTCCATTGAGGAGCAAGGAAAATAATTGCCGTTGATTTTCCGCCAATCAAAAAATATTTAAAAGAAAAATCCCCGCCGAATTTAGCGGGGTAATTTTTATTTTATTAATTGACACAAAAAAATATTCTGCTACAATTTATTTCACTGGTACGCAATGTTTATTGTTAATGTCAGCAACTTTTTGGACGCGGCGACGATATTTTTCAGCCGTCAAAGCGTCAGTCTTCATCCACGTTTTTACAATTTCCATAGCAATGGCACTACCGATAATCTTCCCGCCAATGCAAAGCACGTTGGAATCTGTATGTTCGCGTGAAAGTTGAGCGCAGAACGGGTCTTGACAAACTGCCGCGTAAATTCCATAAATTTTATTGGCGATTAAGGCACTGCCATAACCTACGCCGTCAACGAAAATTCCGCGTTCACATTCGCCTTTTGCAACTGCAAGCGCGGCAGGATATACGAAATCTGAAAGATCGCAGCCTTCCTCGTCGTAAGTACCGAAGTCTTTTACTTCGTGTCCTTGACTTTCAAGGTACGCTTTAATTTCGTTTTTGAGTTTTGTACCGGCGTGGTCGTTCGCCATTGCAATTTTCATAGGATTTTCCCCCTTAAGGTTGAAATTTTATTTTTGTAATTCTATGCACAAAAAAATTTTCCTGTAAAAATTTTCTGCAAATTTTTATTTTGAAGTGTACTTTATTTGGTTAAAATTTTTTATTTTAAATTAAATGTACTTTTCTTTTCCGGAGCAAAAAGAAAAGTACCAAAAGAAAGTGCTCTAAAGGCGCGTCAGGTTTTCTCGGGTCTTCCCAATTCCTAATCTTCCCCTCTATCCTAATCTTCCGTAACTTCAACTTCCTAGCTCTATCTGAAAACTATGACGCGCCAAACAAATGTTAATTGTTTATTCCCTAAAACCTAACCGCTAACACCTAACACCTAAAATATTTGGAGGTTATCATGAAAAAAATTTTTAGTTTATGTTTGGCAATGATGTTAATTTTTTTTACTGTCGGTTGTACTTCGGCGGCGAAAGTTAAAACCGAAAAAATTAAATTCAATAAAAAACTGCTCAAAACTACAGAATTTATTGACGCGGGCTCAAAAGATACGCCACTTTCAGTCCTGCGCGAAAGTCCCGATGACGTTACAATTTTTGGAGACGCTGTAGCTAATCAAGGACAAATGGTAAACTTCATAAAAAAACGTAACGCCGCACCGAAAATAAATTGCACGGTTGAAGAATTGGTAAGTTTTTACTACGAAGAGGCGGAACTTGAAGGTATTCGCCCCGACGTTGCCATTTGTCAGGCGATTAAAGAAACCGGTACTTGGAATTACGGCGGCGACGTTATACCCGAACAAAATAATTATTGCGGCTTAGGTACGACCGGCGGCGGCGTCAAAGGCGCGTTTTTTCCAACACCTCAACTTGGAGTTCGTGCGCACATTCAACATTTGCTTTCTTACGCAACTACAAGACCGCCAAAAATTGCTATAATTGATCCACGTTATGAACTGATACAAAAATTTCGCCCGCAAATTTTCGGCAAAATTCAAAATTGGACGGGCTTAAATGGCGTTTGGGCTGTTCCCGGCAAACAGTACGGGCAAGATATTTTAAATCTTTGGCAACAGGCGCAACTTCCCGACGCAAGCGACGCTTCCCTTGAATACGCAAATTCAATTATTGATAAAGACTTTGACACTTCCGCAAATTATGTTTATCGCGGCTTAGTTTATTTCTTGCGTCAAGATTATTGGAATGCACATGCAGATTTTAAAACCGCCATTGAAATTAATCCCGAACTTTCAGAGGCAATTTTTAATTTGGCTCTTACGCAGGAAAAATTAAATCGTCCCAAAGACGCGCTGAAAACTTATGACAGATATTTACAACTTCAGCCAAAATCCAAACTCGGCTATTACAATCGCGGAAATGTTTACCTGCAACTGAAAAAGTACAAGGACGCCGTAAAAGATTTTCGTAGCTCGTTGGAAATTGAAGATAGATTCGTTGACGCTCATAATCAAATTGCACTTGCCTATTTCCGGCAGAAAAAATATCAAGACGCTTTGAAAGAAATTCGCCACGCCGCAGAAGTCAATACCACAAATAAAATCGTCAATGAAAATAAAGCCGCGCTTGAGGCTTGCATAAAAAAATAATTTTTGCTTAAAATAAATTGTCAATAATCACTGCTTGAAGCTTGTATCAAAAATAATTTTTACAGGGAGAGAATGTTTTGGAAAACGAAAATTCGCCGCGTCCGGAAAAAAAGAAACGCCGAATTTTGCCCGCAATACTTTTGGCGTTATGTTTTTTTGCATCCGCCGCTGCCGGTGCATTATTGGCGTCGTCCGGTTTGTTCGACTTGGATTTAAAAAAAGATCCAATTCAGCAAATTGATAGAATTAATTTCGACACCGAATTAATAAAGGCGCACGATAAGACGACGGTTTTAATAATGGGCGTTGACGTTCGCCACGACGACGCGGGACGCTCTGATACAATGATGGTTGCAACGATTGACCCTAAATTGGATTCGGCGTCGCTCCTATCTGTTCCGCGTGATACGCGCGTTAGAATTTACGGCTACGGCTACGACAAAATTAACGCGGCGTTTGCATACGGCGGCGAACCTTTGGCTGAAAGGACTGTAGAAAATTTTCTCGGTATTAACATTGACCATTACGTTATTGTTGATGTAAACAGCTTTGTAAAAATTATCGACGCCATTGGCGGGATTGATATTGACGTTGAAAAGCGTATGCGCTACGAAGACCCTTGGGACGATAACGGCGGCTTAGTGATAAATCTTTATCCCGGCGTTCAACATATGGACGGCAAAACGGCTGTAACTTACGTGCGTTATCGTGATTCTGAAGGCGATATTGGCAGGATTAAACGTCAGCAAAAATTTATGGCGGCTTGTATGGAAAAAGTTATGTCGCCTTCATTTATTCCGCGTATTCCGGCAGTCCTGCGCGAAGTTGTTGACGCGGTTGATACTGATATGACGACGCGCCAACTTATGGAGCTTGCAGGCTCTTTAAAATCTGCTCAACAACACGGACTTGAAACTGATATGGTTCCTGGTTACCCGCTTTACATTGAAGATATTAGTTATTGGATTCCCGATATTGAAGAATTGCAATACGCAATGGCAACCGGACTTGGCGTCAATGTCGATTCAAGATTGAAAAGCCGCGTTAAAAAAATTGCCAACGAGTATAGCGAATCCATCCCCTCAAATGTCAGAAATTCCTATCGCCCGAACGACGAAGAAAATATTTCTCCGCGTTCAACTTACAGCAATGAAAATAATTCCGGTCGCAACGACGAAAAAATTTCAAATCACTCAACTTACAATGAGGATACAAATTCAAGCCGTTCAACTTACAACGAAGATACAAATTCAAGTTATTCAACCTACAATGAGGATTTAAATTCCAGCCGTTCAACCTACAACGAAGATACAAATTCAAATTATTCAACCTATAACGAAGATACAAATTCAAATTATTCAACCTACGATGAAGATACAAATTCAAATCCTCCAACTTATGATGAAGATGCAAATTCAAGATATTCAACTTACGACGAAGAAGTTTACACTCCGAGCCGTCCAACTTACGCTGAATATTCCCCGCCGGTTGAAAATATAAGAATTCCTGATTATGATTATTATGATGATGTGCCGACGCGCGATGGCGACACTTACAAAGAAAGGTAGAAAATTTTTATGGCAAAAGCTCCTTCATTTAATCCGGAAGTTACCGTGATAATTCCAATGTACAACGCCGAAAAATATATTGGCGAATGTCTGCAAAGTTTAGTCAATCAAACTTTCCAAAATTTTGATGTCCTTGTTGTGAATGACTGCAGCAAAGATAATTCAGTTGTCGAAGTTCAAAAATTTTTGCCGAAGTTTGAAGGCAGATTGAAAATAAAAACGTTGCCAAAAAATTCCGGAACGTCTGCACTTCCCAAAAATACCGGTATTCAAATGGCGCGTGGCAAATATGTAACTTTCCTTGACAGCGACGATTATATTACTCCAACTGCGCTTGAGGAGCTTTTTAAAATTGCTGAAGAAACTGACGCTGAAATTATTCATTGTTCGCATTATTTCACGTTCAAGGACGGCGAAAATGAAATTGAAACTAAAACTTTTCAGAAAAAAGATTTTGTAGACAATCCGACGCTTGAACCTTTAGATATTGGCGAACGCGTCAAAAAATTTACCGAATTGGGCTTTTTGTGGTGGGGTTGTAACAAACTTATTCGCCGTGATTTTCTCATAAAAAATAAAATCCAATTCCCGACAAGTAAAGTTTGGGAAGATATGGTTTTTGCTTTTCAATGTATAATCCTTGCAAAAAATTATGTGCGCGTGCCGAACATTTTTTATTATTATCGTCTTAGAAATGATTCACTTTCGCACATTCCAAAAACTCCGGCTACCATTATGAAAACTTTGGTTAATGTTGTAAATTGCCTTGATAAATTTATGGAGCGCGTGGACTTTTTCAAGAAAAATCCGTACTATAGGTTTATGTTACTTGATTGGCACATTCAAGAAAGAATGACTGTACTTTTTAACGCAATGTACGTGCGCGATAAAGTCGAGCCTTATTTTGTCAAACAACTTTTTACTGATGAAATGGCTGCTGAATTTCCAAAAGACGTTATGCCCTTTGTGTCATATTTATTTACTGTTGCCGGTTATCAAGGTTGTTATATTCGTCAAATGGTAAATGAAAAAAAACAACTTAACCAAAAAATTTCAGATTTAGAAAATCAGTTGGCGCAGTCGAATTAATTTTTTATATTTGGTGGAAAAATTATGGCTAATAAAAATTTTTATGAAGAAGTAGAAAAAACTCCGGCGGTTACCGTGATTATTCCAATGTACAACGCCGAAAAATATATTGGCGCGTGCTTGGAAAGTATTTTAAATCAAACTTTTCAAAATTTTGATGTTGTTGTTGTGAATGACTGCAGCACGGACAATTCTGTTACCGAAGCTGAAAAATTTTTACCGAAGTTAAAAGGCAGATTGAAAATAAAAACGTTGACGAAAAATTCTGGCGCGTCTGCCGTTCCTAAAAATACCGGTATTCAAATGGCGCGTGGCAAATATGTAACTTTCCTTGACAGCGACGATTATATTACTCCAACTGCGCTTGAGGAGCTTTTTAAAATTGCTGAAGAAACTGACGCCGAAGTTATTCATTGTTCGAGTTATTTCACATTCAGAGACGGCGAAACCGAAATTAAAAAAGAAACTTTTCAGAAAACCTGCCACGTAAATAAGCCGACGCTTGAAACTTCAGATATTGGCAAGCGTGTCAAAAAATTTACCGAACGCGGCTTTTTGTGGTGGGGTTGTAACAAACTTATTCGCCGCGATTTTCTCATAAAAAATAAAATTATCTTCCCTCAAATAGATGTTTGGGAAGATATGTTTTTTGCTTTTCAATGTGTAATTCTTGCAAAAAATTATGTGCGCGTGCCGAACGTCTTTTATTATTACCGTGTCAGAAAAGATTCACTTTCGCACATTCCGCAACGTCCACTTCGTATAATAGAAATGCTGATGCAGATTATAAATTATCTTGATGATTTTATAAGCCGTGTAGAATTTTTTCAAAAGAATCCGCAGTATAGATTTATGATACTGGATTGGCACATTCAAGAACGAATGAATATAATTTGTACAGCATTCTTTGAAAATTCAAAATTACAGCCGTTTCAAATTGAGGAAATATTTCGCAAGAAATTTGAAAACGCAATATCGAAAGAGGATTTGCCGTTTTCAGCATATTTTTTCACGGTTGCCGCGTATCAAAGATTTTGTCTCTACAATATGACGCAGGAAAAAAATCAACTTCAGCAAAAAATTTCTGATTTAGAAATGAATTTGGCGAAATACAAAGTTAATTCTTTCAGCAATGAGATTTTACCGACAGAGCCAAAATAATTTCGCGCAAAATTTTTAAAGCGGTTGCAGTTGAATAGCCGCTTGGGTCGTAAGGCGGCGAAAGTTCCAATAAATCTACTGCAACAACGTTACCGCCTTGAATGACTTTTAAAGCGGCGTTCAATAATTCTAAAAATGTTACGCCGCCCGCTTCCGGCGTTCCTGTACCGGGAAAAACTGACGGGTCTAAAACGTCAAGATCAATCGTTAAATAAATTGGTTTATCTGCAACTTCGGCAATGACTTTTTCGAGTCCGTCGAAGTTAAATTTTTGTAAGCGGGTATGATTTTTAGCAAATTCAAACTCGGGACGGTCGCCGCTCCTTATTCCAAACTGAAAAATTTTTCCGTCGCCAATAATATCATAAATTCGCCGAATTACCGTAGCGTGTGAAAGTTTTGCGCCCAAATAATCGTCGCGCAGGTCTGTATGTGCGTCGAAGTGTATCACGTTTATTTCAGGATATTTTTCAACTGCCGCTCTGAACATTCCCAAAGTTACAAGGTGTTCGCCGCCAATCATTACAGGAATTTTTTTATCGGCAAAAATTTTTCCTGCGAAATTTTTAATATCGTCCAACGCCAAATTTGTATCGCCAAAACAAAGTTCCAAGTCGCCGCCGTCAAAAATTTTGTAGTCTGTCACGTCTAAATTTTGATACGGGCTGTAAGTTTCCAAGCCGTAAGACTCCGCCCTCATAACGCGGCTTGCAAAACGTGTACCCGGTCTGTAGGAAGTTGTAGAATCGAACGGCGCACCGAAAATCACAATTTTAGATTCATTATAATCTGCGTCACAGCCTAAAAAAGTTTCAACATTTTTTAACATAAAAATTCCTCCAAAAAAAATACCCGCTAAATTGCGGGCTTTATTTTTTTATAAAATCGCTTAAATATTCACGACCCCAATTACAAATATTTGTTAAAATTGGCGTCAAAGTTTTTCCAAATTCGGTTAAGCTGTATTCGGTTTTCGGCGGAACTACCGCATAAACTTTTCTCTGAATTAAACCATCTGCCTCAAGTTCGCGCAGTTGTTGAGTAAGCATTTTTGGCGTTGCTTGCGGCAGGAATTTTTTCAGTTCGCCGAATCTTAAAGTCTTTTCGATTAAGTGATATAAAATTATAGGCTTGTACTTGCCGCCAATTATGCTTAATACCGCCTCAACGGGACATTCAAAAAGCCGTTCGCCGTTTTTCAAAATTATTTTCCTTTACTTGCCAAAACCGTACGCGCCAATCCTTTTATCCAGTCTTGATGCCCTTGATTCATAATATCCGGCTCGGTATTGAATAAATCTTTTGCCGGTTTACCTTTTTGGGATTCTTGCGTTAAAATTCTGACGCGGTTTTCAGGTAAATCTTCCAACAACCACGCGTGAATAACATCAAGGCGATGATCGGCGTCACCTTCTGCCCAGCCGTGCCACGCAAGACGACCGGGCTTGCCGTCCGCCGGAGCCTCAAATTCTACAACTTCAGCCTCAATCGGAAAACCGAAAGTTTTAAATTTAAAGCGCGTATCAGCCGCCAATTTTGTACCCTTAGTGTTGTAAAATTCAATATCGGAAGCGTTTTTATAATAGCTTGTCCAAATTGAAGTGTCAATAAGATTTTCAAAAACGTCCTGCGCCGTAATTCCAACTACAATAATTTCATTAGATGCAAAATTATCCGTCGTACCGGGCAAATAACCTTCAGGCCATTTGATTTCATTTAACATTTAAAATCGCCTCACTTAAATTTTGGTTAATTTTAACATTTTCTGAAATTATCGCAAGTACGCACTATTTTGTAATATAGTTACCAAAATGATATTAGACTTCCTCAACTTCAAGCAAAAGTTTTTCAACGTAAGTTGGCAGGTAAAACGCGCCGCGATGTAATTTCGTGTTGTAATATTTTGTTTGCAGATTTAAATTTTTCCAGCGTTTAAAATCTACGTCAGAAATTGGATGAAATTTTTTTGACGCAAAACCAAAAAGCCAATGTCCTGAAGGATAAGTTGGAATGTGACATTGATAAACGCGGCTAATTAAAAACGAAGTAACGATTCTTTTATGAGCGCGTTGCATTGCTACGGCGTCGCGCTGATAGTAGGGGTTTTCGTGCTGATTTACCAAAATCCCGTCCGCCTTAAGCGCGTGGCTACAGTTGCCGTAAAATTCCTTTGTAAAAAGTCCTTCGCCGGGTCCAAACGGGTCTGTTGAATCGACAATTATTAAATCGTATTCATTTTCGACGCGCCGAATAAATTTCAAGCCGTCCTCAAAGAAAATATTTACGCGGGGATTATCAAGACAGCCTGCAGTTTGCGGAATGAATTTTTTGCAAGCCTCAACTACAACCGCGTCAATTTCCACCAAGTCAATTTTTTCTATCGTGTCATATTTTAAAAGCTCCCGCGCAGTTCCGCCGTCGCCGCCGCCTACAAGCAAAACTTTTTTTATTTCAGGATTTACGCAAAGTGGCACGTGCGTTATCATTTCGTGATACACAAATTCATCTTTCTCGGTAATTTGTACGCGCCCGTCTAAAACTAAAATTCGCCCAAATTCAGCACTTTCAAAAATATCTACGCGCTGAAATTCGCTGACTTCACTAAAAAGTTGCTTGTCTACTTTTATTGAAAATCTGACGTTTGGTGTGTGTTGTTCGGTAAACCACAGCTCCATTTTTTTATTTCCACCTTTTGAATTTAATTTTCTTTTATCTAATACGGCATTTCTTTCATTTTGAAAAAAGAAAGAAACGCCTTGCAAAGAAAGAAAAACTTCCGCCGATAATCACATCACGTGATTAACCGGCGGCGGCAGTCATCCGTGACTGCCGTTTTTTATTTTGCAAATTAATTTAATCTCTCATAACTTGTAAATGTTCAATGCTCATATCTTCCGGACCAGTAATTTGACAGCCCTTGCGTTTGGCGTAGCGGATATAATCCAAAATTTCTTTCGTGACACGTTCGCCCGGCGCAAGTACAGGTATACCGGGCGGATAACACATTAAAAATTCGGCGGCAGTTTCGCCAACTGTTTCATCAAGCGGCAAAGATTTTTTATTGGCGTAAAAAGCCTCTTTCGGTGTGGCGTCAACTATCGGATCAATGTATTCAATCTTCAGCAACTTTGAAGGGTCTTTCCTGTAATTGCGCTTAATGTCAGCCAACGCAGATACAAGCCGCTCAATATCTTTCTTACGGTCGCCAATCGAAATGTACGCTAAAATATTTGCAATGTCGCCCAATTCCATTTGAATATCATATTCATCGCGCAGAATGTCATAAACTTCAATTCCCGCCAATCCAATAGGCAAAGTACAAATTGAAAGTTTCGTCGTGTCGAAGTCAAAAACTGCGTCGCCGTCAATCATTTCTTTGCCGTAAGCATAATAGCCGCCCAATGAATTTATTTCGTCGCGGGCGTATTCAGTCAACTCAATCACGCCGTTAAAAATTTCCTCGCCGTGCAACGCTAAATTTCTGCGCGAAATATCCAAACTGCTCATCAGCAAATATGACGCGCTTGTAGACTGCGTGAGATTTATAATTTGGTGTACGTAGCCGGTATTTATATTTTCGCCCGTCAACAAAATTGAAGATTGAGTGAGGGAGCCGCCGCTTTTATGGACAGAAACCGCCGCCATATCTGCGCCAACGCTCATTGCTGACTTCGGCAACTTTGAACTGAAATATAATTGCGTACCGTGTGCCTCGTCCGCTAAAAGTTTCATTCCGCGTTCGTGCGCCGCCTTCGTCAATGTTTCAATATCTGAACAAATTCCGTAATACGTGGGATTGTTGACAAGTACCGCCTTAGCGTCAGGATTTTTATTCATTGCGTCGATAACTTCAGCGGTTTTCATTCCCAGCGAAATTCCAAGCCGTTCATCAACTTGAGGATTTACATAAACGGGCGTTGCGCCGCTTAAAATCAGCGCGTTAATTGCGCTCCTGTGAACATTGCGCGGCAGGATTATTTTTTCATTCGGCTTGACTGTAGCCAAAACCATTGCTTGCACGCTTGAAGTTGTGCCGCCGACCATAAAGAAACTATTTGCCGCGCCGAACGCCTCCGCCGCCAATTTTTCCGCGTCGCGTATCACGCTCACGGGGTGGCAAAGATTATCCAGCATTTTCATTGAATTAACGTCAACATCTAAACAATTTTGCCCCAAAAATTCTGCAAGCTCACGGTTACCGCGCCCGCGCTTGTGTCCCGGTACGTCAAACGGTACTAGCCGCGCCGCCTTCATTTTTTCCAACGCCTCCAGTATTGGTGCTCTATCTTGCGTTAAATATTCAATCGCCAATTTTTTCACCTCGATTTAAATATTTTATCGCTACATCTTCGCCGCTCTCTATCGCCATCTCTACCGCGCTTTTTGCCACTTCCAACAGCCGCTCCGATTCTGCGCGAAGGTTAAATGATTTTTCTACCAACGCCGCTATTTTTCCTTGCGTTTCTGCGTCGATTATTGGCAACGGCAAATTTAAAAAATTTTCTCGTGATATTGCCGTTAAAATTGTGCCGCTGCAATTTTGTTTCATCAGCATTTGCATTATTTTTGATTTAAAAAGTATCAGCAATGTTGCCGCATTATAATTTTCTGAATCGACGACAAAAAAACCTGTTGAGCAAATTGCATTGTCATTTTCGGCAGTTATCAACGCGCAACTTTGTAAAGAACCTTCGATTGACGAAATTATAACTTGACCGGCTTTTACAATTTGCCTTGCACGGGTCGGCAATTCTTTACCAATAATTTTATCCGGCGTCGAAATGTTGCCGCTTGTTCCAACGTTCGCAAGTTCAATGTATGAATAAATTTCTTCAGATTTCGGCAAAAAATTTTTATCGCCAACGTTGCAAAGATTTTTTACAGTCCCTGCAACATTCATAAAATTTTTAGCGTCGTCATATTTTGGCATAAAAAATTCGGCGTCAAGGCGTCCGCTATTCATAAATGACGAAAAACTAACCTCTGCAGTATTTTTGGCACTGGGTTTAAAATCTTCCAAGTGCAACGCCTGCGCGAGGATTTTTTCTGCACTTTTATAAACTTCGTCAGCAGTTTCAAAATTTTTGTGCGCCAATTTTACAACTTTTTCAACGGCAATTTGAAAATCATTTTCCGGAATAAAAATTTTAAAGCGTTTAATTCTTTCTATTGCTAATTTTGGTTGAGCAGTTCCAACTTTTTCACGTTCAATTTGTATTTGCCCAAATTTTGAAAGAAAATAAACGAACAGATAAAACGGATTAACTTTTTTTGATTCAAGACGAACGCAATTTTCAGTTAAGTTGCAAATATCTAAATCAAACATTACAAAACCAACATCACCAATAGAATTGCCAACTATTGTTAAAAGAACATCATTTTTCTTAGTTTGATATTGTTTTATTTGTTCATAAATTTGTTTTGATATTTTGGGCGAATTTGAATAGTCAATAAAATTATTTTTAACGTCTTCGGCGCGTATATACGGCGTTCCTTCTGTTGAAAAATTTGAGCCTAACGGTAATCTTTTGCCGCCTTTTACCATTGCAATATTTTCAAGAGTTAAATTTTTATTCGACGAAGAATCGAGGAATTTAAAATAAATTTTTTTAAAATATTCGCTGTCTATTCTGAAGTCAAGATTATTTTCGACAATCCAAGAAAATTTTATTTCGGTACATTCCAGCTCCTCCAACAAATTTTTATAATGTTGTTCGTTAAAGGAGCTTGAATCAAAAAAACTTAGATTTTCCTGTTCAGCAAATTTTTTAAAAGCCTCTGCAATGCCGTCAGCAGTTAAGCCGTCGTGATTAAATAAATCGTGGTCAACAATCAAATGATTATGTTTGTCGCGCAGGGCGTTACCTTCGCTGTCAGTAACGTAAATTTTTTCGCCGGAATTATCTTTAGAAGGTTTCTGCATCGTGGCAAAGAAAATTTTATAATCGTCGCGGCGCGGGCAAAGTGTATCGTCCCATTTTTGGACAAAAAGCACACTAGTTTTAGTGCCGGTGTGCGGTTTAAAAACATTTCCATGCAAGCCGACAACCGCCAAAATTCGGCAGCGTTCGGCGATAAAATCACGAATATATTTATCACTGGAATTGTTAAAGCGACCTTGCGGCAACACAATAGCCATTCTGCCGCCGGGTTTAAGAAATTGCAAATTGCGCTCAATAAAAAGTACGTCACGGCTCATTTTAGTTTGATAGTTGCCGTCAGATTTTTTGGAGAGTTCATATTTGTGCAAAATACGAGTTTCTTTAATATCACCGGCAAAAGGCGGATTCGCCATAAGAATATCAAAATTAAAATTGCGGAAATTATTATCTGCGCGGAGCTTGCGAAGTTTCGCCCAGCCTTCCATGTAAATATCTTTCCAATCTTCGTCCTTTTCGTAGCGTTCATACCAGCGTTCGTAGTCGATAGTATTCAGCCAAAGTACATTAGTTTTGCCGTCGCCTGCGATAAGGTTTAAAGTACGCGCCACGCGCACGGCTTTTTCGTCGAAGTCGATAGCAAAAATATTATTTTGAACATATTCGGCGAATTTCGGCGGCTTATTTTCAGCGGTAAAAAGTTCGCTGTCGCCAAATTTTTTCCAGACGTGAAAAATTGTATGCACGGGAAAACCGCAACTGCCGGCGGCAGTGTCAATCATAGTTTCATTTTCGTTTGGATTGAGCATTTTAACGCACATATCAATAACATAGCGCGGCGTGAAATATTGCCCCTTTTCGCCTTTTTGAGACTTGCTCATAAGGTATTCAAACGCCTCGTCGATAACTTCAAGGTTAGAATTAAAAAGTTTGACGTCCTGCAACGACGAAACGCAAATAGCCAAGTGCGAAGGCGTCAATTTAATTTTATCGTCCTTAGTGAAAACGCCCGCCCATTTAGTTTTTGCTTTATCGAAAATTTTTTGGATAGTTTCTTTTAATTCGGCGTCGGTTTCGCCGTAATTTCTAAATTCCAAAATTTGCCCTGCGTTATTGGCGGCAATTTTTTCATCATAAAGTTTTGTATAAATCAGCTTGAAAACTTCCTCGAAGACGTCAACGCCCGCGTTTGCCAAAACTTCGTCTTCCATTTCGACGATAAGCGCGGAGAGAGTTTTATTTTGCTTGAGGAGTTTATCTTTTTCAACAAGGTCTTTGATAGTCCAGCGTTCGGTTAAAATATCTTTGAGTTTTTGCGCGGCGTTGGGAATGTTGGGAATATCTTCAAAATAATTTGGGTCTTTGCGGTGGTAGAAAGAAATTTTATCGCCGTTAGTCCATACGCCCATAGTTGCGCCGGTGGCGTTGCAGTAACTGCGGAGTTGTTCCTTGCCGTCTTTGAGTTTGGGGCGTTTAACTTCAACAATGATATATTCAGTGTCGGGGCGGTCTTTTTCCATAATTGCAATATCAGCGCGTTTGACTTCCCGCCCAAAATGTATACCGCGTTCAACTTGAATCTGCGATTTTTTGTAGCCGTAAGAATTTAGCAGACGATAAATAAAAAGTTGCCGGATAACTTCTTCCGGCTTTAACTGAATTTCTTTATCGCGTATCAAACATTTCATATAAAATTTGTCGTTAGATTTTTTGTAAATTTTTTCTTCAATGGCGGAAATTTCATCTGGTTTAAATTGTGAAAGTTTGTACGCAGAATCTTTTAAAATTTGTTCAATCATTGTAAAACCTCAATAAATATTTTTACCGCTGAAAATTTCAATCATTTCACGGCGCAAGTTGGAGGAAATTTCAAGGCGGGTTTTCGGCGGTATTTCGTAGCTGTCAGTATTGAAAAGATAATTCTGCAAGTCCATTTCTTTAATCAGCATTCTAGTATGAAACAAATTTGCTTGATACATATTTATATCAACCGCGTCATAAGCGTCCAAAATTTCCGGCTGTATAAATTCCTGTATCGAAGTCATTTCACTATCCATAAAAATTTTTTTGCCTTCCAAGTCACGAGTAAAGCCGCGCACTCTATAATCCATTGTAATAATATCTGAATCGAAACTGCCAATTAAAAAATCCAGCGTGTGCAACGGCGTAATTTCGCCGCACGTTGAAACGTCAATATCAACGCGAAAAGTTGCAATGCTTGTTTCAGGATGAAATTCCGGGTACGTGTGAACTGTAACATGGCTTTTATCAAGGTGCGCCAAAATAGTTTCAGATTTTTCACGTGGCAACTTTTGCCCGGCGGCAATGGCTGCCTCTTCCGCAATTAAAATAGTAACGCTTGCGCCCTGCGGGTCGTAGTCTTGCGTTGAAATATTTAAAATCCTTGCACCAATCATTTCAGTTACTTTTGTTAAAATGTTCGTCAATCGTTCGGAATTATATTGCTCGTCGATATAGTCGATATAGTCTTTTTGTTCGCGATGGCTTTTAGCGTAACAAATATCATAAATGTTAAAGCTCAATGACTTTGTAAGATTATTAAAACCGTAAAGCTTGAGATTTCCTTCCAAATTTTTCTGCCGCAACAGAGAATTTTTATCGCCGCCAACTTTTTTAGCCAAATAAAAATTTCTGTAGCGGTTTCACCTCCTTACAAAATTTATTAAGCTGTGACAAATAACACAGGCAAAAAAAAACTCGGTAACCGCCGAGAATTTTTCTTTATATTCGTTCAAATTCGCACTTCGGCGAACATAAAATTCAATTTGTGGTGGAGACGAGGGGGATCGAACCCCTGACCTCTTGAATGCCATTCAAGCACTCTCCCAGCTGAGCTACGCCCCCGCAATGTGTGTATACTAAATTATTTATTCGATTTTGTCAAGTATTTTTTTAGCCGTTAATTGCCTTGCGTTTCATTATATAATTCCAAACAGTTACAATCACCGTCGCGCAGAGTTTGGCTATCATATAGTGCAATAAAATTTTTTCTACGAAAAACCACATACAAACTTGATTCAATCCTAGTCCAACAATACTTGAGCCAATAAAAATTGTTGCCTGTTTCGGCGTTTGATGACGTGCATTTTTGAAAACGTATTTTACACACAGCCAATAATTAAAAATTACCGACACAGTGAAAGACGTTGCCGCCGAATAAAGATAATGCACGCCGCAAAAATCCGTTAGCGCGTACAAAACGCCGCAATCTACAATAAGCGACAGCCCGCCGACAAAACAGAATCGTATAATTTCTAAAAATCTTTCGTTTTTCAAAAATTTCTTCCTCCCAAAATATTATGGCTGTGTCTTTTCTGATGACAAGGCGCACATAAAACCTCAAGATTGGAGCGGCTACAATCGCTTTTTATACCGTTTACGTGATGGACTTGCAAATTTTTTATATCAGAAATTTTTCTGTGGCAATCTGAACAAATAAAGCCGGACTCCGTGCGCAACGTTTTAGAAATTATCGCCCAATTTGGCGGGTAAACATTTAGCGGCGCAGTTTCGTCTGTATAATCCGGCAAAATATCAAAATTTCTTCGGTTGCCTTCATTCATAATTTTAAAAAATTCTTCAAGTGAAAAATTTTCATAGATTTTAACTTTTGGGGAGCCGTAAAATTTTTTATAGTTTTGCCAGTTCAACTTACTCAAACAATCTTTGCAAACGTGCATAATTTTCTCAACGGCTATAATTTCATTGTTGCGAATGTAATTGACTTTGAAAACGCCGCTTGTACTTTCAGAAACAACATATTTGCCATAGCGATTTTGCGTCTTCATACGTTTTAAAGTCGCGCAGTTTGTCAAATGGAATTTGTATTCTGTAAGTGTGTTTTCTTTGAAATATTGCGGTTGATCACGAATGTACAAAATGACGCGGTGTCCTTGATAAAAAAAGCCGTCATCAGTGAAAATAAATTCTTCCGGCAATTCGCCGCGTTCATTCGGTGTAATTTCTACTTCCGGCGGCAACGGTTTTCTCCAGTCAAGTTTTGAAAATTCACCGTCTAATCTGAAACTTGATTTTTCTTTAGGCAGTCCCATTTGATAAAATTTGTCCCAACTGTCCAATTTAATCAATCTCCTTTGCAAGTTCATTTAATTTTTCGTCTGCCTTTGTGCGTATCCTAAAATCAACGCGCCGTGAAAGTTTGGCGTCAACTGCGCCATTTGAAAATATTGGCTGACTTGAGGACAAACCGTTAGCCGTAATTCTTTGGATAATCCATTCCAAATTTGGCTGGAGATACGGCATATTAATTGCATAACTTAAAACTGCGCGAGTCCGTGCCTGCGAAAGTATCATATTGTTTAAATATTCTTGGTTGCGCGTTTCTGCGCCCGCCCAAAATGGATCGGTATGACCTTCAATTCTAATTTCTTCGATATAATCTTTGTATTTTTCCTGCGAAATGACGGCTATATAACGCGGCAAAAAATCATTTAGTATTTGCTGAAATTTCGGCGTCAATAAATCTGAACCGACGCCAAATAAAATATCCGGCTCTTTAAATCGCAATGTTAAAGTTTCTTCGTCAATTTCCGCGTTCCACTTCGTTAAATCGTCTTTAAATTCCAGAAACAACGCCTCGTAAATTTCCTTCTTGACTACCGCATAATTATAAATCAATTCGTCTTTTTGCCGCTGTTCCTGCTGTACTTCCATCATAAAAGTTACGGCGATAAACATAAAAACTATCATCAGCCCCGACATTATATCTGAAATTGACATCCAATGATCTTCAGTCTTTTTCAACGGTACGCCCTTCTTTCAACGTCTTTAGCAATATTAATTAAATTGGCTAATTTTTGAGTTAAGGGCGTATAGTCATTAACAAACTTTGCAGAAACTTTATACATTGTGTCGCCGAATTTTTCAAGCGATTCTTTCAAAACTTTTTCAAGATTGTTGTTAAGATTTTCGGTTGACTTTTTAAGATTTTCGTTATTAGTCTTCATCATATTGTTTAACGAATCTGAAATAGTTTTTGTAACTCTGGCGTTTTCGTTATTTAAATTTGCGATAATTTTTTGTACATAATCTTTTGCAGATTTAACTTCGGCGTCCATAATTTCGCGCTGTTTGTAGGAAGTAGTTTCAATTTTTTTGCTAACTTCCGACATTGATTTAACCGCTTGATTTGCGAAATTTTCCAATTCTGAAACTGAATCGCTCGAAATGTCAGAAATTATTTCCGCGTATTCTTGTACTTTAACAATGGCGGCTGTAACTTTTTCAGAAATATTATTGACGTTATTGGCGGCGGTTGCAGTGGTTTTTGAAATTTCATCGCAGGAAGTTTTTGACAAATTAACCAAATTATTTTCAGCTTGAGTAGCTTCAGAGTAAATTTTTTCAGTCAATTCATCAACGCTATCAATGGCAATTCCTGTATTTTTTTGAATTTCGTTGCAAGAAGTTTTTACCAAATTAACCAAATTATTTTGAGCTTGAGTAGTTTCAAATTGAATTCTTTTAGATAAGTCGTCAACATTTTGGGCAGCGGTTTTAGAAGATTTTTCAATTTCGTTGCAGGAAGTTTCAATAAAATTAATTATGTGCGGGACGGAATTTTTTGCAGAATCGCCTAGCGTTTCAACTTCAACTAAAACTTGCTCCAATTTTTGCTCATAAATATTTGCCGTGACGATTAAATTTTGAATGTTTAAAGCAGAATCTTGAATTGCGGAAGAAGAATTTGAAATCTGCGCGAGGGAATTTTTGGCGGCGTCAATTCCTTCAAACGCAGTTTCTAAATTTTGCGTTGCAGTCTCAACAGTTTTAATGTAGTTAATTTGCCAATCTAAAAGCCGACCGACGGCAACATTTAACTGCTTGAAATTTTCGCCGAATTGTTCAGTAAGTTTTTGGTTGAAGTCCTTCATAGTTTCGTTTAACGCCTCAATAAACGCCTTTGAATTATTTTCAGCCAAAGTTTTTCCGAACTCCTGAAACTCTTGCAAAATTTTTTCGTTGCTTGCCTGCATTTCAGATTGAATGTCAGCCAACTTTTGATTATTTTCCGCCCAAATTTTATAAAAGTCTTGAAGTGCAGAAATAATTTTATCGTTGCTATCGCGCATTTCAAGGCGGAGCGTTTTCATCTGTCCAATAACTGTATAATCGCCGTCTCCAACAAGTGAAGTAGTTAATTTTTCTAACGCGGCTAAAACTTTTTCTTCGTGTTCAGATTTATCAACTTTGGCAAGCGACGAAGTTAATTTTTCCATAGTTGATGAAAGTTTTCGTTCGTCTTCAGATTTACGCGCTGAACTTTGTTTCAAATATTCGATTAAATCTGTAACAGTTGCTTCATATTTCGGCGAAATATTTTTTTGCGCGTTCGCTTGCTCATTTTTCAAATACATTGAAAGTCCCATTCCAAGAATCGAAGTAAAAAACGCCTACCTCATACCGCCTAAAAGCGTTGTAACACTTTCTTGCATAGCCTCCGGCGAAGAATTAAAATCCCACAATCCCAAAGTAATTCCGGCAAAAGTTCCAATTACGCCCAAAGTTGCGGCAGTGCGCGGCTGTTCGTATTCGCCGAATGGATTTTCTGAAATGTACTTTTCAAATTTTGACTTTGCAAAAATAAACCAAACGATAATAGCAATGCTACAAAGTATCGTTAATCTGTACTCTAAAAAAAATTCTTCCATATTATCAGCCTCCTATAATTACAAGTTAAACAATTTCATTTAACAAATAAAAAATCCTGCCTTGAGTCGTTAGCTATTGAGCAGCAAGTTAAAATTCAAGGTAGGCAGGATAATTTTTTGAAATTGCGAATTTAAAAGCGGGTGATTTAATGATAGCGATAATAGATTATGGCATTGGGAATTTGTACAGCGTCGAAAAAGCATTAAAATTTGTCGGCGGCGAAGTGAAAGTTACTTCAAACGCTGAAGATTTAAAAAACGCGGAAAAATTAGTTTTGCCGGGCGTAGGCGCGTTTGGCGATTGTATGAAAAATTTGGAGGCAACCGGATTAATTCCAACAATTCTTGAACAAGTTTTGATGCATAAGCCGCTTTTGGGAATTTGCGTCGGGTTGCAAATTTTATTTGAACGTAGCGAAGAATCGCCGAACGTTAGAGGCTTGGGCGTCTTCAAAGGCGAAGTTAAAAAAATTCGTGCGGACGGTTTAAAAATTCCTCATATGGGCTGGAATTCAATACAAATTGGCAGGAAAGATAATCTGATAAAATTTGGCGCGTCGAAACTTTTGGCGGGGCTTGAAGGCAAAAATTATTTTTATTTTGTGCATAGTTATCACGCGGTGCCGTCGAATGAAAATTTGGTAACGGCAGTAACAAATTACGGCGAAAATGTAACGGCGGCGGTTGAACTTGGAAAAGTTTTTGCTACTCAATTTCATCCCGAAAAATCCGGCGACGTTGGCTTAAAAGTTTTAAAAAATTTTATTGAATTGTAGGAGGGTTGGCAATGTTAATAATACCGGCGATAGATATACTGGATGGCAATGTTGTGAGACTGGAGCAAGGCGACTTTAAAAAATTGAAAAAATATTCAATGTTCCCTGAAGAAATTGCTCAAAAGTGGCAAAACGCGGGCGCACAATATTTACACGTGGTAGATTTGGACGGCGCAAAAAAAGGCGTAACCGAAAATATTTTTGCAATAAAGCGAATTGTTGACAATATAAATATTCCAATCGAAGTTGGCGGCGGTATTCGCAAAATGAGCGATATTGAAAATTTGTTGGATATTGGAGTTGAGCGTGTAATAATTGGAAGTGCGGCGGTTGAAGACCCTGAATTTGTAATGGAGGCGGCGGAAAATTTTGGCGAACAAGTAATAGTTGGAATTGACGCACGCGACGGGATTGTAGCGGTACATGGCTGGAGCGATTCCGGCGAAATTGACGCAAAAGAATTGGCGGCGCGTATTGGCGATTATGGAATTTCGACAATTATTTACACAGATATTTCACGTGATGGAATGTTAAACGGAATTGACGCGGCGCACGTTGCAGATATTGCCGAACATGCCGGAATTGAAGTTATAGCGTCGGGCGGCGTAACTTCGCTTGATGACATTAAAAATTTAAAAGCCTATGAAAACGCCGGAATTGTCGGAGCAATAATCGGCAAGGCACTTTATGAAGGCACTTTGGATTTAACCGAAGCCTTAAAAATAGCGGAATAGGTTTTAGGTATTAGCTGTTAGGTTTTAGGGATTAAAATTTTTTCCCTAATACCTAAAATATAGCACCTAAAAAAACGGGAGTTTTTTCCAATGTTGACAAAAAGAATAATACCCTGCCTTGACGTAAAAAGCGGGCGGGTAGTAAAAGGCACAAATTTTGTAGGACTGCGCGACGCGGGCGATCCCGTAGAATTGGCGAAAAAATACGACGACGAACGCGCAGACGAATTAGTTTTTCTGGATATAACGGCGTCACACGAAGGACGCGGCACAATGGTTGAAGTTGCCAAAAATTGTGCGTCACAAGTTTTTATACCGTTCACAGTTGGCGGCGGTATTCGCACTGTTGACGATATGCGCGTTATGCTGAAAGCGGGAGCAGATAAAATTTCTGTGAACAGTGCGGCGATAAAAAATCCTGCGTTAATTGCTGAAGGCGCAAAAAAATTTGGCAGTCAGTGCATAGTTTTGGCGGTTGACGCTAAAAGTTGCGGCGATGACAAATGGGAAGTGTATATTAACGGCGGGCGCACTCAAACCGGCTTAGATTGTTTGGAATGGATTAAAAAAGGCGTGGCACTTGGCGCGGGCGAAATTCTTTTAACAAGTATGGACGCGGACGGCACGAAAGACGGCTATGACATTCCATTAACTCGCGCAGTATCAGAGGCGGTAAACGTTCCCGTAATTGCAAGCGGCGGCGCGGGCGAATTGGAACATTTTTTGAAAGTTTTAATTGACGGTAAGGCGGACGCAGTTTTGGCGGCGTCAGTTTTTCATTACGGCAAATATACAATTCGGCAAGTCAAAGAATATCTAAAAAAATACGGCGTGGAGGTTAGATTTTAAATGACTTTTGAAATTACCTTAAACGATGAAGACACGGCAACTCTTCAACGTTATATGAAAGATATGAATATGAGCGTTTCCGAAGTCGCAAGGCAAGCGATTATGGAAATGATTTTTGATGATGACGCAGCATTGACTGCATATAATCAAGCTATGGAAGAATATCGTAAAAACCCTGTAAGTTATCCTGTGGAAGAAGTTTGGAAGAGATTGGGAATCTAATGAAATATTCTGTTGAAATGGCACCTAAAGCTGAAAAACTGCTTAATAAATTGGATAATCCTATTCGTATCAGAATTATTAATTGGATTAACACAAATCTTGTTGATTGTGAAAATCCACGTTTACACGGAAAAGCTTTAAACGGCAATTTAAGTGATAAATGGAGTTATCGTGTTGGAAATTACAGAATCATTGCTGATATTGAAGACGACAAAATTTTAATTACCGTTGTTGACGTTGACCACAGGAGACAAATTTATAATCGATGATGAATTTTAAAATTAGAGAAATGCAGGCGTCAGAATATGGCGAACTTGAAAATTTTTTGTACGAGGCGATTTTCATACCGGCGGGCACGGTTAAACCTGCGCGAGAAATTATTTATCAGCCGGAACTTCAAATTTACATAAAAAATTTCGGCGAAGGTAAAGCTGATTTTTGTTTTGTAGCAGAAATTGAAAATAAAATTGTTGGCGCGGCGTGGTCAAGAATTATGAATGACTACGGACACATTGACGGTAAACGCCTTCGCTTGCGTTGTCAGTGATTAAAAATTTTCGGCGTCAAGGAATTGCAACCGCGTTAATGAAAAATTTGCTGGAAAAACTTTCAGCAGAAAAATTTCAGCGCGTTTCTTTGTCCGTACAAAAAGAAAATTTGGCGGCGGTTAAACTTTACAAAAAATTAGATTTTAAAATTTTTAGCGAAAATGAATTTGAATATATTATGATAAAAAAATTTTACAGCAGGTGATAAATTTGAAAGCAAGTCAGTTATACGCGCCGACGCTTAGAGAATCTCCGGCAGAGGCGGAACTTTTGAGCCATAAATTAATGTTTCGCGCAGGTTTCATCAGAAAAGCGGCGGGCGGTATGTATACCTATTTGCCGTTGGCGTGGCGAACAATGAAAAAAATTATGCAAATAATTCGTGAAGAAATGGACGTTAACGGCGGACAAGAATTGATGATGCCAATAACGCAACCTTCAGAAATTTGGCAAGAATCGGGACGCTGGGCAGTTTACGGTCCTGAAATGATGCGCCTTAAAGACAGACACGGCAGAGAATTTTGTTTGGGACCAACGCACGAAGAAATGATTACAACTTTAATTCGCGGCGAAGTTCGTTCACATAAACAACTGCCGCTCCTTTTGTACCAAATGCAAAATAAATATCGTGATGAAATTCGCCCGCGTTTTGGTTTAATGCGTAGCCGCGAATTTGTCATGAAGGATTTATATTCGTTCGATAAAGATATTGACGGTATGAACATTTCGTATAAAAAAATGTACGACGCTTACACAAATATTTTTAATCGTTGCGGCTTGAAATTCCGCCCTGTTGAGGCTGATAACGGCGCAATAGGCGGCGGACATTCGCACGAGTTTACAGTTTTAGCTCCAAGTGGCGAAAGTTCCATTGCTTACTGCGAAAATTGCGACTACGCGGCAAGCGACGAAAAAGCCGAATTGAAAGTTATCAAGGCTGAAGTTGAAGATTTAAAGCCGCTTGAAAAAGTTGAAACGCCAAATTGTCATACAATCGAAATGGTTAAAAATTATTTGAATGTGCCAATAGAAAAGACAATTAAAGCCGTTGCCTTTCAAGATGACGACGGTAGGTTAATTCTTGCGTTTGTACGCGGCGACCACGAAGTAAACGAAATTAAAATTTTAAACGCGGTTGAAGGCGCGTTACATTTGCATATGGCTGAAGAATCAGCAATTACAGCCGCCGGAGGTTGCGCCGGTTTTATGAGTCCAATCGGCTTAAAGGACGGCACAATTATTGTTGTTGATTCAACTGTTATGGAAATGTACAACGCGGTTGCGGGCGCAAATGAAGTTGACAAACATTTTATAAACGTCACGCCGAAAAGAGATTTTCCCGCAGAAAAAATTATTGTTACTGATATTAGAATGGTACAGGCGGGCGATCCTTGTCCACATTGCGGCGAAAAACTTTCAATGACGCGCGGTATTGAAGTCGGGCAAGTTTTCACACTCGGCAACAAGTACAGCAAGGCTTTAAATGCAACTTTCCTTGACGAAAACGGCAAAGAAACTTATTTTGAAATGGGCTGTTACGGAATAGGCGTGGGGCGCACAATGGCGGCGGCGATTGAACAGAATAACGACGCGGACGGAATTATTTGGGCGCGGGCTATTGCGCCGTTTGAAGTTGTAGTTGTTCCCGTCAATGCAAAAATTCCTGAACAACTTGAATACGCCGAAAAACTTTACGACGAATTGAAAAGCGCGGGCGTTGACGTTTTACTTGACGACAGGAAGGAACGCGCCGGAGTCAAATTCAAAGACTGCGATTTAATCGGTTATCCAATTCGTGTTACAGTCAGCCCCAAAACTTTGGAGAGCGGCAACGTTGAAATTAAAATTCGTAAAAGCGGCGAAGTTTCAAATATCGCTCGCGCAGATTGTATCGAAAAAATTTCTGCAATGTTGAAAACTCTTTAGAAAACAAAATTTGGAAAATGGGCGCACAGGACGTGCGCCCCGCCGAATGTTAATCGCGTGATGCGATTATATTCGGCAGTTTCTTTCTTTGGTACTTTACTTTCTTTGCACCAAAGAAAGAAAGTACATTTAAATTTAAAAATTACATTGAAAATGTTAAGATTGTTAGGAGATCTATAAAATGAGAATGCCTGTAATATTTTCAGGACACGGCGACCCAATGATAGCCCTGCGAAAAGATGAAGTGTCAATGACTTTTGAGGAAGTTGGCAAACAATTTTTGGCAAAATACGGCAAGCCGAAGGCAATTTTGGCAATTTCGGCGCACTGGTACACGCACGGAAATTTATTGCAGAAAATGGAAAATCCGCCGAAAATTAACGATATGTTTGGATTTCCAAAAGAATTGTATGAAATTCCGTACCAAGTAAAAGGTTGCGCGGAACTTTCAGATAAAGTTGCAGAAATTTTGGGCGCGTCCGTCGAAATTGACAACGATTGGGGAATTGATCACGGCGTTTGGGCGGTGTTCGTGCATATGTTTCCGGCGGCTGATATTCCGATTGTTGAATTGTCTGTCAACGGCGATATTTCGGCGGAAGAAATTTTTGAAATTGGCGTAAAGCTTTCAGACTTGCGGGCGCAAGGTTATTTGATTTTCGGCAGTGGCAACATTGTACACAACCTGCGCGAGGCTGATTGGGACAATCCAAACGGCACTGAAAAAACTTTGAAATTCAATCAAGAAATTATTGACGCAGTTTTAAAGGGCGATACAAAAAAAGTTATCGAATATGAAAAAATTCCAAATGCAAGTTATGCAATTCCAACGCCTGAACATTATTTGCCGCTGATTTATTGTATTGGCGCGGCTGATGGCGACGGCGCAAAAGTTTTTAACAATGTTTGCAATTTGGGTTCAATGGCAATGACAGGATTTATTTTTGAAAGTTAATCTTCAGATAAATTTTTCAACCGTCGAAATGGCGGTTATTTTTTTGTGTAAAATTTCTTTGCAAGAATCAAAATTCAGTGTAAAATAATAAAAATTTTAGCGGAGGTTTTCAGTATGATTAAATTGATTTTTTCTGATATGGACGGCACACTTTTAACGAGTGAAAATAAATTACCTGAAGGCTTTGACGAAACAATGGCGGAACTCAAAAAGCGTGGAGTAATTTTTTGCCCGGCAAGCGGCAGGCAATATTTTTCGTTACTGAAAAGTTTTGAAAAGTACGTGGACGAATTTTTATTTTTGGCTGAAAATGGTACTTTGGTAATGCACAGAGAAATTGAAATTTTTTCCAGTCCTATTGACAGAAACGCGGTTGATAAAATTATGGAAGTAACCGAGCCGATTAAAAATATTTTGCGCGTATGGTGCGGCAAGAAAGATGCTTACATTCGCCGCGATAATGACACGCCGGAAAATCAAGCCGAATTGAATAAATATTACACGCATAACGCGGTTGTTGACAGTTTTGACGAAATTGACGACACGCCAATTAAAGTTGCAATGTTCGACGGTACGGGACATTGTAAAGAAAATATTTATGCTCATCTTGGCGAATTTTACGAGCCGTTGCAGGTTGTTTTGAGTTCAGATTATTGGGTTGACTTGATGACGAAAGGAATTAACAAAGGTGAAGCCGTAAAAAATGTACAGCGAATTTTGGACGTTAAGCCGGAAGAATGCGCGGCGTTTGGCGATTATATGAATGATTATGAAATGATTCAAGCGGTAGGTTACGGCTTTGCAATGGCGAACGCGCACCCTGATTTAAAAAAAGTTGCGAAGTTTGAAACTGCAAGCAACGACGAGCGCGGCGTTATTGTCGGTATTCAAAAACTTATTGCAGACGGTTTAATTTAGGTGTTAGCTTTTAGGTGTTAGCGGTTAGCCGTTAAGAATTTTCCCTAACCCCTAATTTCGACCGAAGGGAGCGAATGACTTGGTAACGGCGATATTTCCGGCGGCGGGGGCAAGTCGGCGAATGGGCGCAGGTACTAACAAAATTTTTTTGGAATTGGGCGGCGAATCAGTTTTAGTTCGTACGCTGAAAACATTTTCACAATCTGCGCGAATAAATTTTTTAATAGTGGTAACAAACGAAGTTGAAACGGTAACCGAAATTTTGAACGCCACGCCGAATTTAAAACCGTTCGCAGTAACGGCGGGCGGCAGTGAGCGGCAATATTCCATTGCAAACGGCTTGAAACTTGTACCGGCAGAATCTGAAATAGTTTTGGTACACGACGCGGCACGTCCTTTGATAAATCTTGAAACGATTGAAAACGTAATTGACGCGGCAGAAAAATTTGGCGGAGCAATAGCGGCAGTCCCGGAAAAAAATACAATCAAAATAATTGACGCTGAAGGATTCGTAAAATCTACGCCGCCCCGCGCTGAATTGGTTGCAGTACAGACGCCGCAAGGTTTTAAAAAAGAAATTTTAATGCGGGCGTATGAACAAGCGGCACTTGATAATTTTTTGGGAACGGACGACGCAAGCCTAGTTGAAAGAATTGGCGGCAAAATAAAAATCGTGCAAAGTAGCTACAAAAATATAAAAATTACGACACCGGAAGATATTCAAATTGCAGAGACATTTTTGAAGGAAAAAAATTTGTAATTCCAAAATATACAATTTCTAAAAATTCAATTCAAAGGGAAGAACGGCGGTCACGGATGACCGCCGCCGCGTGTTACTTCAAGGATTGAAGTATACGCGGTTGAAGTTTTTTCTTTTCTTTGCAAGGCGTTTCTTTTCTTTTTTTCAAAAACGAAAAGAAATGCCGTTTAAAATAAAATAGATTATAATAACTGCAGAAATATTTTTGAGGAGCGAAAAATTATGACGCGCTTTGGTATTGGCTATGACGTTCATAAACTTGTACCTGACAGAAAACTAATTTTGGGAAATGTGGAAATTGAACACACTTTGGGCTTGTACGGTCATTCAGATGCAGATGTTTTGATACACGCAATTATAGACGCACTTTTGGGCGCGGCGGCTCTCGGCGATATTGGACAACATTTCCCTGACACTGACTCCAAATATAAAAACATTGACAGCGGTATTTTATTGGCTGAAGTTTGTAAGTTGTTACGTGAAAAAAATTATTCTATCGTCAACATTGATTCAATTATTGTCGCGCAGAAACCGAAACTTGCGCCGCATATTGAGAAACTTCGATGTAGACTTTCTGAAATTTTGGAAATTGAAATTGACGCCGTGAGCGTAAAAGCAAAAACTGAAGAAGGTCTCGGCTTTACCGGCACTGAAAAAGGTATCGCCGCTTATGCCGTTGCCGCCGTTGAAAGGTAGAATGTAATGAATTTTTTCTCGCGCCTTAAAAAAGATATTCGCGTTATTTTTGAAAGAGATCCCGCCGCCAAAAGTACACTTGAAGTAATTTTTTGTTATTCCGGCTTGCATGCAATTTGGATGCACAGAATTTCCCACGCCCTTTTTAAAAACGGCTGGATAGTTTCTGCGCGGCTTGTTTCAAATTTCTGCAGATTTTTAACGGGGATTGAAATTCATCCCGGCGCAACTATTGGCGACGGGCTTTTTATAGATCACGGCACGGGAATTGTTATCGGCGAAACTGCGGAAATTGGCAAGAATGTTACACTTTATCAAGGCGTAACTTTGGGCGGCACGGGTAAAGAAAAGGGCAAGCGTCATCCAACGATTGGCAATAACGTTGTAATTGCAACCGGCGCAAAAGTTTTAGGCTCGTTTAAAGTTGGCGACCATGCAAAAATTGGCGCGGGCAGTGTCGTTTTAAAGGAAGTTCCGCCCTATGCAACGGTTGTTGGTATTCCCGGGCGCGTTGTAGTTTTGCACGGCGTAAGAGTTCACAACGAAGACGAATATAAAAAGGCGTGGCTTGAACATTGCAAAAAGCGCGGTTTAAATGTTGACGACCCCAAAATTAACGCGGAAATTTGCGAAGAAATTGATGTTGATTTATGCCATAACGAATTGCCCGACCCTGAACACGAAATGATAGAAATTGCACTTAGACAAATTCAGCGGCTTGAAAAACGAGTGCAAGATTTAGAAACAGAATTATCAGCGGCAAAGGCTGAAATTTCTGCAGAGGCGCGGCGAACTTCCGCGCTTGAAGTTTTAGTTGATGACAGTGAAAAAAATTCAACTGCTGAAAATTTTTCTAAAGATGTTGATTCAAAATAAATTAACCTGTTGTGAAAGTTGAAAAAAATCTTGCTATTTAAAACGATTTTTCAAACTTGATTAAAAATTTATTTAAAACAGAAAATTTGAGAATTAACTCACACAACAAGTTAGATTGACTTTAATGGATAAAATTGTTAATGAGAAATTTTATATCCCAAAAGAAAAAATTTGCAATTTTGTCAGTGGTTACACGCTGAAAAATAATAAAGATAAAACGTACTTTGTACTTTCAATCGGCGGCGAAAATGAATTTAAAGGCGGCTGGATTTTAGGCGGCGATGTTGGCGCACACGATAAAGATTTAAGCGCGTCTATTATGCTTAGAAAAGTTGGGTAAATGTAATTGATTAAAATTGGAGGTATCGTAATTGACATTTGAAGGCGTTTTACTTCTTGGCGGCTTTTTCCTATTTGCCGCGCTAATGGTGGTAAGGATTTTGCCGACACTTTTGGCGTTGCCAATTATGGCGGCTTGGATCGCCTTTATATCAGGAGTTCCATTTTTTGATTGGCTCAGTGAAATAGTGGTAAAAGGCTCTTTTCGCTTAAGCAGTCCGATTGTGTTGGTAGTGTTTGGCGCAATGTTTGCCCGCGTAATTCAAAAAACGGGAATATCTGACACAATAATAAAAAAAGCGGCGGAACTTTCAGGCGATCAGCCAATAGCAATAGCCGGACTCATTACGGCGGCAACCGCTTTTATCTTTTTGGGAATGAGCGGGCTCGGTGCAATTATTATGATAGGTTCTATTGCAATACCAATTATGACAGGTGCAGGAATTGCCGCCATTGACGCGGTTATTTTAATTCTTTTGGGAATGCTTACGGGACTTTCGCTAAACCTTGCGGGAGCTGCCACAAGTATTGGAATTTTTGGCGCAGATGCAGTACTTCGGTATTTAATACCGAGTGGTATTGTGTCATTCATTATAACTTGTGCGTACATTTTAATAAACATTCCACGCGGTCAAAACGCCGGTACCTCAATTTTTAGTTTGGTAAAAAATTTTATTCTTGCCGTTTTGTCCGTGCCGGGTAGTTTGATTAGTGTTATTGGAAAATTATTTTCTCAAAAAAAATCCAATCTGATAAAAAAGAAAGTATCCTTGCCAAACGCGGCTTTAATCACTCCAATTTTGCCGTTATTGGTTATCGGCGTCATAAAATTTACAGTAGGTCTTGGAAATGCGGCAGAAGGCAAAGTTGATCCTATTGCCGCCGCCGTACTTGGTTTTATATTCGCCGCGTTTTATGCGGCTTTATTGGTTCGTCCCTCGCAGGCGATAAATCTTTTTATGGGTTCCATAGTTGACGGAATTAAAGATTTAGCGGGCGTTATTTTCCTGTTAATGGGAATTGGTATGTTGGTAACTGCCACAACTCAAAAGGCGGCGATTGATATTTTGAATCCGCTTTTTGTTGCAGTTATGCCAAATTCATTTTACGGTCTTTTGTTATTATTTATAATTTTTGCACCGGCGGCACTTTATCGCGGACCATTAAATATGTATGGAATGGGTACAGGAATTGCCGCAATTTTAACCAGTCTTAATCTTATTCCGATAACGGCACTTTACGGAATGTTTGCAGGTGTTACTCTTCTTCAAAATGTAGCCGACCCCACAAATTCCCAGAACGCATGGCTTTCAGGTTTTGCGGGCGTTGATGCTACAAATGTAATGAAAAAAATTCTGCCCTATGCTTGGGGAGCTTGTGCGATGATGATGATTTTTGTTGCAGTGTTGCGATAAGGAAGATTGGAAATATGCGTCAAGTAAGAATTGGTATTGATGTCGGCGGCACTTTTACCGATGCCGTCGCCATTGACAATGAAACTTATGAAATTATAGCGAAGGAAAAAATTCCAACTACCCACGATTCAAAAGAGGGCGTTGCTGAAGGTATAGTTCGCGTTCTGCAAAATATTATGGAACATAACGGGATACAGCCTCAAGAAGTGGTTTTTATTGCACATGGAACAACGCAAGCGACAAACGCACTTTTGGAAGGCGACGTGGCTAAAGTAGGAATTTTAAGCATGGGCAACGGTATTGAATCCGAGCGGGCAAAAAACGTAAGCAACATTGGAAATATTCCCCTATCATTGGGCAAAGAATTAAAAACTTTTTTTACATTTCTTGAAACGGCGGACGCAAAATCTGACGCCCCAAAAGTAGAATCAAAAATAAATGAACTGCAAACGGCGGGGTCTCAAGTCATTGTGGCTACTGAAGCTTACAGCGTAGATGATCCTGAAAATGAATCCTTTGTTGTAAATATGGCAAGAAATATGGGCTTGTACGCTACAGGCGGGCATGAAGTTTCCAAATTGTACGGGCTGAAAGTACGAACGCGCACGGCGGTTGTTAATGGCAGTCTTATTCCGCGAATGATGGAGACTGCAAATATGACTGAATCCTGCGTAAAGCGTGCGGGAATTTCTAATCCGCTAATGATTATGCGTTGTGATGGCGGAGTTATGACAGTTGACGAAGTGCGCCGCCGACCAATATTAACGATGCTTTCAGGACTTGCCGCAGGAGTTGCGGGCGTTTTAATGTACGAACGACTTTCCGACGGAATTTTTTTGGAGGCGGGCGGAACTTCAACAGATATTTCAGTTGTAAAAGATGGGCGCGTTATGGTCCGTTACGGCGAAATTGGCGGACACAAAACTTATTTATCTTCGCTTGATGTTCGTACTTTGGGCGTTGCAGGCGGCAGTATGATTCGCGTTGAAAATGGAAAAATTACTGATGTTGGTCCGCGCAGTGCTCATATCGCCGGCTTGCCATATGAAATTTTTTCTGACAAATTGGAAAATCCTCAACTTGAATTGGTTGCACCTTTAGCTGATGACGAAAAAGTTTTTGCAATGGTTAAAGGTGCGGACGGCAGAAAAGTTTCATTGACTTTGGCAGGCGCGGCTAATCTTTTGAAAAGTATACCTGAAGGCGATTATGCTTACAGCAAAGAAACTGAAAATGCTCGTATTGCGTGGCAAACTTTGGGCAATTTAATTGGTTGTTCAGCCGAAGAGGCGGCGCGTCAAGCTATGGATATTGCATCTGAAAAGGTTTGGGAAATAGTCAGCCGTTTAATTGAAGAATACAAACTTTCAACCGAGCTTTTATGTTTGGCGGGCGGTGGCGGAAGTGGCGGCGTTGTCGTTCCGTATCTCGGAAATAAAAAAAATGTGCAGTGGAAAATTGTTAAGAATGCTCCAATTATTTCAACAATCGGCGTTGCAATGGCAATGGTGCGCGAAGTAGTTGAACGCACGGTTTTAAATCCAACTGACAGCGATATGAAATCAATTCGTCACGAGGCGTTGGAACAGGTAATGAAGTCCGGCGCAAAAGAATCTACCGTAGAAATTGCCATTGAATACGACAAGAAAACCAACATATTAAGGGCGACGGCAACCGGCAGCACGGAATTAAAGAAAGACGGTATATCTACGGGAAAAGTTTCAGCTGAAGAATTAAAAGCAATAGCTGCTAAGAGTATGCTCCTTCCCGAAAATGAAGTTAGCGAGGCGGCAACGGCGGGCAAATGGCATATTTTTGAAGGTACAGTAAAAATCAGATTGTGGGGAATTTTTCCAACAAAAAAATGTTTTGTGCGTGTTATCGACAGAAACGGCGTTGTAACTTTGCAAAGGGAAGGTTTAGGCGCGGTCGTAACAAAAAAAGGCAAATTAAAAGAAGATATTGATACATTGTTTGAAGAAACTTCCACCTATGGTACAGTTGGCGAAGAATTGCCGCCGCTGTACGCCTATTACGGGGAAAAACAATTAGATTTATCGGGGCTTACTTCAAGGGAGCAAATTATTTCAGTGCTTGAGGCAGAATTTGATATTCTTCCCGCTGACGAAAAAATAATTTTATTGGCGGTACGCTGAAAAATAATTTAACATTGAAATATCAGTGCGGAGTTTAATTTTTTTCAAGGCTTGAGGAATTTGAAAAAAATTTTATCAGCAAGGCAGTATTTTTGTGATAGACAACTCAAATGATGCAAAACTTTCAGGCGGAATTTTCGGCGGATACGATAGAGCATTTGACAAAAATTGGCGCGGTGGTTTATTCTACAGCTAATTAGAAAAGTTTGGTAAAATAATTTTAAAGGAGAAATTAAAATGAGTACTTCAAAAAAAATGATGCTTAATGTTAGCAAAACAATTCGTGCGAAAGATTTAAAAGGCATCGTAAATCTTCCAAATTATGATGATAATCAACTTGTTGAAATTCAGATAAGACCTATTGAAGAGGAAAAACCTTTGACGCGCGAAGAAAGCAAAGAGGCTTGGCGTAAAATTGATGAAATTATGGCTGAAGTTCGCAACAGTCCAAATTTTGATCCCAATATGACACTTGAAGATTATCGTATGGAAAGAATGGAGGAAAAATATGGATCTTCTAATTGATAGCAACGTTGTTTTAGATCGTATGTTGAAACGCGAACATTTTTTTGAATCAGCTGAAAAAATTTTTGACATTGCGGACAAAAATAACGACAACGGCATTAACGGTTATATTTCGGCGTCTACCGTTACAGATATTTATTACATTGCCTATCGCAGTTTAAAAGATCGCGTCAAAGTTCGTGCATTGCTTGCAGAAGTCTTGAAAGTCATAAAAATTGCGCCTGTGTCCGGCGAAAATATTCATTACGCTTTTAATTTGGACTGGAAAGATTTTGAAGACGCCGTACAATATTCAGTGGCGTTGTCAAAGGGAATGGACGCAATTATTACACGCAATATGAAAGGATTTTCTCAAGCCGAAGTAAAAATTTATACTCCGGAAGAAATTATAAATTTTATTGATACAAAGGAGAATTGATTATGCAAGTTTATAACACAATGACAAAACGCAAAGAAAAATTTGTACCGCTCAAAGAAGGTGAAGTTAGTATTTATTGCTGTGGTGTTACGCCTTACAACGCGCCACACATTGGCAATGCCCGCCCGTTTGTAACGTGGGATGTTATTCGCCGTTATTTTAATCGTCTCGGCTATCACGTTCGCTACATTCAAAATTTCACTGACATTGACGACAAAATTATAGCGGCGGCAAATCGTGAGGGCGTATCTTGGGAAGAAATTTCTAATCGCTATATTGCGGCTTACTATAAAGCAATGGACGCGCTTAACGTTCAACGCGCCGACCTTTACCCGCGTGTTTCTGATACAATGCCGGATATTATCGCAATGATTGAAACGCTGATTGATAAAGGCTATGCTTACAGACTTTTTAACGGCGACGTTTTTTATAGCGTTGAAGAGTATGAACCTTACGGCAAATTGAGCGGGCGCAAATTGGAAGAAATGCAGGCTGGCGCACGTGTCGAAGTTGACGACAGAAAACGCCATCCAATGGATTTTGCACTGTGGAAGGCGGCTAAACCTGATGAACCGGCTTGGGACAGTCCATTTGGCAAAGGGCGTCCCGGTTGGCATATTGAATGCTCCACAATGTCTTTGAAATATCTCGGCGAAAAATTCGACTTTCACGGCGGCGGCGCAGATTTAATTTTCCCGCACCACGAAAACGAAATTGCTCAATCCTGCGCGGCTATTGGCGACGAACACGCCTTTGCACAATATTGGTTGCACAACGGCTTTATAACTGTCAGAAAAAATACCGAAGATAAAAATTTGGCAAAAAACGAGCCGGAAAAAATGAGTAAATCTGCCGGAAACTTTTTTATAATCGAAGATATTTTGAGAAAATATCCCGGCGAAGTTTTGAGATTTTTCCTTGTGCAGACTCATTACAGAAGCCCGCTTGAATTTAGCGAAGAAAATGTAAAAGAGGCGCAAACTGCTTACAATCGCCTGAAAACTGCTTACAACAATTTGAATGAACTTGTAAAGCGAATTGAAAATTACGAATTTGTTAAAGGCGGCAGTAGTAGTACCGCTATGTTAAAATCTTCGCAAGCAGGCGGACTTGTTGACACTGCCGAGCGTTTAATGTCTGCATTTGACAACGCAATAGAAGACGATTTTAACACCGCGCTTGCAATTAGTTACATGTTTGAACTTTCCAAAGATGTCAATACCTACTACAATGAATATATGGCGGGCAAAATTCAACCACGCGGCACTGATGCTTTTATGATTATGCGCGTTTCAGAAATTTTTACAGATATGGCGGCGACTATTGGAATTTTTGAAAACATTGAAGAAGACGAAGTGGATTCTGAAATTGTTGACAAACTGATGAACGTTATAATTTCTATTCGTCAAGACGCCCGCGCCGCTAAAAATTGGGCGGTTTCTGATAAAATTCGTGACGATTTAAAAGCGGTCGGAATAATTTTGGAAGATACACCGCAGGGCGTGCAATGGAAAAAAGCATAGACACGCGGGAATTATCGCCGCTTGTTACGGCGTATATTGGCGATGCGTATTTTCATTTGTACGTTAGGACGCGCCTTTTGCAAATTACAAAGAAAATCGACAAATTGCACGATTTAAGCGCGAAAATTGTTTCAGCGACTTTTCAAGCCGACGCCTACAAGAAAATTGAAAAATATTTGACTGAAGACGAGAAAGATATTTTTCGACGTGGCAGAAATGCAAAAAGCCACGCGCCGCGCGTTGCAACGGTTCAAGAATATCATGCAAGCACTGGATTTGAGGCGTTACTTGGCGAATTGTACTTGAAAAATAATTTGGCGCGGCTTGATGAAATTTGCGAATTGGTTTTAACTGAAGAAAAAATTTTGTAGTTTTGAAAATTTTTGCTACTTGATTGTATTGGTAAAACCCGGCGGTCAAGGATGACCGCCGCCGCGTGTTGATTGCAGGATGCAATCA
>CALFJB010000108.1 GCA_937877565.1 uncultured Selenomonadales bacterium | reverse complement strand
CTGAAATTTTTGAAAGGGAGGCGGCATAAATGAAAATTGTTGCAGTTATTCCGGCGCGTTATAAATCTTCAAGATTTCCGGGTAAACCATTGGTTGACATTTGCGGCAAGCCTATGATTTGGTGGGTATATCAGCAATGCTTGAAAGTTTCAGATTTCAATGATGTTTATGTGGCTACAGATGATGAGAAAATTTTTAATTCTTGTAAATCGTTAGGAATGCAGGTTATAATGACTGATGAAAATAATCTTACCGGAACAGACAGAGTTGCTGAAGTGGCGCAAAAAATTCCGGCTGATATTTACGTAAACATACAGGGCGACGAGCCGCTTTTAGAGCCGAAAACTATTCGTGCCGCTATTTTGCCATTTTATGAAAATAATTCTTTGCAAGTTTCCAACTTAATGACAAAAATTAAAAATCCTGTAGATGTAGTTAATTCTACAGTGCCAAAAGTGATTGTAAACAAAGAAAATATTGGAATTTATCTTACACGTGCAGCCGCGCCTTATCCAAAAGGCAGCATTACTTACGATTATTACAAACAAGTTTGCGTTTATGGATTCAGTGCGGAGGCTTTGAAATTTTTTTATGATTATGGAAAGAATTATGGAAAGTCTCGCGCAGAATCTATTGAAGATATTGAAATTTTGCGTTTTATAGAAAATGGCTACAAAGTCTTATATGTTGAAGTAGATTCGCAAACTGTCTCTGTTGATACGCCAAAAGACTTAGAGCGTGTAAAAAAATTTTTAACTCAAAGAATGAATTTAGAGGGGTGAAAATTTTGAAAGTGTTGGATTGTACTTTACGCGACGGCGGATATTGCAATGAATGGCACTTTGGAGAAAATAATATTAAGCGAATTATTGACGGCTTAACTGAAGCGGGTATAGATATAATTGAATGTGGATTTTTGACAAATAAAACTCCCAACCATCCTGACATTACAAAATTTAATCGTATTGAAGAAATAGCTAAATTCCTTCCCAAAAACCGTGACGGAAAAATATATTGCTGTATGATCAATTACGGCGAATATAAAATTGAAGATATTGACGAATGTAACGGCAATTCTGTTGATGCTATTCGTGTTGCGTTTCACAAAAAGGATATGGTTGAGGCGTTAAATTTTTGTCGTGGCGTAAAAGAAAAAGGGTACAAATGTTTTGTGCAAGCAATGGTTTCTTTGAATTATTCTGACGAAGAATTTTTGGAACTCATTCACAGAGTTAATGAAATTGAACCATACGCCTTTTACATAGTTGATAGCTTTGGCGTAATGAAAAGAAAAGACCTGCTTAGACTTTTTTATACGGTTGAGCATAATCTAAAAGACGGAATTGCTATAGGTTATCATGCACATAATAATTTGCAACTTGCTTATTCTAACGCCCAATTACTTGCTGATCTGCATACCAAAAAAGATTTAATAATTGATTCTTGTGTTTATGGTATGGGACGCGGCGCAGGTAACCTTTGTACAGAGCTTTTTGTAGAATACTTGAGCGATAATTTTGGAGCTGATTATCAATTAAGACCAATTTTGAATATTATTGATGAAGTACTGAATAATTTTTATGAACGTCATCATTGGGGCTACTCTTTGCCAAATTATCTTTCGGCGAATAATAATGCTCATCCGAATTACGCCAAGTACTTGGTAGAAAAGCAGACCTTGACATTTGAGGATATGAACAATATTTTCAACATGATGGATAAACAAAAGAAACTTAGTTTTGATAAAAATTATGTTGAAAGCGTGTATATTCAATATATGTCGCGTGATCAGCTGCAAACTGAACAGAAAATTAAGCTTAAAGATTATTTTATTCATAAAAAAATATTGCTTATAGCTCCCGGAAAAAGTGCTTTAATTGAAAAGCAAAAAATAATTGATTTCTCTAAAACTCCAAATGTGTGCAAAATAAGTGTTAATTATGAATATCCATTTGTTGAAACGGATTTTATTTTTTTGAGTAACCTCCGACGTTATCGAGAATTGGAAAAGAGCAAGCGTAGCAAATGTATAATTACATCTAATATTTTTTCTAATGAAGTTTATTTGAGAGTAAATTATTCTGAATTGATCGGCAATGAAAAATATGTTAGTGATAACGCCGGAATGATGGCAATACGTTTTTTAATTTCATGTGGAGTAAAAGAGGTATATTTGGCAGGATTTGATGGCTACTCCAGTAATTCGGAAGAAAATTATATAGATATGGATATGGCTTTAACGGTTGATAATTTTACCGCTGAAACAAGAAATCAAGGAATGAATGACGTATTGAGCGATTTATCTAAATCAATAAATATCGTTTTTCTTACTACTCCGAGATATATTGGAAATTTAAACAATTAAAGAATTTTTTAACACTAATTGCGCTCCTTTTTGTAAGTGAAAACTGGAAGGGGCGCAATTTTCAATAATGTATAAAATTTTTCAATTATTGCAAATGGTTGAATATGCTAAATTTATTTTTTTTGAGAGGAAATTTTGTTATGAAAATAATAGTAAGTGGCGGCGGCACGGGCGGACACATTTACCCCGCGCTGACTTTGATTGACGCTGTTAAAAAGAAAATGCCGAAGGCCGAATTTTTATACGTTGGAACTAAGCAAGGGCTTGAATCTGACATTGTACCAAAGGCGGGAATAAATTTTACTGCGTTGAGTTTGGAGGGCGGCTTTGAACGCCATTTCACATTGGAAAATATCAAACGCGCCGCCGATGCAATTTTGAGCGTCAAACGTGCAAGCAAAATTGTAAAAGAATTTCAGCCAAATGTGGTAGTTGGGACGGGCGGTTATGTTTGCGGACCTGTTTTACTTGCCGCCGCGCTTATGAAAATTCCTACTCTGATTCAGGAACAAAACGCCGTTGCAGGTATTACCAATAAAATTTTGTCAAAATTTGTAAATAAAATTGCCGTCGGTACTGAACCTGCGCTGAAAAATTTTCCTGCAGATAAAACTGTTTACACCGGCAACCCTATTCGCTCGGAAGTTTTAACCGCCTTTCGTGAGGACGGCTTGAAAGAATTTAACTTCACTGATGAAAAGCCTGTAGTTTTAATTTCCGGCGGAAGTCGCGGCGCACGTGCAATTAATAACGCTATGATCGACGTACTTTTAAATTCCAAAGACAACGCGCAATTTTTGCACGTTACCGGCAAAGGCGAATTTGATTCTGTAATTCAAAAGTTGAAAGCCGGCGGCTTTAATTTTGACAATCCAAATATAAAAATAGTGCCGTACCTGTACAATATGCCGCAAGCAATGGCAATGGCAGACTTGGCGATATTTCGCGCAGGAGCTACGGGACTTGCAGAATTGACGGCGCGGGGCGTACCTTCGATTTTAATTCCTTTTCCATACGCGGCTGAAAATCATCAAGAATTTAACGCGCAAGCCTTAGTTAAAGTTGGCGCGGCAAGAATGATTTTAAACAAAGATTTAAACGCAGAAATTTTATCTGAAACTTTGAATGAACTTTTAGAAAATCCTGACGAACTTAAAAAAATGTCGGCGGCAAGTTTGAGTTTGGGCAAACCACAGGCAGCGGACGATATTGCAAATTTAATTTTGGAAATTGCGGCGAAATAGAAAATTAAACACTTACCATATTTCCGATATTATCAACGTGAGTATCTTTAACGATGGAAAAAACTTTATTTTCAAGTATCAAATGACAAACGGAGAGTTTGCCAATAAAATACGCGGCTTTAATGGAATTACGGCGATTTTTTATTTGAATAATAGCACTTAAAAAAGCTATTATCAATAAAAATGATTTGAACGACAGCGAAAATTATTGTAAAATGAAGACAAAATATTTGTCTTTCCAAAATGTGGAGGTTAATTTTACTTATGGAAAAATACTACATTGCGACTTTGAACGCGGTGAGTAAAGTTGGACATCAAAGCGTAAAAAAATTAGTTGAAGTTTTCGGCAGTGCGGAAAATGTTTGGAAGGCTGATTTAAATGAATTGACAAAAGCCGGAATTAATAAAGGCGCGGCAGAAAATTTGGTAGAATTTCGCAGCCAACATCCTGACGCAGTTGAAAAACTGATTGAATTTTGCAACGTCAAGAAAGTAAAACTCTGCACATTTTTTGACAAAGGTTATCCGCCAATTTTGAAGGAAATTTCCGGTTCGCCGGTAATTTTTTATTATTGCGGTGAATTAAAACCAAACGCTGAAAGAATTTCGATTGTTGGCACGCGTGATCCTACTTTTTACGGTGAAAAAATAGCAAGAATGTTGGGAAATGAATTTGCGGCAACAGGTTTAACTGTGGTGAGCGGCGCGGCAAGAGGAATTGATACTTTGGCGCACAAAGCCGCGTTAAAAGTTGGGCGAACGCTTGCAGTTTTAGGATACGGCATTAATAAAATTCCACGTGAAAAACGAAATTTTTTTGAAGAAATTACTGAAAGTGGCGGGCTTATAATGACGGAATTTCCGCCAAATTTTGATGGGAATGCAGGAACATTTCCGGCACGAAACAGAATTATTGCAGGATTGTCGCGCAGTGTTATAATTGTTGAGGCAGGCGAAAAGTCAGGCGCGTTAATTACCGCCGGATTTGCGGCTGATAATTCTCGTGAAGTTTTTGTAATACCGCACGATATTTTTTCACAAAAAGGCGTGGGCTGTAACAATTTGATTCGTGATGGAGCGACTTTGATAACTTGCGCGGCTGATGTTTTAGATTCAGATTGTTACAATTTAGACAGCAATAAAAGTATTCTACAAAAAGTTTTACAAAAATTTGAAATTGAACACGAAGAAAAAAAAGTCGCGCCGAAGGCTGAATTGGACGCGACCGAAAAACTTATTTATGATGCAATTCCCGTTGATGATTCAATAACGCTGGACGAAATTTTAGAAAAAGTTGAGGAAGTGGAGCCTTCAGAAATTTCTTCAATAATGTTGAGTTTGGAAATGAAAGGATATATTTCAGAAAAAGATGATACGTACACTCGCATTTGAGCGCACATTAATAAAAAATTGATAACTTTAATATATCCAGATTTGGCGCGTTATAGGTTTTAGGAATTAGGTTTTAGCTATCAGGTTTTAGGTTTTAGGAGTGGCGCGTCATTGGTTTCAGATAGAGGTAATTGAGCAAATTCTCCTATTCGTCGAATTGAGCAACTGCTCCTACTCGTCGCATTTGCAACCCTGACGCGCTATTAGAGATTTTCTTTGGTACTTTCTTTCATCGAATGGAAAGAAAGTACATTTAAAATATAAAGTTAAAAATAAAAAATTAAACTTCAATTTCAATATCAGAAAAAAGTACCGGAAGATTTTCATTGAGAATATCATAAATTTTCAAAGCAACTTCGCGCATTTGTGGATGCGCTTTTTTTGATGTACGCAATTTCAAAAAATGTCTCCATTCCCGCAAATTTGCCGTCATAAAAATTTCTGTTTTCAAACTGTTGGGCAAGATTGAGCGTGCTTGTTCGGGACGTGCGCCTTTGTCTCTCATTGTTATGTACAGATGTTCCAAAATTGCCATTGCTTGCCGCCACATTAAATAATTTTCGTCGTCTTCATTCCAATAGCACGGCTTAATAAAAGTCAAATCGCCGCCGAACTTGTTGCCGGAATAATCGCAATATCTGGTACTTTCCTGCGAATAACTAGCCAACCTGTGGCGGACAATTTCATGACTAACGCCGCGATCGCAAATAATTTTAAAAGTGATGCTGACGTGTTCAATAACTGATTCATGCCCGCTTTTAATGATATTTGCAATAAATTTTTCGGCGGAATCGTCTGAAATGTTGGATTCAGATTTATAGCAAACGCGTCCGGCGCGTTCAATCTGTTTCATAATTTCCGCCGGATTTAAATCCTGCGCGAGTTCAACTGAAGATTCAATGATTTTCAAAATAATTTCACCTCACTGATTTTTTAAAAACTAAGTTATCACGAACGGTAAAGCCATTGGCGGTTAAAATTTTGTGCGAAGAAGCATTTTTGCCGAAAACTCCCAAATGGCGCAACATATGTACAAAGGTTGAAAAATTCATACCTTCGACGAATGGCACTTTATGAACTAAGTTATTGTGAGCGATTGAAACGAGTTTTAAATTTTCTTCGTTTTTCAGCATAAATGTTTGAGCGTCCGACGGAATGTTTTTTAAATATTTCTCAAATTCAGAAGAAATTTTTTTATCCTTTGAAATTGGGCAATTTTGAAAGTAAATTAAATTATTGCGAATTGTAAAGCCGTTGCCGGTTAAAATTTCAACAGACGCACTATTTTTGCTGAAAATATTCAAATGTCGCAACATATAAACAAACGCCGAAAGGTGCATGCCTTCAACGAAAGGAACTTTATTAACTTGCTCATTGTGAGCGATTGAAACAATTTTCAGTTTGTTTTCGTTCTTCATCATAACATTGAGAGTTTCGGGCGGAATTATTTTAAGATATGCTCGTAATTCGTCTGAAATTTTCTCTTCGTCGTGAAAATAAATTTTATCGTCAATAAGATTTAAAAAACTTTCGGCGATAATTTTTTTGATTTTATCAGAGTCGTCTGTAATTTCATATCCTTTGAGAAGTTCGGAAAACATTTCCAAAGACATTCCATTAATAAAAGGTACTTCGTGAAGGCTGCCATCAAATTTTATAAAAATATTTTTAGTTTCGGCGGCGTGCTCCACAAAATAATTTATAACTTCGTTGAAGGGATTTTCAGCCGACTCAACAATTTCAGGCTCAACAGTTTGCTTTTCAATATCTTCCGACTCAAATTTTTCAAATTCAATACTTTCAACCATGTCAAGATAAAGTTTGTTTTCGTACAAAAATAATTGGTTATCTTCCAAAATTTGCGGAATAACTTTGCCGTTTGGAATAATCTTCAGCCCAATTAAAAAATTTGTGAACGTCGAAAGATTTATTCCGGCAAAAAATGGAACTTCAATAAATCCGCCGGAATATTTCAGCTTTATAAATTTAAATTGTTTTTCGTTTCTTTGGTAAAAAGTTTTTAAATGTATAGGCAAACGCTTTTTTATCAACCTTTTAACTTCATCTGCAGTTAAGTTTTGCGGAATAATTTTAAAGTAATTGAAGATAACTTTATTTTTTACCGGCGGCGAAATTGCTAATTCCGTTTTAAAGTCCACAAGTTCAACAAAATCTGGATTAATTCGCAAATCGTAAAACATTGCCTTTAAATTTCTGTGTCCGTTGCCATCTGACACAAAAATAACTTTTCGCTTTTGGTCGGTAACAAGTTTAATCGCCGCCAAAAAATCTCTGTCGCTCGAAATTATAATTATCGTATCAACGTGCGGTTTTTCAAAAATAGTTTTGGCAATTTCGGTACAAAGCCACGTATCAGCCGAATTTTTGCCATAAAAACAATTTTTTATATTGTAACGGTTGCTAGCCTCAAGATACTTGCTTGAAATTGTCGTCTCGTTGCCAATTATATCAACCTGTTCAACTTGATATTTACCGCTAAATTTTTCAATCGCCTTAAAGCCAATTTCCGGCTTGACGTTTTCAGCGTCTATAAAAATTTGTGCACTCAATGGATTTTCCTCAAAATTTTTGTTTTTATTTTACCACGTCATTTAAAATATTCAAACACTGCCATTACAAAATATGTGAATCCCGCCGCGATTAAAGGTCCTACAGCAATTCCTTTGAAAAAAAATACTCCTACCATTGTACCGACGATTAGCGCAGGTATTACATTTGGATTTTCTTGCATTAATGGAACGCCCGCGCCGCCGGAAATTGCCGCCAAAAGTCCTGCCGTTACTGCCACAATTCCTATCGGCGTTTTGAATGAATCTATCATTGTCGAAATTGTTACAGTGCCGTTGGCGATGGGTACTAAAATTGCCGCCGTCAAAATGATTATTCCGAAGTTTAAGCCGTGACTTCCAAAATAATTTAGCATTTCCGGCGTACCAAAAAATTTTACCGCCAAAATTATCAACGTTGCATAAACTACCGTCATATTGTGACCGACGACGCTTAAAATTAAAACCGCGCCAAGTGTTAAATATTCATTCATCGCTGTAACCTTCGGGATTATTTTTGTGCCATTTCCACGCTGTAGAAATTATTTTTTCAACGTCATTAAATTTTGGCGTCCAATTCAAAATTTTTTTAGCTTTATCACTTGACGCAATTAATTGAGCCGGATCGCCTGCGCGACGCATTCCAATTTCAGTTTTAATTTTTTGAGCGGTAACTTTTTCAGCCGCCGAAATTATTTCTTTGACAGAAAAGCCCTTGCCATTGCCCAAATTAAAAATGTCAGACTTGCCGCCGTTTCTCAAGTAATTCAAAGCCAAAATGTGCGCGTCCGCCAAGTCCAAAACGTGAATATAATCTCTGATACAAGTACCGTCCGGCGTGGGATAATCTTCGCCAAAAATTGTAATATGATCGCGCTTGCCGAGCGGCACTTGCAAAATAAGCGGTATTAAATGAGTTTCGATTTTATGAGCTTCGCCAATTTCGCCGCTTTCAATCGCCCCCGCCGCGTTAAAATATCTCAAGCTGACGTAATGCAAATTGGGAATCCATTTAATCATTTGCTCCATAATTAATTTCGATTCGCCGTATGGATTAGTCGGCGAAGTTTTATCAGTTTCAGAAATTGGAATTTTTTCAGGTTCGCCATAAACTGCCGCGCTTGAACTGAAAACAATTTTATCGACGCAAAAATTTTTCATTGCCTCAAGTAAAACCTGCATACCTCCAACATTATTGCTGAAGTACTTCAGAGGATTTTCAACACTTTCGCCGACAAGTGAATTTGCCGCAAAATGAATTACAGCCTCAATTTCATTTTCGGTAAAAATTTTTTCAAGTACCGAAAAATTTCTAATATCGCCTTCATAAAATTTGGCGGCAGGATTTATCGCCCGTCGATGTCCGGTCTGCAAATTATCAATAATAATAACCTTTTCGCCGCGTTTAATCAACTGATAAACAGTGTGTGATCCAATATAACCCGCGCCGCCGCAAACTAAAATTGCCATTGAAATTCGCTCCTTTCAATTATAACTAAAATAAATTTTCGTAGTACAATTTTAACACAGTTGACAAGCGAATTTCTGAATTTGTAAAAAGTTTTATAAAAGAAAAATAACCCGTCAACAAAACGCGTTTGACGGGATTTCCTTTATTTAAGGTACGTGTAGTATTTTTTAGGAGAGCTTAACGAAAAGCTTGTACGAAGTTTAGCATAAATGATAATTATTGTCAAATTTTTGTTGAGATAATTTCTTAACAATTTATTGTAGAAAATAATTCCTTTGGTTATAATTCAATTATAAAATAAAAAACCATTGGAGGTGCTTAAAATGAAACGATTTTTTTTAATAATAGCGTCGTTAATTTTACCGGGCGGGATGATAATTTTATTATTTCGAGTATTGCGGCACTGGAAACAACACATACTGGATTTTTTTTCACGGATAAAACAAAAATTTTTACCTTAACCGAATGATAGTAACGCGCGGTTCAGCTTGCAGTTTCAACTCCATAACAATGAAGGAGCCGCGATTATCATCACGCGGACGCGACGCACTGCCGGGATTTAATAAAAGTGGCGGACCAATTCTATAATCAACAATATGAGTATGCCCGTACAAGGCAATATCTGCGCCTTGATTAGCCGCCGCCTCCATAACGTATTCTTGCGTATATCTTACGCCGTAATTATGCCCGTGCGTCATAAAAATTTTGTGTCCTTCCGCCTCAACAACTCTTTCATAGCAAGTACTTTTCATTGGCCAATCGCAATTTCCAGCCACGCCATGAACCGGCACATCTACCAAAGATTGAAGATATTCGGCGTCCGGTTCACAATCGCCCAAATGTAACCACATATCCATTTTTTGCGCAATGCTGACGGCTTTTTCTACGGCGTCAAAATTTCCGTGAGTGTCGCTGATTATTCCGATGAACACGACAACCACTCCTTCAATTTTGGTACTAAATCGCGTAATGCCGCGCCGCGATGACTGATTAAATCTTTTTCTTCGGTAGTAAGTTCAGCCATAGTTTTATTGTCTTCAATGTAAAAATAGGGATCGTAACCGAAACCGCCTTCACCTTTTGCATCGAGTTTAATTGTACCTACAACGCTGCCTGCGCCGCAAATTTTCGTTCCGTCCGTGTCAATAAAGCAAAGCGCACAACGATAACGGGCGGGAGATTCACTAGCTCCAACTTTTTCCATTTCCTCAACCAGCTTGTAATTGTTAGTAATATCGTGAGCATGATAACCGGCAAATCGCGCAGAATATACGCCGGGTCTGCCGTCGAGCGCGTCAACTTCTAAGCCGGAATCGTCTGCAAGGCACGCAAGACCTGTTTTTTGGCTGAAGAAACGCGCTTTAATTTCGGCGTTTGCCTCAAAAGTTTCGCCGTCTTCAATGGCATCAGGAAAATCATCAATATCAGCCAGCGATAAAATTTCAACCGGCAAGCCGTCAAATGCAATTTCCAACTCTCTAAGTTTATCTAAATTTTTTGTAGCAATAACAATTTTTTTTGTCATTCAACCAACCCCCTTACTCGCCGATAAAATTTCTGACGAGCGCACTTTTATATTTAAAATTTTAACCTGCACTTTAATTTTTAAAATTCGCCATTTAGTCAATTTGTCCTATACGTAAAAAAATTTTGATTGAGTTATTTGGGTAACTCAAAAATTCTGATGAAAAATTTACAAAAGTGCATTTTAAAATAAAAAATTCGCCATTTAGCCAATTTGTCCTATACGTGAAAAAATTTAATCGAGTGCATTTTTGGAACTTCAAAATTTTTTATGAACAAATTTTAAAAAATTAATTTTAAAATAAAAAATTCGCCGTTTAATCAATTCTTCCTACGCGCCAAACTAAATCTCTGCCGAGCGCGTCTTTTTGAAGATCAATCAGTTGATTTATACCACTTTCAGCCAAATCTAAAATTTCATTAAAATCTACGCGAGTAAAAGATTTTTTTTCGCCGGTAATTTGCACTTCGATAAATTCGCCTGAATCCGTCATAACAACGTTACAATCTGCAAGCGCGTTTGAGTCTTCGTCGTAGCATAAATCTAAAAGTTTTTCGCCGTCCGGAGAAATTCCGGCAGAAATTGCCGCCACAAAATTTTTTACCGGAAAAACTTTGCCAACTTCGTAAATTGTTTCGCAAGCTTCAACCAACGCCACAAACGCGCCGGTTATTGACGCTGTACGAGTGCCGCCGTCCGCCTGTATCACGTCACAATCTATAGTTATTGTACGTTCGCCAATCGCCGCCATATCTGTTACAGCGCGTAGACTTCGTCCAATTAATCTTTGAATTTCCATAGTCCTGCCGCTCATTCGTTTAACTTCACGCGGCGCACGTAAAATTGGCGCAGATGGCAACATTGAATATTCAGCCGTTACCCAGCCTGTACCTGTACCTTTCAAAAACTGCGGTACTTTATCTTCGACGGTTGCCGCGCAGATAACTTTTGTATTTCCAATTTCGATATAAGCGGAGCCGTGAGGATACATTTGATAGCGACGTTGCAAAAAAACTTCGCGCATTTCATTTGATTTACGGTTATTTTGTCTCGGCAAATAAATTCCTCCCACGTTGTATTTGCTACATTTTACATAAAAAAAAATATATTCGCAATGACGAAATAAAATTTTCTTGACAAATTTTAAATTAACGAATATAATACGCCCTGTCAGTTGACGTTGAGTCAGGGACAAGCGGAAGTAGCTCAGTGGTAGAGCATCACCTTGCCAAGGTGGGGGTCGCGAGTTCGAGCCTCGTTTTCCGCTCCAAACTAAATATCGCGGAAGTAGCTCAGTGGTAGAGCACAACCTTGCCAAGGTTGGGGTCGCGAGTTCGAGCCTCGTTTTCCGCTCCAATTTTTGAAAATCAGTTGGAAACCTTGCCGGTTAATGAGGACCTATAGCTCAGTTGGTTAGAGCAACCGGCTCATAACCGGTCGGTCCTAGGTTCAAGTCCTAGTGGATCCACCAACTTTCATAAATGACTCTGTAGCTCAGTTGGATTAGAGTATTTGACTACGAATCAAAGGGTCGGGGGTTCAAGTCCCTCCAAGGTCACCACTGAAAAATTTGGGTAGGTGCCCGAGTGGCTAAAGGGGGCGGACTGTAAATCCGTTGCATTTGCTACGATGGTTCGAATCCATCCCTGCCCACCACTTAGAAATTTACACGTCGCTTGTATAGCGGCGTTTTTTAGTTCCATTAATTAATTTTATGTTTTATATGTACTTTCTTTTTTCTGCAGCAAAAAAAGAAAGTACCAAAGAAAAAGTGCCGCGCCCGTCAGGGTTTCTTAAGGTGTAGAAATTCCAACTAACCACCTCCTCCAACTTTCCTGTAATTTCAAGTAAAAGCGGTCTCTGAAACCAATGACGGGCGGTTTTTATACTACGAAAAAATTATACTATTACGCCAATTTTTTTATTGCACGCGAACGAATTGCACTAATTTCAATTTCATCAAGCGTTTTACCAAGTTGCGCCTCAACTGCCGCTACAAATGTACCTTCCGCCAATGGACAATCTATAATTTTTAAATTGGAACGTTTCAGAATTTCTATCGCCATTTCCGCCGTAAAAATCGAACTGCCAATATCAGCAATTAACGCCACGCCGTCATCTGAATAAACTTTTTTTACCGCGCCAATAATTTTCCGGCAACTTGTACCCATACTGCCGTCATCCATACCGCCCGCCGCTATTATTGGCACGTCCGGAGCCATCATCTTTGCAACTTCAACAACGCCTTCAGCAAGTCTGCTGCTATGTGACGCAACTACAATTCCTACCATTAAGAATTTCACCCGCCAAATTTTTTAACCGTTAAACTTTTCAAAATTATATTGTTTTACAAAAAATATTCGCCTCAAAAAAATTTCTACCTGCTAAAAATTTAAATAGACATTGCAAAATTTTTTAGCTATAATTTTTGCAATTTAGAATTGTATTTTAAGATTGGAGGCTTTTTAATGAAAGGCGGTACAAAACCAATTTATGTTATTGGACACAGAAACCCCGACACAGATTCTATTTGTTCGGCGATTGGTTATTCACATTTAAAACAGGCACTCGGCGTTAATGCCGTTCCTGCGCGTTGCGGTAAAATCAACAATGAAACTAAGTACGCGCTGGAATATTTCAAAATGGATCAGCCGTTTCTTGTAACAGATTTATATCCCCGCGTTAAAGATGTGGCGTTGGAATGTAAAACCGTCGTTCGTCAACATGATACACTGCGTCATTTGGGCGAAGTTATGCGTAAAAGCGATTTAAAATCTGTTCCGGTTACTGACAGCAACGGCGAATTAGTCGGGATTGTTACAGTTAGCGATTTGGCGAAACGTTATTTCCTTGAATTGGGCTTGCAAAGTTTGGTTGATATGCGCGTTCGCTACCGTGATATTATTCAGGCTACGGAGTCAAAAGTTTTGGTTGCAGGCGATGAAAATGAATTTATCGAAGGCAATATAAAAATAGCGGCGGGCAGTGTCGAAACTACGCTTTCAAATCTTCAGCCGAAAGATATTGTACTGGTTGGCGACCGTAGCGTTACAACTTTGAGAAAAATTTTGAATTGCGGTATTTCCTGTATGATTGTTACCGGCGGCTGTAGAGTTGCGGCTGAAGCACTTGCAGAAGCGGCTAATGCAAAAGTTTTTGTACTTGCCACGCCTTACGACACTTACACAGTTGGACGCCTTTTAAATCAGTGTGTACCAATTCGCCGAATTATGCACTCTGATCCAATTTGTTTCCGCCCAATGGATTTACTTTCTGATATTAAGGGCGTTATGGACGAAAACAGATTCAGAAGTTATCCCGTTGTTGAAAATAACAAACTTGTTGGAATTGTCAGCGCGGATGAAATTATGCTCCCCGAACGCGAGAAAGTTATTTTGGTTGACCACAACGAGCGCGGACAAGCCGTTGAAGGTATTGAAGACGCAAAAATAGTTGAGATTATCGACCACCACAGATTGGGCGGCGTTCAAACTTCCGAGCCAATTTATATTCGTCAAGAGCCGGTTGGTTGCACTTGTACGATTGTTGCAAATATGCACTGGGACGCTGATATAGAAATTCCGCCGTCAATCGCAGGGCTTTTACTTTCAGCGATTATTTCTGATACCGTTTTGTTTAAATCGCCGACTTGTACGAATAAAGACAGAAAAACTGCCGAAAAACTTGCAGAAATTGCGGGCGTTGACTTAAAAGAATACGGCTTGGCAATGCTTCGCGCAGGTGCGGGAATTGGCGGCAAAACTCCAACTGAAATTGCAAAGAATGACTTGAAAGAATTTAAAATTGGCGATTATAGAATTATTGTAAGTCAAATTTCTGTTATGGATCCAAAAGAAGTCCTTGACATTGAAGGCAAAATTATTGACGTTATGGCGGACAACTGCGAACGTGAAGGCTTTGATATGCACCTTTTAATGGTTACAGATATTTTGGAAGAATCAACCTATTTGCTTTACGCCGGTTCGCCAAAAACTTTAATTGGTGAGGCGTTCAAGAAAGATGCAAGCGGTACACACGTTTATTTGCCCGGCGTTATGAGCCGTAAAAAACAAATTATCCCGCCGCTTAGTGAGGCTGTAAAAAGAATTAAACCGCAGTGATTAAATAAATTTCCAAAAAAAATTTTACCCGTCGAAAAAACTCGGCGGGCTTTTTCTATTGCAAAAAATTTATTTTACATTTGATTTAATTGCACCCATTCCAATAGCCGTTTTAATTCCGACGCCGGAATAATTGGCGTATTCAAAAAGTAACCCCAATAAATTTTTGGTAGTGCGTTCACCTTCAAAAATTGCATTCATTTTCCCACAGAAACCATCGATTTTTTGATGTTCCAATAAAAAACTTTGGTTGTAAAAATTGTATTCTTGAATTTTAATAAAATCAGCCAGAATGTGCGGCAAATCTTCGCCCTCAACTGTAAAAGAGTCAGAAAAATTATTCCAGCGATTTAAAAGACTTTGCACAATTAAATAAATTTCAGGGAAAATAACATATCGTCCGGAGCGGCGAAAACTCGTAGTAGTCAAAAAATCAGCGGCAACGCCATTGATAATTGGTGCGTTGTTGCTCATAAATCTTTCGGCTAAATTGTCGTAAGATTCTTCAGAAATAATTTGATGTTCCAAAAAATCGACGCGGTAATTTTTATGGCGCAAAAAAATTTGTCGCTGATGTTCCAATGGAACTAAAATTTTTTCACAAGCCCAATCATTTAAAACATTAACGCGCCATATTGGAACGTTTTTATTTTTATCAAAGTAGATAAATTGAGTGTAAGGGCGTGAGTCTTCGGCGTGCAATTCTTTGGAAGTTTCAACGCCAATAATTTCCATTAACGCGCCTTGTAATATTGAACCCATTGCGCGATGAACTTTTTCATTTTTAGGCAATTTCAAAACAATTTCCATTGATACAGGCATTTTAATACCTTCTTTTCAGACTCCTGACAGAGCAAAATTTTTCACAGTATAAAAAAATTTTCAGAAATTGACAACAAAATTTTAGTTATGTAAAATAAAAAAATGAAGAAAATTTTTATATTGCGTTTTATCAGATTTGAAGATTATTAAAAATTTTTCTTACCAAAAATGAAAAAATCAATTATACTAAGCGCAGTAAAAATCCGCGCCGCAAACCCCACTTTTAGCCCGCATTGTAACGCCATTTCTAACGGCTAGGTTTAAAAGTATTGTCTCCGCAAGGAGCCTGAACCTGCTTTCTCTTGTACATCTGATAAATCTCCTCGAGTTTAAAAGTATTGTCTCCGCAAGGAGCCTGAACAAAAAAATAACCGCTCGTAGTGGAGCGGCTTTTTTAGTTTGCAAATATTTTAGATTTTCGGCGTTGCAGTCGATATATTTTTTATAAAATAAGTGGAGTGATGCATATGAAAGAAAACAACAGCATTTTTAAACAGGAAAATTCAAATTGGAGGTGTTACCATGAGTTTTGTATATGTAACCGAACATGGTGCGTTAATAAGGTTAAGCGGCGGCAAAATTATTATCGAAAAAGCCAAGAAAATTCTTGCCGAAATTCCGAAAAATACTATTGACGGAATGGTAATACTGGGGAGCGTTCAAATAACTTCTCAAGCTATCGTAGAATTTTTAAATATCGGTGTGCCGGTTACGTGGGTTTCAGGTATGCAAAAATTTTATGGTCGCCTTGAATCAATGTCCCGCGTTAATGTATTGCGGCAAGCCAAACAAATAAAAATGCAGGATTCAAATTTTTCCTTGTCAATGGCGCAAAAAATTATTGAAGCGAAACTGCATAATCAACAAATTATTTTGCGCAGATATTACCGCCGCAGAATTTCTGACAACGTATCAAAAATTATTAAATCCATTGAAACAATTTCAAAATTTATCCCGAATACCATTTTGATTAGCCGAATTATGGGCTATGAAGGAATAGCCGCCAAAAATTATTTCTCCGCCCTTTCTGAAATGGTTCCCAAAGATTTTGCCTTTGAAAAAAGAAGTCGCCGCCCTCCGCGTGATATGTTCAATTCTATGTTGAGTTTCGGCTATTCGTTGCTAATGTCAGAAGTACACACGGCAATAAACAACGCCGGACTGCATCCTTATTTTGGATTTATGCACGCCATAAAGGAACATCACCCAACTTTAGCATCGGATTTAATGGAAGAATGGCGACCGGTTTTAATAGATTCAATGGTTATGGCACTCGTCAGTCACAACGAAATTAAGCCAAATTGTTTTGAGCATCCAAATTCAGACGGAATTTTTTTAAATTCGACAGGGCGCAAAATTTTTCTCAATGCTTACGAGAAAAAATTACAAACCGTATCAGAAAAGAAATATTCTTATCGCCACTTGATACGAACGCAAGCCGAAAATTACGCCCGCGCCTTGATGGAAGGAGATGCAAAAAAATATGAACCATTCAGAATCAGATAAAAAAATTATTTCCCGCGAAGAAAAATTCTACAAGGCGTTAATTATCTATGACATAATCGACGACAAAAAAAGAAATCGTATGGCAAAATTTTTGGAAGGTTACGGCGTTAGAGTTCAAAAATCTGCATTTGAGGCGCGTTTGACGAAAAAGCATTTTGAAGAAATGTTCAACCGTGCAACTAAAATAATCGACGCAACTAAAGATTCATTGAGAGTTTATCTTTTGCCGAACGGCTCATATATTCAGCATTGGGGATTGAGCGTTAATTATCCTCAAGATACAATCATAATTTGAAAATTTTGCAGGAGGGTGAAAATCAAAAAAAAATTTCAAGTCGAAAGAAAGTATGACCTTGAAAAGACTTTCAATCAGCTTTTTGTACAAGGTAAAACCGAAAAAAATTTTGATAATTTATACAAGTTAATCGTCGGCGAAAATAATATACTGCTTGCCATGAAAAATACACGTCTTAGCATTGGGCGAAATACTAAAGGCGTTGACGGCAAAACTGTTTCACATTATGAAAAATTGCCCGCCGAAAAGTTAATTCAAATTGTGAAACGCCGCTTTAATAATTTTACGCCTATGAAAATTCGGCGCGTTTTTATTCCAAAATCTAACGGCAAGCGAAGAGTTTTGGGAATAATGACAGTTGAAGACCGAATACTGCACCAATGTATCAAGCAAATACTGGAGCCAATTTGTGAATCTAAATTTCACTCAAACAGCTTTGGTTTTCGTTCGCTACGTTCAACAAAACACGCCGTAAATAAAATGGTTATGATTCTGCAAATGACGAAGTACGAATACTGCGTTGACGTTGATATAAAAGATTTTTTTGACAACGTAGACCACGCAATATTGATTGAGCAACTTTGCAAAATTGGTATTCGTGATAAAAAACTTTTAGCCATTATTTCCAAAATGCTTAAAGCCAATGTTGAAAACGAAGGCACTAAAAAAGTTGGCTTAATTCAAGGCGGGATTCTTTCTCCTCTGTTGAGCAATGTTGTTCTCAATGAGCTTGATTGGTGGATAAACGCGCAGTGTAAAATGGCAGGTAAAAATCCGGCGGATGATAGAATTTATTTTGTAAGATACGCTGACGATTTTAAAATTTTGTGCAAGTCATTTTCAGAGGCTTTTAAAGTATTCAACGCGGTTAAAGTTTGGCTTAAAGAAAATCTGAATTTGAATGTATCACCCGAAAAATCAAAAATTTTAAATCTCAAGACGCAAGGTTCAGAATTTCTCGGCTTTAAAATAAAAGCCACTGTAAAAAATGGTGTATATGCTGTTGAAAGTCATATTTCAGACGACAACAAAATTAAAATCAAAAATAAACTTTGCCAAATTATTTCAAGAATCGGTAACAGTTTGAAAAAGTCAGAGGGAATTTTAAAGACGTTGAATCAGCAAATTAACATTGTTCACGGCTACTACAATTCGGCAACGCACGTTAAGCAAGATTTTATTTCTATAGCTGAACAATGTAGAAAATTGCTTGATGATAAACTGAAAAATATTGCGGAGTCTGCGCCATTTTCATTTTCCGGCAAAACTATTTTGACTTACAAAATTAACGATACAATTTTAATTCCAATAGAAGCCGTTGAATATAAAAGGCTGGAGAATCTGCCGCCGAATTTAAACATTTATACGCAGGAAAATTTAAAAAGCCGTCGCGCAGGTAATTTTTCTAAAGTTTCAATGAAAAAATATAAATCTTCAAAAAAAGTGCCGCGTTCCTCAAAAGTAGAAATTTCGCCTACAGAAAAACAATCTGCTGATGAAGGCTTACTGGCAACAATAAGAAATTTTTTCAGTAATTTATTTGGGAAGAAAAATACCGCGCCATAAATTTGAAATTTAACGGTTAAACTAAAAAAGCCGCTCAATTACGAGCGGTTATTTTTTTGTTCAGACTCCTTGCGGAGACAATACTTTTAAACTGGATTGAAAATCCTTACGAAAATATCAGCAAGCACGTTAAGTTTCAGACTCCTTGCGGAGACAATACTTTCAAACTTGCGAAAAGAATCGAATGTCCAGAACGTGCTTTTGCAGTGTTTCAGACTCCTTGCGGAGACAATACTTTCAAACCGCCGTTCGTAATGCCGTACAAGCGGGTCGTTATAACGGGGATGACGTTTCAGACTCCTTGCGGAGACAATACTTTCAAACTATGGTTTTTCAAGCGTCGAAAACGAAGGATGTCATGGTTTCCGACCCCTTGCGGGGTTTCAGACTCCTTGCGGAGACAATACTTTCAAACCCTAGCCTTAGAAACGGCTTTACAATGCGGGCTAAAATGGCACTTTGCGGCGCGGAAATTATTTTCTGACAATTTCAAGACAAATTCACCTCCAAAAGTGCTACAAACGGCGTTACAACGCCCGCGGCGCGGATTTTTACTTTGCCTAGTATAATTGATTTTTTCATTTTTGGCAAGAAAAATTTTCACGCCGCAGACTTCGATATTACAATAAAATTGCCCTGCTCATTTTCTCAAGTAGTTCTAATTTGTCAGCAGAATTTTTTTCAACGCTGTCAATCAAATCTTGCCAGCCGTCAAAAGGAACTTTCATTGATCCAATATTAACTTGAGTAAAATATTCGTCTAAATAATTTTTAAGTTTCTGTATAACGTCATCAGCTTTTTGGCGATTGTTATTTTTTTCGAGCGTCAACAAATAACTTGCCAACATAACGAGACGAAAAGCCGCCGCGTTTGCATTAACTGAAATATTTCCGGCAATTTCTGAATCAACGCCGCGCACTGCCGCCAAATGTAAATCTATTGCCAACGACGTATCGCCTAAAATATCAAAACACGTTCCCATTTTGCTAAAGGTAATATAAACAGGATGCTCAGGGACTTTACCAATTTTGTTTTGATAATTTAAAAATTCGTCTTTGGCAGTTTCAATAGCACGTTTGGCAATTTCAAAATATGTTTCGTCATTGGATTTAAGCAGACGTTCGGAAAATTTGGCAAAGTGATACCAATTCCAACTATAATCAAGGAAATTTTTAAAATGCTCTGATTGAGGATTTTCTAACGAAATATTCAAGCCTTTATCCAACATTTTGAAAGCAGTTTCAAATTCTCCAACTTCTGCCTCAATCTGCGCTCGAAGTTGATATTGACGCATTTTATCAAAAGTACGAGTAAAGCCATTTATTGCAGCGTCCGAATATTCCATTGCAAATTTCAAATTTTCTGTGGAATTATTCAGCGTCAGATAACAAGTCTGCACAAGTGAACCGCAAAGGCGGAAGTATTGGTCTTTATAAACTGAAAAATTCGTACTTTCAATTAAATCAATACCTCTGTTTCCAAGTTTTAAACTTTCTGCGTAATCAAAAACATCTTGTAAATTGACTACCATGAGATTGATATAAATTACATTCAGTTCAAAATTACCGGCGGCTTTAACGGCTTGAGAACATTCTGTAGAAATTTGATGAAATTCTACAATCTTGCCCAAATGATTCATCGCCGATAATTTGTAAAGCAAAAGATTGGCAACAAATTCATTTGCACTTTCGCCGAAACATTCTTTAAAATCTATAGTTTGGTCAACCGTAGCGATAACTTTATTGCTTTTTCTGTATACGTTCAAAAGAGTTTTTAAAATACGTCCATAATAAGCAATAACCAATTTTTTTTCAGACGTAGGCATATTTTTAATTGCAAGTTTAAAATTTTCGCTGAAATTTTTATATTCATCAGTATCTTTATCAGTATCCATTGCGTAAAAGAGGGCTATACTGTAATATCCGGCTGTAAAATAATTTTTCAATCTTGCAACGTTCGATTCACTTGCAATTTTTTCATAAGCAACTTGTGAAAGTTTTTTAATATATATGTCATTGCCATCTGAAAATTTTACCTGCGCGAACAAATGTTCAAAATATGCGTAAGGAATATTTTCTTTTCCAAATTTTTTTTCTATCCTGTCCTTAAATTGAAATGTCACCTCTTCGGTAACAGTATCATCTAAATAAACGCTTACCGGCTCTAAATTATCAGCGTACTGTTTCATAAGATATTCGGCGTTTTGGGTAGTACGCAAAATAATTTCTGCCCAAAACTTGAAAAATAAAACTCTGTCTTCGTTAGTGATATTTTGATTTTCTTCAGCATCAACGTTGTAAAAAGCACTCTTTAAAAATTGACAGACGGCATCACGTGTCTGAAAAATAAGTTCCGGCTCATTCTTTAACAAATGATCGAATAAAATTTTTTGAATACTTCTATCGAAGGCGAAAATTTTTTCATTCTGTTCCGAAACAAACGAAAGATTTTTAACGCGATTGTAGGTGTCACGATTATTTTCGTGAAGAATACTAAATGTACGCATTGCAAAGTCGTCTGTCCATTTGCCCAAAATACAAAGACGCTTGACGATATTTCTTGCGCCTTCGTCCATGTAGGCAAGCAAGCGATTTATAACAGTTTCACGTTTTTTGCCAAAGTCTTCAATGGTAGGAATTTCACTTTTGGCGATAATTGCTCTATATGTATCGACGCAAGCAGCAAGATAAACAGGATAACCTCTTGTAAGTTTGATAATACCTTCGCGCAGTTTAGAATCTTCAATTTCGGCTAATTTTAAAAATTCGTCAACAAAATTATTTTCCAGAGACTTTAACTGAAAAATATCTTTTTTTGCCTTAAGTGTAATGTCTTTGCCAATTTTTTCTACTTCACCACGTCCGGCAATAACCCACGCAACGCGCTCTGTATTCAGTAATAAATCTTCAATCCACCAATCAACGGGAACATCTTTATTTCCGTAAATAAGTTTTTCGTGGCGTTTTACGCCTTTTTCGTCTTCGGTTAATTGTTCGTAGGTGTCAAGGAAAATTACCATATACTTTTTATTTTGCTTAAGCCAATACGAAATATCCATAGCAAAAAGCGTCGGCAAATATTCTTTAATCGCTTCAGCTGAATAATGTTTTTCTCTTTTTTCCAATTCGTCCATAAATTTTCTATAAGATTCATCATTTTCAAATCTAATGTTTTTAATATCAGCAATACGCTCATCTAAAAAGTTAATGGCAGTTTTAACCAATCTAAACATCGGTATACTTTCAGCCATATACTCTACCGCGTCAATACTTTCATCAATAAATCTATCGACATTTCTTGCATTGTACGATTGTTGAGTGAGCATACCCAATTTTTGGCGGATTTGATTTTTATTGAAATATTTGCCTTCGTTCCAGATTTTTTTTATCTGATCTTTGCCGGATTCATTGCCACACTTATTGTAATAGCTGAAACAACCTCTTTCAAAAAGTGTAAATTCTATTCCTTCACAATTATCAGTCAAAAATTTTTTCAACGCATTTAATACTGTCAACATTTCCGTTCCAAAAGTAAAATCGTAACTGACAGATTTAAAATTTAAGCTTTTACTGGAATCACTGTTCACGTATTTTTCAAGTTCTCGAATTAAAGCAGTTTTGCCGACTCCGCCCGCGCCCGCGTAGTAAAGTAATTGGCTACCTTCGCCAATAGCTCCAATATTTTTCCGGAAAATTTTTCTTTGAGGTTCACGATCTACAAAAATTTCTTTTCTATCAGTTGAATCTTTATCATTTTTAACCAATTCTTTAGCTATTTTGATACTTCCCAATAAAATCAACTCCTTTTCGATTTAATTTCTAATAGTATAGATACGGCGTCGCTATTTGACAAGATTTTTAATATAAAAAAATTGACAGCCTACAGATATTTCGTTAAACTGAAAAAAATTTTATTGATTGGAGGGCGTTACAATGGTTGAACTTCCCGAAAGTAAGAGTGGACGCTATTACTTGTACCTTGATGAAAGCGGCGATTTTAACGAAAACGACGACAACAAAAATAATTCGCTGATTGGCGGCGTTTTGTGCTATGATGAAATTCAAGCTTTAAATACCGCTAAAAAAATAATTTCTACAGTACGCAACGACTATATAAAAGATAATCCCGATTATGGACGTTTCAATTTCAAGCATGCAACAGAATTTCCCGGCAATACACCAGAAGAAAAAAATTTGAAAGCCAATATCAAACTTGAAATGTTGAACGCCATAACAACAGACAAGTATGGATTTATTCCAATAGTTTTTAGTCAATCTGAAAAAGTGCGTATCCACGATTCAACGACAACTTATATAATGTTTTTGGTAGATGGTCTTGTAAAGCTGATTCAAGATTGTAATTTTCAAAAAAATTTTCATCTGACTGTAACTGTTGGCGGAAGAAGAGATATTGCACGCGAAGAAGAATTTGAAAAAAAGAAACATACCAAAAAAACTTTTTATATACAGCTCCCAGATATTAAGGCGGAATTTGATAAATATATGGCAATGGCGCAAGTTCGGGAGCAATATTCATTCAAAAATAATTTCAGCGTTACTTTAAGGACGGATAACGATCATGAAAATGAATTGCTTGTTTTGAGCGATTATATAAGCAATACTTTCTTTACCCAAAATACTTTCAAAGGAAGTTTGCAAAAACAATATCAAAAGTGCGCGAAAAAATTTCACATTTACCAAATTGCGGAAGAACCGAACGTTGAAAGATTGAAACGTTATATGGCGGACGGCAATTATAGTATGGCTCTCTTTTACGCAATGGGTACTGATAAAGATACTGACGAATATAAAACATTCAGCGAAAATTTCAAATTTGCGATTAAGCGTATGCCTACCGCCGAAAAAGAAATTGTACTTGCACATTACGGGCAACTTTTGAAACGTCTTTTGAATGTTTATCGAAACAGTGAGGAAGTTATTGCGCTGATTGATAAAACTATGAAATTCATCGGCGGCGATAAAGAAACTCTCGGCGAATGTTTAAACGAATTTGTTGCTAATTTGCGCCTTTATAAACTTACTGCTATTACACATTTGGGCAAGGTTAAACAATTCCGCAGAATTGCTGAAAATGATTGCCTTCCCGCCATTAAATCCGGCGGCAACTTGGAGCTTTACATAATTTATATTAACCGAATGATAGTTCATCTGCAGGATACTTTTGATTATAAGGAAAGTTTGGAGCTTGGCAATAAAATTTTAGATTTGCTTGACAATTTGCTTAAACCTTTGAATAAATTTAACGCCGAAAATGGCACGAATTTTACAATTTACAAAGATCAATATTTCCGCCTTTGCGGTTCACTTGCGTTGACTTGTTATTTTACGTTGAATAATTCCCATAAAAATTTGGAACTTGCAAGAAATTGTTCAGAAATTGCGTTAAATGGTTTTACTCGTACTTCAGATAAAATGAGAACATATCAAACTTTGGCGCAAATTGAGGCGGAAGTTGGCAATTTTGAAACTGCTTGCGAAATGTTGGATAAAGGTTTGAATATTTCGTTTGAAAATCCTACAGCTGAACAGTTTAAAAATTTTTCTGCGTTTGATTGGTATCACTTTGCCAAATTTTCCGAACGTCTGCTTAAATCCAATGACGAAAAATATTTTGGAATTGCCAAACACGTCATAGAAATTTCAAGGCAAGAATTTTTGAATTACCGCAACAAAATTGGTGAATCGCCGGAATATCCAGATTATATTACATTCATTAAGATGGGAGAATGCTTTAATATTTTGGGCGATAGTTCACTTACAATGCAGTTATATTTGGCAGCACTGCGCGGCGTTGATTCAGAAATTGCCGGAAATGTTTCAGTTAATGCAAACGCGGCGGCGTTTCGTCTCGTTATGTTGGCAAGTTATCTGTTGACACTTGAAAAAAATAACCACGTCAAAAAAGCTGATGAAATTATACAGACAATCAAAAATTATTTGAACGAATATTTTGCTGAAGTTAATATTAAATCAATGCAACTGCCTTTTGACGGCTGGCAAAAATTGATTGACAGCGTTGCAAAAAATTCTGCTGACAAATTAGAAATACTTGAAAAAATGAGCAGAGCAATTTTGTTGTAGAAATAATTTGAACAAGACAAAAAAATTACCGCTAAAAGCGGTTTTTTTATTGGAAAATATTTTTTAATCGCGTTTAAAGTTTTAGATAATCTCGGAATATTCATCAAGCCCTTGTTGCATATAGTCTTTTAAAAATTCGGCGTGAGTTTTTTCTAAATTTGAATCGCTTGATTTTTCTTTCGGCATAAGTCGAGCATGTGCAATGTCATTTCTTTCAACTTTTATAATGAAGTAGCGTTCGATAATTGGCAAGATTTTTTCTTCGTCAACCTTCAGTTTAAGCATATTGTTTATTATCATGTAGTGAGTTATAAGCGTGTTGCTGTTTGTTTTTCTTAAATTGTCGGGGTTTATTGGAGCAAATGCGTTTAATATTTCGTCAACTCTTTCAGCGACAGGCTTTGCAAAAATATCTTTCGGTATAAAATTCCAGAATGAATAAAGCGTTGTAAGATTTTCGGCAACAGTATCAGAATCAGCCGCTAAATTCGGAACAGATTTTAATGTTTGCAAGTCTTGCAAAAGATTTTTAAATTCATCAAAATCCCAGAAAATTATTCCTTGAGAAATCCAATCTTCACGCTTGTCATCGTTGAAGTCGTCAATATAGGGTTGATTGGATTTAATTAAAACAATGGCAGATTTTACTTGGTTAATAAAATTTCTATAAGTTTCAAAAATTGTTGGGTAGCCTTCTGGATCAGATTCATTAAGCAACAAATATTCCCATTCGCGGTTCATTCTGTCTTTTTCGGCTTGGTTAATTACAGCATTTTTCAAATTTTCTTCCACGTCTATAACTGCATTTTTGGTAATAAGCATATATGGTAAACATTCTGTGTAAAGCGTCAAAGATTGTTGAATATATCCATGCGCCAAACACCAATCAATAATTGAAATATAATCGTCAGCTTTATTGGTTAAAAGTGTGGAGTATTCTTGAATTATACGGCTTTTCATCTGCTGCATCAAATTATAATTCAGCGAAGAAATATTTCCCGCCTCTTCGTTAAATTTTTTGTAAGCTGTTTGGAGTCCTTCCAATGCTTTTTGAAATTCCATGCGGCGGGAAATTTTTATAGCATCAGCAAATTTTTTCATTGCGTCTAACAAATTTTTCAAAACGCCTGGAACGTCTTTTTTTCCTTCAAAATAACTTTGTATCGCCTCAACACTACCGAATCTTACAAATTCTTCTGCACCAGAAATTAAATCGAACAAATTATAAATGTCGTTTGATTCTTCAACAATACCACGATGAAAATTGGAATATAAAATATATCCTATTTTAACGCCGGAATATTGAATCAGCCGCGTAATAACCAACATCATCAAAGAGGCGTGACGCATACCGCCCGTCATATCAACGTGCAGTGTAACTTTATCATTTTTTTCAGTTTCAACGTATGCTTGAATTTTCGACGCCATTTCAATAACAGTATCCATTGTTTTTGACATGGCAGCATCTTCATCAAATTCACACGGTTCCATAACTTTTTCAATATCATTGCCGACAATATCGTTTTTGATACGATTTTCAAAATATTTGACGTGTGAAATTTCTTTGCCGTCTACTGTAAAATTTTTGATAGGGGCTTTAACTGTTTTTGAGGCAAAATAAAAAATTTTATCCGGCGGCGCGTTCTTAATTTTGGCAAGGTAGCGCACGGCAGATTCATTTGTAGTTTCAGTTGTGCGTTCGTCTTCATTTTTGCTAATATTTGAGTAAGTAGCCGTACTTACAATGCCAGTATTTTTATCCACTTTCACATCGCTAAGAAAAAGCAACAAAATATTTTTCATTCAATTAACCTCCCTTGATTCAATTTAATTTTTTTTAATTATATCATAGAAATTGCGGTTGAAAAGGCGTTTTGTTGTTTGCAGGAATATTCCTATTGCTGTTGAAAAAATTTTTTAAGGAGGGAAGATTATGGCAGATATAAAATTTAACGCACTACTTTTTGATACGCGCTCAATTCAGCGATATATTTATTCCGGAAATTTACTGCGAACAAATATAGGCGCGTCGTACATTGTAGACAGAATTTTTTTTGATACTTTGGTAAAAACGTTGCAAGAAATTTTTCCAAATGAAAATTTTTCATCGGCGCAAGATACGGCGTGGGATTCTAAACAAGATGAAATAGCGGCGTGGGAGACTATGAAAAGTTGTTGCGTGGCGTACATTGGCGGCGGTAACGCTTTAATTTTGTTTAAGGTCGATGAAGAAGATAAACGCCGTGAAGTTGTACAAAAATTTACATTGAAACTTTTGGAAACTCGACCGGGTTTAAAAGTTGGCGTGGCGTTTGGCGAATTGAATGTTACAGACGGCAATTTAGATATGACTCCACTTTATACCGAACTGAAAAAGAATCAAAATAGTATTTTCCCTGCCGTGAATGTTCCTTACAGCGGCTTAACTTTGAGTTGCGAAATAAACGGCGAGGCGGCTAATTTCTGCGATACAAAATTTATCGTCCGCCCAAAAGAAGACGCCAACAGCGAAGTTAGATTTTATTCACAAGAAACGGCGGTTAAAGCTGATATGGCAAATGACGCCAATAAAAGTTTGAAGGAACGTTTCAACGAAATTTTTAAAGTAAAAAAATCTTCCGTGAAAATGGATGAGTATGAATTTCCAACAAAAGTTGACGAATTGGGGCAAAAAGACGGCGAAAATTATTTTGCAATAATTCACGTTGACGGCAACAATATGGGCGTAAAATTTAGAGGTTGTCAAAATTTAACTGAACGCCGCCAACTTTCAAGGGAAATTCGCCGCAAAACTGAAGGCGCGTTTGCTGATTTATTACGTAGAATTATTGCCGCAAAAAATGAAAATCTTTTCGCAGATATTTTAAATTTTAAAAATGAAAAAATATTGCCAATACGTCCGCTGATACTTGGCGGCGACGACGTAACTTTTATTTGTCCCGCAAATATGGCGATTCTTTTTACAAAAACTTTAATGGAAAGTTTGAACGAGACAACAACCGAAAATTCGCCGGAATGTACGACGCAAGACGCGGCAAGTAAAATGGATTGTTGCGCGGGAATTGCAATTTTGCCGACGGCGTACCCGTTTTTTAGAGGTTACGAACTTGCCGAGCAACTTTGTGACTCCGCTAAAAAATCTATGCGTGCAATTTTGCCAGAAGATTTTAATGACAAAACAAATTTGACTGCAGATGATTTAAAATCCTGTACAAGTTGGCTGGACTTTGCGATATTACACGGCGAACAAGCTCCAACGCTTGAGCAAATTCGACAGCGCGAATATACCGGCACACGCGGCAATTTGCATTTTGGTCCTTATCAAGTTTGCAACAAAAATAAATCCCGCTACAACATTGAAAATTTGTTATCCTGCACGACGCAATTTTTGAATTACAAAAAACCGCAACCGCCGAAAGGAACAATGGCTCACGGCAAAATTAAAGAATTGCGCGGAATTTTACAGCGTGGCAAAGACGACACGGCAAAATTTTTACAGCAGTTGGAACTTCAAGGACAAAAATTGCCATTCGTGGAAGATTGGAAAAATTGCATAAAAGATTTACTTTGGAGCGAAGAAAATTCGCCACGCACACCATACGTTGACGCAATAGAGTTAATGGATTTTTATTCGCCGGAGGTGGCAGAAAAATGGCAGAGTTTGCAGTTACCATAAAAATTGAATCGCCGTTGCATTTGGGTTCAGGTCAAGCTGATGTAAATTTGGACGCCGAAATAGTTCACGACGCCTTTGGCTTGCCGTATTTCCCCGCCAAAAGATTTAAAGGCTTGCTCTATGAAAGTGCGGTTGAAGTTTATGAAATGTTTGAGCTTGCAGGAATGAATAAAGAAAAATTGGCAAATCCCGAAAGTCTTTTTCATAAATTTTCAGATGACGCGGGCAACGTTTCAGCGGCTCAAATTATTGTGCCAAATTTTTATCTTAAAGACTATCAGAAACTTTGCGCCGATTGGAAATTTTTACAGAAAAAATATCCTGCGATATTCCGCCCTGCGGACGTGCTGAAAACTTTTACTTCAATTCGTTACCAAACAGAATTAGAAAACGGAATTGCAAAGAAAGGCTCGTTGCACAATTTGAACGTTTTAAACGCGGGTACAGAATTTTTCGGCAAGCTTGAAATTTTGAATCATACTGACGAAGTTTTAAATTTAATTGCGTTGGCAATAAAAAATTTGACTTTCGCCGGTACAAAAAGAAATCGTGGCTTTGGTAGAATTTCCTGCGAAATAACTTTGGACAAAAAAATTTCAGTTGAAGAAATTGCAAAGGGGGCGTGAAAATGTATCGACTTGAATTTAAAATTGAAACGTTATCGCCTGTAGTAATTTCTGCGGCAAGCAATTCAACTTTGATGACGGGCAGTCACGACGAAATTAGCGGCTCTGCCATTCGTGGAATTTTGGGCGCACGTTACGTACAAGAAAAAAAATTAGGCGATACTGCCCACGCTGATGAAACTTTTCAAAAATTATTTTACGGCGGTTTAAAATTTTTATCAGCAACGCCCGCCATTGACAATAAGCGCAGTTTTATATTGCCGCTTTCACTTCAACGCGGCAAGAAAGGCACTAAAGGCGAAAATACTATTTTAGATTTAATGACGGTTAATAAAACTCCCGCCGGTTATAAATCTTTGCGCGGTTACGGGATTGTTGACGGCGATAAAATTTTTAATACGTCGATTCAAAAAAATATTTTTATGCATATGTCGCGCAGTGAACCTAAAGAAAGAATTTCCGGCAAAAGTGAGGAAGGACACATTTATAACTACGAGGCGTTGGACGAAGGACAAATTTTTTTCGGGCAGATTTTAGGCGCGGAAGATGATTTGAAAGATTTGAACCTTGAAAATAAAAATTTTGAGACGCGGCTTGGGCGTTCAAAGTTTACGCAATACGGCAACTGCAAATTTACTTTTGGAAGTATTGAAAAAATTGAAACTCAAAATTTGGGCAAAAAAATTTATTGATAGCGGCGTGAACACTCGCGACTTTAGTCGTGAGATGAAACGCCGCAACCAGTAAGCGTATAGAGAAATTTGTACGTAGTGGAGTTTCACAAACTCCCTCTACTGCCTGAATTGCTGGAATATCCTAAAGCTACTGAAACTAAAGCATAGCGATGAAACAAGCGCAAGTGCGAACGTGGCGAAAGCAGAAAAAATTCAGTAGATGGCGCAAGGTTAAATCCTAAACGCTAAAAAATGGATAATCAGCAGCCAAGCCGTGAATAGCGGAAGGTTCAACGACTATTACTCCTGAGGTAAGTACAACCAAGCGGTTGGAAGTGGGCAGACCTTAACACGTAATGGTGAAGGACGAGATATAGTCTGTGCCTGTATGAAAGTACAGGAAGTTCATAAGAGAACTGCGCCGGAACTAGCGAGCCGGTGTGAACGAGACCTCTAAAATGGTTAAAGTCAAAGGGTTCAAAGCGTGTCTAAATATTTTTACTAAGGATTGAAATTTACAGTAAAATATGTTCAACTTACCTTGAAAGTGAGGTGAGAAAAATGTATTTGACTGTAAAGCAACAAGTGAAACAACTTTCAAAGGAAGATTATAGAAACATAAAAAGGTTGTCACATATCGCAAAGAATTTAGCGAACGAGGCAATTTACAACGTCCGGCAATATTTTTTTCAGGAAGGTAAATATTTGAATTACCAAAAAAACTATGCGCTGTTAAAGGAAAGTCCCAATTACAAGGAGTTAAATTCCAATATGGCTCAACAGACAATGAAAGAAGTAGACGGAATGTTTCAGTCATTCTTCGCACTTTTGGGACTTGCCAAAAAAGGTAAGTATTCCTTTAAAGCAGTAAAGTTGCCAAAATATCTTCCGAAAGACGGTTTCACGACACTGATAATAGGTTTTGTGCGGTTGAAAGGTAACCAACTTATAATCCCGTATTCGCAAAGTTACGGCAAGGAACATAAGAAAGTTACAATCAATATCCCGCCAATACTTGAAGGCAAAAAGGTTAAAGAAATAAGGATAATTCCGAAGGCTAAGGCTAGGTTCTTTGAAATTCAATATACCTACGAGGTAGTTGAAGAACAGAGAAATTTAGACGAACAAAAAGCAATAGCAATAGATTTTGGAATAGACAATCTTACAACCTGTGCAACAAATACGGGGCAAGCCTTCATAGTTGACGGGCGGCGGTTAAAATCTGTCAATCAGTGGTACAACAAAGAAAACTCCAGATTGCAGAGCATTAAAGATAAACAGAAATTCGGTAAAAAGTGTACTAATCGGCAGAATGAATTAGCGCGGAAAAGAAATAACCGTGTAAATGATTATATGGCGAAGGCGGCACGAAAAATTATCAATTACTGTTTAGCGAATAATATTGGGACGCTTGTTTGCGGTTATAACGTGACATTTCAGCGTAACAGCGATATTGGCAGAGTAAACAATCAAAACTTTGTCAATATACCGTTTGGAAAGTTACGGGACAAACTGCAGTATCTTTGCAAACTCTACGGAATTAAATATATTGAGCAGGAAGAATCATATACATCAAAGGCAAGTTTTTGGGATAAAGACGAGTTGCCGGTATACAACGAAGATAATCCTAAACAATATATTTTTTCCGGCAAACGAATTTGTAGAGGAATGTACAAGACAGCAAGCGGTTACAAATTCAATGCAGATGTAAACGGAGCGTTAAATATTCTTAGAAAAAGTAAAGTTGTGTTCCTAGAGGGGCTATACTGTAGAGGCGAAATGGACACGCCTATAAGAATAAGGATAGCTTGACTATCAAACTTCTTAAACGGGAGCGTAAGTTCCCCAGAACCCCGCGACTTTAGTCGTGGGAGGTTCAGTTACGGCTTGAAAGTCCGTTAATTTCTGCGGACGATAATTTCATAAGTGCGGAAAAAATTTTGCAAGCTGAAGTTATTGACAAATTGGGCGCAAATTTCACACTGGGAAAAGTTTTTGCGGCAGGCGTTGAAGTTGAAAATTTTGTAATGAAATGGGGAATGAAACGCCCGCGCGTTCAAGCCCTTGCCGCCGGTACAGTTTTTGAAATTGGAACTGAAAATTTGACTGACGCAGATAAAAAACTTTTGCACGAAAAAATTTACAGCGGTTTTGGCGTTCGTACTGAAGAAGGTTTTGGGCAGCTTAGATTTTGGAAGTCACAAGAAAAATTTGAAGTTGGCAAACTCGAAAAAAATAAATTCGACGAAGTCAAAGATTTTTCAGATGAAACAAAAGAAATTGCTCAAAAAATTCTGCTTGAAAAATATTTGGAACAGTTGAGAATTTACGCGCACGAAGACGCCAAAACTTTAACTTCTCAACTTCAACGCGGTAATTTTACGCACTTTTTTTCAAGACTCAATAACATTCTTGCAAACGTCGGCACAGAAAATACTCGGCAAAATTTCAAAGAAAAAATTTTAGCCGCAAGTAAAGACGGTACACAATTTCAAGATAATCTTAAAAATCTTTATTTAAAAGATCAAACTTTAAAAGATCAAACGCTCTATGATATTTTTACCGCCAATGCAAATTTGCCTTACGAAGATAAAGAATTTTCTATTGGCGATGAAAAACTTTTTGATAAAATTGATTTCAATGCTGAAAATTTTGCAGATAGATTTTGTTTTGAGTATCTGCAACACTTTTTGAGATTTGCGCGGAAAATTGCGGCTACGAAAGGCGGCGATGAAATTGACTGATTCTCAAATTATTGGAAGAATTAAAATTACAGGCGATTTAGTTTTAGAGTCACCGCTTTTAATTGGCGACGGCGCGGGCGAAACTTCCGACAACTTCAAAGATATTCACGTGCTGAAAAATCAAGATGGCGTGCCGTTTATACCCGGAACTTCAATTTGCGGAGTCCTGCGCGAAGATTTTAGCGGCTCTGAAGTTTTCAAAAAACTTTTCGGCGACGCAGAAGAATTTCAAAGCGCAATTCAGATTGAAGATATTGCACTTAGCGGCGGCGAAATTATTTCCCGTGACGGCGTAAAAATCGACGGCTTGACAGGTACGGGCGTTGACGGCGGGAAATACGATTATGAGGCAGTTGAACGCGGTGCAAATGGCGAATTGCGAATGTTAATAAATTTGCGTGGTTGCCATTTTTCCGAAATTGATAAAATCAAAAAGACGGTTGCCGAAATTTTGGGCAAACTTGAAAATGGTATTCGACTTGGCGCGTTGACTTCAAAAGGTTTTGGACTTGCGAAGGTTAAAAGTCTCAACGCCGAATTTTACGACTTCACAAAAAAAGCCGACGTTATCGCGTGGCTTACTGATAAACCCGCCTCTGATAAAATTTCGCCCGTTACACAAAATATTTCTGCCGACACTAAAAATTTTATTGTTGATGCGAAGTTTAAATTTAATTCTTCGTTCATTATTCGCAATTACGAAATTACCGCAGAAGACAAGGAGAAAAATATTTCCGCTGTCAGTTTAAAAAGTTTGAAAGATTTTGTAATACCCGGTACAAGTTTGAAAGGAATTTTTCGCCACCGCGCCGAGTATATTTTTCAAAAATTGAGGCTGAACGCAAATTTATTAAATAATTTAATGGGCTATTCTGAAGGCGAAGAAAAAATTAAAAGCCGCTTTATCGTTTCTGAAAGTTACATTGAGCCGGAAAATTTTTCTGAAGTTGAACACGCCCGCAATAAAATTGACAGATTTACCGGCGGCACTTTGCTGGGCGCACTTTTTAAAACTAAGCCGGTCTATCAGAAAAGCGACGCGCCAACTTTAAAGATTCATTTTGAAATTACCGACGCCAAAACTTTTGAGGCAGGATTGGCGATATTTTTATTGCGCGATTTATGGTTAGGCAAAGTTGCGATTGGCGGCGAAAAGTGCATTGGACGCGGCACTGTTACGGGAATTTCAGCCGAAATAAATTTTAACGGCGTAACTTACAAACTCGGCGAAAACGGCAAAATTATTGACGGCAACGCGGATAAACTTTCAAAAATTGCCGAATCTGTCAAGAATTGGGGTGAATCTAAATGAGCGGCTTGGAAATTGCAAAAAAAGTTGGATTAGAAATTTGCCCGTGTGAAATTGTTTCTGAAACTGCAACTTGCGAAATTTCTTTGAATAAAATTGAAAATCTTGTTAAAGAAAAATTTAAAAATACTCGCGCAGTTTTTGTAGCGTGGCAAATTCAAAATATTGTTTGGGGAAATTTTGACGGCGAAAAACTTTCAGCGCGTTCAGATATTACGCCGCAATATTGGTTAGAGTGCCGAATTTTTAACGAAACTGCAGAATTGCACTTAAAGCGAATTGAAAATAAATTGCGTGGGCGTTACATTACTGAAACTGAAGGCAATAAAAATTTTTACGCAGATAGTTTTTCAAGATTTTGGGGCGAAAAATCCTGCGCGGCTGACGGTTTTATAAAACTTTTGGACAAGCAACGCAAACTTTATATGGAAATTCCCTGCGAAAATAAAAATGCTAAATGGTACGGACTTTTGACGCGCAATTACATTTACAGTCACGAAACAACGGGACTTTGCGGCTATTCTGATTATCGTTTTGTTGCGATTGAACCGGCGGAAGAAGGTGCTGAAATTGGCTAGACAAACTTTGACACTTGATGACTTAGGCAAAAAATTTGGAAATAATCAGCAAAAAAATTCTCAACGTGGCGATAACAAAAATTTTAACAATCGCAATGACAGGCAGGGCAATAATCAGCGCACTAATCACAGCGGCAATAATTCCCATCACGGTAAGCCGAAAAATTCAGATCGTCCGTTGAATAACGAAAAAGCAACTGCGCCTTACAATTTTGTTTCGTTGCCTGAAAAAATTTTGCCTTCAGAAATTGAAAGTATTGCCGTTGACGCTTTCAAAAGTCACATTCAAAATTGCGAAAAAATCAGCGGAGAAATTGAACTTGAAATTAAAACTTTAACGCCGCTTTTTATTGGCGGTAACGGCAAAAATAGTTTTTCGCCCGCAGGAGAAGATAAATTTATAATTCCAGGAAGTTCCCTTCGTGGGATGTTCAAAAATATTTTTAAAATTGTAACTTGTAGCGCGTTTCGTGGCGGTACAAAGTCTCAAGGTAAAGGCGAAGATTTTAACGACGAACATATTTATTTTCGCTGTTTGATGGCTCCCAGCGGCTCTCCAAAGTGGATGGAAGATTTATGCGCAACTTACAAGGCACGAATGGAAGGCGATAAAGGCAAAAATGCGCGTCCCGGTTTTCTTATTAAAACCGATAAAAATAAATATTTTATTGCGCCGCTGAAACCAAACATTGAACGCAAAAACGATTTTATAATGATTAAAGATTTTCAAAATGAATATCGCCCTGTTAAATTTAAGGATTCTTGCGTTTATTGGGATTTGAAAAAAAAGCGGGCGTACATTTTAACCGGCAACCAATGGGCTGATACTGATAGAAAACCCAATAACCACGAAAATTTATTAACTCGGGAACAATACGAAAAATATCGTGAAAGTTTGAAAGGGCTGACTGCTGAAGAAATTGCTAAAAAAAATGCAGAATTAAATTACGGCAAGCAAATAATTCGTTTTGTAAAACTTGATTATGTGGATTGGAGCAAACGAATTGAATTGCCGGACGATGTTTTAAAATCCTACGAACACGACAGAAACCGGCGCGGCGTTAACCTTTTCAAAGACAGAGGAATTTTACACCATGAGCAACTTAAAAAATTTTTTAAAGATAAACTTCCTGATGACGTTGAAACTTTGATACCTTGTCATTATTTGGAGGAAGATGGGCAAGTTACGGCGTTTGGGCACGGGCAATGCTTCAGAATTCCTTACAAAAATTCTATTGGCGTTGCTGTACCTGAAGAATTGCAAAACGAAAAAATTATAGATTTTACGGACGCAGTTTTTGGCTTGAAAGAAAATTGGGCTAGCCGTGTTGCATTTGAAGACGCCACGCCAATTTCTAAAATTGATACGTTGGAAACTGCCGCCGCTCATCCACTTATGCAGCCGAATCCTACTTCTTATCAGTTGTATCTTGTACAACAGGACGGCGAAAATTTGACGCACTGGGACAAAGATAGACCTAAACTGCGCGGTTACAAACTTTATTGGCACAATAACACTTGGAACTGGAAAGCTAATCCAAATGAACGCGGAGATTTAACTAAAGAATTAACGCCAATTTCTAGGGGCGAATTTAAAACTAAAATTCGTTTTCAAAATTTGAGTGAGATTGAACTTGGCGCGTTGCTGATGATTTTTGATTTAAACGGCGCAAAAAATCCCGCTTACAAAATTGGTATGGGAAAACCTTTTGGCTTTGGCAGTATTCAAATTGAATGGAGACTTTTTGTAGAAAATAACGACGCCTACACAAAAATTTTTGATTCTGAAGGCTTTAAAAATCCCTATAAAAAAATTGACGCCACAGATTATCTTGACGCTTTCAAAAATCATATCAAAAAAAATGAAATGCTTGAAGTGTGGCAAAAAATTATGGACGAATTGAATTTAATTTTGGATTGGAAAAATAAACCTGATTCAAAAAAAATTAAATCTATGAGCGGCGATGTTTCACAAAGAGACGGCGTTGACATAAAATTTAAAAATCGTGTACCGTTACCGAACGTTTCAGAAGTTATAAAGTAAATCTGCTAAAAATATAAATTAAAAATTCCGCCGGAAAAATCGGCGGGCTTTTTTATATTCGACAAAACTAAAAAGCTGTATTAAAATTTTGTCAAAATTGAAAGTAAGGTGATTATAATTCTGACAAACAAAAATTTTTTACAATACAAAATTGGCGGCTTGCTTTATATGCCTGCCTTTCAAAAAAATATCGTCGAAAAAATTAAAAATAATTCTATAAAAAATTTAACGTCAATAGCGTTTGACTTGGAAGATTCCGTTCTTGATGAAAAACTTTCTGACGCTGAAAAAACTTTAGAAATTATTTTGCACGATTTAAAATCTTTGAATAAAAAATTGCCGCTGATTTTTATTCGTGTTCGTTCGCCGCAACATTTGCAAGCGATTCACGAAAAATTTTCAAGCTTTACCGAAATAATTACAGGTTACCTTTTGCCGAAATTTGATTTAAATAACGCCGAAAATTACGTTGACGCAATTTCTGAAATAAATTTTAATCGTGAAATGCCGCTGTATTTTATGCCAATTTTTGAAACTGAAAATATTGCAGAGACTGAAAATTTGATTGAGATAAAAAATCTTTTGGAAAGCGTCCAAGATTTTATTTTAAATATTCGCGTGGGCGTCAACGATTTAAGCAACATTTACGGCTTGCGTTGGAATTTCAATCACACGGTTTACGATATTGGCGTTGTACGTGACATTTTGATTAGTATCCTCAAAATTTTTTCAAAAGATTATGTGGTTGCCGGTTCAGTTTGGAATTACTTTGGCGACGAAAAAAATTTGGCGTGGGCTGACGGCTTGAAAAAAGAATTGAATTTGGACAAACTCAACGGCTTTATCGGCAAAAGTGCAATTCATCCTTCGCAGTTGCCATACATTTTTGACAGCTTGAAAGTTACTCAATCAGATTTAAATGACGCCGAACAAATTTTGAATTGGACTTCAGATTCTCACGGCGTGGCGAAAGTTTCCGGCAGAATGAATGAATTGAAATGCCATTACAAATGGGCTGAAAAAATTAAAATTTTGAGCGAAATTTACGGGGTACAAAATGACAAAAATTTGGTTTAATCACTGGTTCAGTACCGCTTACCACTTGATAAATTTAATCAAGGACGGCGGCAATTTTATTTTCGTCGGTACAAACAAAAATGATTACGCAATTTACAAGCAAGTTTGCGACGAATGGCACATTGAACCAACTGAAATTGATGAAGAAAATTATATTTCGTACTGCTTAGATTTTTGCAGGCAACACGAAATAAATATTTTTGTCCCGCGCCGCAATTTGACGGCTATAGCGGCGAATATTTCAAAGTTTGAAAATATCGGCGTAAAAGTTTTAACCGGGCAAAATTCAAACTTGATGAAAATTCTTGATGACAAAGTGCAAACTTACGAATACATTTCAAAAATTGGACTGCGCGAAATTGTACCGAATTTTGAAATTGTCAATTCGATTGAAGAATTTGAACGCGCTTACAAAAATTTGAAAACTGCCGACAATCGAATTTGCTATAAACTCGTCAAAGATGAAGGCGCGGTAACTTTCCGCGTGATTGATGACAGTTTGGAAAATGCAAGCGGCTTGTACAATACGCCAAACGCCAAAGTTACTTTCAACACCGCAAAAAAAATTTTGTCGCAGTACAGTTTTAAAATTCCTCTGCTTGTGATGATTTATTTGAACGGGCAAGAAATTAGCGTGGATTGTCTAAGCACGGCGCACGGCAATATTATAATTCCGCGTTACAAAACTAATCACAGATACTCGGAAATTCGCTTTGATTCGGAAATTATGGCAATTTCAGAAAAAATTTTGAGCAATTTAAATTTTTCCGTGCCGGTAAATATTCAATTCAAAATGCACGGCGGCAAGCCATATCTTTTAGAAATTAATCCGCGTATGTCCGGCGGCTTGCAGTTGTCTTGCCTCGGCTCCAAAATTAACATTCCCGACCTTGCGATAAATCAGTTGTTGGGAATAAATAAAAGTTGGATTTATCCGCCTTACAATTCCTGCAAAGTTGCGAACATTGAAACGCCAATTTGTCTTGAGGTGAGCGAATGAAAAATTTTACTGCTGATGAAGTTTTGAAAATTGCCAAACGCCACAACAATAACAAACGCGCTTATCTTTTGGTAAATCCTCTACAAGGCAAGCATTTGGCGGTTAGTCCAACTGCCGCGCTGGAAATGATGAAAACTTTGGGCGATAAAGTTGCTTTAAAATATCCTGCCGCAAAATTGGTTATTGGATTTGCTGAAACTGCAACGGCTATTGGCGCAATGGTTGCCGCGTCTTTGGAAAATTGCATTTACATTCAAACGACGCGGGAAAATTTCGGCGGCAATTTTATAGAATTTCTTGAGGAACACAGTCACGCGCCGCAACAAAAATTGTACGCCGGAAATTTGGCTGATTGGATTAACGCCACTGAAACTATAATTTTTGTAGATGATGAATTATCGACAGGAAAAACGCTTAGAAATATGATTCGGCAGTTGAAAAATATTTATCCGAATTTGAATGGCAGAAAACTTGTAGCCGCGTCAATTATTAACCGCTTGACTGCTGAAAATGAAAAATTGCTTGAATTGGACGGAATAACTTGCGAATTTTTGGTAAAACTGCGCGAAGAAAATTTTGACGTATCAAATTTTGAAACTGCCGCGCCAAAAATTTTAAATTCTGAAAAAATTTCACTTGAAAAAATTTCTTTTAGCAACGTGAATTTTAAATTTAATCCGCGTTTTGGCGTCAACATTCACGAATATATTAAAACTTTGGAAAAACTCGGCGGCGAAGTTGCAAATTTAATTCAAGATAAAAAATCAATTTTAGTTTTGGGTACTGAAGAAAGTATGCTCCCCGCCATTCTTACGGGAAAGATTTTGGAAAACGGCGGCGCAAAAGTTTTCACTCATTCCACAACAAGAAGTCCTATTGGCGTTTGCAGTCAAAAAAATTATCCAATTACTGAAGGTTATCAACTCAAAAGTTTTTACGATTCTGCGCGGACGACTTTTATTTATAATCTCCAATATTACGACGCGGTTTTTGTGATTTCTGATGCGGCGAATTTTCAAATTGGCGCGGTTAAGAATTTGGTTGCCGCGTTGAATATTCACGGCTGCGAAAAAATTATTTTTGTCGGAGGCAAAAATGTTTAGCACTTACAAAACTGAAGACGTAACAATTTTACTCAAAGATATAAGCGGACTTGTACAGCCGCAATCCACCGAAGAACGCGAAAAATTGATACAATCCGGCAAACACTATTCAGAAATGTTGCCGCTTGAATATGAACCATCAGCGGCGTATTTGAAAACTTATTATGACGCACTTGAAAGATTTTCAAAAATTACGGCAGACGCTGTGGCGAATGTTTCAAATTGGATTTTCGCAGAAAAAGGCGCGGAAGTAGTTTTAGTTTCGTTGGCTCGCGCAGGTACGCCCATTGGAATTTTGATAAAGCATTACCTTGAGAAAAAATATAATTGCCGCGTCAATCATTACACAATTTCAATTATTCGCGGCGTCGGTATCGACAAAAACGCCGTGAATTTTATTTTAAATCGCCATTCGCCCGCGTCGATACAGTTTGTTGACGGCTGGACGGGCAAGGGCGCAATTCAGAAACAGTTAAATGAATCTATGAAAGATTTTCCTGAAATTGACGCGGGATTAGCCGTGCTGTCAGACCCTGCGAACGTTGCCGCAAAATTCGGCACGCACGAAGATTTTTTAATTGCAAGTTCCTGCTTAAATTCTACAGTTTCCGGGCTTTTAAGTCGTACTTTTTTACGCGCTGATATTATTGGCGAAAATGATTTTCACGGCGCGGCGTTTTACAAAAATTTGATTGACAAAGATTTAACTTACCAATTCATTGAAAGTATTGAACGCCACTTTGATTTTTCTGCAACTTTCAAAAAGTTTGAACGTCCAAAAATCAGCGGGCTTGACGAAGTTTACAAAATTGCCGACGAATTTAAAATTACTGATATAAATTTGATAAAGCCGAGTATTGGAGAGGCAACACGAGTATTATTGCGAAGAGTGCCGGAAAAAATTTTAGTACACAGTTTGAACGACGAAAAAAATTTGGGGCATCTTTATCAACTTGCAAAGGAAAAGCGCGTTGAAGTAATGGAATATCCGCTGAAAAATTACAAAGCCTGCGGATTGATTCGCGCACTGAATGACTTATGAAAAAAATTTTATTTGCCTGTGACTTGGACAATACTTTGATACATTCCTACAAACATAAGGTGGACGGCGATATTTGCATTGAAATTTACAACGGTAGGGAGCAAAGTTTTATTTCAAGTCGCGCAGTTGAAATGTTGAAAGAAATTGCAGAAAAAATTTTATTTATTCCCGTTACCACGCGCTCAATCGAACAATACAACAGGATTGAATGGCTTGAAGGTACAACGCCGGAATTTGCGGTTGTTTCCAATGGCGCAAATCTTTTACAAAACGGCGAAATAAATTTAAATTGGCAAAAAGATTTTTACAAAAATATTCGCCCGTATGAAAACGAATTGCAACGGCAACTTGAAAGATTTTCGCAGGATAAAAATTTTACAATCAGCCGAATTGTTGACGGCAGCTTTTTATTTTTAAAGTCCAATGATGACGCCGATATAAAAAAAGTTTCTGAAGAAATTCAAGGCGATACAAATTTAGTTGTTGAGTACAGCGGGCGAAAAATTTATTTATTTCCGCCAAATTTGAATAAAGGCGCGGCACTTTTGAAACTGAAAGAAATTTTTGAACCTGCAAAAACTTTTGCCGCCGGTGACAGCTCCATAGATATTCCAATGTTGCAAGTTGCTGACGTTGCCTTTGCTCATCGTAATTTGAAATTGAATCACGAAAATTTTTTTGCATTTGATTCGGTAGATTTTTTGGAGGATTTATTGGAAAATGGAAAATATTAACGCCGCTGAATGGAAATTCACTGCCACTGCGTATAATTTTAAATTAGCGGCGGAGGCGTACAGAATAAATTCAGCGTACCTTGTAGAAAGTTATCTTGCAGTACACACATCTTTTATTGAGCCGTTGCCGCATCAAATTTCAGCCGTGTATGAAAGAATGTTGCCGCGTCAACCGTTACGCTTTGTACTTGCAGACGACCCCGGCGCAGGTAAAACCATTATGACGGGCTTGCTTGTTAAGGAATTGATTTTTGGCAATAGTGTAAAGCGTTGCTTGATAGTTTGTCCGCGAGTGCTTGCCGAACAATGGCAGGATGAATTTCAGCAAAAATTTCAACTGGACTTTGAAATTTTAAGCGGCGAAAAAATAAATTCAGACGCTGAAAATATTTTCAACAAAATAAATTTTGCCATTGCAAGCGTTGATACTTTGGCGCGTCAAAAAGATTTTCAAGAAATGTTAAACGCTACAAACTGGGATTTAATTGTTTGCGATGAGGCGCACAAAATGGCGGCTACGGTTTTTGGCAATGACATTAAATATACAAAGCGTTTCAGATTGGGGCAGTTACTGGGGAAAATTACACGCAATTTTTTACTTTTAACGGCAACTCCTCACAACGGCAAGGAAAAAGATTTTTATCTGTTTATGTCGCTGATTGATCCTGATAGATTCGAGGGCGTTCAAAGAATTGTCGGCAACGTTGAAATTTCTGACGTAATGCGCCGCCTTGTCAAGGAAGATTTATTGACGTTTGACGGCAAGCCGCTTTTTCCTGAAAGAATTGCTTACACCGTGAATTATTCTTTGTCGCCGCAGGAAATTGAACTTTATAAAAGCGTGACTGATTATGTTGTTGACGGCTTTAACCGCGCCGAAAAATTGGACGGCAATAAAAAAACGTCCGTAGGTTTTGCAATGACAATTTTACAGCGGCGGCTTGCGTCTTCGCCAAAGGCAATTTATAAATCGCTTGAACGCCGTACCGCACGTTTGAAAGAAATTCTTGACGATAAAAAAATTGAATTTGACGAAAAACTTTTGGACGCTGAAGAATTGGACAACGAAGACGAATTTTTCGACGCCGAATTTGAAAATAATTTGGCTGAACAATTAACGCCTGCGCGAACGATTAAAGAATTGCAAATTGAAATTGAAACGCTCCAAAAACTTACCGAACAAGCAAAAAAAGTTCTGCGTAGCGGCGAAGACAGAAAATGGCAGGAACTTTCTAACCTGCTGAATGATAAAATATTTTCAATTTCTGCCGACGAACGCGAAAAGTTGATTATTTTCACTGAACATAAAGACACGCTGGAATATTTGCAGGAAAAAATTTCAAAACTGTTTGGCGATAATGAAGTTGTTGTTACGATTCACGGCGGTTTAAATCGCAGGGAACGCCGCAATATCGAAGAAAAATTCAAGCACGATAAAAAAGTTTCAATCCTCGTTGCAACGGATGCGGCGGGAGAAGGTATAAATCTGCAAGCGGCGCACCTTATGATTAACTACGATTTATCTTGGAACCCCAACCGCCTTGAGCAACGTTTTGGGCGTATTCACAGAATCGGGCAGAAAAAAATTTGTTACCTGTGGAATTTGGTTGCAAATGAAACACGCGAAGGGCAAGTTTTCAAACGGCTTTTAGAAAAATTGGAACGTGAAAGAAAAGCACTCGGCGGCAAAGTTTTTGACATTCTCGGCAAAGTTTCTTTCGACAATAAACCCTTGCGCGATTTGCTGATTGAGGCGATACGTTACGGCAACAACGCCCAATTAGATAACGTCATTGATGAAAGTTTTAATCCCGAAAAGTTGCAGGAAATTTTAAAGCAACGCGCCTTGACGCAGGAAAATTTCAACGCGGCAAAAGTTGCAGATATAAATTTGGATATGGAACGCAAAGAAATTTTTAAACTGCAACCTTATTTTATCGAAGAATTTTTTGTTGCGGCGTTAGAAAAATTCGGCGGACAAATTTTCCCGCGTGGTAACGGTTGCTATGAAATTTCCTACATTCCAAAAGATTTGCGCGGCGGTAAAAACTACGAAAATATTTGCTTTAAAAAGGAAAATTGCAACGCCGAAAATCCCGCAACTTTTATCAGTTTGGGGCATCCGCTTTTAAAAAGTTTAACCGACGCAACTTTAAAAAATTTCGGCGCAGTTTTGCGGCAAGGTACAATTTTTATCGACGACAACGACGCCACTAAAAATCTTCGTCTGCTTTTTATGATTGAAACTGCCATTACCGACGGTCGCGCAGAAATTATTTCAAAACGCTTGCACTTCGTAGAAATTTTTGAAGACGGTACAGCCGCGCCAATGAATAACGCGCCTTACTTCGATTATAAATTTCCAACTGATTCTGAACAGGAAAAAATTTTGTCCGCAATTCAAAATTTAAAATGGCTCGGCAACGTTGAAAATATCGCCCTTGACTACGCAGAAAAAAATATCATTCCGCCGTACCGTCAAGAAATTTTTGCTGACAGAAAAAAATATCTGAATCAAATTGAAGTTGCCGTAAAAACGCGCCTGTACGATGAAATTAGCTATTGGGACAAACAGGCGATTAAAATTAAGCACAAGGACAAACTCAACTACGAAAACTTCAACAAAACTGCTGACGAATTGGAAACGCGGCTTAACAATCGCCTTGATGAAATTTCACTTGAAAAAGAAATTACCGCCGTTGCAAAAATTATTGGCGGCGCGTTGATTGTGCCACGCGGTTATTTCGCTGAAGTTGCAGAAACTTTTTCAAACGACGTTGACGCCCGCACAGAAATTGAAAATATCGCAATGAACGCCGTTATGCAAATTGAAAAATCGCTCGGCTACATTCCCGTTGATTGCAGTTTGAAAAAATGCGGCTATGATATTGAATCGCGCACGCCTGAAAATTTTGTGCGGTTTATCGAAGTCAAGGGCAGGACTGCCGACGCCGCCAATTTAACCGTTACCAAAAATGAAATCCTTACCGCGCTTAATTCGCCGGAAAATTTTATTTTGGCGATTGTTCAAATTGACGGCAAAAATTTAAAAGTTACCTACCTGAAAAAGCCGTTTCATTCGCCGCCGGATTTTGCCGTTGAAAGTTTGAATTACAAAATTCCCGCACTCGTCAAACAATCAGAAATTTTGCTTGAAAAAAATTTGTAGGTGGTTGCTATGATTTTTCAAAAGTACATTGCCGCAGGGCAGGGATTTTTAACTTTGTGCTGTCTGTTTTACGCGGCGTGGTGGTACGTGGCTTACAATCCAAAAGTTAATGTTAATCCATTCGGCGGCACGGCGGCTATTTTGTTTTGGATAACTTTTGCTTGCGGAATTGCCGCAATTTATTTAAATATTTATGGGATTCGCAACCTTGCCGACGTGAAACAAATTTGCTTGATTGGCGGCGCGGCTTACGTGATTTTATTTGCCGTGACGGTTTTTATTTTTCATCGCCCGCTGACTGCCGAACTTTTTTTGATAGTAGCGTTTGCAACTTTGGAGACTGCCGCAATTTTCGCCGCCTTTCAAGGCAATTTCCCGACGATTTTAATTTTAATCGTTGCCGTCGCTACAATTCTTTCAATGGTTGCGTACCTGCTTTATTACAACCTTGACGAGGTAAAGGCGTTTTATCTGGGAATGTTGCCGCTGATTCTTGACGCAATAGGCGCAGCGGTTATCTCAATTTTTATTTTTAAATTCAATCTGTAAAAAAAATTTAGGCTCGGAAAAAATATATTAGCGTGACGCTAATAATTTTTTCGAGTATCGGGGGTCTGGGGGTGAATCCCCCAGCGCGGCTAAATTGACTGGCTAGCGTCAAGGATGACGCGACGCCTTAGTCAATTCCGCGTATTTTCTTTCAAATCAGAAATAAAAAAATGTTAGCTAACAGATACAGAAAAGAAAATGTTTTTAAGTTTGAAAATTCTATATTAGAACGCCAAAAATTAACTAAAAAATTAACTTGACTTTATATCTCCAGAGCTATAAAGTATAGCTGGTGAGCTATAAACTAAAAAATTTTTTGAAATGGGGCTAGCATAAATGTCAAAAATTGTCAAGGGGGAAAATATAAAAAATTCTGCTGATGAAAATTTGAAGGAAAACACAATAGATTTGTTGAAAGAATCCAAAGAAAAAACCTATTACGTAGTAACAGATGAAGACGGAAATATTAAAGGTTATTTTCCGTTGAAAAGTAAAAATCTGGGAAGGGACTGGGTTGCTATGTATCAATCTGCTCTTAAAACTTTAGCTAAATGGAATTTACCAAATGAACAGTACCGCGTTATGCTTGAATTATTGAGCGAAACGGACTTTGATAATTATATCCGTATAAGCCAATCACAGCTTGCAGAAGAACTCGATATGAAACAATCAAGCGTAGCAAGAGCTATAAAAGCATTAAAAGAAAAAAACGTCATAGTTGAAGGACCTCGTGCCGGTTTAAATAAAACCTATCGCTTGAATCCGTATATAGCGCACAAAGGCGCAAATCGTACCGCAACAATTTTAGATTTCGGCGACGCCCTAGAAAAAAGCGGCAAAAGAATGACAGATGCCAATATTGACTTAAATTAAAATTTTGGAGGTGTTTAAACTGAAAAAGTTAATCGAAACTTCACTGCCGCTTGAAGTTATCAACAAAGAATCAGCAAGAGAAAAATCAATTCGTCACGGGCACCCTTCGACTTTGCATTTGTATTGGGCGCGGCGTCCTTTGGCAACTGCCCGCGTCGTACTTTTTGCATCGCTGATTGACGACCCGTCAGAAAATCCCGAAAAATTTCCTACGCCGGAATTGCAGGAGGCTGAACGCAAACGCTTATTCGCAATTATCGAAAGGCTTGTCAAATGGGAAAATTCCAACAACGATGAAGTTTTCAAAGAGGCACTCAAAGAAATTAAAAATTGCGTCGGCGAAAATCTGCCCGCAGTTTTTGATCCGTTCGCAGGCGGCGGCACTATTCCACTTGAGGCGCAACGGCTCGGCTTGAAATCTTTTGCCGCTGATTTAAACCCCGTCGCCATTATGATTAACAAGGCAATGATTGAAATTCCCGCCAAATTTAAAAATCTGCCGCCGGTTAATCCAAACGCTGATAAAAATATTTTCGGCGGTTATCACGGCGCGGAAGGTCTCGCCGAAGATATTCTCTACTACGGCAAAATTTTGAAACAACGCGCCTTTGAAAAAATCGGCAACCTGTATCCGAAAATCGACGGCAAAACTGTTATTGCGTGGCTGTGGGCGCGTACCGTTACCTGTTCCAATCCCGCCTGCCTTTGCCAAATGCCGCTCGTTCATTCCTTCAAACTTTCCACCAAACAAAATATTTCTGTCAAGCCCGTTGTTCACGGCAAGGATATTTCTTTTCAAATTTGCCAAAACGATAAAAATATTCCCGACGGCACGGTTAATCGCAACGGCGCACGTTGTCTTTGTTGCGGCGCAAATGTTCCGCTTGACCACGTCCGCCAACAGGCTAAAGACGGCAAAATGTCCGCTAAACTTTTGGCGATTGTTGCCGAAGGCGCAAACGGCAGAATTTATCTCCCGCCCAATGTCGAACACGAAAAAATTGCTGACATTGATAAACCTGATGATTTTCCTGAACAAGAAATGAATGAAAAATGCCCCGACCTTATCAGCGGGCGCGGTTACGGCTTTAAATATTGGCACCAACTTTTCACTAACAGGCAACTGACGGCTTTAACCACTTTCAGCGATTTAATTTCTGAAATTCAAAGGCAGGTACAAGACTACGGCGGCAGTAAAGATTATTCAAACGCCGTTGCAGTGTACTTGTCTTTTTTGGTTGATAAATTGGCAATGTTTGGAAATTCTTTTTGTCATTGGGATGCTACACGGGATGGAATGGCGCAAATATTTATTCGTCAAGCCGTTCCAATGCAGTGGGATTTTGCAGAGGCGAATTTTTTTTCAAATTCAACAGGTTGCTTTGATAATATGTTGGATTGGCTTTATAAAGCTGTAAAAAATTTACCTGCAAAACAAATTGGGGAAGTTAAAAGACACAACGCGCTTGAAAAATTTTCACTTCCCGAATCTGTAATTGTTTCGACAGACCCGCCATATTATGACAATATCGGTTATGCAGATTTGGCAGAATTTTTTTATGTATGGCTGCGGCGTCCGCTGAAAAATATTTATCCCGAAATTTTGGGGCGAATGACTTTTGATAAATCTGCAGAGTTAATCGCCTCGCAATATCGACACGGCAATAAAGCGGCGGCTAAAGAATTTTTTGAAAGCGGAATGTTTGACGCCTTGAAAAATATTTATGAAATAGCCCGCGCAGATTTTCCAATTACGATTTACTACGCCTTTAAGCAACAAGAATCAGATTCGGCGTCAAGCGGCTGGGAAACTATGCTTACTTCGATAATTCGCGCAGGATTTCAAATAACTGCAACTTTGCCAATGCGAACAGAATTAACAACGGCGTTAAAAAATAGTGTAAACGCGCTGGCGTCGTCAATCGTTTTGGCGTGCCGTAAGCGACCGGCAGAAAATAAATTTTGCGGCAAGAATAAATTTTTGGCAGAATTGAAAACCGAATTAAAAGCCGCGCTTGAAAAATGGCAACAGGCGAACATTGCGCCGGTAGATATGGCGCAGGCGGCGATAGGACCGGGAATCAGCGTGTATTCACGGTACGAAAAAATTGCAGATATGAGCGACAACCCTGTAACGGTGCGGGACGCGCTGAAAATCATCAACGCGGAATTGGACGAACATTTGAACGGGCAGAGCAAACACCTAGACGCGGCTAGTCAATTTTGCGTAGATTTATTTACCCAAAAATTTTTTAACGAAATGAAATTTGGCGACGCTGACACATTGGCGCGGGCGAAAAATATTTCAGTGGCAAAAGTTGAAGAAATAGGCGCGGTACTTTCATTGCGCGGAAATGTACGGCTGCGCGACCGTGATGAGCTTGAAATTTATGACGACGCCGGCAACCTTGCAAAAAATTTTGTAGACAAGCTGATAAAAAATAATTGCGCGTGGCTGTGGGTACAAAGTTTGGTTGAAGTTTTCGGCGAAGACGGACTTAGCGGCGCGGCTGAACTTTTGGCGAAGTTTGAAGGCGATACTGATTCACTGAAAAATTTGGCGTATCGCCTGTACGATATTTGCGAAAAACGCTATGCAAAGGAGGCAACCTGCTATAATGAGCTTGTAGTGGAGTGGCAGGATATTTTGGGGCGGACGTTGGAATTTAGGCGGAAACCTGCTGAAAGTCAAACGGAGTTGTTTTAATTTCAAAAAAAATTTTTCGGCGGAAATTGACTTTTTCGCAGTTTAAATGCGCGTAGTGTCAAGGGCGGCTTTAGCCGTCGCCGCAAGGCGATTTACCCTTTACACACGCGCTACAATGCGAAGACAAAAGTCAATTTTTTTAGTTACAATCATTATTTTTTTTCTAAAAAATTTTACGCCCACAGAAGCATACACAGATACAGAGGAAAATTTTAAAAATGCAATTGACAAAGCACGGTTATTCTATTATTATTTATAGGAAATTTCCGATATTAAAATAAGAATTTACCGTATAAATTGCGAAAAATTTTTTTCATTGTATAAAAAAGTTTGCTACATATTGAAAGTTTGGTGTAAAATATGGCTAAAATTGCTAAGCGTGTAACGGTTACTAATGTTGAAACCGGAGAAATTATTCGAGATTCTGTACGCTACAATACACAGAATGGAGATGGTTGGGTGATTGTATACAAAGAAACTTACCGAGAATTAATTATGGATACTACTAATCCTTCAATATTGAGAGTGTTTGGACTTTTGATGACAAAACAAGAGTTTGAAAACGGAATAAAAACTACAAAAAAAGCCATCGCTGATGAGCTGAAAATTTCTTATGATAGCGTAATGGTCGCTTTTAAATGGCTTAAAGAAAACGGCTATGTTAAAGAACACAAAGTAAACGGCATTACCGAATTTGTACTTAATCCTGAAGTTACAACGTGCGGCAAAAATCGCAAAGACAAAATTAAACTTTGGGAATCTATTGAATGATTCTAAATTACAAAAAATAAATTCCTGTCGAAGTGGCAGGGATTTTTTTTTGACGCTAGAAAATTTTCTTTAACAAATTTAATTGGAGGTGTACTTTGTGGGTAAAAAAATTCGCAACAGAAATTTTGGCAATATAAAAGCGTGGCGCAATGTAATAAAACCGCGTGATGAAGTTGCAAGCGGCAATTACAGACAGGCAGAATTTGCGGCAGATTTGGAACAAGTGGCACGCGGCGCAGGAAGTACCGAATATACAGACGCGGTTGAATTTTTTTCACGGACGTATTTAACAGGCGGCTTGAAAAAACTTTTGAGCGAAACATTAAAGCGATTGACGACGGGCAACGGCGAGCCGGTAATTCAGTTGAAAACATCGTTTGGCGGCGGCAAAACTCATAGTCTTTTGGCGTTGTATCATCTTTTCGGCGGGAAAATTCGCCCTGAAAATTCGTCGGCAGTAAGGGAAGTTTTACAGGCGGCGGGCGTTGAATTTTTGCCAAAAGTAAATACGGCGGTTGTAGTTGGAACGTGGACGAATCCTTTAAAATCTACAATTTGGGGCGAAATTGCGGCGCGGCTTGCGAAGTCCACCGGCAACGCTGAAATTTATGAACTTGTTCGAGAAAATGACGAGAAAAAAATATCGCCCGGCGTGGACTTGCTGAAAAAAATTTTTGACGCGGCGGCACCGTGTTTGATTCTGATTGATGAAATTGTGGCGTACGGGCGCAAACTCAAGACAAACGAAGTTGACGGCGGCACATTCGACAACCTTATAAGTTTCATTCAAGAATTGACAGAGGCGGCGAAGGCTAGCCAAAATACGGCGGTTGTAGTTTCAATTCCAGAATCAGATATTGAAGTTGGCGGCGAATTGGGCAAACAAGTTTTACTGCAGGTTGAAAAATATTTTGGGCGAATTGAGCTTGTGTGGTCGCCTGTTACGGTTGCTGAAGGTTATGAAATTGTGCGGCGGCGGCTTTTTAAAGATTGTGAAGACGAAACGGCGCGTCAAGAAACCTGCGCGGCGTTTTTCAAAATGTACAATAACAATTCAAATGACTTTCCGAATGAAAGCCGCCAAACAAATTACCGAGAAAAATTGTTGTCGTGTTATCCAATTCATCCGCAACTTTTCGATTATCTTTATGACAAATGGTCAACGATTGAAGGTTTTCAGAAAACACGCGGAGTATTGCGGTTAATGTCGAATGTGATTCACAGACTTTGGGCGGAAAATTCACAAAGTGCGCTGATAATGCCGAGCGATCTGCCGTTGGACTTTTCGCCGGTACGTGACGAGTTGACAAAATATTTTCGTGATAACTGGGATTCGATAATAAATTCTGAAATTGACGGCGATAAATCGAAGGCGGCGGAGCTTGACAGAAATAACGGGCGTTTTGGAAATTTATTGGCGGCGCGGAAAATTGCGCGTGTAATTTTTATGGGTACTGCGCCAATAGGCAAGGTTAGCGGCGTTCGTGGAATTGAAGAAAATGAAATACGGCTTGGGACGATTCAGCCTGCAGACGTTGGGAGCGTTTCAATTTTCAATGACGCGCTGTCGAAGTTGAAGGAAAATTTATATTATCTGTATTCGCAGAATACGCGCTATTGGTTCGGAACATCGCCGACACTTCGCAAATATGTTGACGATAAGCGCGAAACTTTTTCTGATGACGATATTAACGCGGAAATTGAAAAGCGGCTTGAAAAATGGAGCGGTACGAAAAATTTTAACGCGGTACACATTTGCCCAAAAAATTCCGGCGACGTTATCGACGAACAAAAGGCGCGGCTTGTAATTTTACTGCCGAATTATCCATACGACGCCAAAAAAGAAGAAAATCCTGCGTTGAAATTTGCGGCAGAAATTTTAGACAAGCGCGGCAATGTTCCACGCAACCACAAAAATACTTTACTTTTTATGGCGGCGGAAAGTAAAAAATTGGCGATTCTCAAAAATATTGTGCGTGAATATATGGCGTGGCGGGAAGTTTTAAACGAGACTGAAGAAAAAAATCTTGACACTTTGCAGATAAAGGACGCCACCGGCAATTTGAAATTGGCTGAAGAAAATTTTGTAATGAAACTTTCGCAAGCGTACAGCCAAATTTTTGCGCCGAAAAGCGATACAAACTTACAAAATTTAGATTGGCAAGTTGAAGAAATTAACTGCACGAAAGGCGAAAATATTTCAGTTGCCGCGCAAAAGTTTTCCCAGTGCGAAATGATTATAAGCACACTTGGCAACATTCATTTGAAAAATTTGTTGGAGAATTATATTTGGCGTGAAAGTGAATCGGTGGAATTGAATAAACTTTGGGGATATTTCACGACGTTTTATTATTTGCCGCGTTTGAACAATGAAAAAGTTTTGCTTGAGGCGGTAATGAAAGGCGTTGAGGCGAAAACTTTTGCAACAGCTGACGACGAAAATTTTAATAACTTACAATTTGGCGAAAGAATTTCTTTAAATAATTCTGTTGGAAAATTTTTGGTAAAGGCGGAAGTTGCAGAAAAATTTTTTGTAAAAGAAACTCCTGCAACTGTTGAAAGTGCGCCGCCGGTACAACCTGAAACTGAAACGCAACCTGTAACTGAAACTTTGCCGCCGCCGGAAGTTGAAATTTTGCCGACAAGATTTATTATGAATACGGAATTGGACGCGGGCAGAATGGACAAAATTTTTACAAGTTGCAAGAAAGAAATTATCGACAATTTTATAAATTTACCTGACGTTAAAATTTCAGTCCGCCTTGCAGTCAATGTTTACGTTCCCGAAGGTATTTCAAAAACTACGAAAGAAATTGTTGAATCGAATTGCCGAGACTTGAAAATAAACCATTTTAACTTTGAGAATTGATGATGACAATGCTATATTCAAACGGAAAAAAATTGAACCTGCGCGAAATTGCAAAAAAATTTATAATCCGCAAACTAAAAAGCGGGTTGCCGTAAAATTCGACAGCCCGTTATTTTTATGCAAAAATTTCTCTGAATTGTTTTAGCAGTAACCTGAAGAAAGATTTTTGCTCCACGTCAGCAGTTGTAACAATATCAGTTGAGGCAATTTCTCTGCCGTCTATAGAAACGTGAACTTTTCCGATTGATTCGCCGCTTGTAATTGGCGCGTTCAAAACTTCGGGAATATCATATTCAATTTTGTAAGCCTCATGATTTTTGAAAAGCGGTACAATAATTTCACCGGCGGTTTTAACCGGCATAGATTTTCTACGCCCGGATAAAATTGGAAGAGTTTTAATAACTTCGTCAGATTTTACCAAAGTACCTGTTTCGATATTGTCAAAGCCGTAATCGAGCAAAATAATTGAATCGTTCCACATATAAAGCCCGTCCAGCACAACTGAAATAAGCTGAATACCGTTGCGTTTAGCCGCGCAAATAACACAACGTCCGGCGCGTTGCGTGTAGCCGGTTTTAACGCCGTTACAGCCGTTGTACATCCACAAAAATTTATTTTCCGTGCGAATGGTTTTATTATTTTTGTCGTGAATCCAATTAAACGCCGCTTCAGTGGTAGTAACAACTTGTTCAAATCCCGGCGTTTTAAATCCCTGCGCGGTAATAAGTGAAAGGTCGCGGGCGGTTGTATAGTGGTTATCGTCCGGCAAGCCGTGAGGATTTGTAAAATTGGTGTGAGTTGCGCCGAGCTCCTTTGCACGTTGCGTCATATGTGCGGCGAAATTTTCTACGCTGCCGTCAATGTGTTCAGCAATGGCAACGGAGGCATCATTTGCTGAAACCATCATCATACCGTAAAGCAGATCATTGAGCGGGATTTTTTCATTTTCCTCAAGCCAAAGTGTTGAGCCTTCAGTTCCCCAAGCATTTTCACTAACGGTAACAATTTCTTCAAGTTTGCCACTTTCCAACGCCATTAATAAAGTCATTGCCTTTGTTGTACTTGCAGGAAACATTGGGGCATCTGCATTGCGTGAGTAAATTACGTGTCCGGTTGACGCCTCAATTACAATGGCTGAAGTGGCTGTTACATTCGGCAAAACGTCGCCTTCAGGTACGGGGCGCGTGTTCGGTTGCGGTTCAACTGTGTAACCTGGATTTAAGCCGGAATTTTCGCTTGTCCATGTTACCATTTCAGTTGGCGCGGCTTCTGCTCCAAACATAAATAGTAATACTGATATTCCGGCTAAAATTTTTCCGAGATTCAAAAAAATTCGCTCCTTTATTATCTGTGCGGGTTATTGGGGTTTTTAAATTTTATTGGATTATCTACGTCTTCCTTTTCCGGATCTGCTTCTTCCGCGTAAAATGCTGCGTACTGCATTTTGTTTTTTTTTGAGCCGTCATTTGTAGCAAGCGCAGTTTCCACGTCTTCAACTATAACTTCGTTGTTTGGTGCTGAATATTTATCAACTGCCGCAACTTCGGTAATTTCGTCGGAAATTTTTTCTTCGCCCAAATTTTCAGCGGTTTTAGTTTCAGTTTGTACAATTTTGGCGGGCGCAAAATTTTTCATATAATCTGCCACAAATTTTTGAAGTCCGCCATTCAGCACTTGAACAATTTGCTCCATAGTTTTTTGATGATTGTTTTCAAGGTGCGTTACAAGCTGATTCACGTTGTTTGAAAAAGCATCGTTCGCCGCTTTTATATCTTCCTTCGACGTGCGCAGATTGTTCATTTCAAGATAAATTTTTTCATTTTCTTCGCGCAGAATTTTATTTTCATCGCGCAGATCATTTACCTCAATTTTCAGCAATTCATTTTCTTCCCGCAAATTTGAAAGTTCACTTTGTAAATTTTCGCCAATCTCCTTTGCCGCAGATAAAATTTTCTCAAGGTCTCCAAGTTGATTCATTTGAGTTCCTCCTTAATTTGTTCCAAAATTTTATTATCGTCAAGATTTTCGACGTTAAAAAATTTGTCAGATTTAAAGCCGCAAAGTTCGCCGTAAACGCAATATTTGCAAGCGTCGCCGGTTTGAGTTTTGACGGGCTTAACTTCAATATCGCCGGTTAAAATTTTTTCGCCGGTTTCTTGAATTTTCACTTCAGCAAATTTTGTTAGCAGTTCAAAAATTTCAGCAGATTTTACATTTTGCTTGGAAGTGCTGTAAAGTTCGCCGTTACTTTTCAAGCGCACATTTAAAAAATCTAAATTATCAGAGCCGTCAATTTCTTTGATAATTTCTGTATCGTCAAGCGTCCAGCCGGAAAATTTTAATGCCTTATCGACTTCGCCCGCCGCCAAATTTGCACTTTCAACGGTTTTAACGGGATATTTCAAAAAATAATACATCATACCTGCGGGGGCGCGTCCGCCGACAATTTCCAAATTTTTTGCAACCATCAGATAAGTTAAAAGCTGAATGTTTATTCCCGCGTGAATTTCATTCAAGTTGAGGTACGCCGCGCCGGTCTTGTAGTCGATTATCAGAAAATATTTGCCGTCTTCGTTGAAGTCCACGCGGTCAATCGTTCCCGTCAACTCCATTTTAACGCCTTGAATGTCATAAATCAACGCCTGATTTTTGGAGTCAAAAGTTTCTTCAAAAAAATTGGGATGAAATTTACTTACTGCGTCAAATTTTATCAACCGTTGCAGTGAAAAAATTGCAACTTTTTTAATTCTGTCGCGTTGATGTTTTAGCGCGTTTGTACTTAGCAAAATTTTATTGTTCAAATTCGGCGTGGTGTTGTCGATAATTTCAGTAACAATTTTTTCAAGTTCGGTATCGTCAACTGAAGACCAGCGGCGATTTTCCTTTTTCAAACGTTCGCCGAATTGACTCATAACGCTGTGCAAAATTGTTCCAATGTCAGGCGGCTTAACTTTGTATTCGCGGCGTTCGTTAAGTTTCAAGCCGTATTTTGCAAAATATTGAAACGGGCAACTGTTAAAACTTTCAACATTTGTGACAGAGCCGCGCAATTTTTTATTAGGCGCGTAAAGTTTTTCGGCTGATTGGGGCGATAAAGTTTTTTCGCTTGCAACAAAATCAATTTCACTGCCGAGACTTTGCAAAATGTCAAGCTGAATGAAGTTAATTTTAATTTGCGGGAAAATTTTTTTGAACCTGTCGAAAAGCGGCGCGGCGTTCATTGCATTGCCTTCAGAATCTGCCAAAGGGTACGAAATGTACAGATAATTTTTCGCCTCTGTCAAGCCGCGATAAATCAAAAATTTTTCGGCTAACATTGCATCGCTGCCGCCTTTTGGAATTTCCACGCCAATATCATTCAAATGTAACCTGTCCGCGTCTGATAACAAATTTTTTTCAGCCGCCTTTTTTGGAAAATTGCTTGAGCTGAATCCCAAAATATAAATCGCCCGTGAATTTTGCAAAGAATTTTGGTCGAAGTCAGAAATTGTAACTTCATCGACGCCGGGCGGAATTAACGACATTTGCAGGGCGTCAAGCCCTTCATTTATGATTGATTCAAATTCTTTAGCTGTAATTTTATTTTCGTCAAGCGATTCTGCAACTTGGTCGAACAGTGAAATTATATCGTCCCAAATTTTCAAATGTTCCCGCGCCATTGCCAAATTGCCGCGCGATTCTTCAAGTGTTGCCCATTCGGTTAATTTTTCGTAGGTTTTCAAGTCTTCGATTAACTCATAAAGTGCGGCGGTTAAATTTTTCGCAGAATTTTTTTTCTTGACGGCAGCAGAAAATTTTATCAGCGGCTCAACTGCGGCGCGGCGAATTGTATCAACTTTTTCAAGGCGAGCAGTTTCACTTTCAGAAATTTTATCGCTGTCCAAACTGTGGCGATACCAATTCCAGTTAGTTTCAGCCGTCCAAACTTTTTCGCCGCGCAGTCCAAACTCTAAAACGTAATTTTCCAGCAAGTCAATATCTTCCTGCAAAATGTTAAAAAATCCTGTACGAAGGCAACGGAAAATTGATTCAGCCCGCCAACCGCGCAAAATTTCCAACGCCGAACGAATCATTTCAGCAAGGGGATGATGAGCGGCGGCGCGTTTCCTGTCAATGAAAAACGGGATATTGTGAATTTCAAAAATCGGCTTGATTAAATCGCTGTAAGTTTCGTCACGGGCGATAATTCCAATTTCGCTGAAACGATAATTTTTTTTGTGAAGTGCCAAAATATCCTGCGCGACGGCTTCAACTTCGGCGCGTTTGTTGACTGCCTCGACAAATTTTAAATCGTCTGTATTGGCGTTAAAAGTTTTCTGTACGCGGCTGAAAAAATTTTGCTCCAGAAAATTCAGCGCGGGAACTTCAAAACGTTTTGGCGCGTTGCAACGAATAATTTTAATTTCAACTTCGACTTCTTCAGCAATTTGGTTAATAATTTGGAAAGTGCGAAAGGCGCGGTTAAAAATTCCCACGTCCTTAACATTTTCGCGGCTGTCAATTTTCGTATCCATCGGCAAAACGATATAAACATTTTTGGCGTACTTGAAAATTTCGCGCAGAATTTTTCTTTGTTGAGGATCGAAAAATATAAAGCCGTCAATAAAAATTTCGGCTCGTCGAATTGCGGTAGAATTTTTTATCAGTTCGGCGGCGTGTTCAATTAAATCGCTGTCGTCATTCTGTTGATCAGCCAAAGAATTTCTGAAGTCTTCGTACAAAATTGCCAAGTCGTGAATTTTATTTTTAAGTTCGTCGTCGTCGATAGTTTCAGCCGTTTCAAAAAGTTTTTCAGCATCAACCGAATAAGTCCGCAGGTCTTGAATTTCTTTCGCCAAAATTTCTACAAATCCGCGTTGTTTGGCGGCGCGTTCGTAGTAAAGTAAATCTTTGGCACGATTGAGTAAAATTTTTCGCAGTAAAAGACGTCCGCCAATTTCAGAAATACGCGGAACGATTGAGCCGCCCGCCTCATCTAAAATTTGATTGGCGAAACGTTGAAAACTGCACATTCTGGCATTGACTGCGCCGCCGGTAATGTTGGCAAGCTCCAATTCTGCGCGGTACGTTTGATAAGCCGGCAACAGATAAAAAATTTGAGTAGCAAGCGGCGAAGTTGCTAAAATTTTTTTCATCTTGTCAAGGCAGTAAAAAGTTTTGCCCGTACCTGCGCGACCAATTATTATTTCAAGCATTTTTCAACTCCTCAAATATTAAAAATGAAAATTTATACCGCTTTGTTTCATAATGGCGTTGGCTGTATGACGGGATTTAATTTTTGTATCTACAGGAAAATTTTTGTTTGTTATTGGATTGCGCCAAATATCGTGGTCGCCTTTACCGTGGCGCAAAAAATAACAGCCGTTTTGCATTAAAATTTCGCGTACTTTCTTTTCATACTCCGCCATTACGCATATACCATTTTTTCACGTTGATTTAAATTCATTACAAGCGATTCATATTTTGGCAAATTGTTAAGTTCAATGAGTTCCGGCGCGGCAAGTTTTACGCGGTAAATCAGTTTGTCCAATGAGCCGTCCTCCAGTGCAAGCGGAATTTCATCGCAAGTTGCAACCCAAACGTTAGCCTCGTCGTCCCAAAATAAATCAACTTTGTATTCGTTCATTTTGTTGCCTCCATTTTAAGTCCTGTGAAACATTTTCGCCAAGTCTTTATCAGAAAATTTAATGATAGTTGGGCGACCGTGCGGGCAAGTGTGAGGATTGGGCGTCTTGCTTAAATCGTTTAACAAAAATTTCATCTGCTGAATATTTAATTCTTGCCCGGCTTTAATTGCCGCCTTGCAAGCAGTCGTAGCCAAAACTAGTTGGCGAATGTTGCGGGCAATATCTGCGCGGCGCGTTTCGTCAATATCTGAATCGTTATCAATTTCCGGCAAACTTGAAATAATTTCACGTAACATAATTTCAGGATCAGCATCAGCGGCATCAACAGGCACTTCAATAAGCCGAAATTCATTCACGCCGCTTGGCTCCAGTGTAAAGCCCAAATTTTGAAAAAGCTCCAAATTATTTTCAATCAGCAAACTTTCTTGTTCGTCGAATTTTAAAATTCTGTGAATTAAAAGCCCTTGCGCGGGAATTTTATCAGCGTAACTGCACAGCCTGTCAAATAAAATTCGTTCGTGCGCGGCGTGTTGGTCAATTATGTACAAATCTGAATCACTTTGAGCGACAATGTAACACAAATTCACTTGCCCAATAGGTTGAAGTTTCAAGGAATTTTTTTCAACTTTCGGCGGCGTTGTAGTTTTAGAAATTTTTTCGACAGATTTAATTTTATCTAAAGTTTCAGCAGGATTTTCAACGGAAATATTTTCTTTGGTATTTGAATCAGCAACTTTTTCAGCAGTTAAATTTTTATCTGAAATATTTTCGTCTAAGTTTGAACTCTCAATTTTTTCAGCTGATAAATTTTCAATGTTTGAATTTGTAATTTTTTCAGCTGATAAATTTTCAGTATCTTCATTGAGATTTGTATTAAAAATTTCTTCGTGTGATTTTAAAGTTTGCCGCGCATTTTCGACGCTGAAATTTTTCTTATCAGCAGGCTTGCCGAAATATTCATCAAGGTTAAGCGGCTCATATTGCGGAATTTCCGGCGCAGTTGCAATTTCTGTTAAATCGTGTTCGGCGTTTTCTTTTTTCTCGGAAACTGCCTCACGGACTGCGCGATATATCAATTTAAAAATTTTATTATCGTCTTCAAATTTCAATTCGGTTTTCTGCGGATGAACATTTACATCAATGGAATTTTGCGGCACGGCGATTTTTAAAACTGCCAAAGGAAAACCGCTTTTAGGAATTAAAGCGCGGTAAGATTCTTCCAACGCCTTTGAAATTGTTCGGTTGTTGACGATTCGCCCGTTAATTATGAAAGTTTGCCACGTGCGGTAATTTTTCAAAAAGTTTGGCTTGCCAATGTAGCCGCTCAAATGAAAATCTTCAACGTCAAAATTTACTTCGATTAGCGAACTTGAAATTTCAGTGCCGTAAATTCCTGTCAGCACGTCCAAAAGATTACCATTGCCGGGCGTGGAAAGTGCGGGGCGATTGTTATTTATAAACTTAAAAGAAATTTTCGGGCGGCTAAGTGCAAGCTTTGTAATATATTCGTGAATTTTTGCGGCTTCGGTTGAAGTTGCCTTCAAAAATTTCAGTCGCGCAGGTGTATTAAAAAATAAATCCTCAACAATAACCGTTGTACCAATTTTGCAACCAATTTCGTGGCTGTCAATGAGTTTGCCGCCTTCAATTTTCAACTTTGTACCAAGTTCAGAATTTTTTTGACGAGTTTGCAGAGTAAATCTTGAAACTGCGGCGATTGTCGGTACAGCCTCACCACGAAAACCGAGCGTAGAAATATTCAGCAAGTCCCTAACGTCAGAAAGTTTGCTTGTAGCGTGGCGACGAATTGCCAAAAGTGAATCTTCCTTAGACATACCGCCGCCGTCGTCAGTTACGCGTATTAAAGTTTTTCCGCCGTTCAAAATTTCTACTTCGATATGACTTGCGCCCGCGTCAATGGCGTTTTCTACAAGCTCCTTGACGCAAGAGGCGGGACGCTCCACAACTTCACCGGCAGCAATTTTATTTATCGTGTTTGTATCTAACAGCCGAACAATTCCCACGCTTTAAACTCCTTCCAAATTATATTTCAATTTGCTTTTTTTTGCGGCTTAAACGGATTTAATTTTACGTAATTTGCCGCACTTTCATTAAATTCTTTGGCGTCAACGTCATCAAAAAAATTTTTTGCGCCATTCGGTGTAGTCAAATTTCGCTTGATTTTGGTTTTTGTAATGGCGGTTATCAAGATAGATTTTCAAAATACCAACTCCAAATTTTTCACAAATTATAATTCAAAGTCGCCGTAATGTCTATAAATTTAATGTGGCGGCGATTTTCTCTGTGTGTTACAATAATGAAAATTTGGATATTCGGCAGAAAATTTTGAGGTGATAACCTTGAAAACAATTTCGACAAATAACAACGTCTCTATAATAATCGTGGCAGTTTTTATGTTGGCGGTTAATGCCGTGCTTGGATTCGTTTTGAGTACACAATCCAAAGACGCAATGAAAATACTGATTCAAAATCGTATGCTTGACATTGTCAACACTTCAGCTGATATGTTGGACGGCGACGCCTTGAAGTCTCTGAAAGCCGAAGATAAAGGAACTCCCGCCTATCAAAAAATAAATGACACGCTAGCTTTTTTTCAAGAAAATATTGAGCTGAAATATATTTACTGTATCCAAATTGTTGGCGAAAAAGAATTTGCATTTTCTGTTGATCCAACGATTGAAGACCCCGGCGAATTTGGCTCTCCAATAGTTTACACTGACGCACTTTATAAAGCCTCCAAAGGTACAGCCGCCGTTGATGATGAACCTTATTCTGATGCGTGGGGGCGTTTTTACAGTGCTTATTGTCCCGTCTTTGATTCAGCCGGAAAAGTGGCAGGAATTGTTGCAGTAGACTTTGACGCCAAATGGTACGATGAACAAATTGAAAAGCAAATGTACTCAATCGCCGTTTGTATGACGATTTCTCTGTTACTTTGTGTAGTTTTAGTTGTAGTCGTTACAAAACAACTTCGCCAACGTGTAAAAGATATAACGCATGATTTAACTCAAGCATTGGAGGCGGCGCAGGTTGCAAGCAAAGCTAAAACTGCTTTTTTGTCGAATATGTCGCACGAAATTAGAACGCCTATGAATGCAATTATTGGATTAGATCACATTGCACTTGAAAATCCAAATTTGCCGAGTACTACCCGCGAGCAACTCAAAAAAATTGACGCCTCTGCAAAACATTTATTGAGCATTATCAATGACATTTTGGACGTAAGCCGAATTGAAAGCGGCAAGTTAGTTTTGAAAAGCGAAGAATTTAATTTTGCCGAAATGTTGGAGCAAGTCAATACAATTATCGGCAGTCAATGCAAAGACAAGGGCTTAAATTATAATTTCAAAGTTTTAGGCAAGCCGAATGATTTTTATATTGGCGACGCGCTAAAATTGCGGCAAGTGCTGATAAATATTTTGGGCAACGCGGTAAAGTTTACCCCTGAAGGTGGCAACGTTACATTGCAAATTGAAGAAACCGGCAAATTTGATTCTAAGTCCGTTTTAATTTTCAAGATAATTGATACAGGCGTTGGAATGAGCAAGGAATTTCTGCCAAAAATTTTTGAGTCATTCAGTCAAGAAAATTCATCAGCTGAAAATAAATATGGCAGTACCGGATTAGGTATGGCAATTACAAAAGGTTTTGTCGATATGATGAACGGCGATATTAAAGTTGAAAGTGAAAAGGGCGTCGGCACAACTTTTTCAGTTACAATTACGCTGAATCAAGCAACTGCAAAACACGACGCGCCCGCCGTTAAATCTGATATGCCGGAAAATAATTCACCAACTGTTCAAATCGATTTAAGCGGCAAAAAAATTTTGTTGGCTGAAGATATGATAATAAATGCTGAAATTATGAACGAAATTTTAAAAATGCGCGGTATGGAAGTTGACAACGCCGAAAATGGAAAAATCGCCGTTGAAATGTTTGAAAAATCGCCCGTCGGTTACTACGCCGCAATTTTAATGGATATGCAAATGCCGATTATGAACGGGCTTGAGGCAACTCAAAATATCCGCGCCTTAAATCGCGCAGATTCTAAAACCGTTCCAATTATCGCCCTGACTGCCAACGCCTTTGATGAAGACGTGCAACGCTCTTTACAAAGCGGCTTAAACGCACATTTAAACAAGCCGATTGATCCTGATGAAATTTATCGAACGCTTGAAAAATTATTATCTGAAAAAATTACTGACGAATAAAATTGCAAAAAAATAAGCCGTCGAAAGTAGCGGCTTTTTAATTTTTGAATTTTTATTGAAACAAATTATTTTGCAACTTTCACATTATCGCCGTAAATAGTTTTAAATTCATCGCGCATTGAAATAGTATTCCAGCCGCGTTTGTCTGCAGTAGCTTTCATTTTGTTAGCCTTTGAAATGTTGCCAAGTTCGCGTTCGGTATCGTCGCAGAGTACGCAAAACGCCGCGCAGTTGTATTTGTTATTTTGCAAGGTGTATTCAAACATTCCGGAATCGCCCATAGTATTTCCGAACGCCAAAACAGGTTTCTTGCCAATGTGATTGAGAATAGAAAACGCCTTGACGGTCTGTGCGTTTTCTTTAATTTCGTTGCCGGAAATAATTATTTTTTCTTTGTAGCGGTCGTAAAAATGGCTTGCAGCTTTATCTTTGCCCATTTTGGTTGTAGTGTAAACAAAGTCAGATGCTATGATTCTGTCTTGACGAATTGGCAGAATATCGCCGACTAATTCGCGGGTCGTGTCAATTCCGCAAGCCGAATTAATGTAAACTGCAAAGCCGTTGTTGCTAAGGTAGGAAATTATTTCAACCATTGGAAGATAAAAAGCCTCGCCGCGTTTCAAATTCGTCAAGCCCGTTTCATTCGTATTCATAAAATTTCTGACGTAGGCGCGGTATTCTTCCGGCGTCATACCTTCATAAGCCTTTGTAAGTTGTTGAATTAAAATTTTATTTTCAGAGGGAGTCATACCTGTTTTGTTGTAAACTTTCGGCTTAATTTTTTCGGCGAATTTTACAATTTTTTTGGGAGCCTGATAATTTTTATCCTCAAGCACGCGGTAGAAAAACATTGTTTCTTGAAAATAAAGCGGCGCAGTTTCACAGTAAAAAGTGCCGTCCATATCAAAAGTAGCGATTCTGTCTTCTTCAGGAATAAAATTTGGACTATAAGGATTTGTCGCCGCCTCTACAAATTCAATAATTTTTTGTTTCGTCGGTGAGTCGTCATTCCAATATTGAAAATCGCTTGCAGTTTCAACATTAATTGCGGCAACTTCCGCGCGTGTCGCCGCTTGACTTGCTCCAAAACTTCCAATAGAAATCATCCCTGCTAAAACCATAGCCGCCAATTTTTTCAACTTCATTTAAAACACCTGCCAAAATTTTTTACAGATTATAAAATAAAATCTGCGCGAGTGCAATAAATTAAATTTGTCGGCGGCTTGTGTAGTATGTTAAAATTTCTGTGAAGAGGAGAGATTTTAATGATAGAAATATTTGACGGTGCAATGGGTACAATGTTGCAACAAGGCGGATTGAAGGCGGGCGCGTGTCCAGAATTGATGAACGTTGAAAGCCCTGAAATTGTGAAAAAAATTCATCGCGCTTACATTGACGCAGGAGCAACGATTATTGAAACAAATACTTTCGGCGCAAGCAGTTTAAAATTGGAGCATTACGGAATTGCAAGCCGCGCCAAAGAATTAAATTTTGCGGCTGTAAAAATTGCGAAGTCTGCAGGAAATGTAAAAGTTGCCGGTTCAATGGGACCGACAGGAAAATTTATTGCGCCATTGGGCGATTTGGACTTTGAAGACGCTTATAAAATTTTTTATGAACAAGCGCAAAGTTTGGCGGAGGCGGGCGCAGATTTTTTAATTATCGAAACTTGCATTGATATTCAAGAAATGAGAGCCGCGCTTTTAGCCGCTAAAGACGCTTGCAATTTGCCGGTAATTTGCCAACTTTCCTACAGCGAAGACGGGCGCACTGTAACAGGTACGGATCCTCAATCTGCCGCCGTAATTTTGGAGGCAATGGGCGCAAATATTATCGGTGTTAATTGTTCGCTGGGTCCGGAGCAACTTGTTCCCGTTGTAAAAATTTTGGCTGAAAATTGCCGCGTTCCAATAAGTGTACAACCTAACGCGGGGATGCCTTACCTTGAAAACGGCGTTACGAAATTTCCAATGGACGCAAAAACTTTTGGCAGTTGGGGCGTTAAGCTTGTTGAGGCGGGCGCAACTTTTTTGGGCGGTTGTTGCGGTACAACTCCCGAACATATCAGCGAACTTGCAAAAAATGTTAAAAATTGTCAAGAAACTTCGCGCAGTTTTTCAAACACTTTGAAACTTGCAAGCCGCAGTAAAACGGTTGAAGTTGATAAAAATTTGCCGACGGTTTTAATTGGTGAAAGAATTAATCCTACCGGCAGAAAAAAACTTGCCGCCGAAATTAAAGACGGCTCACTTTTGGGCGTAAAAAAAGACGCGCTGAATCAAGTTAAAAGCGGCGCAAAAATTCTTGATGTAAATATGGGCGTGGGCGGAATTGATCAAGCAAAAATGATGGCGCAGGCAGTCAAAGAAATTTCGCAAATTACCGACGCGCCACTTTCGATTGATACTTCAGATGAAAAAGCACTTGAGGCGGGCTTGCGAATTTATCCCGGTCGTGCGCTGATAAATTCTGTAAGTTTTGAACCTGACAGAATTAAAAATTTTTTACCGCTTGCCAAAAAATACGGCGCAGCAATTTTAGTTTTGCCATTGACTGAAAAAGGCGTTCCAAAAACTGCTGAAGAACGCGCTGAAGTTGCAGAAAAAATTATCGACGCCGCAAAAAATATCGGACTGCGCGACGGCGATTTTTTACTTGACGCGCTTGTAATGACAATTTCAGCCGACGCCAACGCTTGCAACGAAGTTTTAAAAACTCTAAAAATCTACCGTGAAAAATTCGGTTATCCTTCAACAATGGGACTTAGTAATATTTCTTTCGGCTTGCCTAATCGCCCGCTGATTAACTCAACTTTCTTTGCAATGTGTCTAGCCGCCGGACTTGACGCGCCAATTATGAATCCTTACGATGAATTTATGCAAAACGCGCTTAAAGCAAGTGCCGCACTTTTGGGCAAAGACGCCAACGGCTTAAACTTCAGCAAACTTGGACAACTCAACGGCTCTTTAACTTTTACCGCCGAAAAAAAATCTGACAAAATAATTTCCGGCGATATTCTTTCACAAATTAAGCAAGCGGTTATCGACGGCGACAAAGACGAAATTTCCGCGCTGATTGTAAAGGCGATTGAGGAAAATCACGACGCCAACGAAATTACCGAAAAGGCTTTAACCGCCGCAATGAATGACATTGGCGAAGATTTCGGCGCGGGAAAAGTTTTCTTGCCGCAAGTTTTGTTATCGGCTGAAACTATGCGGACGGCTTTTAACAAACTCAAAGAAATTTTGCCGACAACCGAAACTGCGAATAACGGCACTTTTGTAATTGCAACGGTTAAAGGCGACGTTCATGACTTAGGGAAAAATATCACGGGCGCACTTTTGGCAAATAGCGGCTTTAAATTGATTGACTTGGGCAAAGATGTTGATTCTGCCGAAATTGTAAAAGCGGCGATTGAAAATAATGCTGACATTGTTGGACTTTGCGCCCTGATGACAACAACAATGATTCAGATTGATAAAGTTATTGCGGATTTACACACGGCGGGTTGTGCGGCAAAAGTTATGGTAGGCGGCGCGGCTTTAACTCAAGAATACGCAGACGCGGCGGGCGCGGACGCTTACGCCAAAGACGGGGTTACAGCCGTTAAACTTGCAAAGGAATTGGTTGCAAATGGAAAAAATTAGAATTGGCACACGTGCAAGCAAATTGGCGTTATGGCAGTCAGAATTTATAGCGGCTGAACTTCAGAAAAAATATCCCGCACTGAAAATTGAGCTTGTCAAAATTCAAACTACCGGCGATAAAATTTTAGATTCGCCACTTGCAAAAATCGGCGGCAAGGGACTTTTTACCAAAGAAATTGAAAACGCGCTTGCCGAAAATAAAATTGATATGGCAGTTCACAGTTTGAAGGACGTACCAAACGAATTGCCCGCCAATTTTGAAATCGCCGCCATTACGAAACGCGCTCAACCTTTCGATGCCTTTGTTAGCAATAAATTTTCTAAGATTGAAGAATTGCCAAAAGGCGCGGTTGTCGGTACTTCAAGCCTTAGACGTGCGGCGCAAATTTTAAATCTTTATCCAAATTTGAAAATAGAAAATCTGCGCGGTAACGTCGATACACGATTAAAAAAATTGGACGCGGGAAATTTTGACGCAATAATTTTAGCGGCGGCAGGTCTTGAACGTTTAGGATATTCCGGCAGAATTAAACGAATTTTAACTGAAATAATTCCTGCGGCAGGACAGGGCGCACTTGCCATTGAAATTCGCGCAGATGATATTGAAGTTGCTGAAACTGTAAAATTTTTGAACGATGAAAAAACTTTTCAAGCTACGAAAATTGAACGGGATTTTTTAAAAGTGATTGGCGGCAGTTGTCAAATACCTGTTGGAATTTTCGCTGAAGTTGACGAAAATAAAATTTCTGCTCGCGCAGTTGTCGCCGCACTCGACGGCAAAAAAATTATTCGTGATACTGCCGAAAATATCGACGGCGCAACTTTTGCCGAAAAAATTTTAGATAATGGCGGACGTGAAATTCTGCGCGAAATTGAAATTTAATCCTAAAACTTTAATTGACAAATAAAAAAAGTTTCGACTTTCGCCGAAACCTTTTTGCGCGTTTTGAGAATAACGCTAACTATTGGCTGGATTGTCAATCGTTAATGTCTGTCCAACCACTTGCAAATATAGTAGCCAACCACACTTGCCGCTACAGACATTATAAAAGATGTAATCACAATAATCCCTCCCTTCTACGTCGGATTATCCCGCGTTTCTAAGGGGGATTGACAATGCAAAGTTTTTATCAGAAATTTATTATTCTTTCAACTTAGATGTTGCAATTCTTTTTTTTCAATGTTATACTTTATCAAAGATGTAATTACGGTAATCCCAAATAAAAAGCCCCGTTTAGCCAGCGGGTTTTTTTACGCCCAAAAATAAAAAAGTTTCGACTTTCGCCGAAATCTTTTTTGCGCGTTTTGAGAGTAACGCTAACTATTGGCTGGATTGCCAGTCATTAGTGTCGATCCAACCACTTGCAAACATAGTGACCAGCTACGGTTGCCAAAAACGACACCAAAAAAGACGTAAGCATGAGTTATTCCCTCCCTTCGCGTCGGATTATCCCGCACGTTTTAAGGGGGACTGACAGTGTCGAAATTCTATCAAAGATTTATTACTTTTTCAACTATACATTGCAAAAATATTTTTTTAGTGTTATACTATAAAAAAGATGTGAGCATGGTTGTTCCAAATAAAAAGCCCCGACTGACCATCGGGTTTTTTTACGCCCAAAAATAAAAAAGTTTCGACTTTCGCCGAAACCTTTTTGCGCGTTTTGAGGATAACGCTAACTATTGGCTGGATTGCCAATCGTTAATGTCTGTCCAACCACTTGCAAATGTAGTAACCAGCTACACTTGCCGCTACAGACATTATAAATGTGATGATCATAAGGCATTCCCTCCTTTCGGCGTCGGATTATCCACGCTTTAAAGGGGATTGACAATAGCGCAATTCTACACAAAAAATTGTATAAAATCAATATTTAGTACTTGAAAATTCAAAAAAAAATGGTATACTTAATTTAGTGATGATCATAGGTAATTCCAATGAAAAGCCCCGTCTAACCAGCGGGTTTTTTTACGCCCAAAAATAAAAATACAACCGCCCAAAAATTCGACGGTTTTTTTTTATTGCAAAAAAGTTTTACAGTTTCATTAAAATTTCATTAAATTTTCTATACCTTATTTGAATTCATGAGGGCGTTATGATAAAGTTGTTACAAATTTGCTGTGTGAAAAATTTTCAAAATATCGGAAAAAATCCAAAATAATTTTTTGAAATTCTTATGAAAAACCTCTTCAATATCGAAATATAACTAGGACTTAATTTTTTTACAGGTATCTTTAAATTTTAATCACAACAGCAAAAAGTTTTCCCCCGTACCTCAAAAATCCGATTTTACTGGAGGAATGTTTTATGGCAACTTATACAAGAAACAACGAAACTATCAGCGGCAGTAGCGGTTCAATGGATTATCATACGCTTACAAGTGCTGCTGATTCACTGACAGTAACAAATATTACTGTTGTAAGCGGCGGTTCCGTTCCGGTGCCTGACTACTGGGAGCCTTATACCGTTAATGGCGGCGTTATGATTTATGACGCTAAAGACGGCAACGACACCATGACCGGGCGCAATTTGAAAATCGAAGGTGGACTTTTTCAATTTATCGGCGGCGACAATAACGACAAATTGTCTATCAATGGCGCAAATGTAAGCGGCGGTTCATTGAAAGTTAATGGCGCGTGGGATAATGATTCGCTTAATGTTTCAAATGTTACAATCAGTGGCGGCAATGCTTATGTACACGGCGATACAGGTACTGATAGTGTTTCAGTAAGCAAAGTTTCAGTTACAGGCGGAAATTTCATTCAACGCGATCACGGCAGAAGTAATGTTAATACTGCAAACGAAGTTACAATTCAAGGCGGACATTTTGAAGTTAGTACAGGTATTTTGGAGCGCGTCGGCGACGATCCTTTAGACGCTAATTCAGTTGTTGAAAGTATTGGCGGCAGTAATACAATTTCTGCAAACAAAATTTCAATGACGGGCGGCAGTTTGGCTGTCTACAGCGAAGGCGCAGACAATTCTATTAAAGTTTCAGATGTTACAATGACAGGCGGCGTTGCAAGCATTTACGGCGGCAAAACTGCCAACATTAACGGCGGCAAAGGTACTGATACTATTTCTGTCAGCAAAGTTTCAATGGGCAGTTATTACGCCAGTTTATCTGTATTCGACGGCGGCTCAAATAATTCAATTTCTGTTGAAGATGTTACAATTAGCGGCGGCAGAGTTTCAGTTTATGGCGAAGGCGGCAACAATACAATTACTGCAAATAAACTTTTTACAGAGACATACAACTATTTGGATATTCACGCACAAGGAAAAGCAAATTCAATCGCCATTACAAATTCTACAATCGCCGGATATTACGGCGCGAGCGTTTACGGCGAAGGCGGCAACGATACATTTTCATTTACAAATAACACTGTAACAGGCGACGATATTAAAATTTGGGGCGGCTCAAGCGAAGATAAATTTACCGTTGAAGATATTACAATTAGCGGCGGCACAGTTTCAATTAACGGCAAAGGCGGCGCAGATAATTTTACTGTCGATAACGTTTCAATGACGGGCGGCAATATTTATGTTATCGGCGGCAACGGCAATGCAAATGTTTCTGTCAGCAACATTGATAAAACTGCAGGCTATTTTGATATTGATATGGGCGGTCATGATTCGGTTACAAGCGGCAACGATACAATTTTTGTTGAAAATATTTCAAACGCTTACCGCGCTTATTTTGATATTTATGCACGTGACGGCGCGGACTCTATTTCAATTAAAAATTCTACAAACAACGGCTATTTGAGAGCTTACGGCGGCGCGGGCAATGATTCTATTTTTGCTGAAAATATTTCAGTGGAAGGCAGTTATGGTTATTTTAGCATTGACGGCGGCGCAGATGACGATTTAATTTCTTTAAAAGCTGTTACAAAGAGTTATGCTTACGGCGAAGACAGCAATGATACTATTATTGCGTCAGAAAGTCGTGTTGGAATTGACGCGGGCGCGGGTAATGATTCTGTTTCAGTAACCAAAATAATTGAAAATTCTGCTGCTAATTTTGACTGTGGCGAAGGTAACGATACCATTGAATTTTATGAAACTTGGATGCCCAACTATGATTCTTACACCGGCACGGGCGGTAGAGTTTCCGGCGACGCGGGCAACGATTTACTTATTGCAAGAAACGCCACTATTAACGGTACTGCATTTTACGGCGGCGAAGGCAACGATACAATTTCAGTTGATAACAGCACTTTAACTTCAGGGGCGCGTTTCTACAACGGCGCGGGCAATGATTCTGTTTCTGTATCAAACATTACAGGAAATTTTAGCGGCGATGTAATTTTTGGCAGTGGAGATTCTGACTACGTAGGCAACGGCAACGATACAATTTCTTTGGATAATTGGACTTTAACAGGCGATGATTCTCAAAGATTTCTTATTAACGGCAGTATTTTTACTACTGATAATTCAAGCATTAACGGCGCAGATTCAATTTCAATCAAAAATATTATTGCTCCCAACGCAACATTTTATGTTTACGGCAAAGGCGGCAATGATACTGTTTTATTTGAAAATATGACACTCGGCGGCTTGGGTATAAGTTATGGCGATACAATGGTTAGAAACGGTAATATTTATGGAAATTTCTACAGCGGCAACGATTCAATTTCTGTTTCAAATATTGAATTTTACAAAGGCAGTAGCAGTAATGTATCACTGAACGGCGGCGAAGGTGCAGATACAATTTCTGTTGACGGCGTAACACTTGGCGACGAAAACGACGGCAAATATACTCAATCGCATTTAACCGTAACCGGCGGCGCGGGCGCAGATGTTATCAATGTTTCAAATGTTACAGTTACAGGCAGTTACAGCAAGGGTTACATTTTGGGCGAAGACGGCGCAGATAAAATTTCTGTTACAGATTCAAGCGGCTTGCAAATTACGGGCGGCGACGGCAACGATACAATTTATTTTGGCGGCGCACTCAATGCAACTTTAACCGACCTTGCAAGCGGCGATGTTGTTTCTTTGAGCGGCGATTATAAAAAAGCGTATTACAAGGACGGCGTTTTAATTTACGGTACGGGCGTTAAAGTTTCGCTTAGCGGCGTTGATGATGTTGCAGATATTTCAAACATTACGATTTATAACGGCAGTACAAGAACAAATTTCGGCAGTTTTGTAACAGTGCTTGAATGGAAACTTGAAGACGGCGTGGCAAGTTACGGCGATTTACTTACTGTCAGCGGCTTGAGTGCAAATGCAACTTTTGAAAATCTTACAGTTGACGGCAAAGCAATTAACACGCTTGACGACGAAGAAATTAAAGCAAGCGGCAAGCCCGTTGTAATTTCCAAAAACGCGCTTGACACTTCAAAAGTAGTTGAAATAACTGACGGTTACACTTTGGCACTTGCTGAAGATGTCAAAGTTGGAAGTACAACTGATGCAGGCTGGATAATTTCAAACGGGACGGCAATTTATAACACTTATTCTCAAACTGAAGGTTACATTTTATCTGACAATAAAATTACTCACGTTGAAGAAATTGAATCTCAAACTTTGGTAACTGTCAACGGTTTAAAATCTTCCGCAACTTCCGAAAATCTTTCCATTGATACAGAAAATCATATTGTTACCATTGAGAAGGCGGCAACCACTAAAGGCAAGCTTTCAATTTCTGAAGGTTATACGCTGGAATTGGCGAAAGGAACTTACACGGGCGTTTCAGTTGTCGGCGGCGAAGATACAGACTCAATTATTAATAACGGCAACAATGTATTAATTTCAGTTGGTGCAGGTGAGGATTTAATTTCACTTGCAAGCGGCGTTTCAAAGAATACGATTAACGGCGGCGCGGGCGATGATTCAATTTTCTCAACAAAAGGCAAAAATATTTATCAATATGCAAGCGGCGACGGCAACGATTATTTTATTGGCTTCAGCGAAAATGATTCTTTGCAAATTACAAGCGGAGAAATTGACAGCTGGAAAGTTGAAAACTCTGATTTAATTTTTAATGTCGGCGAAGGTTCAATTACTTTTAAAGACGGTGCAAACAAGAAAATTAATACCGCCATTGGCAAAGGTAAAGCGGTTGCAAATTATTACACGACGGCGGGAATTTACAACGATAAGAAAACCGCCGTAACAATTCGCGCAGATGTTGAAAGTGCTTTTACTGCTGACAGTGCGGTAATTTCTATTAACGGAGCATTAACTGAAGGCGTACAAATTGGCGGCAACAGTAAATCTAACTACATAACCGGCGGCGAAGATTCAACACTTACCGGCGGTGCAGGCAATGATACAATTTACAGCGGCGGCTCAAATGTAATTTATGGCGATGCCGGAAACGATAAAATTTTTGGCGGCGATAGCGCAGATACAATTTTTGGCGGCGCGGGTAATGATACTTTGAACGGCGGCAACGGCGAAGATTTATTTGTTTATCAAGGCGGCAATGATGTTATTACAGATTACGCGGCGGGCGATAAAATTTCACTTTCAAGCGGCAAAATTGACAGCGTTTCAGTTTCCGGCAAAGATGTTACTTTGAAGATTGGCAAAGGCAGTATCAAAATTAAAAACGGCTTGAACAAGTCAATTACAACAAATGACGAAACTAAAATTTATGACAAAGGCAAGATTTACGACGAAAATAAAACGTCAGTAACTGTAACAGCTGCAATAACTGAAACTTTGGCAAGCAGCGTTAAAATGGTTGACGGCTCAAATTCAAGCGGCGTTTTGAAACTTGTTGCAAACGATTTAGACAATGAAATTTTTGGTGGCAAAGGCGCAGATTCAATTTTGGGCAACGTCGGCAACGATACAATAAACGGCAACGCAGGAAACGATAAATTATTTGGCGGCGATGGCAACGACGAAATTAACGGCGGAGCAGGCAATGATTCTATTTTTGGTGGAATCGGTAATGATACATTAACCGGCGGCGCGGGTAATGATACTTTTTACTTTGAAGGCGGCAACGATACAATTACAGATTACGAAATTGGCAAAGATAAACTCCAATTTACAACCGCAATTACAAATTATGAAATTAGCTCCAGCGACTTAATTTTAAAAACTGAAAACGGAACAATGACAGTTAAAGACGGCGCGGGTAAAAAAATTACAACTATTACAAAGATTGGCAGTAAGACAACGACTGTAAATCAAATTTACGTTGCTGACGGAATTTTAAACGATAAACAAACGGCAATAACACTTAATGCAGACGTTGAAAGTTATACAATACCGACGAAACCTGCAATAGTTTCGATTGACGGCGCGGCTACAAACGGCATTGAAATTACCGGCGGTACAAAGGCAGAAAAAATTTTTGGCGGAATTGGCGCAGATATTTTAAATGGCGGCGCGGGCAATGATTCTATTTTTGGAAACGACGGCAACGACTCAATTAACGGCGGCGCAGGTAACGATACTTTAACCGGCGGCAACGGCGAAGATTTATTTGTTTACGACGGCGGCAACGATTTTATCACTGATTACGCTGAAGACGATAAAATTTCCATTGCAAGCGGCGAAATTTCAAGCGTTGGAATTTCAAGCAAAGATGTTGTTATGAAAGTTGGAAGTAACACGCTGAAAATAAAAGACGCTCTCGGCAAAAAAATTAATGTCAATGACGAAGTTTACATTTACGAAAAATCTAAAATTTACGACGAAAATAAAACTTCAGTAACAGTAACATCCGCAATAACTGAAACTTTGGAAAGTAGCGTTAAAACTGTTGACGGCTCAAATTCAAGCGGCGTTTTGAAACTTGTTGCAAACGATTTAGATAATGAAATTTTTGGAGGCAAAGGCGCAGATTCAATTTTAGGCAACGTCGGCAACGATACAATAAACGGCAACGCCGGAAACGATAAATTATTTGGCGGCGACGGCGACGACGAAATTAACGGCGGCGCAGGTAATGATTCACTTTATGGCGACGGCGGAAATGATACTTTGACAGGCGGCGATGGTGCAGATGTTTTCATTTATGAAAGTGGCAACGATTTAATTACTGATTACGCGGCAAAGCAGGATAAAATTAAATTCAACGTCGAAATTACAAATACAACTGTCAGCAGTGGAAATGTAATTTTTGAAACGGCGAACGGCAATTTGACAGTTAAAGACGGCGCGGGCGTTGAAATTACTTACATTGATTCTAAAAATAAAACTACGAAAAATACTTATTCTGATTTGAGTGCAAAAACTTTTGACTTGCTCGAAGATAATAATTTTGTAACTGATGAATTTGAAATTGACGATATTACCGAAGAAAAATTTGAAGTGCAAAATATCGAAACTCCAAATTACAACCTCGCACAGGATGAAAATATTTTGACTTACGGTAAAGACAAATAAAATCTGCGCGACTTAAAAATTTTTAAACCGTCGAGAGGCGGTTTTTTTTATTGGAAAAATTTTAAATAAAACTTGACAAATCCAAACTTGGTGGGGAGGTATAATATTTTGAAATATTTTATAGAAGTAGTTTTAATTTAGGAGGTAGATTCTTATGAAAAAGTTGAAGTTTGATATTCAGCGTTTTGTTGATATTTACAACGAAAATTCCAATACGCTGATAAGCGGTACAAGCGGTGATGATTACTTTCTTATCTTTGTAAACAACGGTGACAATGTAACAATAGATACAGGAAATGGCAATGATACTATTTGCGATCTCAATAACGAAGATAAAGGCGAAGGCGTACAGTATTTATTGGGTGCAGGTGATGATTCGATTCGCAGCTTAGTTCGTTACGCCAAAATTAACGGCGGTGTAGGCAATGATTATCTTTGGAATAACGGTGGAGACTATGTAACAATTAACGGCGAAGACGGTAATGATACTATCGAAAATGATGGAGCTTTTTCTAGTGTTGATGGTGGAACGGGCAATGATTTTATTTTAAATCATTTATACTCTAATAGCGCAACAATCGACGCAGGAGACGGCGACGATACTATTGAAAATGGCGGCGAAAAAGTAACAATCAACGGCGGCACAGGTAATGATTCTATCTATAACGTTGAAGACAATGTTACGATATATGGCGGTGCGGGTAACGATACAGTTGCAAATTATTATGGTGAGGGTTCCAAAATTTATGGTAACGATGGTGATGATAATATTGAAAATTTGTCTTATAGTGTAACAATCGACGCAGGTTCAGGCAACGATTCAATAAAAAACAGTAGAGGCTATTATTCAGAAATTAAAGGCGGAAATGGTGACGATTCTATTTATAATCACGATGCCATTGTTACAATAGACGGAGGCGCAGGTAACGATTTTATTTTAAATGACAGTGCCTATTGTAGCATAAGTGGCGGTGATGGAAATGACATCATAAAAAATAGTGGCGTTAGTTACGCTTTAATAATGAATGGTGGATTAGGCGATGATTTGATTGAAAACATTAACGGCGAAGCTTCAGAAATAATAGGCGGTCAAGGCAAGGATAGCATTTACAACTCTGCTTACAGTGTCACTATAAATGGCGGTGCAGGTA
>CALFJB010000107.1 GCA_937877565.1 uncultured Selenomonadales bacterium | reverse complement strand
CACCAAGATCAAGCAGTGGTACAAGAAGGAGCGCCGGGAGGAGAACGTCATCCGTGGCCGGGAGATGCTGGAAGAGGAACTGACGCACAGTGAGATCAAGCTGGATGAGGTCATGGACGAGGAGATCCTCTCCCCCATCCTGAAGCGGCTCTCCTTTGGCTCCATGGACGATCTGTATGCCGCCATCGGCTATGGCGGTGTCGCCCTCAACCGTGTGATCGGCAAGATCAAGGACGAGGTCATGCGGCAGCGTGCCGCCGAGGGCGCGAAGGCAAAGGCGCGGGACGCGCAAACACGAGGCCCAAAGCCATCGGAGGAAAATACGCCCGCCGCGCCCATAACCGCCTTGACGCCTTGCAAGTTCAGAATTTATAAATTCGCTACTGATTTTTAAACCGGCGGGAATACCTTCCAAAATGCAGACGAGCCGCGCCCCGTGACTTTCGCCCGCGTCCATAAACCTAATCAAAGAAATTTCTCCTTTCAAATTTGATGAATAAGAAAATTTGATGTCGAAATTTAGGGGTTAGGGATTAGGGAATTTACCTAACAGCTAACCGCTAAAACCTATTCAACAGGATCATCAAAACCTAAAATCCACGTTGCCACAAATCCCGCAACATACGAAACTAAAACGCCCGCCAAATAAATTGGGATATTATTTGTGGTTGCAGCAAGCGGCAAGCCGGAAATTCCCAAAGTTGCCGCACCGACTGCAAATTTTGCGATAACTGCGCCGCCAAAAGCTCCACCAATGCACGCGCCTATAAATGGCTTGCCGAGTGGAAAAGTTACGCCATAAATCAGCGGCTCCCCAATTCCCATCATTCCAACGGGCAATGCAGAGGCTACGGTTTTTTTCAGAAATTTATTTTTTGTTTTGAAATAAACTGCAAACGACGCGCCGACTTGTCCTGCGCCCGCCATTGCCAAAATTGGTAATAAAATTGTGTAGCCGTATTGCGAAATTAACTCAACGTGAATTGGCGTTAAAGCTTGATGTACGCCGAACATTACCATTGGCAACCACATTCCCGCCAAAATAAATCCAACTGCCGCGCCGCCGGATTGTATCGCAGTTGTTGCCGCCGTTCCAATAGTTTCAGCAATTATTCCGCCTATTGGTTGCAAAATGAAAATTGCCGCCATTCCTGCCGCTAAAATCGTTATCAACGGCGTTAAAAATAAATCGAACATTTCAGGGATAAATTTGTGCAATTTCTTTTCAATCCACGCGCCAAACGCTACAACTAAAACCACTGAAATAATTCCGCCGCGTCCCGGTAAAAGATTTTCGCCGCCAATTTCTACATTTGCAAGCGCGGGATGTGTCATTATTGCCGCCAAAACTCCGCCTAAAATTGGACTGCCGCCAAAAACTTTTCCCGCGTTATAACCTACAAATAAATTCATTCCCCAAAATACCGCGTTGCCGAAAACTGACAGCAATTTTATCATTTGAGAATCTGCAAGCTCCGGCGAAATTTTCAAAGTTACGCCAATAACACCCGTGATTAAACCGCAAGCAATAAAACCTGGAATTAACGGGAAAAATATTCCAGCAATTTTCCTAAGAAAAAGTTTGGCAGGTGTAGCATTTTTAGCTTTAATTTCTTCATATAATTCTTTGCCGTCGCCAATTTTCGGACGCTTATTTAAAATTTCGTTGACGGCGTTTGTAACATTTGAAACTTTGCCGGGACCAAGAATAATTTGAAATTCTGCGCCCGCGTCGTAAACTCCTGAAACTTCAGCCAAATTTTTTATTGTATCAACGGCAATTTTATTTTTGTCGGCAGTTTGCACTCTAAGCCGCGTCATACAATTTGTAGCACTCAAAATATTTTCTGCGCCGCCCAAATTTTTTATCAATTCCGCCGCCAATTTTTCATTAGTCAAATAAATTACTCCTATTCAAATTTTTTTCAGAATTTATTATAATTCTTATCTAAAATCCTTGCAAGATTTAATTTGGCAGGAAAAATTTTTTTGAAATGGAATTTTTAACGATAAATTTTTATTGGAGGCTTGAAAATGTGTTTGGCGTTCCCTGCAAAGGTAATTGAAATAAAAGAAAGTTTGGCAACGGTTGAGCGTTCCGGCGTAAAACGTTCGGCAAGTTTAATGTTACTTCCTGAAGCGAAAGTTGGCGATTATGTTTTGGTACACGCGGGCTTTGCAATGCAAATTATCGACGAAGAAGAATTAAAACTGCGCGACGCCTTAGTAGCAGAAATGAACGGCGCACCAAGAACGGTATTTTCATTATGAGTTTGATTGAAAAAATTAACAAGCTTGCCGAAGGTAAAAAAAATTTGCGCTTTATGGAAGTTTGCGGCACTCACACCGTATCAATTTTTCGCGCAGGTATAAGAAATATTTTGCCGCCGAATGTTGAATTGGTTTCCGGCCCCGGCTGTCCTGTTTGCGTTACCAACGATGATTTTATTGACAAGGCTATAGCTTACTCAAAAATTTCTGATGTGATAATTGCGACTTTTGGCGATATGTTGAAAGTGCCGGGGAGTCATTCAAATTTGGCTGAAGAATCGGCTAACGGCGCAAATGTTAAAATAATTTATTCGCCGCTGGATTGTTTAAAAATTGCGGCTGAAAATCCTGACAAGAAAATAATTTTTTTGGCTGTAGGATTTGAAACGACCGCACCTACTGCGGCGGCAACGATTTTATCTGCGAAAAATTTGGGATTGACGAATTTATTTTTTTTATCTGCACAAAAATTAGTACCGCCCGCGCTGAAAATGTTGTTGGCAGATTCTGAAGTAAAAGTTGACGGCTTTTTATTGCCCGGACATGTGGCAGTTGTTACGGGTACAAAAGTTTTTGAATTTTTGAAAATACCGGCGGTAGTTGCAGGATTTGAGGCTGAAGAAATTTTATTGGCGTTGATAAATTTGTTGAAACAGATTGACGAAGGACGCGCCGAAGTTTCCAACGAATATAAAAGCGTCGTCAAGGTTGAAGGAAATACCGCTGCGCAGAAAATTTTATATGAAGTTTACGAAGAAGTTGACGCAGATTGGCGCGGCTTGGGTACAATTCCAAAAAGTGGCTTGCGCGTTCGTGAGGAATTTGCAAATTTTGACATTGAAAAAATTTTGCCGCTTAAAATTAAAAATGTCAAAAAAAATACCGCTTGTCGTTGCGGCGAAGTTTTGCGCGGAATTTGTAAACCTACTGATTGTAAACTTTTTGGTAAAGCTTGCCAGCCGTTGCATGCAGTTGGTTCTTGTATGATTTCGGTTGAAGGCGTCTGCGCCGCTTGGTTTAAGTATGGAGGTTTAAAAATTGAGTAAAAAAATAACAATGGCACACGGTGCGGGCGGAAAGTTCAGCGCAGATTTAATCAAAGAAATAATTTTGCCCGCGTTTGACAACGAATTTTTAAACGAATTGCACGACGGCGCAAAACTCGGCAACCTTGCAATGACTACTGACAGTTACGTAGTACGCCCGTTATTTTTTCGCGGCGGAAATATCGGCAAGCTGTCAATTTGCGGCACGGTAAACGATTTGGCAGTTACAGGCGCAATTCCAAAATATATTTCAGTTGGAGCGATTATTGAAGAAGGCTTTGAATTCGACGACTTGAAAAAAATTGTAAATGCAATGTCGGCGGCGGCGAATGAAGCGGGCGTTAAAATTGTTACGGGCGATACAAAAGTTGTCGGCAAGGGTCAAGCTGACGGAATTTTTATAAACACGGCGGGAATTGGCGAATTGATTAGCGGCGTTGATATTTCTGCAAAAAATGTTCGCGCAGGTATGAAAATTTTAGTTTCGGGTACTGTTGGAGATCACGCGGCAACAATTTTATCTGAAAGGCACGGATTAGAATTGCCGGAAAATATTAAATCTGATTGTGCGCCGCTTAACAAAATGATTTTTGAAATGTTAAAAGTTGAGCCGAAAATTGCAATGCTTAGAGACGCAACACGCGGCGGAATTGCGGCGGTATTAAATGAAATTGCAACGGCGGCGAATGTTGGAATTATTTTGGAAGAAAATAAAATTCCCATTCGTGAGGAAGTGCGCGGCGTCTGTGATATTTTAGGCTTTGACGCGCTGGAACTTGCAAACGAAGGGAAAATTATTGCCGTTGTACCGGCTGAATCTGCCGAAAAAATTTTAGCCGCAATGAAAAATTTTGAGTACGGACAAAACGCGGCTGAAATTGGCGAAGCTACAGAAAAGTTTCAAGGCAAAGTTGGAATTAAAACGAATATTGGCGGCTTGCGAATTGTCGATATGCCTGTTGGCGAATTAGTCCCGCGTATCTGCTAAAAATTTATTTCCAAAAAATAAAAATCCCTCCGGCAAAAGTCGTTGGGATTTTTTAATTTATATTTTTGTTAAGCCATTGGTTTTTCATAAATGTTTAAATCAACCATATTTTCTTTTCGCGCCACGATAAATGAAACTGCCGAATTACTCAAAACATTACATACAGCGATAAACAATGCCATAATCGGTTCCACGCCAAGTACAGTCATTACAGCTTCAGCCGGTATTCCCACAGCCGTAAAAAGATACGTCAAGCAGATAATTCCGGCACACGGAATTGACGGCTTTGTAATGGACATTAAAAATAACGTGATTAAAAAAGTTATGATCAACTCGTCAGTAACCTCTATTCCATAAACTTTTAACATCATTGCTGTAGACATGGCAAAAAAGAAACAATTACCCTGCTTGTTGAATTGCAACCCCACAGGTACTACAAAGGAAGTTAATTTTGAAGATATTCCCAATTTTTCTGTAACAAATTTCATTGTAGCAGGCATTGCACCATTGGAACTTGCGGCGGCAAATGGAATAGGAGAAAACGCCATTATTTTTTTGGCAAAATTAACAGGTGAAGTCTTGCTTAAAATTGCTATCATTAACGAGGCAACCATTAAAGCCAAAATGACGCCGAAACCTTGCCCGATTATCAGCTTGACAAGTTGCAACAAACTTTCAGGACTTGTAAGAGCCGCTAAAGACATCATAGACAAAAAAACTACCAGAGGAATTGCAATTACTACAATTTCCAATGCACTGATAAACAAGCGGCGAAGTGAATTTATTCCTTCGTCAATCCAATTCAGACGCGGTTTTATTCTGCTTATAATGATACCGAAAAATATTGCAAGAAACATAACTTGCATAATATTTCCGCTTTGCACAGGATCTATCAAATTTTTTGGGAACATTCCGGCGATCATTCCCATTATAGAAAAATTGCCTTCAGATGAAGCAACTTCCGTAACTGTTATACTTTCGCGCATAAATGATAAATCTTCGGAAAAGAAAAAAAGTCCACTCGTCATACTTAGAAGACTCATAACAAGCATCATTGCTACAGTAACAACCGCCAGCCGCATACCTATTCTGCCTGCGTCGTTAGCGTCCGACATTTGAGAAAGACCTGAAACGATTGAAAAGAAAGTTACAGGAGCTACCAACATATTCAGCATTTGTAAAAAAATTTTTCTTATCATGTCGGCGATTAAGTCTATGGAAATAATAACATCATGTGGAAGAAACGCTTGCATCAAAAATCCGGTACTTATACCAAATACCATTGCCGCAATAGTATAAATTAACTTTTTCCGTTTGCTTGAAATGCGGTGTACAATTATGTTAATGACATTTTCGCCGTTGCTGTAAGTGTAGAATATACGGTCTTTGTTTGCCTGTAAAATAGCCACTCGCGCAATGCGTATTTCGTCTTCGTCTGTATCAAAAATCATTGTCAGCGGATTATACGAATCACCTTTAAGAGGTAAAGTAATTCTTGTTTCGCCAAGTTGCCTGTAAATATTCATCTTGACAGGCACTTCAGTTTTTGCCGCTTCATTCCAACAAAGGAAAATTTCCTCTACAAACAAATTTGCCCAATTAATTTCTTTGGGTGTGGATTTAAATTTTGAAAGAATATCAATCATATTTGCCATAGATTCAGCAAAAGTTTCTTTGGTTATTATCAAATTTTTAACAGAATCCAAATTAAAATTCCTCCATTTTGGCTAATACGCCGTTTTTGAAAATTTTTTCAACTTTGACAGAAATAAATTCGCCGAGTTTAATTTTAGAATTGGCGGGAACATAGACGCGCACATAATTTTTAGTAAGCCCGTCAATCAAGCCGTTTTCTTCAGTTTCAGCGATAATTTCAACAGTTTTGCCAATTAAATTTTCGGCGAAACTTTTTTCTTTTGCAGAGGAAATTTCAAGCGCACGACCTGCGCGAATTTTTTTTATTTGAGCGTCGATCTGATTTTTCATAGCGGCGGCAACTGTACCCTCACGCAATGAAAACGGGAAGACGTGAATTTTGCTGAACGGCTGATTTTTTATAAATTCAATCGTCTCCTCAAAAAGTTTGTCAGTTTCGTTTGGAAAACCAACAATTAAATCAGTGCCAATAGAAATATTGGGAATTTCAGAAATAAGCCGCGCCGTCAAGTCAGAAAAATTTTTCGTAGTGTAAGGGCGGTGCATAAGTTTCAAAATTTCATCACTGCCACTTTGCAACGGCAAATGTAAATGGTTACAAATTCGGCTGTCATTTTTCATCAATTTAATTAAATCGTCAGTCATTTCTGCGGATTCAAGCGAACCTAAACGCAGTCGCGCAGGATTAGCCGTGTCTAAAACGGTTTTAACCGCGTCAACTAAATTTGTGCCGTCATGAAAATCTTTGCCATACGCGCCAATATGAATACCCGTTAAAACAATTTCCTTGTAGCCGGAATTTTTCAGCTGCAAACATTCGGCGCGAATACTTTCAAGACTGCGCGAGCGAACTCTGCCGCGAACAAACGGAATTATGCAGTACGAACAAAAATTATTGCAGCCGTCCTCAATCTTCAAAAAGGCGCGGGTACGATGCGGACTGTGAGGCAATTCTTCAAATTCAGAAATACTTTCGACTTTGCCGACAGTCAAAATTTTTTCGCCACGATTTTTTAAAGCCTGTTCAACCAATTCAACAATTTTTGTACGTTCAGCCGTTCCAATAATTATATCGACGCCGCTAATTTTAGAAATTTCCTGCGGCTGATTCTGCGCGTAGCAACCGACTACAACTAAAATTGCGTTTTCATTCGCACGCGCCGCACGTCTTATCATTTGGCGGGATTTTTGCGAACTTAAAGAAGTTACCGTGCAAGTATTTACAACTATAACATCAGCCGTTTCAATATCGCTTGAAATTTCGTAACCTGACGCGCCGAAAAGTTTTTGCATTGCTTCAGTCTCGTATTGATTGACTTTACAGCCCAAAGTATAAAAGGCGACTTTCAAATTTTCAGCCTCCAAATTAATTCCATTTAAATGTAAATTCCTTGTCCATTATTTCGGTTAAGTGGTGATTCTCTCTAAAAATCATCGGTCTTACCCAATTAATACCAAAGGGGATTAATTCTTCAAGAGTTTTGAAGGCGTTTTCGCCCGTTCCTCCCCAATTAATGGAGCTTTTCAAAACTTCGGAAAGACATTTTAGCATAACGTCAAGATTTTCACTGTCATTTACTTCGCTGAAAAAAATTTTAGGAACAATTTTTTCACCAATTTTTACATTTTGAATTTTAATCGGGGTGTTATGAGTAGCACGATTTAAAAACTCCAATATATCTGCAGAATGATTAAAGCTTGTAAAATAAAAATTTTTGTTTTCAGGAGAAATTTCAGGCATGGTATCAAGTGCAGTCCAATTTTCAATATTTTTGGTGTTATAGCAGTTGCACATTAGTATTGAATAATCTGCTTTCATGTAGTTTCTTAATTTGTTAAGCCCCATTCCGGAACCAACCAAATCAATCATCAAAGCTTTTCTGCCTCCAATTCTGTCAGAAAAATATTCAGCTACTTCCATTTCTGAATTAAAGAGAATTTTTCTTGAGTACTGCAAATAATCGCTGGGCGTTGGAATTTCATTTTTATCTTCTTTAAATTTTTTGTACAGCAACCAAAGATAGTAAGTATCACGCCCGCAGAATCCCAAATATTCAAAGTTTCCTTTTTTCTGTAAGTCGTCAATCAACTGTACAAAAATAATTAAAATTGCAATGTTAAATGTAAAAAATTCCCAATACAATTTTTTAATTCCTTCTTGATAAGGATTTCTTAAACGAATTTCGCGCAGGTAAGCCGCAAAATTAAAATCTTGATTCAAGAAATAATTTTCTACTTGATTTGGAAGATTTAAAATTGTTAAAGCTGAATCAAAACCTGCCAAACGAGAATTTTTTATATCGTTATTTTTACTGTCGCCAATATGAAAAACAAATTCATTTTGATCCGCAATTTGTTTCCAAACACGCCCTGAAGATTTTCCGCCGGAAGTGACGACAATTTCAACGGGTACAATTAAGCCGCACTTTTCAAGCATTTTTCTGATAATTTCTTCAGGCAAGTACATATCAGAAATTAAAATATCGCCGGCTTTAACCTGCAAAATATTTTCAGTTATAGGGATCGCCTGTTCAATTTCAACTTGACATTCAATATTTTTTAAAATGTTGCAATTATCATCGCTGAGGTCGGAAATTTTATTTAATTCATTGTAAATATCGTCAAGATTATAGTTGTTGCCGAGTAATGCTAAATTGCGTTCAGCTATAAGCCGCGCTTCAACAAAACCCTCCATTTTATTGGAGTCCTGTATTATTTTAAAAACATTAACAGGGAAAATGCAACGCCGCGCAATCAGCGTATCGAAAATATCCCAAGTCTTTAACAAAAAAATTCCTCCTAGCTTAATTCGTATTGAACAATGGCAAGCACAGAAATTGCTGCCGTATCAGTTTTCAAAATAGTTTTGTATTGATTGATTTTAAAACCCGAATTATAAAAGGCTACTTTCAAATTTTCAGCCTCCTAAATTAAGCATTTCTATAATTTTTTAAAATTGTTAAATCGTCTACCTTAGAATTAATTTCATGGCGTGAATAGAAAATTCCGGTTAAAGGATAGGTTAAATTTGCAAAAATTTTAGCAAGCTGATTTAGAATTTCCTCTACCCCCCCCCCATATATGAGGGGTTTTATCGGAGTCTTCAATACTTCTTGAACACAAGTTAAAAAAACGTCAAGATTTTCGGTATCGTTTGTTTCATTGAAAATAACATCGGGAACAATTTTATTTTCAATTTCCAACAAATTTAATTTTATAGGTGAATTATGAGTAGCACGGTTAAAAAGTTCTACGGCTATTGTATGTCCAATATAAAAATAAAAATTGGAGTCTTCATTTAAAGTTGCATTTGAAATTTGAAAAAAGTTTATCCAATTTTCGGGGATAACAGCACCGGGATAAGCTTTTTTTCCTTGTGGCAAGAAATTACACATCAACATAGAATATTTTAAGCCAAAATTTAATTTTAGATTGTACAAATGTACTCCTGTTCCTGCCAAATCTATCATCAAAGCTTTACGATTGTTGATCTTTGACGAAAAATATTGAGCCATCTCTTTTTCTGAAGTGTGCATAATTTTTCGTGAATAATATAAATAATCATTCGGCGTAGAAATTTCGTGTTTGTCTTCTTTAAATTTTTGGTAAATCAACCATAAGTAATAGGCATCGCGTCCGCAGAATCCCAAATATTCAAAGCCGCACTTTTTTTGCAATTCGTCAATCAGCTGTACCAAAATTATCAAAATTCCTATGTTCAAAGTAAAAAATTCCCAGTATTTACGCTTTATTTCGTCTTGATAAGGATTTCTTAAACGAATTTCGCGCAGGTAAGCTCCAAACTCAAAATCTTTTTGCAGTAAATAATTCTCAACAAAATTTGGACGACTCCAAATTGTTAAAGCTGAATCAAATCCCACGTCACGAGGATTTTTAATATCGCTAATTTCGTTATCGCCAATGTGAAAAACAAATGGATTCTGCGCGGCAATTTGTTTCCAAACGCGCCCTGAAGATTTTCCGTTGGAAGTTATGACAATTTCAACAGGTACGGTTAAGCCGCATTTCAGCAACATTTTTCTGATAATTGATTCTGGCAAATACATATCTGTGATTAAAATATCGCCGGATTTAACTTGCAAAATGTTTTCAGTGATAGGAATTGCCTGCTCAATTTCGGTTTGATATTCGATATTTTTTAAATTATTGCAAGTGTTTTGGTCAAGGTTTGTAATTCTGCCAAATTCTGAATAAATATCATCAAGCGAATAATTATTTAATGTTTTGGCAATATTTTGGCTAGCCGCTATTCTTGCTTGTGTAAATCCGCTAAGTTTCAACCTCTGCTCCATTATATGAAAAACTAAACGTGGCTCAATGCAACGCCGCGCAATCAGCGTATCGAAAATATCCCAAGTCTTTAACAAAAAAAATTCCTCCTAGCTTAATTCATATTGAACAATGGCAAGCGCAGAAATTGCCGCCGTATCAGTTTTCAAAATAGTTTTGCCGAGCGAAACACTTACGCCGCCAAAATTTTTAATTTCTCTAACTTCACGATCAGAAAAGCCGCCTTCAGGTCCAATCAGAATTATAATATTTTTTTCGCAGTTGCAATTTTTGTATTCAGTGAGAATTTCAGAAAGATTTTCTGAAGTTTCCCTTTCGTTGCAAAATAAAAGTAACGCGCCTTGACAGTTGAATTTGCCATTTTTAAATCTGCCAATATTTGGCGCAATTTCTTCAAGCCAATTTAAAATTTCTGTAATTTCGCCAATTTCTGGAATTGTATCACGGGCGCACTGTTCAGCGGCTTCTTTTGCAATTCTGTTCCAACGCTCCAATTTCGTTTTTGCGCGGAAATTTCCGGGACGCGCAATAGTCCTATCTGAAATTAGCGGCTGCAATTTATTAATTCCCAATTCAGTTGCCTTTTCAACAATATCATCAAATTTATTTTGTTTCGGCAGACAATCAGCCAAAGTTATTTTCTTTTCGCCAATTTCCGCCTTAGTAATTTCGCTGATACATTTTGCGTAAATTTTTTCAGAATCAAATTTTGTAAGCTCCAAAGTTGCAGTGTTGCCGAATTTGTCCACCGCAATAATTTTATCGCCTTTTTTGGCACGCAGGGAATTTGCCAGATGATTTGCGTCCTTGCCGGTTATTTCTACATTTTCAGAAAGTTGATCTAAAAAAATTCTCTTCACATTAACCGCCTCGCAATTTTTTATTTGAAAATTTTTTCGACAAATTGTAAATTAATTCCTGCAGACCGGTAAACTACACCGCGTCAATAAAATTTTCTTGTCATAAATTTTTTTTGCTGTTATCATTAGCGGGAGGTGTAATAAAAAATATGACATTAAGCGAAGAAATATCAAAACGTCGGACGTTTGCAATAATTTCACATCCTGACGCCGGCAAAACTACATTAACCGAAAAACTTTTACTGTATGGCGGGGCAATTCATTTGGCGGGCTCAATTAAATCTAGAAAAACTCAACGCCACGCAGTTAGCGATTGGATGGAAATTGAAAAGCAGCGTGGAATTTCCGTTACAAGTTCGGTACTTCAATTTGACTACGGCGGTTGCAGGATAAATATTTTGGACACGCCCGGTCACCAAGATTTTTCTGAAGACACGTACAGGACTTTAATGGCGGTTGACAGCGCGGTTATGGTACTTGACGCGGCTAAAGGCGTTGAGGCGCAAACTAAAAAACTTTTCAAAGTTTGCCGTGAAAGGCGTATTCCAATTTTTACTTTTATAAATAAATTGGACAGATACGGCAAAATTCCGCTGGATTTACTGGACGAAGTGGAAAATGTTTTGGGGATTCGTGCATACCCGATGAATTTTCCTATTGGCGTTGACGGCAAATATTTGGGCGTTTACGACAGGCAGAAAAACCGCGCCGAACTTTTTGCTGAAGATACGACGCACGGGCAAAGTGAAAGAATTTCTGAAATTTTTGATCCAGACGATAAAAAATTTATTGAACGAATTGGACAGGCAAATTTTGACGCCTTGCAAGATGATTTAATGTTACTTGACGAGGCAGGCGAAAAATTCGACAAAGCCAAAATTGACGCGGGCGATTTAACACCAACATTTTTTGGCAGTGCGATGACAAATTTTGGCGTACAAAATTTTTTGGAAGAATATTTGAGACTTGCGCCGCCGCCCGCTCCAAGAATTTCTGACGACGGAATTATAGAACCTGACGACGAAAAATTTTCTGCGTTCGTGTTCAAAATTCAAGCGAATATGAATCCCGCGCACCGTGACAGATTGGCTTTTATCAGAATTTGTTCAGGCAAATTTGAAAGAAATATGCAAGTTTGGCACGCGCCGTCAAATAAAATGATAAAACTTGCACAGCCGCAACAATTCCTCGCGCAGGAGCGGCAAATTATTGAAGAGGCTTTTCCCGGCGATATTGTGGGATTATTTGATCCCGGAATTTTTGGAATTGGCGACACAATCACTGACGCCGCGCACAAATTTAAATTTGAAGAGTTCCCAACATTCCCGCCGGAAAAATTCGCCCGCGTTTCTGCTAAAGACACTATGAAAAGAAAACAATTTGCCAAAGGAATTGAACAGTTGACGCAGGAAGGAGCGATTCAACTTTTTTATCCCGTTGGAATGGGGAGCGATTCTTATATTGTCGGCACAGTTGGAACGTTACAATTTGAAGTTTTACAGTATCGCTTAAAATCTGAATATGGTGTTGACGTTTTACTTACAATGTTGCCGTTTGAAGTGGCGCGGTGGTTGAAATTTGAAAGTGGCGAAAAAGTTACTCCTGCAACATTGCGCGGCGCAAATCGTGGAATGTTCGTTACTGACAGAATAGAAAATCCCGTGCTTTTGGTGGAAAATGAATGGGCATTGGGCTGGATAACTGAAAACAATCCAAAACTTTTGATGAGTGCAACGCCATTTGAAGTTTGAAAATTAAAAATTGGCGGCAGCTGACATAAACATTTATTTGGGAACTTTAAAAATTTAAATAAAAGGCGATAATATGGAAAATATTTTGTCGATAAAAAATCTGGATATAACATTTCGCACGAACGCCGGAAACATTCACGCAATACGCGGCGTAAGTTTTGACTTGCCACGCGGTAAAACAGTTGCACTTGTTGGCGAAAGTGGCAGCGGTAAATCTGTTACAATGAAGGCGGTTACAGGTTTACTGGATTCAAACAGCGTTATCAACGGCGGAAATATTTTTTATAACGGCGTGGATTTACTGACACTTTCAAAAAAAGATTTGCGCCAAAATATTAACGGGCAACAAATTGCAATGGTTTTTCAAGACCCAATGACAAGTCTAGATCCAACAATGCAAATTGGTGAACAGGTTATGGAGGCAATGTTTTTACATAAAAAAATTTCAAAGTCTGACGCCGCAAAAAAAGCCGTTGAGCTTTTAAATTTAGTTGGAATTATCGACGCCGAAAAGCGAATGAAAAATTATCCTCACCAACTTAGCGGCGGAATGCGTCAACGTGTTGTAATTGCCATTGCGTTATCATGTGAGCCGAAAATTTTAATTTGCGATGAACCGACAACTGCGCTTGATGTTACGATTCAAGCCAAAATTTTAAATCTGATAAAAGATATTCAAGCGCAAATGAATTTGTCCGTAATTTACATAACGCACGATTTGGGCGTTGTGGCGAAGGTTGCAGATTTTGTAAATGTTATGTACGCAGGAAAAATTATCGAAGTTGGAACGGTTGATGAAATTTTCTACGATCCGCGCCATCCTTACACGTGGGGACTTTTATCAGCAATGCCCGACCTTGAAACTGATGACGATAGATTATATTCAATTCCCGGCAGTCCGCCGAATTTGTTACACGAGCCGAAAGGCGATGCTTTTTCTGCAAGAAATAAATTTGCAATGAAAATCGACGAAAAAGCCGCGCCGCCAATGTTCCAAATTTCAAAAACGCACTACGCGGCAACGTGGCTACTTCATCCCGACGCGCCAAAAATTGAATTGCCGCCGGAATTAAAAGCGCGGCTTGAACGTTCCAGAAAGGCAGCCGGTGTAGTGGTATAGTTTTTTATAGAAAGGTGGCAATTTTTCAAATGCCTGAACCTTTGCTGAAAGTTAAAAATCTCAATCAGCATTTTAAAATTTCGCGCAGTTTTACGGTTAAAGCCGTCAATAGCGTTTCATTTGAAATTTTTCCCGGCGAAACTTACGGCTTAGTTGGCGAAAGTGGCAGCGGCAAAACTACGATTGGGCGCAGTATCATTCGGCTTTACAATCCTACCGGCGGCGAAATTATTTTTAACGGTATGAAAATTTCAGGTAAGCTTGGAGATCGGGCTCAAAGAATGTTGCGAAAAAATATGCAGATGATTTTTCAAGACCCTATGAGCAGTTTAAATCCGCGTAAAAAAATTGGCGATATTATCGCTGAAGGGCTTGACATTCACAAGCTTTATAATAATTTGGACGAACGCAAGGAAATTATTTCAGAAATTCTAAAAAAAGTTGGATTATCGCCCGCACATGCTGAACGTTATCCTCAACAATTTTCCGGCGGACAAAGACAGCGCGTAGGAATTGCCCGCGCTCTCGTTATGAATCCAAAATTGATTATCGCTGATGAATGTATTTCCGCGCTGGATGTTTCAATTCAAGCGCAGGTTGTTAATCTGATGAAAGATATTCAAGCCGAAACAAATTGCGCGTACCTTTTCATTGCGCACGATTTAAGTATGGTCAAATATATTTCTGACAGAATCGGCGTTTTGCACAAAGGTTTTTTGGTTGAAACAGGAACGACGCAGGAAATTTTTTATAATCCTATTCATCCTTATACAAAAAGTTTACTGTCTGCCGTACCGTTGCCAAATCCTGTTATTGAAAAAAATCGACAGCTTTTAAATTACAACGCCGCTGAAATTAATTACGAAAATTTTAAACTGCGTCAAGTAACGAGTACCCATTTTGTAAGAGACACCGAATAAATCAAAAAAGGAGCTAACCTCTAGGGGCTAGCTCCTTTAGTTTACACTAATTTAATTTGCGCGGACTTCGCGCAGGTTTTATTTATTTTTCATCGTCGTAAGAATAAGCCGCGCTAACATTATCTGATTGTGTCAAATTATCTAAGTTTTGAGTTTCAATGTTTTCAAATTCGTAATTTTCCACTTCGATAATATCAGAAATTTTCGCGCTGGAGTCTTCAAATTCTGAATCCATGAAAATTTCGTAAAGGTCTTTATCTTCGTTGTATTCGTAAGCAAAATCTGCCTTGTTGTGATTCTTGAAAGTTATAGTATTTGCAGTGCTACTGTTAATGTTGAAAACAACGTCATTGCCGCTTTGTTTAGGAGAGGCAATATTCTTGCAGTCAACTTCTACAATATCGCTGCCGCCAAAACCAAAGATAACGTCTTTGCCGTCGCCCGCCGTGTAGTGAATAATGTTGCTGTTGCCGTTGGTGTAAATTGAATCTGCGCCCGCGCCGCCGAGAATACTGTTATAAGCCGCGTCACTTGAAAGGCTGATTCTGTCAGCACCTGCGCCCGCGTCGATTGTAACTTCAATTCCGCTGTTTGTGATAGTGTCATTGCCTGCAAGCGCGTCAATAAACGCACGGTTTTTATCGTTTGGAAGGTTATCTGCACTGGCTGAACCATTTACTATTGGTTTTTCTGCAATATGGATGGAATTATTTTCAACTTCAAGTTCCATATCCGCGCCGTCAACGATTGTAATTGCGTTGGTTGTACCGCTGCCAATGTAGAAAATCTGATCTTTCTTGTTGCTTGCCGTTACGGAGTTTGTAATACTTCCTGAAGTTACCAAAATTTCAGTTGAATCGTTGAAACCTTCAACAGTATCTTTGCCGTCGCCGGTTGCGTATTCAATTACAACATTTTCTGAATCGCCCTCAAGAATAATTTTATCTGTACCTGCGCCGCCTTTAATTGTAACTTCATTGCCGGAACTTGTGATAGTGTCGTTACCTGCGCCGCCGTCGATTGAAGAATTGGAGCCTTCATTTGTAATTTTATCGTTGCCTGCGCCGCCCGTCAGTGTAACGTCGTTGCCGTTGTTTGTGATAGTGTCATTGCCTGCAAGTGCGTCAATAAATGCGCCGTCTTCTTCATTAGGAATGTTATTAGCTTTGGCGTCGCCAAGAATTGTTGCAGGTTCTTTCACTGCGATAACATTTTCTTCGGTGTCAACTTTCCAATTCATCTTCGCGCCGTCTTTAATTGTTATTGAATTGGTATTATTGTTCTTGTCAATGTAGAAAACTATACTACCGTCATTGCTTGTTACAGAATTGACAACGGAGCCATCAACCATAATTGAATCAGTTGCATTAAATCCAACGATTGTATCTTTGCCGTCGCCTGAAGCGTATTCAATGATAACATTCTTAGAATCGTCGGTAAGTTTGATTGAATCTGCGCCCGCGCCGCCGTTAATTGTTACTTCGTCGCCGCTACTTGTGATTGAATCGTTACCTGCACCGCCGGAAATTGAAACTTCATTGCCGGTATTTGTAACTTTGTCATTACCTGCAAGCGCGTCAATAATTGCACGGTTTTTATCGTTGTCAAGATTATCTACTTTTGCCGAACCTGTCAAAGTTGGCAAAGGTGCAATGTGAATTACATTATTTTCAACTTCAATTTCCATATCTGCGCCGTCAACGATTGTAATTGCGTTGGATGTACCGCTGCCAATGTAGAAAGTCTTGCTACCGTCTGAAGTATTTTCTATTGAAGAGGTTACATTTCCTGCAGTTACCAAAATTTCTGTTGAATTGTTGAAACCTTCGATAGTGTCTTTACCTTCGCCGGTTGCGTACTCAATTACAACATTTTCTGAATCGTCCTCAAGAATAATTTTATCGTTGCCTGCGCCGCCTTTAATTGTAACTTCGTTGCCGCTTGAAGTGATTGTGTCGTTACCTGCGCCGCCGTTAATTGAAACATTATCGCCGGAATTTGTAACTTTGTCATTACCTGCAAGCGCGTCAATAACTGCCTCGTCTTTATCGTTGGTAAGCGTTTCAGCCTTCGCCGTGCCGGAAATTGTTTCAGGCGGTTGAATGTGAATAATATCATCTTCAATCGCAAATTTCAGGTTCGCGCCGTCTGCAATTTGAATGTAATTGTTTTTATCGTCAATGTAGAAAATTCTGCTGCTGTTAGCTCCAATAGCCGAATCAATAACGCTGCCGATTACCATAATTGAATCAGTTGCATTAAATCCAACGATTGTATCTTTGCCGTCGCCTGACGCGTACTCAATAACAACATTCTTAGAATCGTCGGTAAGATTGATTGAATCTGCGCCCGCGCCCGCGTTAATTGTAACTTCATTACCGCTTGAAGTGATTGAATCGTTGCCCGCGTCTCCTGAAATTGAAACTTCATTGCCGGTATTTGTAACTTTGTCATTACCTGCAAGCGCGTCAATAAGTGCGCGGTCTTTATCGTTAGGAAGGCTATCTGCTTTCGCTGAACCAATTACTATCGGTCTTTCGGCAATGTGAATGGAATTATTTTCAACTTCAAGTTCCATATCTGCGCCGTCAACGATTGTAATTGCGTTGGTTGTACCGCTGCCAATGTAGAAAATTTGATCCTTCATATTGCTTGCTGTTACAGAGTTTGTAATACTTCCTGAAGTTATCAAAATTTCTGTTGACTCGTTGAAACCTTCAACAGTATCTTTGCCGTCACCGCTTGCGTATTCAATTACAACATTTTCTGCGCCATCTTCGATAGTAATTTTATCATTACCTGCACCGCCTTTAATTGTAACTTCATTGCCGCTTGAAGTGATTGTGTCAGTACCTGCGCCGCCGTCGATTGAGGAATTGGAGCCGCTATTTGTAATTTTATCGTTGCCTGCGCCGCCTGTCAGTGTAACATCGTTGCCGCTATTTTCAACAGTATCATTACCTGCAAGCGCGTCAATAAATGCTTCGTCTTCTTCGTTTGAAAGGTTATTAGCTTTGGCGTCGCCAAGAATTGTTTCACGTTCTTTTACAGCGATAACATTTTCTTCGTGGTCAACTTTCCAATTCATCTTCGCGCCGTCTTTAATTGTTATGGAGTTAGTGTTGTTGTCTTTGTCAATGCGGAAAATTATACTGCCATCCGTGCCTGTTACTGAATTGACAACAGAGCCATCAACCATAATTGAATCAGTTGCATTAAAGCCAACGATAGTATCTTTACCGTCGCCGCTTGCGTATTCAATGATAACATTCTTAGAATCGCCGGTAAGATTAATTGAATCTGCGCCCGCGCCCGCATTAATTGTAACTTCATTGCCGCTTGAAGTGATTGAATCGTTGCCTGCTTCGCCTTCGATAATTACGCTGTTGCCTTCATTTTTAACAACGTCATTGCCTGCGCCGGCGTTAATTGAAGCTTCATTACCGGTATTTGTAATTGTGTCATTTCCTGCAAGTGCGTCAATAGTTGCACGCGCTTTATCGTTTTCAAGAGTATCTGCTTTAGATAAACCAGTTATTATAGGTATTGTTGCAATATGAACTACATTGTTGTTTTCAACTTTTTCAACTTCAAATTCCATCTCCGCTGCGTCTTTGATTGTGATAGTGCCGGAACCAACTTTGATTTGATAATTTTCACCGGCTTTACCTTGACTGGTGATAACTCCGGAAATTTGAATAGAATCTTTTTCGCCAAAGTTTTCGATAGTGTCGCTGCCGTCACCGGTTGCATATACAAAGAGGTTAGAATTTCCATCACTGAAAATAAAATCGTTGCCTTTGCCGCCGGAAATTGTGGACATTGAATATTCATCAGAGGCGTTGAGCGAAATTCTGTCATTACCTGCGCCGCCGTCAATCGATACGCCGTTAGCTTCATTGTAAATATAATCTACGCCGTCGCCACCGCTGATTGTTGAAGAATGACCGTAGTTGTAAACAGAATCATTGCCTGCGCCCGCCATAACTGAAGAACTTTTACCAAAGCTTTCTATTGTATCTGCTCCGGCTAATCCTTCAATAGTTGCTTCGTCTACATCATGTTGAATAAAGTTGTCCTTAGCGTCGTAAATGAAATGTTTTCCATTTTCTTTGTAAACAATGTAATTATCTTCAGCGACCAAATAAAGCGTCTTGCCGTCTTTGGAAATAGATTTTGCGCCGTCTTTTATAGTTATGGCGTTGGTTGTACCGCTGCCAATATAGAAAGTCCTGCTACCGTCCGTTCCGTCTGATGACGATCTGATACTTCCGCTTGTAACTTCGATAGAATCATTTTCGCCGAAACCTTCAACAGTATCTTTGCCGTCGCCGCTTGCATATTGAATAACATTTCCATTGTTGTTTGTAGAAATTAAATCGTTGTCTTTGCCGCCAATTACAGTTACATTGGTTGCATTGCCGGTAATATAAATTTTATCTGCGCCTGCGCCGCCGTCAATCGTGGAATTACTGCCGCTGTTTGTCAGCACGTCATTGCCTGCGTTGCCATAGATTGAAGATTTATCGCCTTCGCTTGTGATAGAATCGTTGCCTTTATCTGCGTCAACAGTTGCGCCTTCAGCGGTATAAGTTTCTTTGTCAGCGGAGGTTGTCAAAGTTGCTGGGAAAGGTAAAGTTTCATAAGTAATCATATTGCCATTAACTACAATATCAGACGCCTTAACATCTGTAATAGTGATAACGTTGGTACTTCCTGAACCGATTGTAATTAAAACATTGTTGCCGCTCTGTTTCGGCGTACCAATAGTACCGCTTGTAACTTCGATTGTGTCATTGCCTTCAGCAAAACCTTCGATAGTATCTTTGCCGTCGCCGGTTGCAAACTGAATCACGTTGCCTTGACCGTTTGTATAAATTGTATCGTTAGCTGCGCCGCCCTTGATTGTATTGCCGGCTGCGTCGCCTTCAATGTAAATTTTATCTGTACCTGCGCCGCCGATAAGTAAACCGTTCGAGCCTTCAGAAATTAAAGTGTCGTTACCTGCGCCACCATCAAGCGTTACATTGGCAGCAGTATTGCTAAGTACGTCATTACCTGCGTTACCATAGATTGAAGAATTTGCGCCTTCATTTGAAATTGTGTCGTTACCGCCTGCCGCGTCAACGGTTGCGCCTTCGTCAGTGTAAGTTTCATTATCTGCGCTCGTTGTCAAAGTTAATGGATATGGACTTGGCGGAGTTGCAATAATGAAGTTACCTTCAACTTTAATATCAGAAGTCTTGACGTCTTTGATAGTGATAACATTCGCCGTTCCTGAACCGATTGTAATTAAAACGTTGTTTCCACTCTGTTTAGGAGTACCAATAACGCCGCTTGTAACTTCGATAGAATCATTTTCACTGAAACCAATGATAGTATCTTTACCGTCGCCGGTTGCATATTCAATCAAATTGCCTTGACCGTTTGTATAAATTGAATCGTTGCCCGCGCCGCCAATAATTATATTACCAACTGCTGAACTTCCGAGACTAATTTTATCAACGCCCGCGCCGCCGTCAAGTACACCTTCAGAGCCTTCAGAAATTAAAGTGTCGTTACCTGCGCCGCCTTCAAGCGTTACTAAATCAGCTGTATTTTTCAATGAATCGTTGCCTGCGTTGCCATAAATTGAAGAGTTTGCGCCTTCGTTTGAAATTGTATCGTTACCGCCTGCCGCGTCTACGGTTGCGCCTTCGTCAGTGTAAGTTTCATTATCTGCGCCCGTTGTCAAAGTTGTTGGATATTCAACAGGAGGACGGTAAATAATAGTATTGCCTTCAACTAAAATTTCAGAAGTTGTAATATCTTTGATAGTGATAACGTTTGCTGTACCTGAACCGATTGTAACTAAAACGTTGTTGCCGCTTTGTTTAGGAGTACCAATAGCCCCGCTTGTAACTTCGATTATATCATTCTCTCCAAAACCTTCGATAGTGTCTTTGCCGTCGCCTGTTGCAAACTGAATTACGTTGCCTTGACCGTTTGTATAAATTGTATCGTTACCTGCGCCACCCTTGATTGTATTGCCGGTTGCAGAACCTTCAATGTAAATCTTATCTGTACCTGCGCCGCCTTCAATTAAACCGTTCGAGCCTTCAGTTATTAAGGAGTCGTTACCTGCGCCGCCTTCAAGTGTTACATTGTCGGCAGTATTGCTAAGCACGTCATTACCTGCATTGCCGTAAATTGAAGAGTTTGCGCCTTCATTTGTGATTGTGTCGTTGCCACCTGCCGCATCAACGGTTGCGCCTTCGTCAACAAAAGTTTCATTGTCTGCGCCTGTTGTCAAAGTTGTTGGATATGGATTTGGCGCGTAAATAATATAATTATCTTCAACTTTAATATCAGAAACTTTTACATCTTTGATAGTGATAACATTCGACGTACCAGAACCGATTGTAACTAAAACGTTGTTGCTGCTTTGTTTAGGAGTACCAATAGCCCCGCTTGTTACTTCGATAGAATCATTTTCACTGAAACCAATGACAGTATCTTTGCCGTCGCCGGTTGCAAACTGAATTAAATTGCCTTGACCATTTGTATAAATTGAATCGTTGCCTGCGCCGCCAATAACGGTATTACCAACTGCTGAACTTCCGAGACTGATTTTATCTACGCCTGCGCCGCCGTCAAGGATACCTTCAGAGCCTTCAGAAATTAAAGTATCGTTACCTGCGCCGCCTTCAAGTGTTACGAAATCAGCTGTATTTTTCAATGAATCATTGCCTGCGTTGCCATAAATTGAAGAGTTTGCACCTTCGTTTGAAATTGTATCGTTACCGCCTGCCGCGTCAACGGTTGCGCCTTCGTCGGTATAAGTTTCTTTATCTGCGCCAGTTGTCAAGGTTACAGGATATTCAGCCGGACTGTAAATAATGATATTGCCTTCAACTTTAATATCAGAAGTTGTAACGTCTTTGATAGTGATAACATTCGACGTTCCAGAACCGATTGTAATTAAAACATTACTGCCACTCTGTTTCGGCGTACCAATAGCACCGCTTGTAACTTCGATAGAATCATTTTCACTGAAACCGATGATAGTATCTTTACCGTCGCCGCTTGCATACTGAATCAAATTGCCTTGACCGTTGGTATAAATTGAATCGTTGCCCGCGCCGCCAATAACTGTATTACCAACTGCGGAACTTCCGAGACTAATTTTATCTACGCCTGCGCCGCCGTCAAGAATACCTTCAGAGCCTTCAGAAATTAAAGTATCGTTGCCTGCGCCGCCTTCAAGTGTTACATTGTCAGCTGTATTTTTCAATGAATCATTACCAGCATTGCCATAAATTGAAGAGTTTGCGCCTTCATTTATGATTGTGTCGTTACCGCTTGCCGCGTCAACAGTTGCGCCTTCGTCAGTATAAGTTTCATTATCTGCGCCTGTTGTCAAAGTTGCGGGATATGGATTTGGATTCGGATTGTAAATAATTGTATTTCCTTCAACTAAAATTTCAGAAACTTTAATATCTTTGATAGTGATAACGTTGGTACTTCCTGAACCGATTGTAACTAAAACATTGTTTCCGCTTGGTTGAGGAGTACCAATAACGCCGCTTGTAACTTCGATAGAATCATTTTCACTGAAACCAACGATAGTATCTTTGCCGTCGCCTGACGCGTATCTGACAATATTACTGCCATTGTTTAAGTAAATTGAATCGTTACCTGCGCCGCCTTCGATTGTACTTTCAAAGCCTTCCCAAGCACTGTTACTTTCTACGCTGATAAGGTCGTTACCCGCGCCGCCGTTTACTGAACTATTAACAAAAGCACCTTTGATTGTGTCGTTATCTGCGCCGCCGTCAATAGTTGAATCTGCACTATAGTCAGTGATAACATCTTTGCCTGCGCCGCCATTTATAACAGCAGCATTGCCATAGTTATTAAAGATTGTATCTGCGCCGTCGCCCGCGTTAATCGTTACGTTATAGCCGGATGAAGTATCAGTATCAGTGAAATCATTGTAAATTGAATCGTTGCCTGCGCCCGCGTTTATTGAAACACTTGAGCCGGTATTTGAAATAGTATCGTTACCGGCAAGCGCGTTAATTGTGGCGTTGTCTTTTTCATTGGAAATTTTATCTGCGCCGGAAGTTCCTTCTTTGTACAGATCATTTATTTCAACTTCTTGAATATTTCCATTTTCTCCAATCTGATACCTGAAAGTTTTACCGGCCATATCTTTAAAAGTTACAGTACCGCTACCGATTGTCAATTTTAAATCGCCATTACTTACAACGGACGCTGAAATACTTCCGCTTGTAATTTGTAAAAGGTCTGATTCAGTAAAACCTGTAATAACGTCGTTGCCGTCGCCAGTTTCGTATTTAATTAATCTTTCGCCGGAACTTGAATTTAAATCGATTGTATCATTACCTTTGCCGCCAATAACTGTAGTTTGAGCGCGTAAATCGCCGGTAATAGAATCATCGCCCGCGCCGCCGTTAATTGAAACGTTTGTAGCACCGCAACTAATAATTGTATCTTTGCCATCGCCGGCGTCAATAACAACATTATGACCGCGATTTTGATTTACATTACCTTCAAAATCTTCATCATAATCTATATCCATCGTGTCGTTTTTAATGTAGTCGTCGCCTGCGCCGCCTTCGATTGTTACATATTCGGCATCATTGTAAATATTATCCTTGCCTGCGCCTGCATTGATTGAAACATTGTCGCCATAATTAGAAATAGTATCGTCACCGGCAAGCGCGTTAATTGTGGCGTTGGATTTTTCATTATAAATTGTATCTGCGCCGGGAGTTCCTTCTTTATAGAGGTCTTCGCCGCCGCCGCCAAATTCAATTATGTTGCCGTATTCATCATATACATTAAAGGCAAGTCCGCCATCTTCAGACAACCATTCAAAACCGTTAGCAATTTGAATAGTTCTGTCATCGCCGAAATTTAATTCAAGCATATCATCGCCAAGCACGTAACTTGGTTCTTCATCAAGACTAAATGTAAGGTGAATGTTATAGGCGTCAGTTAATTCATCAATGTAAAGGGAGCCGCCGCCGTAGTACAAATTAAGTCTGTCAAAATCAGTACCGTAAATTGAAAATTCTCCGCCGCCGCCGTCACTTCCGCCGCCAACAGTTACATTATATTCATTGGCGTCATTATCCAAATCAATGTTTAAATATGAAGCTCCTGAAGCATCAATATTGGTAATTTCTGTACCGCCGGACAAGCTTTCATTTACTTCACCAATGCTAAGATAATCATTTTCATACCAAGGATATACATAAAGAGTTTCGCCGTCCCATTCCAAACCGTCAGGCAAATTGTTAAATTCAACTCTATCGCCGTATTCATTATATACATTAATATTGAGTTGTCCGTTATCTGAAACCCAATCTTTGCCGTTGCCAATTGCAATAGTTCCTTCGCCCAAATTTAAGTAAAGTGTATCGCCGTCAAATTCGTAGCGTTTTTCTTCAGGTTCAAATGTAAGATGAATATTGAAACCTTCGTTAATTTCGTCAATGTAAAAATAGCCGCCGCCATAAGCTACATTAACTTCAGAATAGTATGTACCGTGAAAATTAGATTCGCCGCCGCCAAGAGTTATGTTGTAGTCATTGTACCAATCATCAAATGCAACATTTAAATAGCCGTCGTACTCTGACGCGTCAATATTGGTAATTGGTCCATCAGTTTCGCCCAAAAGTCCGCTTAAATAAGTAAAGCTAAGTTCTTCTTCGCCGGCTTCGTAGTTTTCATATATGTGAAGAACTTCGCCGTCCCATTCCAACCCATTAGGCAAAATTATAATTCTTTCGCCTTCAGAATCTACCAAATCAATATCAAGGTTTCCTGAATCTGACGCAAACTCTTCGCCATTAAGAATAACGATTCTGCCGCTGTCGCCGTCGTCAAGTAAAATGGTTATTCCTTCGTCATATTCCCAACGAATATTAGTATAATCTACATTAATTTGGATTGTGTCGCCATATTCATAATCTTCAATTTTGAGAGTTCCGCCGCTGAAAATAAACAAATCATAGCCTTCGCCGCCTGATACAGTTGCTTCGCTCCAAGAGCTGTCATTTTCAATAGTATCGTCGCCGTCGCCTGCGTCGATTACTACTTCAGCACCGGTGTTATAAATATGGTCGTTGCCGTCTTCGGCTCTAATTGTGACGTAATCGCCGCTGTTGGTAATTTCATCATCACCGCTGCCGCCATTAAGTTCAACGTCGTTTTCATAATTATCCATAGTATCAGCCCCCATGCCACTTTCAATAGTTGTTTTACTTCCTCTGTTTGTAATTTTATCATTACCGGCACCGCCGGAAATTGAAACATTTTTACCCGTGTTGTCTATTGTGTCATTGCCAGCACCTCCATTTATTGTTGAATTATTAGCTTTGTTACTAATAAAATCATCATCGTCTCCGCCATCAACAGAATTTCTTTCAAAATATGAAGTATAAATTGTGTCTTTGCCAGAACCGCCATTGATTGTAATGTCATTGCCACTAACACGACCATTATCTTTTAGTTTTGACGGTCCTTGAGTTGCCGGAACATGAATATAATCATTACCTTCGCCGCCATCAACTTTTACACTATCTCCGCCATTTGTAATAGAATCGTTGCCTGCGCTGCCAGAAATTGTAACCTTGTCCGCACGATTTGTAATAACATCGTTTCCACTACCTGCATCAATAGAAGTGAGGTGACCATCAGATTGACCGCCATTATTCATGATAGTGTCTGCACCATCGCCGCCATTAATAGTTGCAGATTCACCTATGTTATAAATTGAATCATTGCCTGCGCCGCCAATCAGTGTTGCATATGCACCGGCAGAACTATTGAAAAGGCTGCCATTAGAAATTGTATCGTTGCCGACTCCTGCGTTAATTGAAACATTAGAATTAAGCTCATTGTTATGTATAAGATCATTGCCCGCGCCCGCGTCTATCGTAGTATTTGCGCCGTTATTTGTAATTGAGTCATTACCTGCGCCCGCGTCTATCATTGCATCGGAAACAGAATTTTCGATACTGTCAGCGTAAGCCGAGCCAAAAATTCTGTTGGCAATTTTTCCATTAACTATGAAGTTGAGATTTTTCTTGGCAACATTTTTCAGTAAAATATTGTTTGTACCTACAGACAAATAAACATCTTGCCCGCTGATTGAATAGCTACCAATTTCGCCGCCAATAATTTGCAACGTGTTATTTTCGTCAAGCCCGTAAATAGTATCGTTACCTTCGCCTGCGGTGTATTGAATCAAATTGCCTGTAGCGTTGCTTGAAAGTGAAACAACGTCATTGCCTGTACCCGCGTTAATCGTGTTATTTTGCGCGTCGTCAAGTTTAATAACGTCATCATCTGCGCCGGTGTTAATTGAACTTTCAGTAAGGTTGCCGGTTGTTCTAAGAGAATCTTTACCAACGCCGCCATCAATCAAAACATTATTACCACATACGTCAAAAGTATCGTTGCCTTCGCCGCCAATAAGCGTTGCAAAATCATGGTCGTTATCGAAGTAGTCATTACCTGCACCGCCGTTGAGCGTTATTTGTTCAGAATTATCTCCCCAGTTTTCAAGTGTATCATCACCCGCGCCGCCGTTCATTGAAATATTATAGCCGCCGTCAATTCGCAGAGTATCTTTTCCTTCCCCGCCGTCAACTGTAGCATTTGAACCGCCGTAATTGAAAATTAAATCATTACCGACACCGCCATTGAGTGTTGAATCATACTGACTGCCATTCCAAATAGTATCGTTACCTTCGCCGCCGTTGATTAAATCATTTGCGCCGCCATTGTCAATATAATCATCACCTGCGCCGCCATCTACCGTTATATTTTGACCGTCGCCGGTGTTGATTCTGTCATTTCCGTCACCGCCATTTATAGAAACATTTTCGCCGTTTCCAGTCCAAGTAATATTTCCAATAGAATCGTTACCTGCGCCGCCATCGATTGTTACGTTACTGCCGTAATTATCGATAGTGTCATTGCCTTTGCCGCCCAAAACTAAATTATGAAGGCCTCTATTGTCAATGGTATCATCATCGTCGCCGCCGTCAGTTGTTACATTTTCGCCGCCAAAAATGATATAGTCGCTACCTGCGCCCGCGTCAATTTTAACACTTGAACCGCTATTATCGATTGAGTCATTACCTGCAAGCGCGTCGATTGTTGCATTGTCTAAAGTGTTATTGATCGAATCTGCGCCGCTTGTTCCTTTGATATAAAGTGAATTGGAATTGCCGCCGCTTAGAGTTCCAACAATATTCACGCCGCTATTTGCGCCGCCTTGAACAGTTAATGAACCACTGCCGACGCCAATAATTAAATTACTGCTGCTTGTCGTTGTAGTATAAGTTGAGCCGGTAATTTGAATTGTATCATTTGAATCTAAAGTGCCGGAAATATAATCGTTGCCGTCGCCGTTGTTGTATTGGATTAAAACGCCGCTGCTCCATTCTGAATTTAAAATAGTATCGTTACCTTTGCCGCCAACAATCGTTATTTGAGACGCGCGATTTGTTATATAATCGTTGCCTTCGCCTGCATTAATTGAAGTGTAGTCGCCGCCTTCAAAATCATAAATCGTATCGTCGCCCGCGCCTGCGTTAATTGTTACATATCTGCCACCGGAAGGATAACTGCCATTTGAGATATTATCATTGCCTGAACCTGTTGTGATTAAAGTACTTGAAATTGTATTTGAAATACTTTTACCTGAAACAGAAATTCCGAAAACTTCGCCCAAAGTTTTACTGCCGTTTTTATAGTAATATTTTGCATCGGCAATATCTGAAATATTTGAAACGCCCTGCAAAGTTACACTGAAAGTATTTGGGTCTGTGTCTTGAATGACAATTCCATTTGAAGTTTCAGAGTAGGTAAGATACTCGCCGCCGGTGTCGTCATTATCCACAATAAAAACATCTTCAGCTGAAAAATCTGTAACTACGAAATTAACTTTATTTGAAGTGGAAGAAGTTACTTTAATTGAATCGCTGCCTGCACCTCCGGTTATAGTGAGTTTATTTAGCCCGCCTTCAACTTCAAAATAATCATCTCCCGTACCGCCGTCAGCTAGTACAGAATACGCTTTTGAAGCGGAAATTTTAATATAATCATTTCCGGCGTCACCATAAAGAGTATTAAAATAACTTCCCGTAGCAATAATAGAATCATTGCCCGCACCGCCATAAATTGTATTAAAATCTCCTTTTACACTAACATAATCATCACCACGATAAGTTTGAATGGAGGAATGTTCCCCACTGTAATCAAACGAATCGTTGCCGGTTGTACCTTCGACATTGGAAAAGTAACCACTTTTCTTATCTGCCATAAGCCGTCACCCTTTCAAAAAAATCCTACCTGCAATATATCAGCATAATTATAACACCCCCCCCCGAAAGTCAAGTAGGTTATAGAAATTTAATGAAATTTTAATGTTTGTGAAATAAAAAAACCGCTCATTAAGAGCGGCAAGGATTTTTATTTTAGAAATTCTTTTTAATGATATAGAAAAGTTTGGAGCCGGGATTTACGCCGGTAAAGTGAGAAATTGCGGCGTCAATACCGTTAGCCAAAATATAATTCTGAATTTCAACTGCTTCTGTATCTGCATCAAAATCAAACTTAAAGGCGGCGGCGGCAACTTTGCCCAATGCTTCAGGGTTTACGTCGTGCAACGCAAGCTGATTCGCAGGATAAATAATTCTGTCATTGGGCGAAAGTTTGCGTTTGGGATTTCTGCCGACTCTTATAACTTCATCTGAAAGATAGGGATTTGAAAAACGTTTTTCAACTTCTTCAACGTAATGGCGATGAGCGGCGGGCGCAAATTTATATTTCGTCGTCAAAAGTATTGAAGTTTCAGCCCAAACGTCGCGGGCAGTTTCCAAAATTTCCGGCACTCTTAAAGCGTTTGAAATATCGTTAATACCGCGCTGATAGGCAAGGTAAGCTATTGCGGCGTGTCCGGTGTTGACGGTAAAAATTTTTCTGTCAATGTAAGCGTTCAGATTGTCAACCAAATTCAAGCCTTGAATGTGCGATAAATCTCCTACAACTTGTTTTGAATCAACATCCCATTCCGCGTATTCTTCGACCGTTACCAAAAGTTTTTCGCCGTAAGGTTGATTCGGAACAATTCTATCAACCGCAGCATCTGGAAAACCTACAAGCCTGTCAAGCTCATTTTTCATTTCGTCGGAAAGTTTAGCGTAAATGAAATTTTTCAACGTGGTTGAACTGCCAAACATATTTTCGCAGGCAATAATATTCAGCGGCGATTTATTTTTTTCAAGGCGAAGTTTCAAGCCCTGCGCGAGGTTTTCAGCGATAAATTTTAAATTGTTGGGACCAATGGCAGTTGTAATAATATCAGCGTTGGCAACCGCGTCAACAACTGCATCAACAGCAACATCATCCCTGTCGCTGTCAATCGCCGAAATATTTTCAACCAAAATTTTTTCAGATTTACCCGCAATTTGCACGTTGTATTTTTTTTGATTGTTAATATCGTCAACCAGAGAATCAATAACATCAATGAAAGTTACGTGATAACCCGCTTTGCTCAAAAGTAAACCTATAAAGCCGCGCCCGATATTTCCTGCGCCAAAGTGTACTGCATTTTTCATTTTAAAACCTCCAGTAAAAAAATTTCTACCAAATTATAAATTAGAATCAGTTGAAACGCAAAATTTTTTTCAACAAAAAAAAAACGGCAGGAAAATTCCCGCCGTAAAAGGTTAAA
>CALFJB010000106.1 GCA_937877565.1 uncultured Selenomonadales bacterium | reverse complement strand
GCTTTACAAGCCCGCCGCACCGACTACGCGCCAATTTTAAAAAATTGCAAAAAAGGAAAAGGCCCGCCGATTTTGAGAATGATAATCTTAATTAATAAAAAAAAAGAACCCCCAACGGCAGTGGTTTTTTCAAAGTAAATGCTAAGTTGCTTTTCGCCGAGCTGTTTTTTCTAAGTTCTAAAACTTGTTGTTAAAAGTTGAATGCCTCATCACAACGACTCAAATTATCCAAAGTTCCCGCGTTGGACATCAAAGACAAGCCGACAAAAGCCAAAAGTCCAACAGAAAGGCTTGTAACTTTCGACATCATTTTTGAGGCGATAGCTCCACAAAATAGCGAACAAATAAAAATCATCGTTTTAAATTTAGGGAAGAAATCGACGTCTCATAAATTGCTTAAGAGAACTGGAGAAAAAATCTTGCGTGAAGAATATGAAATAGAAATGACGCAAGATATGCGAAAGGCGGCAGAAGAAGCCTTGCGGAAAAAAAACTACGTTAAAGGAAAATATACGCACTTTAATGGAGACATTGAACTTTACAGCAAGGCAAGCTATGAACGTGCTGAAAGTTCCTGCCGACTAGCAAAATGAATATCTGTCGTTGCTTTGAAGATACTTAAAAATTCCAATTCACGCCGCAACTTTTTCCGACACAGCATATAGCACCGAAATCTACGCTTAGAGTGTCGTTGCCGTATGGTTTTACAATCCAGCCTAATTCCAAAATGCCGCTACTGCCGCGAATACTTGCAGTATCTGTCCTGATTCCGTCATGTACTGCGTAAGACTTACTGTCAAATTCGTACTGATAGGCAAGCCCTGTATAAAATTTATTTTTCGGATGGATTTCCCAACCTGCACGAACACCTAATTTAATGCGCGAACTGTTCACACTGCTTAAATAATAATCTTCGCCACTCGTCAAGTAAATGTTATCCGAAAAGGTACGCGAAAATAAAAATTTTCCTTAGTACGTCAAGGCTAGTTTTTTATTTGTTTTAACTTCACGACCAATGCCGAAATGTAAGGAGAATTGCTTTCAAATTTTTCATAAACGTTGTATCCATTCCAGCTGAAGTCAACCGACTCAAAATCCATTTTTAACCTGCCTACGCGAATACTGCCGTCATAAAATACGCCGTTGCTAAGTTGTGAACGAAAAACAATGCCGCGACCGTATTCAACCATAGGTGCTAAGTGTACGGTGTTTTTCATCTTCAAATTTACGCGAAAAACCCGCTACGATATAGGTACTGCACGTGTCAATATGACCAGCAATTTTATGACGCATTGAACCGTGAGCCAGAGTCACTGTCATTTACTCTACGGATATTTCCGCCGTTAGTGTTGAAAGTTCCGTCGCCATCTGAATTGTCGGTATGCGCGTACGAGGAATAAGATTTGCAGGAGGAGTAGTTTCACGTCCGATAAATTCCACTACAACATTATGTTCATCAAATTTATTAACGTTTATGTCGTAAATTGACGTGGGATTGGCTTGCCATTGCGTCGTACGTCGGAGCCGTTTACACCGTCATATTGCGTTGAGCCGCTGATGTCTGTAACTTTATCGCCTATAACGTTTAAAACAATATCGCGGTGCGTTATGGAGTCCGGCAGATAAAAATTATAGTTGTTAAAGCCGTTAAGCTCGGTAACATCAATATTTTTCGTGTAAAAATTCAGCGTGTTATTCGTACCGAAAATAGGCGTATGTTCCCGCGTATAGTCGTTAAAAACAGCCGCGATAACATAACCGTTCAACTTGCCGCCGTAAATATTTATCACGTTGCCGCTTGCCTTTCCGTAACCGTTACGTGCGCCGATAACGTGAATTTTTAAATTGCTGTCCGACACGTCATAAATATGCAGTCGGTTGTAAGCGTCATCAAAATGCCCCTGCTCAAAAAAATCCAATCGTCGTTGCAGTCATTTACGTTGACAACATTGCTCGTCACGTCTACAATTTCACCTTGTTCCAACGAACCGTCGTAATAGCCTCCAAAAATATATATCGGCGTTTTTGAACCGCTTAACGTGACATTATTCAATGCTCCTGCGCGAGTATTGCCGTAAAGCAAAAGATTTCGTGAACCTCTACCGAGTAAATTTATTTCGCGATTGTTCCAACTTTCTTTACTGATAACCAGCATTTGATCCGAAATTTCCTCCACCGCATCATCTTCAAAAGATTCGGCATTGGTGACAGAAACTTCAGCTTCTGCAAAAACCGAATGAACTGTCATGGCGAATCTGCTACAGGCTAATAAAAAAGCCGTAGGAAGTTTACGGCTTGAAAATTTTTTACTGCATATATTTTTTCATGATGTCACTCACACTTTATTACAACAGTTTTTCCGATATTTACTTTTTTTGTGCTGTTGTTTACGCCGTCAACGGTATGGCTGACATTGTTACTTTCGGTATTCGTCGTGCTGTTGACGTTTTTGGTCGTCTGGGTGCTGTCGGTATTTTTCTCGGATTTTGTTTCGACACCAGGTTTAACTGTAGTATTGACACCCAAACCGCCTGCTACGCCGTCCAAATTTTTTCTTGTCTTAACTTACGCGAAACTTTGAAAGCTGTTACCAAAAATTTTCAGCGACTAAATTTTGTTTTGAAGTTTACAGCGCAGAGTTCCCAAAACTTCAACTCAATAATGCGCTGTTCACGCTCTGAAAGTTTGGATACCGCTTTCATCAAAATTTTTTTATTCTCGCTCAAAATAAATTTTTGTTCCGGCTGTTCGTGTTCAGCTATAGGCGACGAAAATGTATCATCCCATTCAACTTCTTGGCGTTTGCCTTGACTGCGAAAAAAATCAATGCAAGTCCTTTAAGTAATTCTGCTAATCCAAGTTGCAAATGAGGCGCGAGTTTTATCAAACTTTGAAAAATTTTGTGTCACCTTCAAAAAAATTTCGCTCGTGAGATCGTCGGTAGTCGTAGGATTTTTTACGCGAACATAAACCAAATTGTAAACGACACGAAAATATTTTTCGTAAAGCTCGGTAAAAGAAGCTTCATCGTAAACAGCACGCTCCGCCAAGTCACTGTAGTAATTGCTATCTTTTTCCCGAACTAAAATGGGCGGGTTAATTGAAAGTGCACGGGCAATTTCTAAGCGTTGACGCTGTCCACCACTGAAATTTAATCCACCTTCTTTAACTTCCGCTGAATAGCCGCCGTCTAACTTCAAAATATCTTCGTGAATGCAAGCATCCTACGCCGCTTGTACTACGTCACTTTGCTTTACAGAATCATCAAATAAGGTGATATTTTGTCTAACAGTGCCAGTAATTTGAAAAATATCTTGGTCAACGGAAGACAACGAATTTACGACGACAGCGCGAGGAATTTGTTGTCTGTCGACGCCGTCAAAAAGTACTTGCCGGATCATTCCTTATAAAGACCAGTAACAATTTTTGCCAACGTAGATTTACCGCTACCAGATGAACCTACAATAGCTACCCAACGTCCTGGCGCTAAATGCAAATTGAAATGTTCCAGCAACGGTTTATCTAGAGGGCTATAGCCAAAAGTTATGTCGACTAAATCCAATTCGCCTGACAATCTTTTTTTCGGAAAAGAAAGTTTTGTATCTTCGGGATAATTCAGTTTATCGGCGTCGTACCTGCACACGTCGTCAAGGCGATGCATTTGCATTTTGGTAGTCTGCAAAGCTTGAATCAAGCCGAGTAAACTGTTTACCGGACCTTGAAAACTTCCCATTAACGATTGAAAAGCCATAAATAACGCGCCATTGACACCCGCCAACAACGTCGGCAAAAGTGTAAACGATAACCGCCAAAGTTGAGTTTCCTGAGTCGCCGTCAAAACTTTTGCGCGATAGTCCGACCATTTTGTAAAAAAATCTGATTCGCCGCCGTTGGCTTTTATCGATTCAATCATCATCAACCCGTTCATAAGCGTTCCGTATTCTTTACCTTTGTCTTGCTGAATTCCCATAGTTAAATCTGTCATCTTGCGGCGCATATAAAAAAGCAAAAATAAATTTACCAAACTGAAAGCCAAACCGATTAACGTAAGCGGTACGCTGTACTGCAACAACAAGAGCAAATAAAAAATCGCAACGAAGAAATCCAATACCGCCGTTGCCGCTGAACCCGATAATACGCTGGCTACTGCTTCATTGAAACTTATTCGCGAAGCAATTTCCCCTGCGTTACGCTGTTGAAAAAATTGTATAGGTAATCGTATTAAATGCAAAAAAAAATTTCGACGAATCGGCAAGCGTTAATTTTTTGCCATATCGTCAAAATTACAGAACGCATAAATGTCATTACACACGACAATATTAAAGCTTCAACCATTGCCGCGCACAAATTAAATAGCTATTCGGGATGCTTGTTCGTTAAAATTTCGTCCAAGAAAATTTGACTGAAAACTGGGTTAGCAAGTCCCGTCACTACCATACACAAGCCGAGAATCATTACAAACAATGTAGCCCATTTGTCTTGCAAAAGTTTTTCGGCTATTGCTTTGAAAACGTTGTAACGTCTTCCCGCAGGTTGAAATTTTTCTTTTGGAATTATGCGGAGATAAACGCCGGTGTACGAAGTTTTGAAGTCGTTCCATTCAACCGCGCGCCTGCCCATTGCAGGATCATTCAGATACACTGTATTTTTTGGATACCTTTCAAGTACGACGAAGTGATTAAATTCCCAGTGAATTATCAGAGGGAATTCTTTTTTCACGCAATTTGTCGGTATTGCGCGCAAAGGCTTTTGCTTCGCAACCCAATGCACGAGCCGCACGAAGAATATTTTTTGCGTTAGAGCCGTCACGATTGACGCCGCATTCTTGACGCAATTTTTCAAGTGGTATCCACAATTTATAATGTGCCAGAATCATAGCAAGAGATGCCGCGCCGCACTCGGTTGCTGCCATTTGCAAGATTGTCGGAACTTTTATTCGTAAGTCGTCACCATGAAAATATTTTTTTAATCTGTCTTTTAATGCCATTAAGCGAACCTTTATCGACTACGTAAAAATTGACTGAACTTGTAAAAAACTTTTTCAATAGGCGGTTGCCGCTCAATGATGATTGAACCCGTACCAAAACTTCCCGCGATAATTTCTTTATGTTCACCTACGACCGAAGTCCATAAATAACCTGACTCCGAATCTTCATCCTTGACGAGTTCAAATTTTACCTCAACGACAGAACCGTTACGCATAATCCATTGAGCAAGAGTATCATTTCCCAAACTTTTTTGAACTGCTTCCGATGAAACGGGATATTGCGAAACATTATCGACAATCCCAATAAGACTGCCGGAAAGTGCCACATCAACGCCGTTAGGAGCAAGTTGAATCAACATACCGAGTTCAACTCTTTTTCCTTTATCGACGGGAACATAAAAAACGCCCGTCAACTCATCGCGATTTTGAGTAAGTCGGACTGAACAAATAGGATTTCCCGCTGAAACGATACTGCCCTTTTCGACAAAGACAGTATCAACAATTCCGTCATCAGCGCTGTAAATATTTTCGCGGGCGTCCTGCTGATGTTTTTTCGAGTCATACTGATAAACTCGGCTCAAAACGTCTCTGTCATTGGCAGCAAGATCCGTTCCATATACGCGATTAAATCTCCGCTGTGAATATAACTGCCGTGCTGAACATAAATCCGCGTAATTTTTCCTGATGCCGCATGCGAAATATTTACAATGCCCACCGAATCCATTATCATACCAAGACCGTCAGCTTTTTCAGTGAAGGATCCGAAGATTGACCATAAGACAACGGCAAAAATCATTACCGCAACTGCCGCCAAGCCCATCCACGCTATAGGATTTGTAACTGGGATGAGCGTGTCTAATTTTTCGGGCGATCGTAACTTATCAAGTGCTTCACGACTAAAGAAACTTTCATTTTTCATGAGACTTCCTCCAATGTGATGCTGACTTTGGCGTCATCTTTCAAGCCTTTCATTTCGGAAGTCACGACTATTTCATTTGCACTTAATCCGCTAAGAATTTCTATAAATTTGTCGTCTTCAATACCAGTTTTAACTTTTCGCCTTTCCAGAGTACCGTCTTCCTTCACTACAAAAACTTCACTGTCGTTTCTGTCAATAATCGCCGACAACGATATTGTCAAACAATGATGACCTTCAGAAAGTCTGAAGGTAACTCCTCCGTAGTTTTGTGGTTCAAGTAATCCTGAACTGTTATCAATTTGCCAGCGTACACTTCGTATTACGGCAGGTTTCGACAAAGACGGCGTAATTTCCATAATTTGCGCCGTAAAAGTTTGAGCCGAACCTAAATTTCCCGCTTCGTAATTGGTGTTGAAAATTTTTTGAAAGTCACTGTCGGCAAAAGTCAACACAGCTTACAAGTGCCAACGAAGTTCCGGCAGAAACATATGCGCCTTGTTGGCGATACAAAACCAAAATTTTTCCGTCAACGGACGCAATTACATTTTGTCGCGCAGATTGAATCAGCAACTGTTCCTTGCGCGTTTCCATTTCTTCCAAACTTTTAGCCGCTTCGTATTGAGCAACCGCCGCGTATTTTTCTATCAAGCGTTTATATCTTGTGCAATCGTTTTCTGCCTGTAAAAGTGCCGCTTGTGCCTTAGCTATTCCGCTTTCCGATTCTTTTATTTGCAACGGAATATTTTCATTGACGACTGAAAAAATAACATCGCCGCGATTGACGTAAGAATTTTTTTCTACGTATAAACTGCCTCAATTCTTCCGTCAATCAACGCAACAGCGTCAGCCATTTCATCAGAGGTTAAATTTATGGTATCTAAAACAATCTGCGGATGCAGAGTGCGAAGTTCAGCTTTTGCACCCTTAAGCTGTACCGTGCGTTCTTCCATACGTTTGGCTATCTGAAATTCACCTTGATAGTTGAGCCAAGTTCCGTAAGCTATAATTAAATCGGACATTATAAGCACTATTATCAGAGAAAGAATAAAATAATTTTTTTCATTTAAATGAATTTATGTCCTTCAAATTTGAGATTTGTGTCGGTTGAACTTGCTTAATTTTCAAAGCAACTATACCTATATGTTATGATAACGCAAAGGGGGCAAGTGAATATTAAAAAAGTTTTTTCCCCTATTAACAATTAGATGATACATTTAAAAATTTTAAGAACCTATCTAAAATCTTTTAAAAATAGTTTTGATGTTGAAAGGTTACTTTCTCAGTTCTTCCAAAGTCTGTGGTTTTTTTACCAATTTCCAACTTTGAAAATCTTTCGGAAACCTACCACGAAGAATTTACAGAACTGCACAAAAAATACCGTACAAATAAATCTGGACGGATAATTTCAATTTGTTCTCGAGAATAGCCTGCTCTGACCTATTTTACTCATTGTTTTACTTTTTAGACCGGTTCTTAGAAGGAGACTTGTATTTGTGTACGGTCTGCAGAATTGGTTCAATAGACGGCGATGGACAAAGTCGTAGATTCTTCGTGAAGTTTTTGAACTTATTTTGTAACAATCTTTGAGCCGCCAAAAACTTCAAAATTAGTCGTGGAAAGTTTTGCATTTATTTTTGAAATTTCTTCTTTTATTTCTCCCGACTCAAAATTTTCTTTCAAGCGTTCAAGTTTGCGACTGCAGGGAATCGGGATTATAAAATTTTTTTCGCAAAGCATCCAAGACAAAGAAATTTGCGCCGGAGTACAATTTTTTTCGTTGGCAATGTTTTTCAAAAAATCTATTGCATCTTGAGCTTTGGCAAGTCCTCTTTCAGTAAATTGCGGCATCTTTTTCTGTAATCGTTGTCTTCAATTTTTTCATTTTTGTAAGTTCCGGCAAAAAGTCCATTTGCCAATGGAGAAAATACAATAAATGAAATTTTCAATTCTTCGCAGACAGGAAAAATATTTTCATGCCAACGTGCCGCCATTGAATAACGATTTTGAATTGCAGTTACGGGACAAATTTTATTTGCACGACGTAAATATTCTTCATTAGCTTCAGAAATTCCCCACGCTTCCATAAAAAAACTTCCTCCTAAACTAAAAAAATTTTTTTTAATTATAAATTGCGGCAGTTACTGCCTGTCAAGAAAATTTTTCTAACTTTGCAGGAAAAATTTTCTGTGGTAAAATAAAAAAAATTTGGGATGTGCCATTATGGAATATAGTGTAATAGAATACAATAAAAGTGGTATCGATTGTGCAAAATTAAAAAATTATGAAATGGCTGTATTTTATTTTGAAAAAGCTATTGAGTTAGATAAAAATAACGCTATTCTCTACTTCAATATTGGACTTGCTTATTCTGAATCAAAAAATTATTCGCAAGCCATAGCAGATTATACACAAGCAATAAATTTAAATCCAAACTTTGCAAGTGCTTATCAAGGTCGTGGACTTTGTTATAAAGCAATTGGCAGAAATTCAGAGGCAGAAAAAGATTTTGCAAAGGCCACAGAACTTGGTTATAACGGCTGAAATTTTTGTAAAAAAAACTTCGACAGAAAAATTTTTGTCGGATTTTTTTCATGGAAACTTCCTCCCGACTTCATTTTGTTAAATTTTTCGACTTCAACCAATTTTCCATAGCGTCGGCAACTTCTTTGTTATTTAAATCTGCCATTAAAAAATGCGTGTTGCCATTAATGCCAATGTCCGGCAAATAAATTATTTCACAATCGCCGCCATATTTTTTAATAACGGCTTGCCATTTCAACGCAAGATTTAAACGCGTCCGCCAATTATCAAGTCCCCAATTTTCAAGCGGTTTATCGCCTGTTGAAATATTGTCACCGAAATAGACTACAACAGGGATTTTTGTCAACTTTAAAAAGTTTTCCATTGAAACTTTTTGACCAACTGCAGGAAATGGACTTGTCGTTTCTTCAACTTCAGGAAGTTCATTTTCAGGAAATGGAAAAGTTCCCGGCTCAAGCGCGATAACGGCTTTAACTTTGTCAGATTTTATTGCAGTCGTCCAACCCGGTCCGCCACCTGCAGAATGTGTTATTAAAATTCCTTCGCCAGCTTTTTCAAAAACTTCAACCATAGCGTCTGAAATAATTTCGTCGGAAGGATAAGCGCCTGTATCGGGTGTCATTTGCATAAAAAATTGTCGAACTGATTCAGTGTCGCGCGGAACTTTCACATTATCATAAAAATTAGGATATTCGCCGATTCTGAAATTGTAATACCAAAGTTGGTCATCTGGAGTAGCTGAAATATTTCCCGCAACTGTCGAACGTCCTGCACGACCTCTGCGCGGCTGGTCAACTATAAAAGTTTTGTAACCTTTTTGAAGAAAAATATTTTGAAAGCCGTCGCGTCCGTCAGGAGTAGTTTCCCAACTTTTTCCGCTCTGTCCGTAGCCGTGAAGAAATACAAGCGAAAATTTTTTTGCCTTCGCAGGAATTTGATAAAAAACATATGCGTGATCGCCGTGCAAAGTATTTCCCGACAAATCTTTAGGATTTTTTGCAGTATTTAAATTTCCTGCCGAAGTGATAATTTTTCCACCCGCCATAAAACTGCCTTGATCTTCAATCGTGACAGGTTTCATTGCAAAAACATTTCCTGCAAAAAAAGTTGTCGCTAAAACGGTCATTAAAATTATTTTTTTCATTAGCTGTAACTTCCTTTCACTCATTCGGATAATTTGGAAAATCGTACCAAGTCACATCGTGATTATCTTGCGGACTTATGGCAATGTGAGCAAATTTGCTGTCAGCCGTTGAGCCGTGCCAATGAACAACGCCGGGCTGACAGAATACAACATCGCCAGGATATAAAATTTCCAACTTTCCGCCTTTGACTTGATGATAACCAATTCCGTCAGTCGCAATCAGTAATTGCCCGGTTTTGTGACTATGCCAACGGTTATACGTTCCCTGCGGAAAAACTACGTATATCCATTCAGGAGAATTTGCCGCATTTTCCTTGCCCAATATTTTACTCAAATATACAGGTTTATTAAAGTTTGGCGAATCAAACGGCGTGGAAGAATAACTGAAAATAAATTCTGTGTCTGTCCGAGAATTTTTTTCTGCGTCCGTAAATTTTATGCCGTCATATTCTTCATCAGTCACAGAGCCAACATGCGGCGCTAATCCTTCGGGAGCTTTCCAATTTTTATCGTAAATAACAATTTGTTGAAACCGAGAATTTTTTGTCGCTCCGTGAAAGTGACTTACTCCTGCAGGAATATTTACCACGTCGCCGGGATTTATCAAAACTGCCGGTTTGCCCCATTCTTGATAAATTCCCGTACCTGCCACGCCGATAACAGTCATTGCCCCATGTACATGCCAACCGCTGTAACTTCCAGGTTCAAAAGTAATGACATTGCTTTGCGGAAGTTTATGAATATCCTCTGCGTTAATCAAATCATTTCTATGAACCGTCCCAACAAAACGATCTGAAATATTTGCTCCCAAAGGGAATGGCAAATTTTTATCATTTGCCTCAACTGCAGAAAACATTAAAACGATCAGCAAGAAAGTCACTAGCCGTTTTATCATATTGCCCGCCTCCTAGAATTTTTATCCTATTCCCGCCAAAATTGCCACCAGCGGCATTGTAATAACAGAAACTGCCGTAGTCATTGAAATTCCCTCTGTCGCCGTCAAGAAAGAATCCTTGTTGTAAATTGCGGCAAGCATTGCTAACATATTTCCCGACGGAGTAGCTAAAGCACATAAAGCCACCGCCAACAATATTTTATTATCTACGAATTGTCCTAAGGCAAGTAAAACCAACGTCGGCAATATCAGCATTTTCAAAAGAACAAAGGCGATAAGTCGTCCATTTTTAAACAAAGACTTCCAAGCTATATCCGGCAACGACGCACCGATAAGCATCATTGCCAAAGGTGCAGTCAGTCCGCCAACCATTTGTATAGTAGTGTTCAGCACATAAGGCAAACGAATTTCAGAAAAATAAATTACAACGGAAATTACACAAGCTCCCATTCCGACATTCATAAGTTCGCGCAGATGAAATTTTTTCTTTTCTTCGCCTTCCGGCTGAATTGTCTGTATCGCATAAGAATAAAATAATACATTAAAGGGAATCAAAAAAATTGTCATGTAAATCAACGCATCCGCTCCGTAAATTCCATAAATCATCGGAATTCCCATAAAGCCGATATTTGTAAAAACTGTCATAACATTGATAATGCCGTAATATTTTTTCTCATAGCCTAAAATGCGAGGAATAATCTGCCCCAAAAATACCGCAATAAATAAAATCGCAATCGCCACACTGAATGCAAATATAAGTTCCCGTCCTTCTATGCGTGCGCCCTCACCTGAAACGCCAGAAAGAATAATGGCTGGGTAAGCGATATTTATCACCAGTGAAGAAATTTGTTTTTGATTGCTGTCGTTCAAAATTTCCTTACGTCGTGCATAAATTCCAAGCAACATAAGGCAAAAGAAAATGCACATCTGCTGAAATACCATCATTATTTATCAAGCCCTTTTTCATGCAACCATTTAAGCGTAAGTTCCATAATCTGCCGATTATTTTTTTCTTGCATGAGGAAATGCGAATTGCCTTTTATTCCAATGTCCGGCAAATGTATCAAAGTTGCGTCGCCGCCGTGCCTGTTAATCGTCGCTACAAACTGCTCCGCCATAGCGTATTCAGTTCCCCATTTATCTTCGCCGACATTTTCAGAACCGATTTTTATATAATCGCCGTAATAAAGGACGATTGGAATTTTGGTAAGTTGCAGAAAATCTTCAAGCGGTACGCCAATGGCAGTTGCCGAGAGTGCCTTAAATTTTGCCTCTGTAATTTTTGGCATTTCATTTTCAGGGAAGATGAAGGGAGTACCGCCCGGCTCGTAGGCGATTATTGCTTTTACCTTATTTGTTTTAATAGCTGTGCGCCAGCCGATTGTGCCGCCCATTGAATGAGTAACTAAAATTGCACCGTCTTTTTGCTGTTGAAAAAGTTTTGTCAACACAGCTGCATTTAAGTCATTGTCCAAAGGTCCTGAACCAATCGTCCAACTTTGCTGAAATGCTTGATAATTTTTTTCGCCTGCAGGAAATTGAGAATTTGGAACAGGATTGCCGTTTTCATCATAATGACCGACACGGGAAAGAATGTACAAAGTTTTATCGCCATACATTGGATTACTTGCCCAAGGTGTATCTGACGTTACTGCTTCTGTTGAAAGATTCGCTTCGCCTGTTCTCGGCTGATCAATCAAATAAACTGAATATCCTGCGCGAAGAAACATCGTATTGAAACCTTCTCTGCCGTCCGGAGTAGATTCCCATGTACGCTTAGACTGTGCGCCGCCATGCTGAAAAATCAGCGGCAATTTTTTTGCCTTTTCAGGTTTTTGATATTCTACATATGCAAAATCACCATACGCCCTCTGACCATCTTCAGATAAAAATTTTTCTTGGCTGAAAGTGCCTTCATGTTGCTTGTAACTGCCGCCAACCGTGAAAGAACCTTGTTCAGCAATAACGAAAGGTGCAGCATTGACAAATCCTGCATTTAAGGACAAGGCAATTACTACCGATACTATGCCTTGCCGAATTTTTCTGCGATAACTCATATTTTTTCCTCCTCAACTCCGCTATTTACTTTTATTATAGCGAAAAATTCATTGACGTTGAAGATAAAAAAAGTTAGTATGAGATAACCAAAAGTTATTGCAAAGGAAGGAGTAGCATGATTTTAAATGAAAAACTTGCAACCCTAGTTTGTGTAGCAGAACAAGGCAGTTTCGGCAAAGCGGCAGATAAGTTATTTATTTCCGCCCCTGCCGTAATTAAGCAGATGAATTTTTTGGAAGACAAATTGGGATTTAAACTTTTTAATCGCACTAATCACGGAATTACATTGACTCCTGCCGCCAGTATTCTCTGCCGCGAGGCAAAAATTCTTACTGAAAGATTTAATACGGCTGTGGAAGAAGCAAGGCAAACTGTACAAAATAACGGGCGTTCTTTTCGCATTGGCAGTTCTATTTTTAAGCCGTGTCAACCTTTCATTGAAATTTGGAATCGGCTGAGCAGTCATTTTCCCGGTTACACTCTGCAAATTCTTCCATTTGACGACGACCATACAGGAATAACAGAAATTGTCCATTCATTAGGCAGACGAATAGATTTTATTGTAGCCGCTTGCAATTCAAAGCGTTGGCTTGAACAAGTGAATTTCTGCAAATTATGGGACTGCAAATTTTGTATCGCCGTTCCCAAGCATCACATTTTGGCAAAAAAGGAAAAACTTTCTATGACAGATCTTTATGGCGAAACTGCTTTGCTGTTTGATAAGGGCGATGCAGATTCTATTGATTTACTTTGGGAAGAATTTTCCCGACATCCCAAAATTACAATGAAATCAGTCAGTTATACCGATATAGGACTTTTCAATCAAATGTCCCGCACAAATTGCCTAATTGTATCTCTGGACATTTGGGCAAATATTCATCCTTCATTCGTATTTTTGCCGGTAGATTGGAATTTCGTAACCCCATATGGCTTACTTTACGCTAAAGAACCTTCTGCAGACATAAAAAAATTTGTGAAAATGGCAGTCAGGCAAAACGACTGATGAATAATCATGCCTCGCCGATCTCGTGACTAAATGCAAGTCCAAAAAGAAGGACGCCGTTTTCAGCAAATTGCAAATTCAAAATGTTGACGAATACGACCGCACTGTTTTGGGTGTCATCATTAGCGACATTATCGGCAAGATAGCGACATTTTTGAGTAATTTCTTGACGCCCTTGCATTTCATCAACTTTTCGCGTGTCTCAAGCAATTTCACGAAAAGCAAGGGACTTTACCCGAAGAAAAAATTTTGCAAGACAAGCATAAAAAAATTGCGGATTTGATTCATATTCTGCTATAATTGGTTCAAAATAAGATAAAGGCAGGCAATTATATGAGCGGTTATAAGAAACTGACGAATGAAGTTGGCGCACCTGTTGCCGATAACGATATTTAATCGAGAAGTTATTCCCGAACGTCGTATGCATGCCAAAGGTTGAGGAGCTTACGGTACTTTGACCGTTACAAATGACATTTCACGATACACAAAAGCAAAAGTGTTTCAACTCGGCACAGTCACTGACGCTTTTACACGTTTTTCGACGGTAGCCGGTGAATATGATACTCATAAATTTGCAGACCTTAATCGCGCCGTAAAAAGATTCTTTGTACAATGCAAAATTTGACGAACGAAGAAGCTGCCCAAATTAACGGTATGGATCGCGAATATCACGGAAAAGATTTGTTTGATGCCATTTAATCATCACGAAAATCCTACAGTCGCACGCCGAGTACCCGTTAGTTTATGAACTTAATCGTAATCCCGAAAATTATTTTGCGAGCGTCCTTAGTCATTTTTCGCCCGCACACGTTGTACCAGGAATAATTGCGCCAGTTACAGAAAATATTAAATATAGGCACACAGTTCATTGTTATCTTGCGGACAAAGAATACGGCGAACATTTTGCAAAATCAGTCGGGCTAGATATAAACAAGGTGCTTGAGCTTTCAAATTTGAGTAATGATGATTTAATTAAGGCTACTTTATAACATAAGCAGGGAGGATATTGATGAAAATATTAACGATAGACATTGGCGGTACAGCTATAAAGTATGCCGAAATGACAGACGACTTGAAAATTTTATCTAAAGGCAAAATTCCGACTCCGCAAACTTCCCGCGCAGATTTAATTGACGCGCTGACAAAAATTTACAATGAATTTCCCAAAGTCGAAGGGATAGCAATATCAATGCCGGGCATTATAGATTCTGAAAAAGGTTATTGCTTTATGGGCGGCGCACTTCGTTACAATGACGAATTTTATTTTCGTGATGCACTCCATAAAAAAATTCCGTTAAAAATAACGATTGAAAATGATGCGAAATGTGCGGCAATGGCAGAAGCGGCAGTCGGCAGTTTGAAAGATGTTTCGGACGGCTTTGTTTTGATTTTTGGTACTGGAATTGGAGGCGGGTATATCAAAAATCATAAACTTCATAAAGGTGCACATTTTTCGGCAGGAGAAATTTCAGCAATGATAACTGACAGAAATGGTACACCCGCAATGGACGGAATTTTTGGAGGACGTTGCGGAACTCCGCGTCTTTGTAAAATGTACGCCAATGCGAAAAAAATTCCTGAAGATGAAGTTGACGGAATTTTTTTTTTCCAAGCCTTAAATGCCGGTGATGAAATTGCTGGAATTTGTCTTGATAATTTCACAAAAGAAATTGCGGCTCAAATTTTTAATCTGCAAGTCATACTTGATCCGCAACGTTTTGCAATCGGCGGCGGGATTAGTGCCCAACCGATATTCGTGGAAAAAATTCGTGAAAATCTTGAGAAACTTTACAAAGTTTTTCCTTTATACACGCCTAAAGCAGAAATTGTAACTTGCAAATATCAAAATGACGCAAACTTAATCGGCGCACTTCAATGTTTTCTTGCTGAATATTTTTGAAAGAACTTTCAGTAGCAGACTTTGTGACAGCCGCTGACTTTCAAAAGCTAGAACCTCAATAAAGACGATTAAAAAATTTTTTCGTCTTATTTTTTTATGAAAGGAACTTTTCCATTTAAAACGAAAATAATAATGAGAAGAATTTTTATTTTCGTTAAGAAGAATTTTTCATTCAACTGCCCAACGACTAAATGCGGAGGGTTATCAAAAAAACAAGAAAGGGCGTGTCGTCTGCAAATATCGGCGTCGCGTTTTGGTGAAAAATTTTTTATGTTACAAACTTTTTTGCAACAATTTGTTCCTACAATGGAGGAAGGTTTAACGCTCGCAGTTCCACTCGCAATTCTGCTTGTAATTTTAAAACGCTTGCCAAGTGAATTTTATAAAAAAAATTTTATTACGGCGTTGAAGTGGGGATTTTGGATTTCAATCTTTTTGGTAGCTGTCCGCATAGGAACTAAAAATGCAATAAGTCGCGAAATCTTAGAAGGTTGGGCAACTTTTATTGCACTGCTCGGCGAAGGAATTTTAATTTTAAAATTGTTCAAAATGCAGATTAATTCTGAAGACAAAATTTTAAAATTTTCTGTTGCCGCAATAGCTTTCGCATTATTTTTATATCACGGCTTTGAATTGTGGTTAATTCCTATCGGTTCGGTAACTGCGGCTGTTGGCAATTATTTTGAGCAAACTTTCTTAATAAAAATTTTCGGCTTTATTTGCGGAGTTTTTTTCGCTGCGTTAAGCAGTTTTTTTATTTTCAAAGCCGCCGACGCTTTAAACGATTCGCGTTTGAAATTTGTCTGCGTCGTTCAATTCGCCGCGTGTATGATTCAGCAAATAATTTTTCTGATTCAAGTTTTAATGGCGAGAAATTTTTTAACGGCAGAATTTTGGATGGATTTAATGGCTCCAATTATAAACAATTCTGGAATGTTAATCTTTGTAATTTTCGCGGCAATTTTGGTCTTGCCGATAACTTTATTTTCTCAACCTAAACCCGAAAAAATTTTTTCACAAAATCCCGCACAGTACAGAAAAATTTTGGCGAATTTTTTTCAAAAAAAACGTTGGGGATTTTGCGTAATTTTTTCATTATTTTTAATGACTGCCACTTCAAGCGCAGGAAGTTACGTTGCAAATAAAAAAGCTGAAATTGTTCCCGCAATTCTCGTTTCTGCGCAAAATTCTTCGGTTGATGTGGATTTGGAGCAAATTAATGACGGACATTTGCACAGATTCGTTTATCGCGCTTCAACAGGCGAAAATGTTCGCTACATTGTTATTTTGAAAGGCGGCTCTGCTTACGGTGTCGGACTCGATGCTTGCGAAATTTGCGGCGCAACAGGTTATTTTGAACGCGATAACCAAGTTATTTGCAAACTTTGCGATGTTCAAATGAATAAAGCAACTATCGGCACGCGCGGCGGTTGTAATCCAATTCCGATTGAATTTTCCATTTCTGACGGAAAATTAAAAATTCCGCAGGCTGAACTTGAAAAAAATTCTAAAATTTTTAAATAAATTTGTGAGGTGAAAAAATGTTTTGGCAAATGTTGAAAGGCGCGTTGATTCGCCAAAAAAACAGATTTTTTTTAATTTCCTTAACCGTCGCGCTCGGAGTTTCTTTAGCCGCCGCTATGCTTAATGTTATGTTCGATGTAGGCGACAAAGTTAATCAAGAATTAAAAGCTTACGGCGCAAATATTCTCGTCACGCCAAAAAATTCCGAAATTCTTCAAAATATTTACGGCATCGACCAAAATAAAAATTTTTTGAATGAAAACGATCTCGGCAAAATTAAAACTATTTTTTGGACAAATAACATCGTTGCTTTTGCTCCAAATTTAGAAAAATTTTTTTCAATAAATAATAAAAAAATTTCTGTCGTCGGCACTTGGTTCAATCACGAATTAAATTTGCCCACAGGTGAAAAAATTTCTTCAAATATTTTGGAAATGAAATCTTGGTGGAATATCGACGGAAATTTTCCTGAAGATGATTCCAATCAAATTTTAATCGGTAAAAAAATTTGATTGGAATCATCTAGATCGGAAGAGCACACGTCTGAACTCCAGTCA
>CALFJB010000105.1 GCA_937877565.1 uncultured Selenomonadales bacterium | reverse complement strand
AAGAAGAATTAGTGGAAATTGTCATACGCGGCTTGAAATATTCTATGATTGGACAAGTGCTGATTGAACGTAGCGTGGCGGGCTGGAAAGAAATTGAATTTGAAGTTATGCGCGACGGTAACGACAACTGCATTACTGTTTGCGATATGGAAAATGTGGACGCGGTGGGCGTTCATACGGGCGATTCAATAGTTGTTGCGCCCTGCCAAAGTTTGAGTAAATCTGACTACGAACTTTTGAAGGCGGCAAGCATTAAAATGATTCGTGCGTTGGGAATTGAAGGCGGCTGCAACGTTCAATTTGCGCTTGATGTCAACAGCCAAAATTATTATGTCATTGAAGTAAATCCCCGCGTCAGTCGTTCGTCTGCGCTTGCGTCGAAGGCGACGGGTTATCCTATTGCGCGTATCACTTCAAAAATTGCGATTGGTTTTACGCTTGACGAATTGGCGAAAGAAATTTTTGAGCCGGCAGTAAATTATATCGTTGTCAAATTCCCGCGTTGGCCTTTCGATAAATTTGTTTTCGCAGATAAAACTTTGGGAACGCAGATGAAGGCGACCGGCGAAGTTATGAGCATTGATAAAAGTTTTGAAGGCGCAATTTTAAAAGCCGTTCGCAGTTTGGAAATTGGAGTTAATCGTCTGTACCTTGAAAAATTTGCTGATTGGGACGACGCCAAAGTTTTAAATCAGTTGCACAAAATTAACGACGAAAGACTTTTTGTAGTTGCCGAAACTTTGAGGCGCGGACTTTTAACCGTCGATGAAATTTTTGACATTACCAAAATAAATCAGTGGTTTATTCAAAAAATTAAAAATATCGCTGATATGGAAAACCGCTTAAAGGCTGAAGATTTAACAGTTGAACTTCTGCGCGATGCAAAGTTAATTGGATTGGCTGATAAATCCATTTCAGAATTGACGGGAAAAAATATTAAAGATATTCGCAAGTTGAGAATTGAAAATAATATTTTGCCGAAATTCAAATTGGTTGACACGTGCGCCGCGCAATTTGACGCCACGCCGTATTATTATTCAACTTACCGCTCTGATGAAGATGAAGTTGAAGTCAGCAACAAGCGCAAAATTATAGTGCTTGGCTCCGGTCCTATCAGAATTGGGCAAGGCGTCGAATTTGATTATTGCAGTGTACATTCAGTTTGGGCGTTGCGTGAAATGGGAATTGAGGCAATTATCATCAACAACAACCCAGAAACCGTTTCAACTGATTTTGATATTTCTGACAGATTGTATTTTGAGCCGCTGACAACTGAAGACGTGCTGAATATTATCGACAAAGAAAA
>CALFJB010000104.1 GCA_937877565.1 uncultured Selenomonadales bacterium | reverse complement strand
GCCGGAATAACTGCAACAATTTTCATTTATGCCGCCTCCCTTTCAAAAATTTCAGCGACATAAACATTACCGCAAGAATCAGGTAAATGAGAGCGGTTATCGCCCCCCCCCCCCGATTTCCGGAGGAGGTGCATATAAACGGCGTTAGCTATCTCAAAATCTTCAGGATAATCAATATCTATAGCTTCAATTTTGCTAATTTCACAGATATAAGGATTAAATCCAATGCGGCGATGTGACTGATGAAATAATTTTTCAGTGAATACAAAAATAGCGTTACTTTCCTCGTACATTACAGGTAAATTTTGAGTGCGTGGAATACTGGTTGGATCATAATTTAAAGGCTGATCATCCTTCCATAAAAATTCCTGTAACTTCAACGCAGAAAATGCTGAATCATATTTTCCACTTGCAACTGCGCTGATACACTTTTTTACAGAATCTGCCTTAATAAAAGGTCCGGTTACTTGCCCAAGCACAACTATATCAGCTTGAACATCGTCTAAAAACGCAGCAATAAAATCTCCTGCCTTAGTTTCCGAAGTATCAAGTGATTTACTACGTTGCAAAAATTTAACCCTGCCCGTCAAGTATTCCTTAATTTTAGGATTACTGCAGTAGCAATAAATTTCGTCAATTTCCTCAATATTTGACAACGTATTGAACATTAACTGACACAATGGCGTTCCATCATCAAAACGCCGAATATTTTTGTTTGGAAAACGTTCATTATTCAGCTTTATTGGAACAAGTGCGACAATCTTCATAAATTCTCCTCGATTCACACCAAAATATTTTTATTCTTCAAAAGTACTTAAAAGATAAGGATATTTTTTTACAAATTCTTTAAGATACGGCAATTTTATATTGTTAATGTCATACGGGAAAAAATTTCGAGTACCAGCGTTATTTTGAACGCCAAGATAAGACCCTTGTTTCATACATTCTTTTACAAATTCTCTATATTTTTTATCAGAATCTTCCACAGCATGACCTTCACATACCGAACGAGTTTTATCAATTACACGATCAATCCCTCCCAAAGATGAAAAATGCCAGCCACCATTAGGAATTCTTGGAAATTTTGTCCGAAAATCCCTTAGCGTTTGCGGCTTATCCATATTTTTATATCTGGTAAGTATAGTACCTTGCCAATATCCATCTTTCTTTACCAAATCCAAATAATAACGATGAAGCGTTTGATCTAAAGCAACAGGGCTAACTTCTAAAAAGTCAATCGCTCGTACTAATAATTGACACGGAACGTAAACCTGTTTATTTGCCAGAATTGACGGGGGGGGGGTAAACAATAAGCATTGAGAGAGTAAACCAACTTGATTTTTGAATATGTTATCCAAAATTTGAGGATTAGGAATTTCATCTAAATCCGAAACAAAAATTAAATCGTCAGGTTCAGCATCAAAAAGCCCTTGCTTTATGTAATTGCGCTGTGCATTTTCAATAACCCAATCGCCATCGCCTTTGTACGGCAAAGAAACATTCATCATTAAATGTCTGATTTTTGGAAGAAATTTAGCAAATTTTGTTTTGTTTTCCAAAAAGTAAAACGGCTTGGGCTCATTTCTCTGCGTTTTGTCAGCCTCGACAATAACAAAACAATCAACCATACTGTACAAAGACTCTAAGCGCAACTCCAAAAGTTCAAATTCGTTGTAAAAAGTAAAACAATCGTAAACCTTCAAAAATATCACTTCCAATCACTATTACACGCTATGTTAAGCCGTTTTTGAATTATTTAAAACCGTCAACAAGTCAACTCGTGGAATACTCGTTATTATAGTTTTGGAAGTACAATTTATCAGTCTAACTTTCAAGATATTGTGGCATATGTAATTGAGTTTATCGTAGCCTAAAAGCAATGCATAAGCTTGAAAAAAACAAGGCGTCATGCCTAAATTTTTAATGAGTTGTTTTTGATTATTCTCTGAATCTTCATCGTGATAAGCATGATCGTTAGTAATTGGAATATTTAAAGCGGTATTTATTGTGTCAAGAATCCCCGTAGAATCGCAGCCCAATAAATAAATTTCCTTAAATCCCATGTAAATTGCCACATCAATAGCGTACTGAACAACCGTATAAAGACCGGTTATTTGTCCGCCAATATCTATGGAAACAGGTTCATTTCTAGATATATCACTGCCTATGTAAAGATAATGCATGTCCAATATTTCGTCTAATTTATTTTTCTTGATAAAATTAAAGCCGCGAATATCTGCAAAACAAATAGGATTCTGTCCCGCAATACGATGATAATTGCTCAATATCTTATCCATGTTGAATTTTACAGCATTGCTTACATCGAAGAATGCTAAATCCATCCACAAATGTACATTGGTTTTTGCTTTTTCATAACCTTCAACAAAAGAAAAATTATTTACCGTAAAAACAAATTCATCTGCCAATAACGACAAATCGACTTGTTTTAATGAGGGACCATTCCCTAAAATAAAGCAACGTTCACCTACATGCAAATTCTTCAAGGGCTTATTTTTAGCCAATAACGATTCAATAGTAATTTGAGTTTCCATATTATGCCGCCTTTCCATAATTGGAAGAAAGTACAGCATAATACATTTCATTTTTAAAACTGTCAGACTGAAGAATTAAGGATTTATGCTGCCCCCCCCCCGTTATTCAGATTTTTTTCAAATTCTTCAGTATAAACGTCGTGGAATAATCCTTTCAATCCCACAGGATTTACAGATATAATATCTATGTCAGGATAGTATTGTTGAGCGAACATTTTAATTTTTGCATATCCTACTTTCATAACCGGCAAAACCGGAGTTGAATTTTTTCCTGTTTCGCTGTATTTGGGATCAGGATGTTTATAAAAATGATTTCCTAAATCTGCTGTATCGAAGCCTACAAGATAAATTTCTTTGGGATAAGTAAACAATGCAAAACTTAAAGCTGCAAATGAAGTACTGCCGTAACATCTGATTGGATGGTAACAAATATCTTGGTACATAACTTCGTGTAATGGCGATTCATCAAGATAATAACGCAAAACATTTTTTCTTTTTATGGAAACATTTTCCGGATAATTTGGTCTTGGGTAGTTATCAAGACATCTGCCAACAAAAATTTTATGTTTAATTCTGTCAAATCCATCTTCCATTTTTAAGTTTGAAAGTTCATTTTGCCAACGGTCTTGCGTGAAAAGATAATCAAGCACAATATCTTCCCGCTGCCAAGCAAAATTTAAACCAATATGAATTGCGTCTTTGATTGGGCTGTAATATTTTGCGGAAGGGCCACCGGCTAATATAACAATTTTTCTACCTAGAAAACAATTTCTGTAATCGGAAAAAGTTTTTGTGTGGACATTGCGAATTTCATCTTGTCCGTCAACAAGTTTTTCAAGTGAGGCAATTTTATTTGTAATGTGATTCATAGACCACATTATTGCATATCCTGATTTTACAATTTGATCTAAGGTATTTTTCACCTGTACATTAAACTGTTCAGAAACAAACGCAATATTTTCAAAACCAAATTTTAAAAGTTCTTCGTTAATTTTTTGATGAAACGCTGCAGGTGCCACAACAATAATAAGCGCGGTACTCCGAAAATGTGGCAGGCATTCAACCTTTATAATGGGAAGTGATCTTATAAAATTTTGTGCAACGCCGTCTCTAACTTCTTTTGAAGCAACACAACAAAAACGGTTAATTAAATTCTGATACTCCATACACTCAAGAAATACATACCCTTCATTTCCAACGGGATAAAGTATGACTTCATATCTTGAATTTAGGAGTTTTAATAAAGAATCGAAATTCTGAATATAATTTACTTCCATTAAACCAACTCCTTAAAAAATTAGTTCAATCATTTTGATAAACTTGCCGTAAAATTATAAGAGGAAATTTTATAAAAAGCAATGGTATTATCATTACCAAAAACGGCAGCTCAAATTGTTTTCTAATGTCCGGCTCCAAAAAAATTACAAAGTACAACGCCTATCACAATCAGCACTATTCCAATCATTCCGGGCGTTGAAATATTTTCGTGAAAAAAGAAATACGAAACAGCGGCGGCTAAAATAATTCCGAGTCCGCCCCACGTTGCATAGGCAATATTTAAATCTATTGTCTTCAAAGATACTGCCAAAAAGTAAAAGCAAGCCACGTAACAAATTAAAGTGCCGCCGGTGTAAATTTTGTGTTCAAAACCGTTTGAAAGTTTCATGCAAGTTGTACCGAAAAACTCAAGCAGAATAGCCGCGCCTAAACACAAATAACCTTTCATAAAGCATTAACACTCCTTTTAAAATCTTTGCCGCGCTGTTCAAAGCCGTCGTACATATCGAAACTTGCACAGGCAGGACTTAACAAAACAACTTGTGGAGCTTTTGCAATATTTTTCGCAAGTTCAACGGCTTTTTCCATTGAATATCCCGCCTCAAGAATTTTTTCGGCAGGGAAATTATTTTTCAGTGCTTCAGATTTAAAACGCGCCGCTGCGTCACCAACTAAAATTAAATAATCTACGCGCTTTTTAACCAACTGCAAAAAATCCGTTAAATCTGTAAGTTTGTCGTCGCCGCCCGCAATTAAAATGATATTGCCGCTGAAAGTTTCCAACGCCTTAATCGCTGAATCTGTATTTGTCGCCTTTGAATCGTTGTAATATTTTACGCCGTCAATTTCTCGTACAAATTCGATCCTGTGCTCAACGCCCGTAAAAGCCCGTAAAACGCGCCCAATATTTTCTGCGGTACAATTAGCCAAAAACGCCATTAAAGCCGCGCACAGGGCATTTTCGACGTTGTGAGAGCCTTTTATTCCAAGCTCATCAACTGTACAAAGCTCAAAAATTTTGCCGCCGTAATTTATAACAAGTTTATCGCCGTCAAGGTACGCGCCTTCATCTAAAATTTTTTTGCGGCTGAAATATAAAACTTTGCATTTTGCACGATTTTTAATTTCTCTAACAATTTCATCATCGTAATTTAAAACTAAAAAATCTTCCGCCGTTTCTTGAGCGAAAATTTTTTCTTTCATTTCTTGATAAACTGCCATTGTACCGTGTCTTTTCAAATGGTCGGGCGTAATGTTCAAAATTGCCGAAATGTGCGGTTTAAAATTATTTGTCGCCTCCATTTGGTAACTTGAAATTTCAGCCGCAATAGCACCGCCCGCGCCCGTTTCAAGTGCAACTTCACTAAGTGCCACGCCAATATTTCCGCCTACGCCAACTTTTTTATAGCCGGTTTCAAGCAGCAAGCCCAATAAAGTTGTAGTTGTAGTTTTGCCGTTCGTGCCGGTAATGGCGAAAATTGGAGACTTCGCCAAATTGTAAGCAAGTTCAACTTCGCTGATGACTGAAATATTTTTCTGAATGGCAGATTGTAAAATTGGAATACGCAATGGAACGGCGGGCGAAACAATAATTAAATCCACGCCGTTTAAAAGTTCTTCATTTTGTGCGCCGAATTTTAAATTTATCCCAACTTCGCGCAGTTCGTCAAAATTATATTTTTTTAAATCAGATTCGTTTTTGGCGTCGCTAAGTGTGACATTTGCGCCGAATTTTTTTGCAATTTTCGCCGCCGCAAAGCCGCTGATACCCGCGCCAATTACAAGTATTTTTTTATTTTGAAATTCCATCAATTAAATTGCTCCTTTTGAGAAAATAAGGGAAAAGGCAAATTTACCTAATCCCTAATTTCTAACCGCTAAAAACTAATTTTAAATTTCCTTCAGAAATGCAACGTAACCTTTTTTAGTTTCGTAAACGTCGATTTTTGAAACGGCTTCCCAAGGCGCGTGCATACTTAAAACCGCTACGCCGCTGTCAATAACTTCCATACCGTACACCGCCATAATATGGGCGATTGTACCGCCGCCGCCTAAGTCAACCTTGCCAAGTTCGGAAAATTGGTAGCCGACGTTATTTCTGTCAAGAATATCACGCAATTTGCCAACAAATTCGGCGTTCGCCTCACTTGCGCCGGATTTTCCGCGACTGCCGGTAAATTTGTTGAAAACCATACCTTTGCCGAGATACGCAACATTTTTCTTATCGTAAGCGGCGGCGTAAAGTGCATCATACGCGCTGGAAACGTCAGAGCTTAACATAAATGAATTTTGCAAAGCGCGGCGAAGTCCCAATTCTGTATACTGCCCGCAAGCGTTCATAACTTCAGCAAGTGCGTTTTCAAAGAATTTGGAGCGCATCCCAGTTGCGCCGTAACTTCCAATTTCTTCTTTGTCAACTAAAAGACAGCAAGCCGTTCTGTCAAGATTCAAATTTGCAATTTCCAACATTGCAACAAGCGAAGTGTAGGAGCAAACTCTGTCATCGTGACCGTAAGCCAAAACCATACTGCGATCTAATCCAAGTTCCCGCGCACGTCCTGCCGGTACAAGTACTAATTCTGCCGACATAAAATCTTCCGGCTCAATGTTGTAATTGTCTTTGAGAATTTTCAAAACGCCCGCTTTAACGGATTCTTTGTCTTTGTCTTCCTTAATTGGATAGTTGCCAATTAAAATATCCAAATTTTCGCCTTCAACAACTTTTGAGGCATCTTTCTTCATTTGTTCCTGTGCAAGATGAATTAACAAATCTGTAACGCAAAAAACAGGGTCTTCAGGTTTTTCGCCAATGTTAATTTTTATAGTCGTGCCGTCTTTTTTGATAACCACGCCATGCATTGCAAGCGGCAAAGTTACCCACTGATATTTTTTAATTCCGCCGTAATAGTGCGTATCGAGGTAAGCAAGTCCGCCGTCGTCGTAAAGCGGATTCTGTTTCACGTCAAGGCGGCAAGTGTCAATGTGTGCGCCCAAAATTTTCAAGCCATTTTGAATAGGTTCACTGCCAATTTGGAACATTACCAAAGATTTATTCATAAACGAATAATAAACTTTATCGCCCGCGTTCAAACGTTGGCGGTTGCTTACAACGTCGCGCAGATTTTTATAACCGTACTTTTCAGCCTCTGCAATGGCAAAAGCGACGCTTTCACGTTCAGTTTTGCAGATGCTCATAAAATCAATATAATTTTTGTTAAGCTCCTCCAAATTTTTTTTGTCTTCGTCAGTGTACTTGCTCCAAATTGAAGGTTTTTTGTCTTTGTTTTCAGCCATTTTTAAAACTTCCTTTCAAAATTTATCTTCATCAACGGCGGAAATTTTTTCTGCAAGCAATTCGCGCAGATTTACAAACGCCGTAATATACTTATCAAAAATTTTTTCCACAAGCTTAATCGCCGCGCTTTCGTCGTAAATGTGGACGATTGAATTTCTATTTTTCAACATATCCAACCAAATTTCGCTGTCATTTAAAAAATTTATCGCGTACGCTGCTTTTAAAATTTCACGCGGTGAACCTGTTTTAGAAATATCAGCACCATGCATTTCAAGAATATCTTTTATAGATTTCCACGCCAATTCAAATGTCAAATTAAACTGTCCAATAATTCCCATTCTGTAAATTTCGTCATCAACAATTTTTTCTCTGTTAGAATGTATTAAAACATTTAAGCTTTTAACGTAGTTTTCAAAGTGTTCAGCAGTCATAAGCACAACTCCATATTTTTCAATTTCCACCCGAAATTTCGGATCAAGATATTGATTGTCTAAATTGGTAATATCAAATTTTAACAGCGTACTGGTTTTTTCGTCAACGTCATCTGCGAAGGAAGAAAAATCGCCGCCACTAACTGCAATATCAATATCGCTGCGCTCGTCGTTTGTACCTTTGGCGCGGGAGCCGAAAAGTATAACTTTTTTAATTTTGTGAATCTGCGCGAAGGCGATAATTTCAGCCGCAATTTTTTTATCAAGATTCATTTTCTATCAACCTCAATTTTGGCAATTTGTAAAGTGAGTTTAAAGTTTCAATCAGATTTAAAGTTGACACGTCCAATTTTAAAATTTATTTCAAACTTTGCAATCTAAAAAAATTTCTAAAATCAATCGCCGCCAACTTCATTTTTTGCTATTGCTTGCAATTTGTAAAGCGCGTTTAAAGCCTCAATCGGCGTTAAAGTTGACACGTCCAATTTTAAAAGCTCCTTCAAGCCTTGCGATACGAATAAACTTTGAACGGGCGCGGGCTTTTTATTTTGAGCGGGCGCAGATTTTACCGGCTCGGAATTTTCCAGCGAAATTAAAATTTCTTCAGCGCGTTTCATAACTGCGTTTGGCAAGCCCGCCAATTTCGCAACTTGTATACCGTAAGATTTATCCGCGCCGCCGGGACTTATTCGACGCAAAAAAATAATTTCGCTGCCGCGTTCCTTAACCGCCGTGCAAAAATTTTCAATGTTTGTTGAAGTCTCGGCAAGGTCGGTTAATTCGTGATAGTGCGTAGCAAAAAGCGTTTTGGCGTGAATTTTTTTATCAATGTACTCAATCACAGAACGGGCAATACTCATACCGTCAAAAGTGCTTGTGCCGCGCCCCACTTCGTCCAAAATTATCAAACTGCGATTAGTGGCGTACTTCAAAATTTGTGCAACTTCATTCATCTCAACCATAAAAGTTGACTGCCCGCTAACCAAGTCATCACTTGCGCCAATCCTTGTAAAAATCCTGTCCACCGGCGAAATATTCGCACTCGTCGCAGGAATAAAACTGCCGGCTTGCGCCATTAAAACAATCAAGGCAACCTGCCGCATGTAAGTCGATTTTCCAGCCATATTCGGTCCCGTGATTATCATAATTTCATTGCGTTTGGGATTTAAGCTTGTGTCATTCGGAACAAAAAGACTATTCGACAAAATTTTTTCAACGAGCGGATGCCGCCCGTCTTTGATTGAAATTTTGCCGTCAATGTTTAAATCAGGGCGAACGTAATTATTTAAAGTAGCCGCCTCCGCAAAACTTGCAACCGCGTCAAGCAGGGCAATTCTTTTCGCCGTGTCTTGAATTTGTGGCAGACAATTTTTAATTTTGTCACGAACAGTACAAAATAAATTGTACTCAAGATTTACAATTTTTTCTTGCGCTCCAAGAATTTTTATTTCAAATTTTTTGAGCTCATCTGTAACGTATCTTTCAGCGTTCGTTAAAGTTTGTTTTCTAACGTAGTTATCGGGAATTTTATCCGCGCCACTGTGCCGCACTTCAATATAGTAGCCGAAAACTTTGTTGTAGCCAACTTTCAGCGTGCGAATACCTGTACGTTTTTTTTCGCGTTCTTCAATTTCCTGCAATGTCCCTCTGTTGTCTTGAGTATATTTTCGCAGGTCGTCCAATTCATCACTGTAACCGCGATTTATAATCCCGCCGTCACGAACAGTTAAGGGCGCATCTTCAGAAATGGCGCGTTCAATCAAGTCAACTTCTTCAGAATAATCTTTCAGCCCGTCACGGCAAGCCTTCAAAATGTCAGTCGAAACTTTTTTAAGCGAAGTTTGAATTTTGGGAATGACGCGCAGGGAAATTTTCAACGCGGTTAAATCCCTTGCGTTGGCTGTACCAATTTCAATTTTTGTCATCAGCCGTTCAAGGTCTCGAATTTCTTTTAAACTTTCCTGCAAATTTTTTCGCAAGGTAAAATTTTTAAAAAGTTCGTCCACCGCCTCAAGCCGTCGATTTATCGCCGTAATTTCTAAAAGCGGACTTTCAAGCCAACGTTTCAAAAGTCTGTTGCCAAGCGGCGTTTTTGTATAATCCAAAATTGCAAAAAGCGTGTCTTTCTTTGAACCTTCGCGCAGGTTGCGGACAATTTCAAGATTTTTCAAAGTGTTGGCGTCCAAAATTAAATGGTTGCTTAAATCCAGCCGCGTCAACTTCGACAAGTGATTTAAATCTGTGCGTATGGTTTTATGCAGATAATTTAACAGAAATTCGACGGCAGCGGCGGCGTTTTCTGAAACGGGAAAATCTTTTTCTTCAAAATGTTCCGCCAAAAATTCAGATTTTTCATCAGTGTCAAATTTGCTGAAAAGGCAATTCCCCAATTTCAACTTCGCAAAATTTTTTAACTTGTCAATAAAAGTTAAATTTTCTGCAGTCAAAATTTCGTGCGGCGTCAAGCGGTACAATTCGTCACATAAAATTTGCACGCGGTCTTTACCTTCATACAGGCAATAAAAAATTTCGCCGGTTGAAACGTCGGCGGCGGTAAGCGCAATTTCTTCGCCAACTTCGTAAATCAGCGCAATGTAATTATTATTGGCGTCGGCTAACGAATCATCGGTTAAAATGGTGCCGGGCGTCACAATTTTTGTAAGTTCGCGGTCGGTTAAGCCTTTCGCCTTTGGATCGCCAACTTGATCAACCATCGCCACGCGGTAGCCTTTATTTACAAGCCGCTGTAAATAAGTATCGACGGCGTGAGCAGGTACGCCGCACATTGGCGTTTCTTGCCTTTTAGTTAAAGTCAAGCCCAATTCGGCGGAGGCGGTTTTTGCGTCCTCAAAAAACATTTCAAAAAAATCGCCCAATCTGAAAAATAAAAGCGCGTCTTTATGTTGTTTCTTTTCGCGCAGGTATTGCTCCATCATTGGAGTTAAAATTTTTTCATTCAAATAATCAACTCATTTAAAATTTATTTGAGAATGATTATAGCACTAAATTTTTGAAGTGGCTAAACTTTTCCGCAAATTTTTAATTTCCTTGCTGAATCGTTCCTCTTCGCTGAAAATGCAGCCGCAATAATTTTGCCGGTAAAGTTCCAATTCCAAACTTAAATCAATTCCGCGTTGCCAACCTTCCCGAAAATCTTCATAGTAAAATTTTACGCCGTAATTTTTCGCACAGGTCTCGGCAATTTTTTTCATCAGTTCGTGATTTTGATGCACGCTGTAAAAAAGCGTTGAAGTGAAAATTTCAAAATTATTTTCGGCAGCAAATTTCGCAGTTTCAGAAAGTCGCCACGAATAGCAAATTTTACAACGATTATGCCAACCGTCCGCAAATTTGAAAGTATCTTCGCCGTCAACATTTTCTACAACGCTTGAAACTTTCGATAAAAAATTTCTTAAGCCGTAGTGATTTTCTGCGATAAATTTTATAGAAACTTTTTCGGCAAATTCCCGCGCCGCCCGCAAACGTTTTCGCCATTCCTGGTAGGGATGTATATTTGGATTAAAAAAAAATCCTACCGGCTCGAATCCGTCAGCGCGTAATTTTTCGGTAGGATAGCAGGAACAAGGAGCGCAACACATGTGCATTAGTATTTTGTTCAAAGTTTTTACCTCTCGTTTAGGTTTTAGATTTTGTATCTAACACCTATTTAAAACCTTTTTAACGGCATCTTTCATAACTTCAATTTGCGTGGAAAGGCGGGCGTCAACGCCGCCATTTGGCGTTTCAATAAGACAATCGCCGGGCTTTAACGCCTCATCTGAAACAATTTCCAAAATTGCCGCGCCGTCCGTCAACATTGATTGAAATTCACTACGCGCCATCAAAACAAGGTCGTAACTGTCCGGCTCAACGTGAACTTTAATTTCTTTTTGGTCGCGGACGTGATTAATTGCCTCACGTACAACCGGCAAAATTACATGTGGAACGTCCAAAAAATGCTGCGGAATAATTTTTTCAATCGCCATCATTACAACTTTAACAATTTCATCTTCGGAGCGGGTAAAATATTCTTCGGTCTGAATTTTGGCATCTTGTAAAGTTTTTTCAGCTTTAGCGTTAGTCTGATTAATTAAATCTTTCATTTCGTTTCGTACAGCTTTTTCGCCGTCGATACGCCCTTGATTAACGCCTTCAGTATAGCCTTCGTCGTAACCTTTTTTGTGACCTTCGGAGCGGGCTTTTTCGTGCGTTTCTTTAGCCTCTTCTTCGGCGCGTCCCCGCACTTCAGCCAAAATTTGATCACATTCGTTTTGAGTTTCCTGAATCAACATTTTAGTTTGAAAATCTGCCTCTTTAAGTTTTTCATCGGCTTCTTGCGAACGTTTGAAAGCCTCTGCCAAAATTTTTTCTGATTGTTCGGCGGCTTCAGATAAAATTTTTTCAGCTTCAGTTTCTGCCTCTGCAATTACGTCTACTTCTTCAGTATCTGCGGGAGAATCTTCAACTTTAAAAAATTTTTTTTTCGATCTAGGTGCCTCAATTATAAATGGCGTCGTATTCATCGCGTATTTAAAAATTTTGTTTTCCGGCATAAACTCACTTCATTTCATTTTTTCAAAGTTTACCATACCAAAAATTTTTATACAAGATTGATTGAAAATTATTCGCCGCTGTGGTATATCTTAAAAAAAAAATTGGAGCGTAAGAAATGAAAAAAATTATTGTGATAGGCGGTGGTCCCGCAGGAATGATGGCTGCAGTGCAAGCGGCGGAAAATGGCGCACAAGTTACATTGTTTGAAAAAAATAATCGACTCGGTAGAAAATTGAGCATTACCGGTAAAGGGCGTTGCAATTTGACAAATGCTACTGACGTTCAAGAAATTATAAAAAATATGCCCGGCAACGGAAAATTTTTAAATAGTGCGCTGAAAAATTTTACGCCGAATGACACTATAAATTTTTTTGAATCGCTTGGACTTGAAACAAAAGTTGAACGCGGCAACCGAGTTTTTCCCGCAAGCGATAACGCCGCCGAAGTTATCGACGTTCTAATTCAAAAACTTTCTGCGCTCAATGTCGATATAAAAATAAATTCCAAAGTCGAAAACATTATAACCGATGATAAAAAAATTTTGGGCGTTGAAGTTAATAGCAAATTTTACGACGCGGACGCGGTAATTTTGGCAACGGGCGGCGCGTCATATCCCGCCACAGGTTCAACCGGCGACGGCTTTAAATTTGCAAAAAATCTTGGACACAACATTACAGAAATTTTCCCCGCGCTTGTACCGCTTGAAGTCGAAGAAGATTTTGTAAAAGACTTGCAAGGACTTTCGCTAAAAAATGTACAAGTAACTTTGCTAACCGACGACGAATTATTGGAAGAACTTTTTGGCGAAATGCTTTTTACACATTTTGGAGTTTCGGGGCCAATAATTTTGACAATCAGCCGACAAGTAGCAAAACTTTTGCAAGAAAAAAAATTTGTAGAATTGCTGATAAATTTAAAGCCTGCACTTTCGCCGGAACAATTAAATAATCGAATCCTGCGCGACTTCGATAAATTCAGAGGCAAAATAATAAAAAATGCAATGGTTGAACTCCTGCCGCAAAAATTAATTCCCGTCGTATTAGATTTAGCGTACATTGACGAAAATAAAAAAGTTGATGATATTACACGAATTGAACGGCAAAATATGATAGAAATTTTGCGCGGCTTGCCATTGACAGTTACCGGCACGCGCCCGATTGATGAAGCGATTGTTACGGCGGGCGGCGTTTCTGTCAAAGAAATTAATCCCAAAACTATGGAATCAAAAATTATTGAAAATTTATTTATAGTCGGTGAAGTTTTGGACGTGGACGGCAATACCGGCGGCTTTAATCTTCAAGCGGCGTGGGCAACAGGCAACGCCGCAGGAAAATTTTCTGCTTTAAAATAATTTAACCTGTTGTGAAAATTAAAAATAAACAAATTAAGAAAAACGGCGGTCACGGATGCGCGGTCGCGTAGCGAGCGTGCTCTTTAGTAAACCGCCGCCGCGTGTTGATTGCAGGATGCAATCATACGCGGAAGTTTTTTCTTTTCTTGCAAATGCGACGAGTAGGAGCATTTGCTCCTAGCGTCTTTTCTTTTTTTAAAACGAAAAGAAATGCCGTATTAGATAAAATTTAGAAAAAAATTAACGCTCACAACGAATTAATTTAAAAATTTATCAGTAAAGATACTTTAAAAAATTTCTCTAAAAAAATATAATGAGTGATTTTTTTTCAAGTATCTGCTATAATTTGAAAAAGAAAATTTTTCATTCTAAGGAGAGAGTTTATTGACAGAAAAAAATGTTTTTGATACCTTGAAGGAGCGCGGCTTTATTGCGCAGTGTACGGACGAAGCCGAAGTAAGAAAAATGCTCGGCGAAAAGCCGGTAACATTTTACATTGGATTCGATCCTACAGCTGACAGTTTGCACGCGGGGCATTTTATCGCTTTAATGGTAATGGCTCATATGCAACGCGCCGGACATCGCCCAATAGCATTGGTCGGCGGCGGTACAGGCACTATTGGCGATCCTTCGGGGCGTTCGGACTTGCGAAAAGTTTTGACTGACGAAATTATTAACCACAACTGCGAATGTTTCAAAAAGCAAATTTCTCGGTTTATCGATTTTTCAGACGGCAAAGCTTTAATGGTAAATAACGGAGATTGGCTAAGAAAACTCGGTTATATCGAAATTTTACGCGAAGTTGGGCATCATTTCACGGTAAATAGAATGTTAGCCGCAGAATGTTATAAACAACGTTGGGAAAAGGGCTTGACATTTTTGGAATTTAATTATATGGTTATGCAGGCATATGATTTTTACAGATTAAATTCAGACTTTGAATGTGAAATGCAGTTAGGCGGCGATGATCAATGGTCTAACATAATTGCAGGCGTCGAGCTTGTCCGGCGCAAAACAGGCAGAAATGTTTTCGGTTTAACAAATAAACTTTTGACGAAAAGCGACGGCTCAAAAATGGGCAAGACTGCGGGCGGCGCACTTTGGCTTGATGCTGAAAAAGTTTCGCCGTATGAATTTTATCAATATTGGAGAAATGTTGATGACGCGGACGTTAAAACTTGCCTTTCACTTTTAACATTTTTACCAATGGACGAAGTCAACAGACTTAGTGCGCTGAAAGATTCAGAAATTAACGAGGCTAAAAAAATTTTGGCGTATGAAGTTACAAAATTGGTACACGGTCAAGAAAACGCGGACGCCGCCGCAAAGTCTGCAGCAGAAATTTTCGCCGGTCAATCTTCAGAAAATATTCCAAGTATCGAAGTTTCAGACGCCGTTGGAAAGAAATTGCTGGACGTTTTAACCGTTGCAAAAGTCATTGAATCAAAGGCAGAAGGTCGCCGCTTAATTTCGCAAAACGGTTTGACGCTCAACGACGAAAAAATTTCAGATGCAGAATACATTTTTACCGAAAAAGATTTTCCTGCCGTCATTCGTAAAGGCAAGAAAAAATTTTATAAATTAATTACCAGATGAGGTGAGTTTATGGCAAGAAAAATTAGAGTTAAAGAACCGCTAAAGGTAAACGGCATCGAAGTTCGCGATATTGAAGTCTTGCGCGAAAACTTTGATATTGATGCTCTTATTGAGTACGCCTTCAACGGCAAATTGGCAAAATGGTTGCGTGAACGTTACTACGACGAAGAGGCTGACGAAATTGACGCGTTGGATAAAGATGATCCAGATTTGGAAGATAAGATTTATGAAATTTTCGACGTAGAACCTCCGCTTAGCGAAGAAGAAATTGCGTGGCGTGAAGAACGTTTGGCAAAACTTAAAGAATTTACCAGCGACGAAGAAATTTTGGCTAAAGTCGATAACGTTGCATTCGATCAAGAAGATTTGAGCGATTTGCTTGATGATGAAGTTGACGAAATTTATTTGTGCAACGGCAGATTTTTAATCCCGCTCAAAGTCGAAGACAAAACTTATATCGGTATTGGCGATTCAGTCGCCGAAATTCGCAGTACCACGCCAATAGATTTCGAGGCGTTGAACATTCATTTTAAAGATATTCGTTTCAATTCCGCGTATCAAAAAATTGCAATTCAAGTTGACGACGGCGAACCGGCAGAAAGTCTTTTCAATCGTGGACTTGCCGCAGAAAAAGCCGGCGATTTTGCAGACGCCAGAAATTGCTTTGAACGCGCGGCACTTAAGCAACACAAAGAGGCTGTAATTCGCCTTGCCAATATTTACGCCGAAGGCAAAGGTATGAAACCGAATCTTGAAAAAGCGTTCAAATGGTTCCTCAAAGCCGCTGAAAATGGCGATAAAGCCTCAATGAATAAAGTTGCCGCAATGTACGAAAAAGGACAAGGCGTCAAAAAGGATATTGAAAAGGCTTTGCGTTGGTATCGTGAATCAGCCAAAATTAATACAGTTGTTGAGGCTCCAAAACCTCAACCGCAAGTTGAAGAAGTTAAAGCGGCTCCTGTAGCACCTCCTCCACCTCCTCCACCTGTCGAAGAACCTAAATCTCACGGCGTCCACCACAACGAAATTACCATTGAAGGCAATTCCGCGCGTGTTACAACGAAAGTTATCAATAAAACCGGCGTTCATTCTCATCCGGCTTATAATTTCGTACAGACTGCGGGCAAATTTAAATCTAAAATTCAAATTTTGGCGAAGGGCAGAAAATGCGACGGCAAAAGTATTCTTATGGTCATGTCACTCGGCTTGGCTTATGATACTGAAATGACGATTGTTGCAGAAGGACCGGACGCCGCCGCCGCTGTTGAAACTTTGAGAGACCTTGTTGACGACGGTTTTGGCGAAGAATAATTTACTGTTTGGAAAATTTTTGCGGGCTTAACAATAGAAATCATAAACGGCACAAAATTTTTCGTTGCCGGAAGGGCGTTTACTTTGTGTAAAGATTGACATTGCGAAATTTCGGCTGTTGTCCAAAAAGCCGCAAATTCAATCCTTGCGAAGTAACGCCTTTTTGTCAGTTTAAAATCTTAATTGGAGGCGAAAATTTTGGGCAAAAATTATACTGCTGAAGATTATATGGATATGGCAATGGCGGAATTTGAAAAAGGCAACCAAGATGACGGCGTTAAATATTTTTATAAAGCCGCCGAAATGGGCAACGCCGTTGCTATGTGTAATGTTGGGACTTTTTATTTGAATGGAATCAGTTTGGATAGAGACCCCGAAAAGGCGTTTGAATGGTACAAAAAAGCTGCTGAAGCCGGGCACGAATTTGCAATGTTTCAAATTGGCGAATTTTACAGCGCACAACAAAACGACGTCGAAGCTTTTAAATGGTATATGAAATCAGCTGAAAGCGGCGCAAATTACGCAATGACTGAAGTTGCTACAATGTACCTTAAAGGCGCGGGCGTTGCTAAAAATGAAAATGAAGGTTTAAAATGGCTGAAAAAGGCGGCTGAATTCCAACACGCTCCGGCAATGTCTATGCTCGGAAGAATGTACGAACTTGGAATTGTTGTTGAGCAGGATATTCACGAGGCTTTAAAATGGTATGTTGAAGCCGCAAATTTGGGCGAAGAACACGCGCAGGAACGCTTAAAAGTTTTATTTGATGAAGGGAGATAATTTATGTCAGGACATTCAAAATGGGCAAATATCAAACGCAAGAAAGGTGCAAATGACGCAATACGCGGCGCAATGACAACTAAAATCAGCCGTGAAATTACAATCGCCGTAAAAATGGGCGGCGCAGACCCTACCGGCAATATGCGTTTAAAATTGGCGTTGTCAAAGGCACGCGCCAATAACATTACCAAAGATAATATTAACCGCGCAATTCAAAAAGGACTCGGCGCGGGCGATACTTCCAACTACGAAGAAATTACTTACGAAGGATACGGACCCGGCGGCAGTGCGTTAATGTTGGATATTTTGACAGACAATCGCAACCGCACGGCGGCTTCAATTCGCCACATTTTCAGCAAGCACGGCGGCAATTTGGGCGAAACAGGTTGCGTTGGCTGGATGTTCAAGAAAAAGGCGGTTTTCGTAGTTGACAAAGAAACTTTTGAAGACGAAGACGCTTTAATGGAAATTGTAATGGAGGCAGGCGCGGAAGATATGGAGGCGGACGAAGAATCTTTTGAAATTACCGCCGCCCCTGAAGACTTCGACGCAATAGAAAAAGCTCTCGCCGAAAAGGGAATTGAAACTGCAAGCGCGGAAATTACGCAAGTACCGGATACAACGGTTAAACTTTCTGATAAAGATACTGAAAAAATGCAGAAACTTTTGGACGCACTGGACGAAGATGACGACGTTCAAAACGTCTACGGCAACTACGAATTTGCCGACGAATAATGTTAGCATTGGGAATTGATCCTGGAACTGCAATTTGCGGTTACGGGATAGTTGATTATTCAGACGGAAAATTAACGGCGAAAAATTACGGCGCAATAACTACCAGTCCTCAAGCGCGTATGCAAGACCGGCTTTTAAAAATTTATATGGAATTGGATATAATCATAAAAAAATTTCAGCCGGAAGTTATAGGCGTGGAAAAATTATTTTTTGGCAAAAATTCAACAACGGCAATACCTGTTGGACAAGCGCGGGGAATAGTTTTGCTGTGCGCAGCGCAAAATAATTTGGACTTGGTGGAAATTACGCCAAACGAAGTAAAAATGTCAATAACAGGATACGGCGGAGCGACTAAGGAGCAGGTTATTTATATGGTAACGAAAATTTTAAACTTAGACGCGCCGCCAAAACCTGACGATACAGCAGACGCATTGGCGATAGCAATAGCGGCGGCTTACGAGGCAAATTCTTTACAGCGGAGAAACAACTTTTAAAAAGTTGACAAATAGTTGTCGCGGTGAACATTGTAGAAAATTTTAGTATTTGCCGCGTTCCAACTTTTTTATTGAGGAAGTTTTTTTATGATAGGTTATTTGAGCGGTGAAATTAAATTTATTTTTGGCGAAGAAATAATTTTGGACGTGGCAGGCGTCGGCTACAGAATTTTTGTTAATCCTGCAGATTTAACAGTTGGCGCGGCGGAAGAATTTTTTATTCATACGGCAGTTAGAGAAGACGCTATAAATTTGTATGGCTTTAAAACTCGTGAGGCGTTTGAGCTTTTTGAAAATCTTTTGACAGTCAGCGGCGTTGGTGCAAAGTCTGCAATGGCGATTTTAAATAAAATTTCACCGGCGGAATTTATAGCGGCGGTTGCCAATCAAGATTTAAAAACTTTGACAAAATTGCCGGGCGTCGGTAAAAAATCTGCTGAAAGAATGTTGCTTGAACTCAAAGACAAAATTAAAAATTTACAAGTTGAAAAAGTCGCGCAGGTTGTACCAAACTCAAGCGCGTTTGAAGATGCAACGGAGGCACTTTCCGCCTTCGGTTATACTTCAGCAGAAATTTCAAAAGTTTTAGATGCTGCGCCGCAAAATTCCACTACCGAACAACTAATAAAATTTGCGCTGAAAGAATTGAGCAATTTCTGAAAATTATAGATTTTAGGCATTAGGTTTTACACTTTACCCTAACAGCTAACCGCTAAAACCTAACACCTAAACTGGAGGTGAGGAAATGTTAAGCACTTTGGAGGCGATACGCCCCAAAAAAAGATTATTTCTCGGACTACTTTTGACGACAGAATTTTTTATTGCGTTGGCGTTGTATGGCGTTTGGAAAATTTCATATCTCGGACTGGAAAACATTTCTGAATATCTGCCCGTAATTTTGGGCGCGTTTTTAATTTTCATATCAACCTTTTCATTTGGCGCGGTCTGCAATATGGTTTTAGCCGTCAAAGGCTTGCCGACTTTAAAATTATTTCACAGATACACTTTTGCAATTATCAAATTTTTGTTTCCAATGGCGGTTAGAATTGGAAAAATTTTTGGAATAAAGCGGCGGCAGTTGGAAGGCTCATTTATTGCAGTCAGCAACTTAATTTTTATGAAAAGCCGCATAAAAGTACCGGCAAATAAATTATTGGTACTTGTGCCGCATTGTCTGCAACTTGCAACTTGTCCGCACAAAATTACACGCGATCCAAATAACTGCAAGCGTTGCGGCGGCTGTAACATTGGCGATTTAATGAAACTTTCTGAAGAATTGGGATTTGTATTTTTCGTGGCAACCGGCGGAACTTTAGCGCGGCAAGTTGTAATGAATAACCGCCCTCAAGCCGTGCTTGCTATTGCTTGCGAACGTGACTTGATGAGCGGTATTCAAGATGTTTATCCTCTTCCTGCGGTCGGAGTGTTGAACATTCGCCCAAATGGACCTTGTTATAATACCCGCGTTGATATGGACGAAGTCAGAAAAACTTTGAGCCAAATTATTGAGGAGTAATTTTAAATGTTCAATATTGATGATTGGATTAGCGAATTTGTAAAAATCTTGCGTCAAAATTTCGGCGACAGGATTTTTTTTATCGGCTTGCAGGGCAGTTACGCACGTGGAGAGGCAACGGCAAACAGTGATATTGATATTGTAGTAGTTTTGGACGATTTTTCAGTTAATGATGTTAAAAAGTACAACTCTATTCTTGATGAAATGCCAAACAGAAATTTAATTTGTGGATTTATCGCCGGTAAAAACGAATTGATTAACTGGGAAAAATCTGAAATTTTTCAATTCTATCACGATACTAAGCCGCTTTTTGGCAGTCTTGAAATTCTTAAGCCGTATTTGACAAATGAAGTTATCGACCGAGCGATTAAAATAGGCGTCTGCACGATTTATCACGGTTGCGTTCATAATATGTTGCACGAAAAAAGCGGCGATATTTTGAAAAGTCTTTACAAAAACGCCGCCTTTGTTATTCAAGCTATTCATTTTAAGAAAACCGGCGAATACATCAATTCTCACGGTCGATTAATAAATTTTGTTGACTCTGCAGAGAAAGAAATTCTGCAAAATTTTTTATTGTTGAGGAAGGACGATAATTTAGATTTTTTGAAAGCGTCTGCAGTAATTTTTGAATGGTCTAAAAATCTGATAAACAATATTAAAAATTAAAGCTCTGAAACTTTTATTTCTGAAATTGAGCCGTCTTTATTTCTGCAGACAACTTTTTCAATCTGCGCGTTTTTAATCATTCGGCGACAAAGTAAGCACGGTTCGCCCGATGCAAAACTTTCATCTTCAACGTTAATTCCAACAATATAAATCGTTGCGCCTTTCATTTTTAAAGGATCGCCATTGATAATTGCATTTTGCTCGGCATGTACTGCAACGCACAATTCGTAGCGTTCGCCTTTTGGAATGTGTAGCCTCTCACGTTCACAAACTCCCGTATCAATGCAATTATCTTCGCCACGCGGCGCACCGTTGTAGCCTGTGCTTACAATGATTTTATCTTTAACAATAATTGCGCCGTAACGTCTGCGCAGACAAGTTGAACGTTTGCCCACTTCCTGCGCGATATTTAAAAAGTATTCGTCCCAATCGGGGCGTTTATTTTTTTCTGCCATTTTTTCCTCCATAAACTTTTATAAATAGTTTCAGTTTTAGAATCAACTTTCTTTGTCAATCGTAACAAAGAAAGTTGCAAAGAAAATACTCTTGCCCGTCCGCCGCCTAAGGTTTTCGCACGCTCCAATTAAACGAGCTCCTTTTGGTCGCACTTAGTTTCTTGCACGCTCCTAGTAGATGTTCATTAGGCGGCACAGGACGGGCGGTTTTTCTTAACCATCATCTAACTTTTTATGTAACCTTCCCAAATTGAATTTTTGTATAAGTTGATATGCTACGCCAAAATTCAGCGCGTACTGTAATTTTAAACTTTGCCAAATTGGATATTGTAAAGGTTGCTGTACACGCCGCCGAGTTCCAAAAGTTCCTTGTGTGTGCCGTGTTCGCAAATTCTGCCCTTATCAATAACAAAAATCTGATCTGCCGCAAAAATCGTACTCAATCTGTGTGCAATTACAAAACTTGTTCGCCCAACCATCAATTCATCAAGTGCCGCCTGTACAATTTTTTCACTTTCAGTATCAAGTGCGCTCGTTGCCTCGTCCAAAATTAAAATTTGCGGATTCTTCAACATTGCCCGCGCTATTGCCATTCTTTGACGTTGTCCGCCGCTAAGATTTAAACCGCGTTCACCAATTTTTGTTTGATAACCTTCCGGCAATTCGCAAATAAATTTGTCAGCATTAGCTGCCTTCGCCGCCGCTATAACTTCGTCGTCCGTTGCATCCAGTCTGCCGTATCTGATATTTTCCATAACAGTTGTAGAAAATAAAAGCGTTTCCTGCGGCACAATTCCAATTTGTTCGCGCAGTGAATTTAAAGTTACATCCCTAATATCGTAGCCGTCAATTTTAATTGCGCCTTCGTTCACGTCGTAAAAGCGCGGAATTAAATTTGCAATGGTAGATTTACCCGCGCCGCTTGGACCAACAAAGGCGATCATTTGACCGGGATTAACTTCAAGGCTGACATTTTCAAGCGCGTTGTGTTTGTCGTCGTAAGTAAAAGTTACATTTTCAACCGTAACTTTGCCGGAAACTTTTGGAAGTGTAACGGCGTTTGGCTTATCGTTTACAGTTTCTTCCATATCAAGAACTGAAAAAATTCTGTCAATCGCCGCCATTGCCTGTTGCATACGCCCGTAAATTCTGGAAAGTCTTTTAACGGGATTTGCCAAATTTACCGCGTAAGTTAAAAATGCAACGAGTGAACCGGCTGACATAATCCCCTGTACAACTTCATAGCCGCCGAACCATACAATAAAAGTTACTGCAACCGCCGCCAAAAATTCAACTGTCGGCGTCAGCATACTTGTTAATTGTACGTTTTTCATCACAGCTTGAAAGTTCAAAAGATTTTCGGCTTTAAATCTTTCCATTTCGTAATCTTCACGGACAAAAGATTTTACAACTCTGATTGACGAAATACTTTCCTGCAACAGTGATGTAATATCTGCCATTCTTTCCTGTATCAACGCGCCCGCACGTTTAATTTTTTTGCCGAAAATTCGCATTGCGTAGCCGACCATTGGCACGGTTATTAACGTCAGCAAAGTTAATTTCCAGTCAATGTACAACATTAAAACGATTGAGCCGACTAAAATTGCCGCCTCTGTGAAAAATTCAATCAAGTTATCTACAAGCGCAGATTGAATCGCCGCCACGTCATTTGTAACGTAGCTCATAGTTTCGCCCGTTTGATGTTTGTCGAAATACGCCATTGGCATACGCTGAAATTTTTTGAACATAACTTCCCGCACGTCAACAACTACGCGCTGCCCAATGTACGAAACTAAATACGACTGCCAAAAGTAAAAAAAGCCGCGAATCGCAAAAACTACAACGATACTAACCGAAATTATATTCAGCATTGCCATATCTTTTTCGGCGAGCACCTTGTCAATCATATCTTTGATAATCCAAGGCAGGTACAAATTTGCGCCGGAGGCAATAATAATGCAAATGACGGCAAGTCCCAGCCGCCCCAAGTATGGTTTTATGTAAGCTAAAAGTCTTCGATAATTTTTCATAGCATTAAAACATTAAATTTTTTTCCCAATCTTTTTCGTAGCCGTAATCCTGCAAATTTTGTTCACGAAAAGTTAATTCATTTTTAATCGTATCCAAAACTTCATAGTAAGCTTGCTTGCGTCCTTTGTTAAATTCGCAGGGCGTTTCCTTAGCCTCAATCGCTGAATCATTGGCATTTTTTACCAAACGCGCAATGATATATTCGACTTCTGACCGCGCTAATTGTCTGCTCACAGGTTTTCACCTCTTTTATTTAATTCGTCAAGGCGGTTTTGTATTGACTCTTCAAAATTTTTTATTTCTTTGCGCCAATGGCGAATGTTGCCGAGTTTTTCAAATTCTGACATTGAATCCCAACGCGGGTAAAAAGATTGAGGATTTTCAATTTTTGATTTATGAATTTCAATCATTTTTTGCAAGTTGCGAATACCTTTACGAATGGCATTGCTTGTTTGATGTTCAATGCTTTTTTCTGAAAACGTCTGTAAATCAATCATAAAATTTCCTCAATTTGATTCGGCAACCTGTAAAATTTTTTTTGCGATACGAATAGCCGCGCCGTGTTCTCCGAGTTTGGCGCAAGCTAGTTTTAAATCTGCCACAACTTTTTCACGGTTATTGCAAATTTTTAAAATTTCGTCAGAAATTCTTTCGCCGGTAACTTCGTCCTGTAAAAGTTCCGGCTGAATTTTTTTGTTCAGCAAAATATTCGGCAAGCTGAAATTTTCTATATCAACCAACATTTTGCCGATTAAATAATTTAGCCGCGCCATTTTGTACAGCACGACGCACGGCAAGCCCATTAACGCCGCCTCTAAAATAACAGTGCCGCTTGTTGCTATTGCCGCGTCCGCAATTTTCATTAAATCGTAGCGATAATTTTTAGTTAAAGTTACTTCGACGCCCGCGCTTGAAATTTGCCGTTTTATTTCGTTTTCGTCAACGTTATCTGCAACAGGCAAAAAAAATCGCGCAGGTTTTAACTTCGATAAAATTTTTGCCGCGTTTAACATTTCCGGCAGTAACAATTTTATTTCTTGCTTACGACTGCCCGGCATTAGCAAAATTACTACGTCGGATTTTTTGACGCCGAAATATTTTTTTGCCTCTCTAAATGTGAAACTCGGCTTTACCGTGTCAACAAGCGGGTTGCCTAAGAAAGAAATTTTTGCTCCTGCTTGTTCGTAAACCGGCAATTCAAACGGGAAAATTGCAATAAATTCATCAGCGATTTTAGCACAATCTGCGGCGCGACCTTTTCGCCACGCCCACGCGCTAGGCGGTATGTACGACAAAATTTTTATACCGAATTTTTTAACGCGCTTTGCAAGTCTCCAGTTAAAATCAGGATAATCAATCAAAACAAGTAAATCAGGTTTTTCAACGCGGGCAATTTCGGTTAAATCGTCCAGTAACTTAAAAATTCGGCGCAGATTTTTTATAACTTCAACGACGCCCATAACGTTATAATCTTTGTAATTTTTGACGATACGAACGCCCGCCGCCGCCATTTTGTCGCCGCCCATTCCAAAAATTTCAGTTGAAGGCGAAAGTTTTTTAATTTCCTGCGCCAATGCCGCGCCGTGAATATCGCCGGAAGTTTCACCAGCTGACATCATTATTTTCAAAATTTCCGCCCCACTTTCAAATACTGATTTTTCTTTGGAATTATTTTTTTTTATTTAATTTTTATCTTAAATGTACTTTTCTTTTCCAAAGCAAAAAGAAAAGTACCATGCGCGGCTTGCGTAGCAAGGCGTGCTCTTTAGCAAAGAAAGTGCTTTTAATGGCGCGTCAGGTTTTCTCAAGGTTGAGTAATTTCAACTTCCTATATCTAGCCTAGTTTCCTGTAGTTTCTACTGCACGGCTCTATCTGAAAACTATGACGCGCCTAATTTTCCCTTTATTAATATTATTGACAATTAATAAATTCCACATCTATTTAAATTTTAATTTCACAGTGTCTGATTTATACAAAAATAAAATTCAGCGGTTACATTGCAACAATCGCAATTCCTTTTTCTTCGGCAAATGCAACCATTCCCGCTCTGTCCACCATTAAAGTTTTGTCCGCCTCAATCGCAAGTGCAGTTGCTCCAACTTCCGCCATTACTTCCAAAGTTTTTTGTCCAACTGTTGGAACGTCAAAACGGTTATCTTGATTCGGCTTTGAAACTTTTGCTACAACTGCGCCGCCAGTTGCCAATTTGCCGCCGCGTAAAATGCAGGCGTCCGTTCCTTCAATCGCCTCTAACGCCATTACTGCGCGATTTTTTACAACTACTGTTTGTCCAATGTCAAGGCGTCCCAATTCTTTTGCTACAAAAAAGCCAAATTCCATATCAGCTTTTTCAACGCTCGTAGGTTCACGGCTCGTAATTGTGCCGCGACTCGGTATCAATTTTTTTATAAGTGCAGTTTGATCAAATGCTTGTATTCCGTTCAACGCCAACTCACGCACGAACGCCATCATTATTGTATCGTCGTTTCTGTCCGGCAATGACATTATCAACTGTAACATTTTTGCATCAGGTTGAAGTGTGCCGCTAAAAAGTAATTCCTTCGTAACTTTGCCAATCATTGTTACACGGGAAATTTCTTTTTCTTTCAGATAATTTAAAATTGCGTCAAGTTGCGCCACGCTTATATTTTGATAATCTGCCGCAAAGTCTGCAATTTGTGAATCTGTACCCGGCAAAAGTCCTATTGCATAAACTTCATAGCCCAGTTGTTGAGCCGCCCGCGCACATTCCACCGGCAATTTTCCTACACCTGCCAATATTCCAATTTTTTCCATTTCATCAACTCCAATTTATTCAACGTCTCTACGCTCACGGCAAATTCCGCGTTCAGCATTTCTCAAAAATCTCAAAAAATGTTCGACTTCTTCGCAAGAATCAACTTCCTGTTCAATGACTGCAATAGCTTCCGCCAAACTCAATCCGGAACGATATAAAATCTTGTACGCTTTTTTAATCAAACGGCGCGATTCAAGCGGTACACCTGCGCGAGAAATTCCAACGTTATTTAAACCAACAACTTTTGCGGGGTGACCGTCAACAATCGTATAAGGTACAACGTCTTGAACAAGTTTGCTCATACCGCCGACCATTGCATTTCTGCCAATTTTTACAAATTGATGAACGCCCGCCATACCGCCAATTACAACTCTATCTTCAACGGTTGCATGTCCGGCGCAACTTGCCAAATTCGACATAATAACATGGTTGCCAAGCGTGCAGTTATGGGCAATGTGAATATACGCCATTAAAAGGCAGTCACTGCCAACGCGCGTTTCGTTGCCTTCGCCGGTTGCACGGTGAACGGTTGCCCCTTCCCTAATAACTGTCCTGTCGCCAATGTATGTATAAGTTTTTTCGCCTTTAAATTTTAAATCCTGTGGCATTTCGCCAACAGATGCAAATTGAAAAATTCGACAATCCTTACCAACCGTCGTATAACTTGCAACAACGGCATTTGGTCCAATGTCCGAGCCGTCGCCAATTTCAACTTCGTCGCCAATAATTGTATAAGGGCGAATCGTTACATTTCGCCCAATCTTCGCAGTTGGTGAAATTACCGCTGTTGAATGAATTGACGACTCGCCTTTTGTTTCTTCGTTTATCATTCTAACCAGCTCCTTGTTTAGGATTTAGGAATTTTGGGAAATTTACTCCTTACTCCCCAAACTAAAAAGCTCGTCATTTGTTTTGAGCGCAAATTTAAAATCTGCAGACGCGACAAGCTTATCATCAACATAACCATCAGCATGAAGGACGCCAAAGACGCCACGCACTTTTATAATTTCAGCCTTAGTTATTAAAGTATCGCCGGGCACTATCGGGCGTTTAAATTTTATGTTGTCCATACCGCCGAAAAGTGCAATTTTGCCTCTGTGTTCTTCTGGATATAACATTGCAACTCCGCCAACTTGCGCCATTGCCTCAAGTTGCAATACACCCGGAAAAATTGGATGATTCGGAAAATGTCCCATAAATTGCGGCTCATTCATTGTGATATTTTTCAAGCCCGTTGCAGATTTGAACGGCTCAATTTCTAAAATTTTGTCCACAAGCAACATTGGCGGACGGTGCGGGAGTATTTTCATTATTTCTTCAATTCCCAGTACCATTCATATCTCTCCAATCTGAATTTTTATATAAATTTTTTCAGCTGTGAAAATCAGCGTAAATTTTTTTTGCAAGTTTGGAGTTAAGCGCGTGCCCTGACGCAACGGCGATTATATGACATTTCAAAAATCCAACTAATCTTAAATCGCCTATCACGTCCAAAATTTTATGGCGAACAAGTTCATCTGGATATTTCAATTTATTCATCCAACCGTTATCGTTGTAAACTATGACATTTTCCAAATTGCCGCCGCGTCCAAGTCCTGCCGCGTGCAATGCTTCAACTTCCTTTTCATAGGCGATTGTTCGCGCAGGCGCAATTTCAGTTTTGTAAATTTCTTCGGTAATTTCAAAGTCTTCAAATTGAATACCAATCAGCGGATGAGGATTAACCGAAGTAAAACTGATTCTGAAACCGTCGTAAGGCAGGGCGATTATAAATTTTTTGCCGTCGTCAGAATCTGCGCGATAAATTTTTTCAAGTTGAATAATTTTACGCGCCGCGTCCTGTTCAATCGTTCCGACAGACTTTATCATTTCAAAAAATCCAATCGAATTTCCTTCAAGTACGGGCGGTTCTTCGGCGTTCATTTCAATTTCGCAATTATCAATTTCACAAGCTGAAAGTGCGCTCATTAAATGTTCAACTGTGAAAACTTTTGCGCCGTTTTCTTCCAAAGTTGTTGCACGTAAAGTCGAAGTTACATTTTCAGGCGTTGCAGAAATTTTTGGCGCGTTTTCTAAATCTTTACGAACAAAAAAAATTCCGCTACCAATTCGCGCAGGTTTCAATTTCATTTGAACTTCAACGCCGGAATGTAAACCAATTCCCGTTATTTCGATTGCATTTTTTAAAGTTTTTTGATTTGGCAAAATACTTTCTCCTTTCAAAAAAAACTTTGATTATTATACCATTAAAAATTTTTAACGTCGATAACCGCACAAAAAAATTGCGACTAAGTTTTAACTCAATCGCAATTTTTAATTGCTCACTAAGACTTTGTAGTAAAATGCTCCGCCGTCTTGTCCATAAAAGTTGCCTTGCTATCGCCGTTAATTCCATAACCGGTGGAACCAATAGTAGTAATTGTGCCATCAACATAAATTTTACCCGTTGGAGCTTGCGGGTTGCCATTTTCAAAATAACTTGCGCCGCTTGCCGTTAAATCTGAATACGCCGGAGCAGTACCTTTTTCCATTTGGTAAACTGCAATAGCTGAATTTATCGCCGCTAAATCTGATTGCACTTTGGCTGTATTTGCGTTTGCCGTGATTTTTTCAAATTGTGGGACTGCCATTGTTGCCAAAATTCCAACTACCATAACCATTAAAATTATTTCCAGTGTAGCAAAACCTTTTTGATTCAATTTCATCACCTCAAAATTTTTTAAAAATTATAGCAATCGCGCTGCTAACTTTCAAGAAAATTTTTGTAGAAAGTGTTTCTAAATTTTTAGTTTTGATTTTTATTTTTAAAACGGCTTTTCTTTCTTGCGTGGCTTGCGTAGCAAGGCATGCTCTTTAGTAGGTGCAAAGAAAGGAGCAACTGCTCGTACTCCTCGCAGTTGCAACCCGCCCAAAAGAAAGAAACAGCTGCACATAACGACATCACGTCGGAGCAATGCTCCTACTCGTCGCATTGCAAGTGCAGCGGGCGCGCGTCCTTGCGCGCCCATTCCTAAAAAACTATTTCAACCGCGCTGCCAAATTTCAATAAAATTTTATTAAGCATTAAGCAGGAAACAACGATAAACTAATTGAATTAAAACAACGCGAAAGGAGCGTTTGAAATGGGCTTGTGGGATATTAACAACGTTTCCGCAGATTTAATCAGAAATTTAGCTGAACAATCCGGCAACAGTAATAACCGTTTCGCCGTTGCTAAGGCGGTAGGATTTTCTTCCGACTATGCAAAAATTTTATCTCAACAAATCGCACAACTTGAACAGGACGTACAAGCCGCCTCTGAAGATATTTCAACTCAAGATCAAGAATTAACCGCTTCAAATAATATGGAAGTTATCGAAACTATAAAAAGATTCCGCCCTGACGGTTCAATTATGATAACAACTTACAAAGATGGCAAAATTGACAGTACTACAAAAATTAAACCGCACCTTGTACCAATGCCCGATTACGACGCACCGCCAACGCCCGAAGGAGACCCTGAAGTTAAAATGGAGCCCAAATTAAGTTTGGCGCAACTTTTAATGTTATAATTGAAGACAGGGCAAATGCCTTGACGATAAATGTTTTCTATTTTTAGGGAGGTTTTAACATGGATGTAAATACAATTTCAAATGCGGCGGCTCAAAACGTTGGACAGTTCACAGCGCAGAAAAATTCGGCGGCAAAAATTCAAAATGCAGTTGGAGCATATGCAAACGCGGCTAAAAAAGCTGATTCATCAAATGCTACAAGTGCGGCTTACGCAGTCAACATTTCTGACGCGGCGCAGGCTATGGCTAAAGACTCTGACGAATTGTTTGTAAACGACGCGGGCGCAGAAAAAACCAAAGGCTTAACGGCGGATCAAATTCAATCACTCAAGGCAGATTTAGAAGTTCAACAAAATACCATGCTCAACTTGATGATTCAAACGCTTACAGCAAGCAATGAAAAACTTCAAGGCTGGCTTAATGACGGAATTGGAACTTTGAATTTTGGCGGCGTGAAAATTGATGCGTCAAGATTTGCTTTGCCGAGCGTTGCCACTAACCCCGAAGACGCGGCAAAGGCTGTAGCGGATGGCGGCGATTGGTCGGTTAGCGCAGTTTCAGACAGAATTTTTGGACTTGCTGAAGCAATGGCAGGCGGCGATCCAGAAAAACTTCAACAAATGCGTGCAGCCGTTGAGGAAGGTTTCAAGCAAGCGGGTGCAACGTGGAAGGATGCAACCGGCAATTCTTCAATGCCTGACATTACCAAAAACACCTACAGCGAAATTATGAAACGTTTTGACAACAGCTTGAGCAAATTAACCGGTGGCAGTATTGATTAAAATTTTTTCTTGAATATACTTTCGACTCTTCGTCAAATGGCGGAGAGTTTTTTTGTTGCAATAAAATTTAATGTAAAATATAGTCCGTTAAGTGTCGCCGAAAATATTTTTTAAAAATTTTTTGAATGACGAATGAAAATAACCACTCGTCAAGTGCCGCCGAAAATATTTTTTAAAAGTTTTTTGAATGACGAATGAAAATAACTACTCGTCAAGTACCGCCGAAAATATTTTTTAAAATTTTTTTGAATGACGAATGAAAATAACTACTCGTCAAGTACCGCCAAAAATATTTAAAAATTTTTTTGAATGACGAATGAAAATAACTACTCGTCAAGTACCGCCAAAAATATTTAAAAATTTTTTTTGAATGATGAATGAAAAAACCGCCCGTCCTGTGCCGCTGATTAACAGTAATCTAGGAGCGTGCGGTAAACT
>CALFJB010000103.1 GCA_937877565.1 uncultured Selenomonadales bacterium | reverse complement strand
CAAAATTGGAAATTTCTGCGTCGTCCATAAGGTATTCGCCTTGATCAGATTTTTCAATGAGATATTTTTCAAGACGCCGGATGAGTTTTGTAGGCGTAATGGGTTGAAGTTCATCAATAGCCGCAATCATCCAAAATATATTTGGCTTGGCGCGATAGACTAGAAAAGTTGCTCTGCCGTCAGAACCTTCGTCGCTAAGTTCGGCACAAAATTCCGCCACTTGATAACGCCATTCACGTTTTGAATTAAAACTTAAAGCTGCCTCTGCAGATATTGAAGAATCATCATCACAATAATAAGCTAATTGAAATTTGCAATAAACCATTTTCAACTTTCCTTTCCAAAAAAATTTTTATTCGCGAATCCATTTGTAAATCGTCGGGGGCGATAATTTGTAATGATTCGCAATCTTTGTGACAGTCATCGTGCGCTCATAATAACATTGCTTATAATAATCGAAATCTTTGGGACGCTTTTTCGCATTGCGTCCTTTATATTTTCCTGCTGCTTTTGCAAGTTGAATACCTTCGCGCTGACGTTGCAAAATAAGTTCACGTTCAAATTCAGCAATCGCTCCAAAAATGGTGAGCATAAATTTGCCCTGCGGCGTAGAAAAATCGACTTGCTCTTTCAAACTGCGAACTTTAATATCTTTTTCTGTCAAAGTTTCGACAATGTTTAATAAATCTTTGGTTGAGCGAGCAAGCCGCGAAAATTCCGACACAATCAATTCATCGCCTTCGCGCAAAAAATTCATCATTTCATCAAACTTCGGACGCTGGGCAGACTTTGCCGAAACTTTATCGACAAAAAATTTTTCAACGCCGTTATTACGAAGTTCAACAATTTGCCGTTCCTCATTTTGCTCCACAGTAGATACACGAACATAACCTACCAACATAAAAATCACCTCTGTAAAATTCTAATTTTTTGCAGAGGTTTTTTCAATATGAATTAAACATTTTTATTTCCAACTGTAAAAGAAAATGTTTTAAAAATTTTTATACATTTCAAGTGGCAGAAAAAATTTGGGGGAACATTGTAAAATTAAGGTACTCCTCAAATTTATAGACTGAGAAAAAATCCTTCAAAATATTCATTAGGGAAGTTGAGTCGCGCACAACATCAATTGTCTCATTTTCAAAAAAAGCAGTTGAAACTATTATTGAAATTTTCATAGCAAAATCGATTATCGATAATATATAATCCAGTGATAGATTTAATAAAGATTGATTTTGGGGATGGGAGGTTTTGAGATGCGTGCCGTGATCGACGTGAGCCCAGTCATCCTAGAGTGGGTTATGCATCAAATGCCTCCTGAAACAAAACCGGAAAATCGAGACTTACTTGAACAGTGGTTGCTTAGAAAAAAAGTACCAACATCGAAAACAGTTATGGACTTTTGCAAGAATACGCACATCCCGTTCGGTTATTTTTTTCTAAAGAAACCTCCAGAGGAAGAATGCTCACTTATTAATTGTCGCACCATTGGTAGTAAGTCATCGAATCAATTTAGCAGAGACGCAATCGATACAATCAACACGATGACAAACATCAAAGATTGGATGTCAGAATACATCAGAGACATTGGATTCGATAAATTACATTTTGTCGGATCATTTCAAGCTAATTCCGCTGATGCTAGCATTGTTGCACAAGATATTCGCAAAAAATCGGGAATAGAGATTGAATAGTATAGCAATGTACCAAAAAAAAATCTGCGTTTGATTTTTTGAGAAAAAAATTTCTGATTTAGGCATTCTTGTTATGAAAAGTGGAATCGTTGGCGAGAATAACAAACGGCATTTGAGAGTACAAGAATTTCGCGCATTTGCCTTGGTTGACGATTATGCGCCGTTGATTTTTATAAATAACAACGACACAAACAACGGAAAACTTTTTTCGTTGTTTCATGAGGTTGCGCATATCTGGATCGGCAATGATGATGTTTTTAACGATCATTACCTTAGCTCGGATATAAGCGATATCGAAATCTTTTGTAACAAGGTAGCCGCGGAAATAATCTGCCAGCAGAAATTTTCAAAAAGAAATGGTATGAATGCAATGATGATATAAATTCAAAAATTCAGTGGCTTTCTTCCTTTTTTAAATGCAGTGATTTGGTCATCGCGCGTCGTGCACTCGATTTTGGTTTTATAGACGCTAAAACGTATTCGAAGATTCAACAGGAAGTCGATCAAGTTTTTAAAAATAAATCAGAACATAGCAGTGGAGGAAGTTACTTTAATACGCTCTGCTCTCGTTGGGATTCAAAAATTATTTCTGCGCTCGATAATAGTACTAAAATCGGACGTACTGAGTACCTTGAAGCATACAGACTGACTGGTCTCAAAGCAAAAAATTTTCATAGACTGGTAGACGAAATCGCAAAGGATGTGTGATCTTCATTGCCATACATAATCGATACAAACTCTTTTATAGAGCCATTTAGAGTTTATTATCCTTTCGATTTGGAATATCCTAGCAAGCTCAATTCGGACTAGAAAGATCATATTCTTAAAAGTTGTCGAAACTGAGCTGACAAAGCATTATTCCGATGAACTTGCAAAATGGGTAAAAAATCTCGACGGCATACGCTCCATTCAAGTGAATAATGATCAAAAACTTGTCGATAATTACGGTAAGATTTTCGAATACATTCATAGTTGCGGTTTATATACGGAACGTGCAATCATGAACTGGTCAGGCAATGGAGAAAATGTCGCAGATCCTTGGATTATAGCTACTGCGTTAAAACTCAGTGCAAATATAATTACTTCCGAAAAGAGTGCCGCAGGAAATTTGGCAAAAAATCACCGAGCAAATAATCCTAAAATTCCTGATGTAACGAAACATTTCGGAATAAAATGTGTATCAATATTTGATTTTCTCCGTGCGATTAATTTCAAGTTCAAATAGCTGATATTGCTGAAAAACACGAGACGAATATCAAAAAAAGACGAAATATCTTAGATACTGTTATAAAAGCAGGGAATATGCAAAGAAAAAGAGGGATTTTTGTGATTTATAGAATGGGAGAGCTTTTTTGTGGTCCGGGTGGTCTAGCTTGGGGCGCAATAAACGCAAACATTGATGATGAAAACACAAAAATCATTCATGCTTGGGCGAACGATATCGATGATTGTACATGCCAGACTTATCGTCACAATATCTGTAAAAACGATCGCGCCGACAGTGTAATTTGCAAAGATGTACGCGAATTAGAAATCAGCAAAGAAAATTTGTCGGACATAGACGCTTTTTCATTTGGTTTTCCCTGCAATGATTTTTCCATTGTTGGTGAGCAAAAAGGATTTAATGGAGATTTTGGCGCACTTTATACCTACGGCGTTACAGTTCTGAAAATTTTTCAACCACAGTGGTTTCTTGCCGAAAATGTAAGTGGTTTATCCAGTGCAAACAAGGGTGTAGCGTTCAAAAAGATTTTGGATGACTTAAGAGCAGTTGGCTACAAGGTTTTTCCTCATCTGTACAAGTTCGAAGAATATGGAGTACCTCAATCACGTCACAGAATTATCATAGTTGGTATTCGGGAAAATCTGCCATATGATTTTAAACCGCCTTCAACTGATCCGTATAAGGAAGTAGATATTTCTGTCAGAACTGCGCTTAGTGATCCGCCGATAGATAAAATGGCTTTCAATCACGAAGCACCTTTTATGTCGGAAAAGGTTATCGAACGACTGAAATATATCAAGCCCGGACAAAATGCACTCAATGCAGATATGCCAGAGGAAATAAGACTCAAAGTTAAGGGTGCGAAGATAAGCCAAATTTATAAGAGGCTTGATCCGACTAAGCCAGCTTATACCGTAACCGGTTCGGGTGGCGGAGGAACTCATATGTATCACTATGAGGAAAATCGTGCTCTCACAAATCGCGAAAGAGCCAGATTACAGACATTTCCTGATAACTATGAGTTTTTCGGCTCGCGAGAAAAAGTGCGTCGGCAAATCGGAATGGCTGTTCCTTGTCGTGGTGCAAAAATTATCTTCGAAGCCATCTTGCGAACGATGAATGGCATTGACTACGAATCTGTGCCGTGCAATATAAAAACTTGAAATCGGTGATAAGATGCTTAATTACTGGTGGGTTACTCGTCCGAAAAGAAAACTGAACTCTATTCCGGATGTGCTTTCAATTTTCGCCGAATCAGCAATGCATGAGGCTTGGAATGGTCAACGCAATTCGCATTTGTCGTTAGAAAGTGCTTTGGAAAGAAGTGGATTGAAGCGTACTGGCGACCGGCGCGATCAAACAGGTGGTGGCGGTCGAACTTACAAAGCATGGCTTGTTAGTTTAGGATTGGTATTTGTCCAAAAATCTACACAAAAATTAAAATTAACTTTAGCAGGAGAGGCTATTTTAAATGGCGAATCGCCAGTAAAGATTTTGACAAATCAAATCATGAAATACCAATTTCCTTCGGCGTTTTCGCTAGAGCATAGTGTTAACGTCAACCTGCGTTTTAAAATCCATCCCTTCTGGTTTCTATTGAAATTACTGACCGATAATCGTGTTCAGTATTTGACGCAGGATGAGATCGCAAAAATTATTATCGTCGAGGCAGAGAATGAATCGCCAAAATGCTATGAGAAAATAGTATCGCGCATCATTGAGTTTCGTAATTTTGGCGATGGCTGTCTTGAAGAGGATTTTGCTCGGAAATATACGTCTTCTAAAGGTAACGTGAATTTTAAGAATCCATTTGCGCACCTTCAAGATATTGCAAACACGATCATAAACTGGCTTGAATACACGCAGTTGGTTATCCGCGAAGAAAAAAAATTGCGCATATTGCCAGACCGCGCAAAAGAAGTCGATGTGATTGTGGCTAATGCAATTTCATTCATTTCTCGTCCTGAAGATCATGAGTATTTTCAGCGACGTTATGGCTTAGATACTGAACATGTAAAAGATACTCGAAACCTTCTTGAAACGAGCGTAGTAACCGATTTCATGATTGCTGAGATGAGTGTAAGGAAAATTTTTATATCCAAAGCTTTGAAAGAGCCTATTGGATTCATTACACCGACACTGATCAATCAGATATCAGAAGAAAGCGGAATAAAATTGTCCGTGGTCACTGAGGTTTTACAAAAAAATTTTCCTCATGGCTTAATAGGCGCATTTATGGCTAACTATTTCGAAATGGCTTTCGCTGGTCGCGAACAGTGTCGACAGTTTGAAGAAGCAACGGCGAATATCTTCCGCGACATTTTTAGATTCAATTCTACTTGGCTAGGCAGTTCGGCGAGTGGAAAGGAAGTGCCGGATATTTTGCTAATTAGCGATAGTGCCGGTTTTCAATCTATCATTGACACAAAAGCATATAGTTACTACGATTTACCTACCACGCACAGGGATCGTATGATCTATCATTATCTGCCCGACATCAACAATTATAGTTCAAGCGGCTTGCCTTTAGGCTTTTTCTCGTACATTGCTGGTGGATTTTCAAATACCATAGCCAATCCTTTGAATGATATTGTCAGAAAATCTCATGTAAATGGTTCGGCTATGCCAGTAACGGTCTTTATAAAAATGATTGAGAATCACTCCACCAAGCCATATGCACATTCCGATGTGAAGAGGATTTTTATGTTGAACCGGCGTGTGGATATCCACGATTTATGATCGTCAAAAGCGTCATATGCAAAAGAACAAAGCTATCGGCTCATGAGAGATTCTCTTCTAGTATGGATGAAAGATAAAAAATCGGATAAAAAAATGCAGTGTTCACTCGAAAGATGACCACAGCACATTGGTTTACAACGAGAAAATATTGATAAAAAAATTCCGGAAAAAATTTTTGAGTACGTCGTGAACGATCGCAGTCCAATCGAATGGATAATCGAGCGTTATCAAATAAAAATCGACTGCTGAGTTCGATGACGGTTTCGTTAAAAACTTTGGAAATCGTGGAAAATCTGCCGAAAGTCGATTTTAAAGGAAGTGTTGAAGATGAACAGTAGGAAACTTTTATCCGAAGTTAGCGACCTTTGCAGTAAAAATAAAATAGTTCCTTTTTTGGGGGCAGGTTGTTCTATATCAACATTGCAATGCGATTGGGATTCGTTAATGCAACAAATTTCTGAGGAATATGATATTGGAAAACAGGGCAACTTACAAACCGCCCAAAAATTTATAAATAAATATGGCAAAGAAAAATTTTGTAATGTTTTGAATGATAAACTCACTGTGAAAGAATTTGACGATGAAAAAGGGTACGTTTATCTAGCCATTTTATCAATGGCAATCGGAATAATTTATACTACTAATCAAGACAATGTGTTGGAAAAATGCTGTGAAAAGTATGGATTTAAATACAATACAATTATAACTCTGGATGATTTAATTCAATCTGAAATTGGCAGGGGAATGTACATAAAATATCACGGAGACTATAAAGTACCTGAATCAGTGGTATTTGGCGAAGATGATTATCTCGACCGAATTGATGATAAAAATAACTTTCTTGACATCCGGCTCAAATCTGACATGTTGGGTAGAAAAATTTTATTTGTGGGATATAGTTTTCGCGACATCAATTTAAAGTTGTTTTTCAGACGTTTGAAGAATGTATTCGGAGACATTCCTGAATCATACATGATAGTTTGGCAACTGAATGATGATCTTGAAAATGAATGTAAGCGGTATAACATACAAGTCATCAAGCCGAATGAGATTTTTCCCAGCATTGGCACAGATACAGCATATTTTCAAACTATAGAACTTTTGTGCGATGAGGTATTTCAAAAAAAGACCTCGTTATCTATTCACGATTTCTTTAATTACAAACATTCACAACGCGTCATTTCAAAATTTGAATTGAACAGATTGGAGAATTTGCTTGGCAAAATATCCAATGAAGAATATATTAATAGATTCAGAGAAAAAATGGATCAAACTCTTATTCCGAGAGATTTTGAGACAGATGTAGTGAAAATCTTCATGCGGTTAGCCGGTTTATGCAATTTTAACGAAGCCAAGCACCTTTATGGATTGATACTAAATTTAAAATTACAGGACACTTTCAACATATTCATTGTCATAGTTGGTTTTTATATGGCTCATAACGGTAATCCAAATAAACAGGGAATGTCTGAACTTTGCAATCCGTTTGGACACAATGCTCCATATCGAGAGGAATTACTCGTGTTAGCTTTAGCGACAGCATTTGAAGTCTTGAGAAAACGCAATATTCCTATTTCGGATTTTTATAGAGGAGATATTACAAGTATAATAACAGACAGGTCAATAAATGTTAATCTTCTGCCGGTTGAAATCAAGCAGTATATTGTTTCAGAATTTGATACCGTTTGGAAACAAAAACATACAACCTGTGAACATCCAATTAAACGTCAAAATCGCCTTAAGGGGAATTCAGAAAATCCCAAACACGATCAAAAATTAGTTTGCAACATTTACGCGATGATTCATGACGAAAATAAAAATCCATATTTTGAAATTATGAATCTATAGTTCAAAGCAAGTTACAAAAAAGCAAGAAAATAAGATTTTGAATGACTGAAAGTGCGATAAGATTTTGGCGTTGAAAAAATTAAAATTTGGAGGCGCAAAATGAAACTTTTTATTGCGGAGAAGCCGTCGTTGGCACGAGCAATCGCGGCTGGAATCGGCACAGGTAAAAATGAGGACGGTTACATCAGTCTCAACGGCGGCGAAGAAATTGTTACTTGGTGCTTTGGTCACATTCTTGAGCAGTTGAGTCCGAGCGAGTATGACGAAAAATATCAGAAGTGGCGAATGGAGGATTTGCCGATTGTTCCAAGCCAGTGGAAGTTGAAAGTAAAATCAGACGCGACTAAGCAATTCAAAATTATTCGCGACTTAATCAGTAAAGCAACGACGATCGTAAATGCAGGAGATCCGGATCGCGAAGGTCAGCTGCTTGTCGATGAAGTCTTGGATTTTGTCGGCAACAAAAAGCCGGTGCAAAGAATTTTACTTAATGCTCTTGATGAAAAATCTGTTCGCCAATCGCTTAAAAATTTGCATGACAACGAAGATTTTCAAGGATTGAAAAATGCGGCGTTGGGCAGAAGCCGAGCTGATTGGCTGGTAGGAATGAATTTATCGCGGGCATATACAATTCGAGCACGTCAAGCTGGTTATGAAAATATCTCAGTCGGGCGCGTGATGACTCCAACGATGGCATTAGTTGTTCGACGCGAGGCAGAAATTTCAAATTTTCAGCCGGTCATTTATTACGTTGTTAAAGCGATTTTCAAAAATAAATTTGGCGAAATTTCTACAACTTGTCAGATATCGGACGAAATCCAAAAATTAGATAGTGAGGGACGGCTGTTAGATAAAAACGTTGCGGAAGACTTTCTCGAAAAATTTAATTCTGTCAAGGCGCAGGGTGAAATTATCAGCGTGGAAGAAAAAAGCAAGACAGAGAATCAGCGATTGCCTTATTCCTTGTCAACGTTACAAATCGAAACGGGAAAAATGTACGGATATTCTCCTCAAACAGTCCTCGACACAATGCAGATGCTGTATGAAAAAAAGTTAACGACGTATCCGCGTTCCGATTGCGAATATCTGCCCGAAAATCAATATTCGTATGTAAAAGAGATTCTTGGACACTTAAAGGAGTTGCCAAACAAAGAATTTGCCGAATTAGTGGGGAAAGCCGATATTACGATTCGCAGTAAGGCGTGGAATGACAAAAAAATATCAGCACATCATGCGATAATCCCGACACGAGTAAAGGCTGACTTTGCAAAGCTGACAAGTATTGAGCAAAATTTATATTTAATGGTGTCGCAAGCGTATCTGGCGCAGTTTTATCCGCCGCACGAATTTAAATCTACCAAAATTACAATCTCGTTCGCTGATGAAAAATTTATTGGCAAAGGCAAACAGATCACAAAACTCGGCTGGAGAGAAATTTATAAAAATTTTGTCTGCGACGATGAAGAAGAATCTGAATCAAATTTGCCGCCTGTACATAGAGGTGAATCAGTAACATATATTTCAGGCACGATTTCTAAAAACATAACCAAGCCGCCAACAAGGTTTAATCCTTCGACACTTTTGCAAGCTATGAAGGAGATTTACAAATACGTCAGAAATGATACCTTGAAAAATGAACTCAAAGAATGTTCAGGAATCGGTACGGAAGCAACTCGCGCAGGAATTATTGAAAAACTTCAAACCTCAGGATATTTGAAATTGGCAGGAAAATTTTTTGAACCGACAGAAAAAGCGAGAATGGCAACAAAAATTTTGCCGGAAGAAATGATTTATCCCGATACAACGGCGATCTGGGAAAAAGAACTGGAGAAAGTCGCTATAGGTCACGAATCTTTTGACAAATTTTATCACGGTCAATTACAGAGTTTATTGGCACTTTTGAATAAAGCTAAGACTGCTGAAATTATACCTTTAAAAAATTCTGTGTTGTGTCCGAGTTGTAGAAAGTCGATGATTCGGCGCAAAGGTAAAATGGGATATTTTTGGGGCTGTAGCGGTTTTCCTGAATGTAAAACAACCGCGAGAGATAACAACGGCAAGCCGGATTTTTCAACAAGGAAGGAATAAAACGTGTTCATTATGAACACATTTTGGAAGGAGACTTTGAAAATGATCAAAGGCGAGGATATTCCGTACATGGGCGAGTGGGCTGAATTGAGAAAAAATTTTTTGCTCGAAGAAAAGCCAGAAGATTATGATGAACTCGAAGAAGGCAAGTTATTGATTGAGTATTTGATCGGTTACGAGGATAGATACAGCGAACTTTTCGATACAATGGTCGAGAACCAAATGGAAGTCGAGGGTGTGAATGAAAAAATGAAAGTTGAAAATCCTTTAAAGTGGGTCGGGCTTGTCAATAATATTCGTTCGCAAGTCAGGGAAGTTTTGACGGCGGAAATTTGCAGGTAAAAAGCAAAAAGATAAGATTTTAAAAAGCCTTTCAAGTGTTACGATTTTGACAGTAACATTTGGGAGGTTTTTTTATGACTAAAATTGAGCAAAGAAATCAAACATATTTGGCTGAACTGCAAGGTAATATTGGAAAATATTTAGCGTTCTTGTCAACGATGTCGCGATTTTACAAATATGAAGTAGCGGACTTGACGAGTTTTGCAATTGAAGCACCGGCAATGTTTACAGCGGTAGCAAGCAAGGATCTTTGGGAAAAACATTTTAAACGCAAAATTAGATTTAATGCTCGCGGTGTTACATTAGTTAAAGACGGCAAGGAAACTGTTTATTATGACGTGTCGGAAACTGAAACTTCAGCGACGAACAAAATTGAAGTTAAATTGTGGCAATACGAGGATTCGGCTCACAAAAAATTTTTGGATGCTGTTGTGGAGGGTGAAAATTCTACAGAAAAACAAATTCAACTCATCGCTGAAGAATTGGCTGATCGCTCGGACTTCAACGCTGAGTCTAAAAAAATTTTGGCTCTGAGCGTCGAGTCAGTGATTTTGGAGAGAATGGGCTTTCCAACAGAAAATGCGACGCGGCAACTGGCACAACTTTCTTTCAAAGAAAGCGACGTTCAAAAAATTTTGGAACAAACTCAAGTAAATTCAAAAATTTTTCTTGACGCTATACAAAAATCTATCAATCAGAAAACTGTCAAAAATTTAGATGTTCCAGAAAATAATCCTTTGTTAAGCGCGATAGGCGTTATTAAGTCGGTGACTCAAGTTGATGAACTTCAAGAGCAGAAACCTGCGCTACACGAAAAGCATTTGCAAATAGGTTTGTTTGATTCCATTGAAAAAGTTACGGCTGAAGAAGTCAACGAGGACATTATTTTCAACAGCGATGAGGAAGTTAGTGAAACGTCATCTGCTGAATCTGAAGAACTTCTTCAATCGGAAGTTGAAATTGTCAATGCTGAAGTTGTAGCTGAAGAAAAAATCGATACTAAAATTGCGGCAGATACTTCGGAAAATACAACGTCAGATTTACAAACTATTCTCGATAAGGATATGGCTTTCATTCATGGCAACAATCATGACAAAAGTGTTTTTCGCAAGAATGTAACCGCTATTCGCACACTTCAATTTATCGAACGCGAAAAACGTCCCGCGAATATTGAAGAAATTGAAATTTTAAAAGGTTATTCAGGGTTTGGTGGAATCCCCAAAGCCTTCGATAAAACCGATCCAAATTGGAATAGCGAGGCGTGGCTCTTGCAAAGTATGCTCACTGATAAGGAATACAACGGTGCACGCGGTTCGACTCTGAACGCTCATTACACTTCCGACGAAATTATTCAAGGTATTTATGCCGGCTTGAAAATTTTAGGGTTCAATCAGGGAACGATTCTTGAGCCGTCTATGGGTGTTGGCGGTTTTTTCGGCAATATGCCTGATGAAATGAAAAATAATAGTCATCTTTTCGGCGTGGAATTGGATTCTCTCACTGGAAGAATCGCTCAAAAAATTTATCCCGACGCTGAAATTTCCGTGCAGGGTTTTGAAGACACGCGATATTTGAATGATTCTTTCGATGTTGCGCTCGGCAATGTGCCTTTCGGAAATTATCGCGTCAACGATAAAGCTTACAGCAAGCAAAATTTTTTGATTCATGACTATTTTATTGCCAAAATGATTGACCAAGTTCGTCCGGGCGGTTTGATTGCTGTAATTTCTTCGCGTGGCACTCTCGATAAACAGGACAGTAGCGCAAGAAAATATTTTGCTCGTCGTGCCGATCTAGTTCGTGCAATTCGTTTACCAAACAATGCTTTTAAAGATGCTGGAACGGAAGTCACAAGCGACATTTTATTTTTTCAAAAACTTGATTACATTCGCGACGATGAGAATTTACCCGACTGGGTAAACGTAGATTATTTTCAGGATAACAGAGAAATTACGATCAACAAATATTTCACCAAACACCCCGAAGATGTTTTGGGAATTTTAGACAAGACAAGCACAGCTTATGGTTTTGATTTGACTTGCAAACCTGACGAAGGTCGTCCGCTTGCTGATTTGTTGCAAGAGTCCATGCAGTCTATGCAAAAAATTTATTATCCAAGTGAAATTGAGTTACCTCTGCCACAACAAATTCCTGACATTGACGACAAACGCCCTTCAAGTTTTTTCATTGAAGACGGCGAAATTAAATTTTTTAATGGTGTTAAGGTGGAAAATATCAAGGTTAGTGCGAAAGATAGAGCGCAAATGCTTTCAGCTATGGATATCCGCGATTCTGTCCGCGAAGTTATCGACATTCAAGTTAATGACGGCTCGGACGATGAACTCGAGAAAGCACAAAAAATGTTGAATGCACTTTACGATAAGCACGTTGCCATGTATGGTCACATCTGTGAAAACGCAAATCTAAAAAAAATTTTTAGCAGAGATTCTGCCTATCCGCTTTTGCGTTCTCTTGAAGAATATGGCAAAGACGGCTACAAAGGTAAGTCGCCTATTTTCAACAAGCGTATGATTGAACCGCACAGAAAACCCACTCACGCTGACAATCCTGCTGACGCTCTCGCTATTTCTATGCAGGAAGTCGGTCACGTCGATTTAGATTATATGCGCTCTCTGACTGGACAAACCGAGGAAGAAATTGTAAGTGCGTTGGAGTTTAATAGAATTTTTTTCGATTTCCAGCATCACGAATACCAAATTGCTGAAGAATTTCTATCCGGAGACATTCGTGAAAAAATAGAGTTTACTGAAAACCAGATTGCACGAATTAATACTGAAATTAACAAAATTTTTGCCGAAAATATTTTGCAAATCGATCCTATTTCAACATATGAGCCAAAAAATGATCTCGAGAGGAAAATTCTTGACTGCAATCAAACTCTTGAACGCTATTTTTCCTTCAGCAATTTCTACGATGAAAACGAGCAAATTTATTATGACGACTACATTGAATCTCAAAAAGACAATCGCGAATTTTTGGCTGAGATTGCCTTCATTCATGGCACAAGTATTGAGCGCGACAAGGTTGGAATGATTTTAGCTGATAAACCTTTGCTTGCTCTTGACGCTATTCGACGCGGTCGTGAAATAGGTTACGCAAAACAGGCTGATCTGCTAATTGTAAGTTATCTACGAACACTCGACGAAAGTTTTGAACGCACCGACGCTGAACACGATTTACTTTTGTATGCATTTCTTAAGAAAAAGCTGGCAAAGTTTGAAAATAATTTTTCCGCAATTAAGGAGCAAGTGGATAACTATTATCAACGCGCCGACATGAGCGAACTAAAGTCTGAGTGGGAACAGTTTAAGGCAGATTATCAATTTCAAAAAAGTATTTCTACAGACAATCTCAATCCCGATGTCTTTTTCCTGCAAAAAAATAAATCTCGGCTCGAAAAAAATCTTGTTGCTCTTGAAAATGTTAAGCCAAAAGATTTATCTGCTGCCGATATTCACGTTGAAATTGGCGCGACTTGGATTCCAACTGATGACATTGAAAAATTTATTCGTGAAACTTTTGATGTTACTCACAGTAGCATGGAAGTTCATTTTTCGCCGATCACTGGACTCTGGCGCATTGACGCGAAAAATTATCCAAGTTTAAGCACGAAAGCTGAAGTTACTTTCGGCGTGAAACAAATGAACGCTCTCCATTTAACTGAACTTGCTTTGAACATGAAAGAGCCGAAGATTCATAAAACCGTCTACATAAATGGGGAAGAGAAAGAAATTGTTGACCAAGAGGCTACCATCGTCGCTCAACAAAAACAAGAACTTATCAAGCAAGCTTTTTCTAAATGGATTTTTTCAGAAACTTCACGTCGTGATAGGCTCGTTGCTTACTACAACCGTCATTTTAACAATATCCGTCCTCGTGAATATGATGGTAGCCATCTGATTTTTCCCGGTATGAATAACGAAATTCAACTCCGAGAACATCAGAAGAATGCTATTGCTCACACTCTCTATGGCGGTAATACTTTACTTGCTCATTGCGTTGGCGCAGGTAAAACTTTTGAAATGGTCGCGTCTGTTATGGAGGCTAAACGGCTTGGACTTGCTAAAAAATCCATGATTGTCGTTCCTAAACATCTGACTGAGCAATTCGGCACGGAATTTTTGCAACTTTATCCTAACGCTAAAATTTTGGTTGCTACTGCTAGAGATTTTACTGCCGAAAACAGAAAGGAATTTTGCTCGAAGATTGCCACTCAGGATTGGGATGCTGTCATCATGGGCTATACTCAATTTGAGAAAATCCCCATAAGTAAGGAACGTATAGAAAAAATGTTGCAGGAACAAGTTGATGAACTTATCAAGGCTATTGAAGAAATGCGGAGCGAACATTGCGAAAAGTTTTCTATTAAGCAAGCAGAACTCAAAAAGAAAAACCTCGTTGAAAAACTTGAATCTCTTCAAAATGATCACACTGATGACACTATTACCTTTGAGCAACTCGGAATTGATAGACTTTACGTTGACGAGGCTCACTATTACAAAAACCTCTTCACTTACACAAAAATGCAAAATATACCGGGAATTTCCACTACTGACGCGAAAAAAACTACCGATATGTATGAAAAATGTCGCTATCTCAATGAAAAAAATAACGGTAAATGTGGAATTATCTTCGCATCCGGAACGCCTGTGTCTAACAGCATGTGTGAACTTTACACTATGCAACGTTATCTACAACCTGATAGATTGAAAGACAAAGGATTAAGTTTTTTCGACAGCTGGGCTTCTAACTTCGGCAAAACTGTCACCGCCGTTGAACTTTCTCCTGAAGGAAAAGGTTTTCGCACTAAAACTCGATTTGCTAAATTTCACAATCTCCCTGAACTTATGTCTATGTTCAAGGAAGTTGCCGATATTAAAATGTCTGACCAACTCAATCTTGATGTACCTCACGCTGAATTTATTATAAGCAAAGTTCCTGCATCTGACGCTCAAAAAGATATGGTTGACGAACTTGCAGAAAGAGCCAGTCTCGTTCGCGAAAAGAAAGTTGAACCTGAAGAAGATAACATGCTCAAGATCGTCAACGACGGAAGGAAACTTGCTCTTGATCAACGACTTATTGACCCTGAACTTCCTGACGATCCAAATAGCAAAGTCAACATCTGCATTAAAAATGTTCTCGACGTTTATGAATCCACTAAAGAACTACATTCCTCTCAAATGATTTTCTGTGACCAGTCTACTCCTTCTAAAATTTTTAATGTCTATGACGATATTCGTGAAAAATTGATTGTCGCAGGTGTTAAGCCCAGTGAAATTGCTTTCATTCAGAACGCAAAGAACGAAAAGGAAAAAGACAGTCTTTTTGCTAAAGTCCGAAAGGGTGAAATTAGAATTTTACTCGGCTCTACCGTTATGATGGGAACTGGCACTAACGTTCAAGATAAACTTATTGCTCTTCACGACCTCGACGTACCTTGGCGTCCCAGCGATTTAGAGCAACGCGCCGGAAGAATTATTCGGCAAGGCAATGAAAACAAAAATGTCAAGATTTTTCGCTATGTCACTGAAGGTACTTTTGACGCTTATCTCTGGCAAATTATCGAATCCAAACAGAGATTCATTTCACAAATTATGACTTCAAAAACTTCTGTTCGTTCCGCTGATGACGTTGATGAAGCTACTCTTTCTTACGCGGAAATCAAGGCTATCGCTACTGGTAATCCTCTCATAAAAGAAAAGATGGATATTGATGTTAAACTTGAACGCCTTAAACTTGCCATGTCTGATTTTCTTCGTTCTCACGAGCAACTTGAATACAAAGTTCTTCATACTTATCCTCGCAAAATTAATGATGCTCAATTGCTTCTCGACAGAATCAACAAGGACATCGACACCATTCAGAAAAACACTACTATTGGTGATGATGGACAAGAAAAATTCTCTATCACTCTCAACGGTACTACTTTCACTGATAAGAAAAAAGCTACTGCTTTTCTTGCAGACTTCATCAAATCCAATTCTAGCTCTCTTTCTCCACTCCGCGGGCTTTACGGAGAATATAAAGGTTTAAGCATTTCTTCGTCTTTTGATCAGTTATTCTCACACGAGGAAATCATTCTTTCCGGATGTATTTCTTCTCGCAAAAATTCTTCTTCTGTCCCAGGAGATAATATTAACCGCATTATTGAAATGACTAACGAGCGCAAAAAATACGCTGAGGATAAGAAAGCCGAGATTGAACATCTTCAAAATAAAATTTCCTCTGCTTCTGAGGAACTTGCATCTCCCTTTCCTCAACAAGCGGAATTTGACTCTCTTTCTTCACGTTCTGCTGAACTTTCTCACTTGCTCAATCAGGATTCTGAATCCTCCGAAAGAGAAAAAGCTAATCTTATTTTCGAGCATGACCGCAGAATTGCTTCTATCCTCGATGACACTCCTGATTCTCTTTGTGATAAATCCTTCTTTGCTTTTGCTCGTAAGCAAATTGACGATGTTTCTTCTGACTGGTCTCATTCTCTCGATATTAATGCCATTTCTTTTCTCATCGATGAAGGTTTCTCTAAAGATACCATTTCTGATACCATTCTTAAATTTTCTCCTGCTGTTCCCAGCAAAGAGGAAGTTTACTCCATGATTGAAGATTGTACATGCCGTGCTACGTCTTGCAGATAATACGTTTACTTGTTGACAGATTTTACACTCTGTCTTTTTTGCTCGGGTTCTAACTTCATCCCCTCTGCTCGAATCTTTTGGTTCGTCACTGCGATAGTCGATGGCAAATTTGATTTTATGAGCATCGAAGAGTTCAGTTATACGACGGTGGCATTGGAAAGTACTTCGATTGCAGAACATCTTATTGAGTAATCACGAAATATCAAGGTAACTCAACCATTTGTTATTTAGTTAGACAATGACAATGCGGAAAAGATAACGGCAGAAAAGTTATTAAAACATTGCGCGAATCAAATTTGATGCATATAATGCGGGCTTCAGCGGTGAATACAAAGACGCGAACGAGGCTTTGATGAGACACGAGAACGGACTGAAACGAGCAATACCACATTTTCATGCATTCGGCACTTTCTGAAATCACGGTCGGATATATAGAAAAGACAGCGATGACTCACGTCAAAAAATTTGAAGAAAAGCCTGTGTTGTTCGTGGGCTACCTACAATTTTTAGATCCGACGAATCCAAGAGGAACGGGCAAGCAGATCGTATATCATAGTATAAAATCGCTGAGCATACTGAGCCGGTCACTGGAAATACCGATACTGGTGGTAGCATCGCTGAACAGATCGGACTACCTACTTGGTCAAGTTGCTAAAAAATGTTATGAAAGTTGACCAAATATGTAGCATAAAGTTATAAGAAGTTTTTATTTTGGAGGTAGACAATGTTCAACAGTGAAGTTACGGATAACGAAAAATTGAGGCGCGAAATGAGAAGATTGAGGGAAGAAAATCAGAAACTGAAACATATAATTTCTTACGGAAATATTTCGACATTGGAAACGTTGATAGACCAGTACATGGATTACAGCCGAGTCCACTTGAAAAAAATTGCACTGGAGATTCAACTCACGGAATATGAAAAATCAGGAACAGAAAAAGTTTTGGAATTGATAGAGCATTTGAAATGTGTGGAAAACGAGTTGCATAAATTAGTAGCAGTAGGCGAGGAGGGAGATGCCGGACACAATGAAAGTTTGAAACACGATGTCAAATTGGCGCGAGAGATGATACCGAAATTTGAAGAAATAATCCGTTTGCATATAGATTTTCAAAAAAGTGAAGGTCTGGAAAATGTGTTAACGGAGTTCTCTCAAGAAATCAAAAAATATCTTTGAAAATTGGAGTTGAAAATGGAGAATTTTGGAGAAAGAATTCGGGAGTTGAGAAAAGATCGCGGCATGACGAGTTGTGAACTGGCGACGAAGTTGGGGATTTCGCGAAATA
>CALFJB010000102.1 GCA_937877565.1 uncultured Selenomonadales bacterium | reverse complement strand
AAAGGAGCTCGTTTAGTTGGAGCGTGCGAAAACCTTAGGCGGCGGACGGGCGAAAGCGTCTTTCTTTTGCAACTTTTCTTGCTAAAGAGCACGCCTGCTACGCAGCCGCGCATGACGCCGACAAAGAAAAGTTGATATAAAATAAAAAAATTTTTTGCTTTGGAAAAAGAAAGTACATTCTAAAAAATTTAAAATGATATTTGAAAAAGATTAAAACCAAATTAAAGGGAAAAATTTAAAATTTGTCGAATAGGAAATTGTTATTTTAATATAAAAAGGGTTGATACGATGGAAGTACTCAATAACTCTATAAAAAATTTAAGGGTAGTTGCCGAAAAGCAAGGCGTGAATGAGGAAACTTCCATTACTTGCGCCGTTGCAAAAATAAAAGTTTTCGGCGTAGGTGGTGCAGGCGGAAATGTTCTGAAACGCCTTTCAGAAAGTGAATTAAAAGACATAGAACTTATTGCAGTGAATACGGACGCGCATGCACTTAGCCTTTTAAATGTTGAAAATATCAAAGAAATTCAAATTGGCGGAAGTATGACGAACGGGCGCGGAACCGGCGGACGCGCTGAAATTGCCGAACAAGCCGCAAAAAAGGACGCAGATCGCCTAAAAAATATGATTGAGGGCTCTGATATAATTTTTATAACTGCGGGGATGGGCGGCGGCACAGGTACAGGCGCGGCTCCCGTCATTGCCGAAATTGCAAAAGCTCTTGGCATTTTAACAGTTGGAGTGGTAACTGTTCCTTTTGGATTCGAGGGAAAGCCAAAACAACGTAAAGCCAACGAAGGAATTATAAAAATGCAGGCGAATATGGACGCGCTTGTTGTCGTTCAAAATGATAACCTTTTGAAATTGCCGGAAAATAAATCGCTGTCTTTTGTTGACGCTTTTAAAGCGGCGGATTTTATTTTACTGCAAGCCATTCAATGTATTGCCGAGCTTATTTTAACTACCGGTTTTATAAATGTGGACTTTGCCGACGTTACAACAATTTTCCAGCAAAGTAGCTCAAGCGAAGCAATTTTGGGGATTGGTAAAAGCAATATAAACGCAGTTAAAGCCGTTCAAAACGCGCTTGAAAGTCCATTAGTTGAAAGGTCGCTTAAAGGCGCACGCGGTATGATTTTGAATATCACCGGCGACGAAAATTTATCACTGTACGAAGTCAACGAGGCGGCGGATTATCTTTTCAGCCATACCGAAGACGAAGTAAATATAATTTTCGGCGTCGTTATAAATAAAAAAATGAATGGAATAATTCAGGCGATGATTATAGCTACAGATTTTGCAGACAGTTTGGATTTGAAGGCTCCACAAATTCCCGCGTCTCAACCTCAAAATTTTATTCCCCATAATCCACCTGCGCCAACGCCGCCGCCTAAAAATCCGGCTCCAAATAATATTATTCCAGTGTTCAGTTTCACGAGGGATAAAAATGACTGGTGAAAGATTTCAGCGCACAAAAATTTTAATCGGCGAAGAAAATTTTTTGAAGTTACAGGCGGCAACAGTAGCGATTTTCGGAATTGGCGGCGTAGGTTCATTCACTGTTGAGGCGTTGGCGCGTTCGGGAATTGGACATTTGGTTTTAATTGATAAAGATAACGTTGGCGTAACGAACATTAACAGACAAATTCACGCGCTGACTTCAACGGTTGGAAAATCGAAAGTTGAACTCCTGCGCGAAAGAATTTTTGAAATAAATCCTGCGGCAAAAGTCGATACAATTCAGAAATTTTACCTTCCCGACGAGCCTGTCGAGAATTTTTTTATTTGCAATTACGATTATGTTGTTGACGCCATAGATACAATCACGGCGAAAATCAGTTTGGTTTTGGAATGTCAGCGGCGCGGCGTTAAAATTATTTCAAGTATGGGCGCGGGCAATAAATTAGATCCCACGCGCTTTAAAGTTGCTGATATTTTTCAAACGACGGTAGATCCCGTTGCAAAAGTTATGCGAAAGAAACTTAAAGAAAACGGCGTTACAAATTTGAAAGTCGTTTACTCTGAAGAAATTCCGCGCAAAATTGACGCCGGAAATTTGACAGGTAAAGTTATCGGCTCTGTGGCGTTCGTGCCGAGTGTTGCAGGATTAATTTTGGCGGCTGAAGTTGTCAAAGATATTGGGGGCTTACAATGAAAATTAGTATAATAGGTTGCGGACGCTGGGGAAGTTTTCACGCGTGGTACTCTTCAAAAATTGGACACGATGTAAAACTTTATGGGCGTGCAACTTCAAAAAATATGCAAATGTTGGAAAGTACCGGCGGCAACGAATATTTAAAATTGCCGGAAAATGTTCAACTTACCAAAGACCTTGAATACGCGGTACACTCTTCAAACGTTATAATTATTTCAGTCGGAACACAAAATTTTCGCGGCTTGCTCAAAGAAATTCTTGATTTAAATCTTGACATACGGCAAAAAAAATTTGTCCTCTGTATGAAAGGGCTTGAATTTGGAACGGGCAAAAGACTTTCAACGATTTTTGCTGAAGTGCTTGAAAGTAAAAATGTTGCCGTTTGGGTAGGTCCCGGACACGTTGAAGATTTTGTGCAAAGTATTCCAAACTGCATGGTAATGGCGGCGATGAAAGAAAATTTGGCTGAAGAAATGGTTGAAATTTTTAAAAGCCCGCTGATTCGCTTTTATTACGGTACAGATTTAATTGGGATTGAAATTGGCGCGGCGGCAAAAAATGTTGTTGGAATTGCGGCGGGAATGTTGGACGGCTTAAATTGTACGAGTTTAAAAGGCGCGTTAATGGCGCGTGGTACGGTTGAACTTTCACGGCTGATTGAACATTTGGGCGGCGATAAAATGACAGTTTACGGTTTAAGTCATTTGGGCGATTATGAGGCGACGCTTTTTTCTAATCACAGCCGAAACCGTAAATTTGGCGAAGACTTTGTACAGAATAAAAAATTTGATAAACTTGCTGAAGGTACAGAAACTGTTGTTGCGCTGATGGAACTTTCAAAAATTACCGGCGTGGAGTTGCCAATTTGCCGCGCCGTTTACAAAATTTTGTATGAAAATGCAGAGCCTGAAGAACAACTTATGAATTTGTTTATGCGCTCAACTAAAAACGAATGAAACACGGAGGTGACGTAAGTTGGAAATTGGAGACAAAATAGTTTACCCTATGCACGGCGCGGGCGAAGTTGTAGGCGTCGAAGAAAACGAAGTTGGAGGCGTCAAGCAGTCGTATTATATTTTGGAACTTCCAATGGGAAATTTAAGGCTCCTGTTGCCGGTTGATAAAATTGAAGAAATTGGCGTTCGTGACGTAATTGACAAGGCGCAACTTAAGGCAGTTGCTGAAGTTTTATCAGGTCGCGCAGATCGTAGCGTTGGCAGTTGGAACAGACGCTTTCACGCAACTTTGGACAGAATGAAATCCGGCGATATTTTGGAAGTGGCGGCGGTTGCGCGTAACCTTTCAAGGCAGAATCTCAAGCGCAAAATTTCCAGTGGCGAACATAGATTAATGGATTTATCACGGCAAATTTTAATTAGCGAATTGGTTTACGTTTTCGATAAACCGGCGGACGAAGTTACAAAATGGGTTGATGAACATATTCAGAAAAAAGTTAATGATGACGAAGACGAAGAATAGGGGTTAGGGTTTAAGAGCTAAGGGCTAGGGATTTTTCCTTGTAAATGCAACGAGTATGAGCATTTACTCCCCTTAATCCATAGCCGCGATTGCTATTTATATTCATGAGTTTTTGCGGTTTCGTTAAGGAATTTTCCCTAGTCCATAGCCCCTAATCCCTAAAATCGACTGAAAGGAGATTTTTAAATGAATAACTGCAAGGCGATTGAAATTGCCAAAAATATTTACTGGGTAGGCGCGGTTGATTGGTCGATGAGAAATTTTCACGGCTACGAAACTTCACGCGGCACAACTTACAACGCTTATTTGATTCTGGACGAAAAAATTACTCTGATTGACACGGCGAAAATCAATTTCAAAGATGAACTGATTGAAAGAATTTCTTCAGTAATTGATCCTGCAAAAATTGATATTATTGTTTCAAGTCACGTTGAACCCGATCATTCCGGCGCGTTGAAAGAAATTGCCGCGCTTGCTCCTAACGCCGAAATTATTACAACCAATCCAAACGGCTTGAAAGGTTTAACTGCGCGATATGGCAATTTAAATTATAAACCTGTCAAGGCGGGCGATAGTATTAAAATTGGCGAACGCACTTTGCAATTTGTACCAACGCCTATGTTACATTGGCCTGATTCAATGGTAACTTATTGCCCTGAAGAAAAAATTTTGTTCAGCAATGACGCTTTCGGCGAACACTTTGCAACGGCTATGAGGTTCGACGACGAAAACGATTTTAACACGGTTTTATTTGAGGCGAAAAAATATTACGCAAATATTTTAATGCCGTTCGGTAAACAGGCGCAGACTGCGTTAAAAGCTCTCGGCGATTTGGAAATAAGACTTATTGCAACAGGACACGGCGTAATTTGGCGTTCGTACATTGACAAAATTATTAAAGCGTACAAATACTGGAGCAGTGACGAATTGGAAGAGTGCGCGGTTGTAGTTTTTGATTCAATGTGGCACTCAACTGAAATTATGGCGCAAACTATCACGGAAGCTTTTGCAAAACGCGGGATTCCTGCCGCCTACTACGACATTAAAGCTAATCCAATGTCAGATATTGTTACTGATATTTTTAAAAGTAAATATCTTGCCGTTGGTTCGCCGACGATTAACAATCAGATGATGCCGACAATCGCCAAAATTCTTTGCTATTTGAAAGGACTTCGCCCGCTCAATCACAAGGGCTTTGCATTCGGCAGTTACGGTTGGGGCGGTCAAAGTATCGCAATGGTTGAAGACGAATTAAAAGCGGCAGGTATAGAAATTATTTTAGATAAAATTAGAATTGCCAACTTGCCGACTAAAGAACAACTTGACGATATTACAGAAAAAATTTTGAAACTCGAATTGTAATATAGGAAACAGCTGACAGGAAACAGGATACAGATTTTTGAAATTTTTTTGGCTGTCAAATAATTTTTATAACTTTGAAAAACTAAAAAAGACTATCGCTAATTTTCTGCGGTAGTCTTAATTTTTTTGAAAAGATATTTCAACATAATTTGTTTCAATGGTTCAACGAAAATTTTAATATTTAGGCAAATGTTTATTCGACAATTTACAGATAAAAATTTTAAAACTCGAATTGTAAAAAATTTTTCCACCAAAAAAGACTATCGCAAATTTTCTGCGGTAGTCTCAATTTTTTTATCAGAAGAAAAATTCGGCGCGGGCAAAAATATTATCAGCTTTTCCGCCGCCGGTTATATATTTGCCGTTGAAATATTTTGCGATAATACCAACATTTTTAAAGGGAGCGTAAGCCGCGCCAATAAACCAGCCTTTTGTACCCGCCAAAACATCTTCAGCAGTCGGTGCAAATGAAACGTTCGTAGCGTAGCGGCGATAACCTGTCCAAATTCCCCAATCGCCTTTTTCGGGATTGTCGTCGTAGTTGCTATACTCTAATTGCGCCTGCCACGAATATTTTTCTGTATCAGCCTTAGTATTTCTTGCATACGCGCCGTAAAGTTTCCATTTATCGTTAAAGGCGTAACCTAAATTTGCAGACCAAATATTTGCCTTGTCCTTGTCGCCATTTTTGGAATAATTCAAAGTTTTAAAATCGTCGTCCTTAACGTGATAGTAGCCTAAGCCGCCAAAAAGTCCTTCATCAGCGTCGTACTGAACATTTACGCCCAAAATATCGCTGTGGTCGTCTTCGTTTTCAAATTCGCCCAAAACTCCGCCGCCAATGCCTTCATCTGATTTAATTCGTCCATAAAGTGCGGTAGCCTTCCATTTACTTCCAACAGTTAATTGTGCGCCGGAAAAATCTGTGTCCCAAATTAAGCCGTCTTCATTCGTGAAAAGTTCCATTCTGCCAAGTTTGACATTAAATTTATCGTAGTCGCCTTCAGCCCAAACTCTTTCCAACGAAACATTTGTAGTTGAATCTTCTCTGATGTCAACAGTTGCATCCAGTCTGGCGTTTGCCGTCCAGTGTTCAGCAACATAAGCAGTCGGTTCAAGCCTGAATAAAAGTTCGTTGCCAATATCCGTAAATTTGCCGGTTTTATATGGATCTTTTTTGGCGTGGGTGTAGGTATATTCAATTTTGCCGCCCCATTTGACAAAGTCGGAATGTTTTTCAAGTTCAGAAACGCGAACGCCCAAACTGTCTAATTCGTCTCTAAATTCGGCAGCAAGTTTATCAAGTTCTACGCGACTTTCATAGCTGATATTGGAGGTTGGAAGTTTAGCACGGGCGCGAGCAACCATTTGAGCCATTTCGTAACGGGTAATATTTCTGTCGCCGCGATAAGTGCCGTCTTCGTAGCCTTCAACTATTCCATCGGCTGCAAGTTTTTCAAGTGATTTCAAAGCCCAATGATTGGCGGGAACGTCTGAAAAAGGATTCGCCGCTGCAAAACTTGTTGAAGTCATTCCCAAAATTAAAGTTGTAGCCAACGCAGGCAATAAAGTTTTTCTCATTAAAATTTCCTCCAAAAAGTTTAATTTGTTCCGTTAGTCTCCTAAATTAAACCTTGCGAATTTTAACATTACCAATTTAAAAAATCAAGTTAAATGAAATAATCTTTCAATTAAATTTTCTGCAACTAAAAATTAACTTTGTGTGAAACGTCAAAAATTTCACAGTCACGCACAATCATTCCAAATGCGCTGGCAATATTATTCATAAAGCCATTAGCAACTATCAAAGTTCCCAATACGTCCAACGAAAAGCCAAGTTGGGTAAGCAGCATTGTTAAAACCGTAATATTTCCGCCGTTGACTTTTGGTGCACAAATGCTAAGTTGCACGGTAAGAAACGCAATAATAATCAGCTGTACAAATGAAATATTTGCGTTAGAAAATTGCGCACTGAAAAATACAAAAACCACTATTGCAATAAGTGTACCGGGCGAAAGTAGCGAATGTGAAAGCGGTATCCAAAAATCGCAAAATCTTTCGCTGATATTTAAATTCTTTTTGCAAACGTCAAAATTTGACGCCATCGCCGCCGTACCGCTGCAGGTTACAAACGCAACAATCATCGTTGAGGAAATTTTCTGCAGGAAGTCTTTAATTGATATTTTGTACTTTAAAGCTAATCTGACAAGCATTATCACAGCAAAAACAGTGTAAGCTATAAAAGTGGCAGCTATTATTTTCCAGATTGATAAAATATCTGTAATGGTAGTTGTTAGAATTGTTTTGAACACGATTAAAAATATTGCAACCGGCAGGCATTTTAAAACAACTTCCATCATTCTAAAAACGACACTGTTAATTTCGATTATGACAGATTTTAAATTTTTTACTCTGTCTCCCAAAAATACAACGCAAGCACTTGTTAAAAGTGCTATCATAACAATTTGCAAAATATTTCCTTCAACAAATGGCTTGGTTAAATTTGCGGGAAAGATTGACAGCAATAAATTTCGTATTTCGTCAATCGCAAATGAAGATTCAATTTCAAATGAAATTATCGGGAAAAAATATTTCGCAGATAACCATTGCAACGCCGACCATTGCAAACATCAGAATAAAAAATCTTGCAATAACTTTTGAGCCGACTGTATTAAATGTTGTAATATCTTCCATTGTGCAAACGCTTGATATAATCGAAAAAAATACCAGCGGGATATTTACCGCAACAATTAAACTCATCAGCGTATTAAATACCGGCGAAGCAACACCGTCAACAAGAAAAGTTTGAACATTCGGCGGCAGAAATTTAACTGAAAATGTACAGGCTACAGCAAGCAAAATAGCAACGGTAATTGAACCGCCCGGGATTTTAACTGCCTTTTGTTCTTTTGTCGAAAAAGCAGTAATTTCATTATAGCCATTTTCGTAGCGATAAACAGTTCCGGCGTTTTCATAGTGCATAAGACTCTGCATAATTTTAGGTGAAAATATTGGCTCTTCGTCAGAAATTATTTCCTCAAGCGGATTAAGCGACTTGCCTTTGATACGAATTTTAATTTTGGGCGCACTGAACCATTTGCTCATTGAAAGTTTAAATTCATAATCGTTGCCAAAATGTTCTTGAAATCGCAGTAGCGATTCTTCCAAAATCAATGAAAGTTTCAGCCTGTCCTTTTTGGATATACCCGCTTTTTCAAAAAAATCTTGAATTTCTTGAGAGGTTTTGGCGATATTTTCGTTACTAAGTTTCATTGTAAAGCCTCTGTAAGCGTTTTCATATTTTGGCGCATTTTATTTTTGTAGTCGTCTTTATTTTCAAAATTTGCGTCGCCGGTTGTAATTGGATCAAGTGTAAAAATTTTTGCGCCGGTTTCACGTGCAATAGTTTCAGCGGCTTTTGGCGAATATTGCGGCTCGGTAAACAAAACTTTTACCGGCAAACTATTTACAATTTTAATCGTGTCAGTTAATTCTTGAGGCGTCGGCTCTGTACCGGGTTCACGTTCGATAACGCCCGCAATGTTCAATTTAAATTCTGCCGCAAAATACGGGAACGCCTCATGGAAAGTTACAATATCTTTATTTGGCAAATTGTCCAGTGCAAAGTGCATTTCGTCGCGCAGGGCTGAAAGTTCATTCAGATAATTAAAAGCGTTATCTTTGTACTTGTCGGCGTGCGCGGGGTCTAATTCGCAAAGTTGCCGCTGAATTTCTCTAACTTGCGCCATTGCGTAAGTTATACTCATCCAAACGTGCGGGTTAATTTCTTCGCCGTCTTTAATCAAATAAATTTCGTCGCTGTGTGAGGCGTCAATAACTTTCAAATTTTTTGTAACCTTGTCTAAAAAATTTTCCATTCCCAAGCCGTTCACAACAAAAATATCTGCCGTTTCCAAAGTTTTCATATCTTCGGTTGTAAGTTGGTAATCGTGCAAGCAACCTGTTTGAGGCTTAGTCAAATTTATAACTTCCACGCCTTCAGTATCGCCGACAATATTAACAGTTTCAAGATAAATTGGATAAAACGAAGTTACAATTTTTAATTTGCCGTCGTCAGATTTACCGCCGCCGCAACCCGTGCATAACAAAACTAAAATCAGTAAAAAAATTTTTTTCATAAAAAAAGCGGTCAGACTTTTTCCGACCGCGTAACCTCCCTTTTAAAGCAGTTAATATTTCGTTGGCGCATAGGAAACAGGCAAATTTTTTTCGCTGTAATCAATACCTGCGCCGTTGTCAAACTTAACTATAAGCCGCTCATAAAGCTTTTTGCGTTCATTGAAAATTTTCACAGCGTTATCATTCAGCACGGCGGCAAATTTCGTTTTTGACAAATTCAAAGAGGATTCAACCAGTTTTAAAGAATTTTTTTCCATTTGCTCAATATTTTCTGAAATAATCGGTTCAAAGACGCTGAAAAATCCTTGATTCAACGCGGCAATTTGATTTGAAACCCAAAACATTTTCGAGGCGTCATAAGTTTTTGTAATTGCGTTGGTGTAAGCGGCAGGCATTTTCGCCACCGTAAACGGCACAAAAGGATTATCAAGCGCGTTATTTGTCGCTACCCAACAAACAGGCGCGGGAAATTTTTCATTAACCTGCGCGACATACGCATAAGTTGTCTTTGCTGAAAGTATTGAACGTTCGGTATTTTTTTCCGTGTGGTAATGGTATGGTGAGCCGTACAATCCCGCAAAAGTACTTTTGCTCTTGTCAAATTCAGTACCCTGATAATAATCACGGTACAATTTAATAACGTCATTGACACTTAATTTTTTGTCGGGGCGCACACTCAAAGGATAATAATCAGAATCCCAGTTACTGACATTCGGCGAAAGATTTAACGAAGGCGAAACGATACTAAGTCCGCGCCAAACGCGCCGCATTGAGTAATACGGGTGATTAAATTCTTCGGCTTGCAAAGATTTTACCCAATCTAAATTACCTTGTGAATCATAAGCCGCCCAGCCTAATTCTTTAAGCATTTGCGGCAAGCGTGGATTAAACATTTGATTTGGATCATTTTCACGAATTGCACGTATTCGCAACTGATTTGCGGCAATGGCAAAATGACCGTCCGGAATTTTTTCGGCAATCCACAAACCGCCCTTGCCGGAAGGTACAGGTTGCATTTCAAAAATCCAACCTTCGTTACTGTCAGCAACCAATAAAGTTTCAGCCGTGCCGTAAAGCCCGTATTCGTCGATTAACGCGCCCATAAGTTTAATAGCCGCTTGTGCCGTTTTGCAACGTTCAAGCGCAACACGCCCCAACTCCGACGAATAAAAAATTCCAACGCCGTTTTTGTAAGGAAGTTCAGGCAAATGCGCCGATTTGTCTGTACATTCGCCAAGAATCAGCCCATGTTCATTCATTATTCCATAATCGCCATCTAAATAAGCGTAAGTATGTTCAACTTGCGGAATGTAGCCAAGCGGTTTTGTCAAAGGTTCGTTTGGAAAAGTACGCCCTTCGCCGCGTTCGGGAGCTACCAAATTTGGGCTGGAATAGCAATTATATTCAGGTAATTCATCATAAGCGGAACTGGGATAAACGGGGCGTTTGCTCCCCTTAGTGTGATTTTTCGCAGGTACGAATACAACGTTTGGATCGCCGCTAAAGCCGTCATCTGAAGTAGCGACCATAACGCTACCGTCAGCGGACGCGCCTTTTGTTACTAAAACTGTTGTACAAGCCGCTTGAACATTGGAATTTGCAAGCGTCAAAATCGCCAATCCTACTGTAAGTTTGGCAATTTTTTTCTTGAGCACTCCATAACCTCCTTTATTTGAGAAAAATTTATTCAATAGTGTGAAGTTGAATTGCACTTGTACCGCCCGCGCCGTATTTCAAGCCGCTTGTAATAACTGTAACATCGCCTTTTTTAACAAAGCCATTTTCAAGCGAAATTCTTGTAACGTAAGCAAACATTTCATCTTGATTGAGCCAAGGGGTTTCTGGAACAACGAAAACACCCCAACGCAACGCCAAATGACGCGCTATAACTTGATTGGGCGCAAATGCTACAATAACCGCTTGAGGGCGATATTTTGAAACAATTTTGGTTGTGTAGCCGGACTTTGTAGGCGTGATAATTGCGCTTGCGCTAAGTTCGTATGCAAGCTGTACCGTTGCATGGGCAATGGCGTCTGTGTGTGAAAATTTTCTGTGAACGCCTTTATCTTGGAAAATTTGTTTGTAAGCAAGTGCCTTTTCAACGCGCTGTGCAATTTTCGTCATAGTTGCAACCGCTTCAACAGGATATTTGCCGCTTGCAGTTTCGCCGCTTAACATTATAACGTCCGCGCCGTCAAAAATTGCGTTGCCAACGTCAGAAACTTCCGCACGAGTCGGGCGCGGGTTCGTCGTCATACTTTCAAGCATTTGTGTCGCAACTATAACCGGCTTGCCCGCGTCGTTGCATTTTCTGATAATTTCTTTTTGAATAACGGGAACATCTTCAGCGGGAATTTCAACGCCCAAATCGCCGCGTGCAACCATAATCCCGTCCGCCGCCGCTATAATATCGTCGATATTTTGAACGCCTGCAAGATTTTCGATTTTCGGGATAATTTCCATATGTCCGCCGTGTCGCGCAATGAGTTTTCTAATTTCTTCAACGTCAGAGGCGCGTTGAATGAAACTTGCCGCCACAAAATCCATATCGTTTTCAACGCCGAAAATAATATCTTTTTCGTCTTGTTCGGAAATTGCGGGAAGGCTTAAAGTTGCACCGGGCGCGGCTACACGTTTACGAGTACTCATTTTGCCGGAATTTAAAACCGTTGTAATAATATCCTTATCTTTAATTTCGTCAATTTGCAACTCTACAAGTCCGTCACTAAGCAAAAGTTTTTCGCCAATTGTAACTTCTTCGTAAAGTTTTTTGTGACTAACCGCGCAATGTGTTTCATCGCCCGGCGTATCGTCAAATGTCAATGTGAATTTGTTTCCCGCCGTAAGTTGTACTTCGCCGTTTGCAAATTCGCCCAAACGCATTTCAGGACCTTTCGTATCAAGCATTAAAGCTACAACACGATTCATTTTTTGAGCGGCGGCGCGTACTGCGTCAATACGCATTTTGTGTCCTGCGTGGTCGCCGTGCGAAAAGTTAAACCTCGCGCAGTTCATACCGTTTTCAATAAGTTTTTCAATGACGCCCGGCGCGTCGGTTGCCGGTCCTTGTGTGCAGATGATTTTTGTTTTCTTAAGCATTAAAATTTCAGCTCCTTTAAAATTTTTATTTTAGAAATATAAATTATTTCATTTCGGCTAAGACAAGATTGCGATTTTCTTTATAATTACCTTGATGAGGATTTAATTTAATAGCTTTATTGAAACATTTCAGAGCTTTTTTTGCATTACCTAATCCAATTAAATATGTACATCCTAAATTATTCCAAGCTACATCATATTTAGGATTTAATTCAATCGACTTGTTAAAACATTCAATAGCTTTGTAATATTCGCCTAAAGCATCATAATTTCTACCTTTTTCATTCCACTGTATAGCAGAAAAGTCATTTTCATTTCTTTTAACTTCGACGTTGATTTTATCGCGTTCAAATTGAGAGGCGGTTTTATATTTTTCTTGTAAAGCTTGCATTTCTGCGTTGAGTTTTTCCATTTTGTCAGACAATTCTTTAGTTTGTCTTAAAAATTCTTCAAGTTGTTGGCGGTCTTGTTGAAGTTTTTCCATAACATTATTAGTATCAACTTTGGCTGTAATATGACAATGAAAAACCATTGAATCTCCGTTAGATTCGATTTTAACAGGAGCGTTGATAATTTCTAAAACCGTCGCCGAAAAAGTACGAATTTCATCACGTGTAAGGTTACCATTTTTAATTTCAGAAATACTTTCAATAAAAGTACAAGCCTGTTCACTGGCGGCGCGTTTGGCGTCTTCGCGGGCGCGTTCCTTTGCAACGCCTTGATTTTCTTCAGTACCGTCGCCCATAATGTAATAGCCGTCCGCCTCAATCGTTTTAACTTCGGCGCAAACTATCGACGCGGGGAAAAAATTATTTGGCGGCAAAATTGCAGGGCTAAACATTAACGCGCCTAAAACTGCCACTGCTAATTTTTTCTTCAACAACAAAATCACCGCCTTTGAAAACTTTTTCTAATAATATAATTTTTCGGCGATATTGGCAAGCTGAAAAAATTTTTATTCAAACAAAAAGACAGACTGAAAAATTTTTCAATCTGCCTTTTTAGAGGAAACAGTTGACAGGATACAGAGTTTTCAAAAATCTGTTTTCTGTATCCTGCTTTCCTGTTTCCTAAGAAAAATGTTTGCCAAGCTCAAACGCCTTTTGATTCAATTCCAAAAATTTCGGCGGTACGTTCGCTTTTAAAGATTCTTGCCACGCACTTTCAGGAATATCAAAGTAATGTGACAATCTGCCGAGCAAAACGATATTCACGGCTTTTTGACTGCCCGCCTGTCTTGCAAGCGATAAACAATCCATAGCGTCAACTTTTAAACCTTTGGCACGCATTTTTTCGACAAGATTTTCAGGATATGTAGCCGCGCCGATAATTACCGGCATTGGATCAATTTGTTGGGTATTCGTGACAATTTGCCCGCCCGCCTTCAAGCAACCGAGCCATCGCGCAGTTTCCAAAATTTCAAACGAAACTATAAAATCAGCTTCGCCCTTATCGACAACCGGCGAATAAACTTTATCGCCAAAACGTACATAAGTTATAACACTGCCGCCGCGTTGGCTCATTCCGTGCACTTCAGAAACTTTCACGTCGTAGCCTTGATTTAAAAGCAAGTGTCCCAAAATTTTACTCGCCAAAAGTGAACCTTGTCCGCCCACTCCGACGATTATTATATTTTTAGTCTCCATAAAATTTCCTCCGATTAATTTTTCAGGTAAACATTTTTTTCAATTAGATTTTCATTGCAAGCAAGCGTTACCGTCATTGCAATATCACCGGTTGCATTTAAAGCGGCTCGCAACATTGAACAAATTGGATCAATTCCCAAAATTACCGCCGTTGCATCAGCAGGCAACCCCAACGCCATGACGATTGACGCCAAACAGACAAACGCGCCGCCGGGTACGCCGGGCGCACCGATTGACAACGCTACAACCGTTAGAAAAATTGTAAATAAAATATCCTGCGTCAATTCAATTCCGTACATTCGCGCCAACATTATGCTTGCAAGCGACAAATATATACAGCCGCCGTCCATGTTCACTGTTGCGCCTATTGGTATTGAAAACGACGGCAACTTTGGCGCAATTCCCATTTTTTCAGTACAAAATTTCAGCGAAAACGGCATTGTTGCATTGGAGCTGCTTGTTGATAAAGGTATTGCGATAAAGCCCAAAATTTTTTTCAAAAACGGCACGGGCGTAATTTTTCCCACTGCAGTTAAAATCAGCGCGTAAATTCCCGCCATTACCAGACAGCCGAATAAAATTGCAACAATCAATTCGCCGAGCAAAAATACAGAGTCCATTCCCAAATTTATCATCAGCGACGCCATTGCCAAAAATGCTACTATTGGAATGAATTTTACAATCAGCCGAATCATATTCAAGCAGAATGTATTCATTGCGTCGATAATATCTTGAAGAATTTTTACTTTTGCGCCGAGTCCGTTTATACAAATTCCAAAAATTACGGCGACGAAAATTATTTGCAACATTTCGCCGTTGACTATTGGGCTGATTAAATTTTTTGGAATAAGCCCGACAATCATTGAAACAACTGAAATTGATTGACTTTCGACGGCGGCGGAACTTTCAACCGTTCCAATTTGCGGAACTTCGCCGCTAAAAACTGCGTAGCCGAGACAAATACTAATCGCCGACGCAATAAGCGTGGTTATCGTGTAAAGTCCAACCAATTTGCCGCCGATTCTGCCAACTTCCGCCGCGTTTGTAATGCTTGTTACGCCGCTAATGACACTGAAAAAAATTACCGGCGCAATCATCATATTCAGCGCATTCAAAAACATTGTGCGAAAACTTTTTGCAAGTGTCACGTCGAAAAAATTTGTAACGTCCGGCAAGTCCAAATTTCTCAAAATCAAGCCGACAATTAAGCCGCCGACCATTCCAAAAAGCGTGTAATAAATTTGCTTGTTGCTTACGTCGTGAAAATGGATTGTAACAATATTTTTCTGCGAATAGTGCGAATAACTCATTTTGGAGCGGTAAGACTTCAAAATTACCGTGCGAAAATAATCTTCGTCGTCTTCGCTGTATTCGTTCAATTCAACGAGCGGATTATATTCATCGCCGCCATATTCAAGTTGCAAAATTAGCGCACCGAGCCTTTTACGAATCAAAACTTTTATTTGAGGAACGCCGCCATTTTCGGTTATTCGCATAAAAGTTTCTTCCAGCAACAAATCAGCCATCATAACTTCTTTTTTCGTTGCCTTAGTTTTTACCAATTCGCCGTGAATTTTTTCGGTAACTTCGGAAAAAGTTTCGTTGCTAAGTAAAAATTCTTCCAATTAAAACGCCTCGATTTATTTTTCAGTTGCCATAAAAGCTTTTTTGGGACAAAGTTGACTGCAAACGCCGCAACCTACGCACTGCGTAGAATCAACAACGGCTTTACCGTCTTTCATAGAAATTGCGGGACAGCCGATTTTCATACAAGATTTACAGCCGATACATTTTTCTTTATCAACGTAAAGCGGCGGATTATGTTTAACGTACTTCAGCAAGGCGCAAGGTCTGCGCGAAATAATTACAGACGGTTCAGCGGCGGCTAATTCTTCTTTAATAGCGGCGTCACATTCTTTTAAGTTGTACGGATCAACAATTCTAACTCGGTTAATTCCCATAGCTTTAACCAACGCCTCAAGGTTAATTTTTCCGGCGGGGTCGCCTTTGATATTGTAGCCGGTTGTAGGATTCTGCTGATGTCCCGTCATACCTGTAATTGAATTGTCCAAAATAATTACAGTCGAATTGGATTGATTGTAAGCAACGTTCGCAAGCCCCGTCATTCCCGAGTGCATAAAAGTTGAATCGCCGATAACTGCAACGGTTTTACCTTCGGATTTTTCGCCGAGCATTTTATTAAAGCCGTGAGTTGCGCCGATACTTGCGCCCATACAAAGAGTTAATTCAATCGTGCTAAGCGGCGGCACTGCGCCCAAAGTGTAGCAGCCAATATCGCCCAAAACTGTACAATTTCTTTTTTTGAGGGAATAGAACAAGCCGCGATGAGGACAGCCCGCACACATTACCGGCGGACGTCCGGGAATATTATCTTCAAGCGTTACGCCTTCAGAAATTTTTTTGCCAAACGCCTTTGCAATTAAATTCTGTGAAAATTCGTCAATGTTCGGCAAAATGCTTTTACCTTCAACGGCAATTCCCAACGTTTTAACAAAACTTTCTATAACGTCGTCAAGTTCTTCAACTACGTACAATTTTTTAACTTTCGACGCGAAATTTTTAATCATTTGCGGCGGCAACGGGTTTATCATTCCCAATTTTAAAACGCTGACAGTATCGCCGAAAACTTCCTTGACGTACTGATAACTTGTTGAAGAAGTTATAATTCCAATTTCGTCTGAAAAAATTTCTTCGCGGTTGATAGGCGTTTTTTCAGCGTATTCAATCAATCTTTTTGTACGCGCCTCAACTACGGGATGACGCTTTTTGGCGTTGCCGGGCATCATTACATATTTTGCAATATCTTTTTCGTAGGATTTTTCTGGAACTTGACGCTCGCCAATTTCTACCACTGATTGAGAATGTGCCACGCGGGTACACATTTTTATTATAACGGGCGTATCGAAAAGCTCGGAAATTTCGTAAGCAAGTTTTGTAAATTCCAACGCCTCCGCAGAATTTGACGGCTCCAACATTGGAACTTTGGCGGCTATTGCGTAGTGGCGGCTGTCCTGTTCGTTTTGCGAAGAGTGCATACCTGCATCATCAGCAACCACGATAACAAGTCCCGCGTTGACGCCTGTATAAGACATTGTAAAAAGCGGATCTGCGGCAACATTCAAGCCAACGTGTTTTTGTCCGCAAAAAGCGCGTCTGCCTGCCAAGCTTGCGCCAAATGCTGACTCCATTGCTACTTTTTCGTTCGGTGCCCATTCGCAGTAAATTTCGTCAAACTTCGCCGCCTCTTCTGTAATTTCTGTTGACGGCGTGCCGGGATAACTTGAAACAAAACAAACGCCCGCTTCATACAAGCCGCGTGCAATGGCTTTGTTTCCCAAAAGTAATTCTTTCATCAAGGTCTCTCCTTAAAATTTTTTACCCGTCGATTATAGCACGGCTTTACAACTGCCGCAATTTTTATCGACAATTTAACCTTGTGTACGATTTGCAGGTTTATAACTTTTTGCGGCGAAAATACTTGCGGGAGGGATTTTTATGAAAAAGTTTTTACTATTTTTAATGTTAGTGTTCACGGTGGTTACAATTTTTAATTTAGACAATGCAGAGGCAAAACGCTGGAATGATCGCTACGAATCTAACTATTCGCCGCGTACAGGTGACCGCCCGTGTAGGGAATGTCACGGAAGCGGACAATGTAGAGAATGTGACGGCTGGGGATATATTTCAAATTATGATAACGATGATGAAGAATGTTGGAATTGCAGAGGTAGCGGCGAATGTGGACTTTGTGGCGGCAAAGGCTATTACAGATAAAAATTTTGCGTAGTCGCTGGAAAAAATCCGGCGGCTTTTTTTATTGGCTGAAATGTTATAAAATAGGCACAGAAATTTTTTGTGAAGGGAGTTTTTCAAATGGGATTTTTTGACAAATTAAAAGCAGGCTTAGCCAAAACACGCGAAAAACTTGCAGATAAAATTGACGAACTTTTAAACAGCTCCACGAAAATTGACGAGGAACTTTTGGAGGAACTGGAAGAAACTTTAATAATGTCAGACGTTGGCACTAAAACAACCGAAAAACTTATGGAAAATCTGCGTAAAGGTATTCGCAAGGCTGAAATAAATTCTCCAATGGACGTAAAAATATTTTTGTCTAACCAGATTAGAGAATTGCTGATTGAAGAAGAAGGCGACGCGGTAAATTTGACGCCGCCGCACGTTATTTTAATGATTGGCGTTAATGGCGCGGGCAAAACTACGACGATTGGCAAATTGAGCGCGTACTATTCCGAGCAAGGCAAAAAAGTTATGGTAGCCGCCGCTGATACATTTCGCGCAGGAGCTATTGATCAGTTGGAAGTTTGGGCGCAGCGTACCGGCGCAGAAATTATCAAGCACAGTGAAGGCTCCAATCCTTCATCGGTTGCACTGGACGCCGCCCGCTCCGCAGTTGCAAAAAATATCGACGTTTTAATAGTTGACACGGCGGGACGCTTGCAAAATAAATTTAATCTTATGGAGGAGCTGAAAAAAATCAACCGAATTATCGGCAAAGGAATTAGCGGCGCACCGCACGAAGTTTTATTGGTACTTGACGCCACGACCGGGCAAAATGCACTTCGTCAAGCCGAACTTTTTTCAAAGTCCGCAGATATTACCGGAATTGTTTTGACGAAGTTGGACGGCACGGCTAAAGGCGGTATGATTATTGGAATTAAGGAAGAGTTAAACATTCCCGTAAAATGGGTAGGCGTCGGCGAAGGGCTTGACGATTTACGCCCGTTCAATGCTAAAGAATTTGCTGACGCGCTTTTTGGATTGTAAAATTGTTAAAATAAAAAAATTAACAGGGATGAATACCGAATGGCTAAAAGTGAACAGTCTGTTGAGCCCAAAATTGCCGAACTTGGCAACGGTTGGCTGAAAAGTTACGGCTTGGATTATAAATTGGAGCAGGAAAGTTTAAATCACGAAATTGATAACGCACTTAAAGAATATTTTTCAAAAGGCGGCGGGAACGGCGGAAATTATCCCGACGCTAAAATTTTGTTGGAAAATAATTCTTGCTATTATCCAATTTTGATTGAGTACAAAGGCTACAAAAATAAATTGGTAAAACTTGACGGCGAAGGCAAAGTTGAAAATCGAAATAAAAATAATGAGCCGCACTACCAAAATATAAAAAGTTTTGCCGTGAATGGCGCGGTTCATTATGCAAACGCGATTCTTCATTACACAAATTACACAGAAATTATTGCAATAGGTATGACAGGTTACAAAGATAAAATTGGAAATTTGCAGTATGAAATTGCGGTTTATTACGTTTCGACAAAAAATTTGGGTATCGGGCAGGAAGTCGGCAAATATACTGATTTTTCATTTCTCAAGCCTGAACATTTTCCAAAATTCCTTGAAAAAATTAAAAAACTTGCGCTTACCGAACAAGAATTTGAAAAACTGAAAAATATTCGTGAATTGGAAATTGATGCAAGTTTAATCAAATTGAACAATGACATTTATCAAAGTGAAAAAGGTTTAAGCGAACAGGACAGAATTTATTTGGTTGTTGCGTCGATTATGGCAACGCTCGGCGTTCCCGGAAAAGTTTCACCGCTTGAAAAAAGTGATTTAAAATCTTTAAATGAAAAAAATTTTACCGACGGCGAAATTTTAATTGAAAAAGTTGAAGAATTTTTATCTGAAAGAAATTTGCCGGAAGATAAAAAAAATTTAATCGTTCGCACGCTCCAAAATACCGTTACTTCTGCAAATATCAACAAAGTTACCAACGGCGAAACGCAATTAAAAAGAGTTTTTTCAAAAATTGTGGACGATTTGGGAATTTATTATAAAATCGGTCTCACTACGGATTTTACGGGAAAACTTTTCAATGAAATGTATAATTGGCTGGGCTTTACGCAAGATAAATTAAATGACGTTGTGATAACTCCGCCGTACATTGCAAAACTTTTGGTAAAACTTTGCAAAACTAATAAAGATTCCTTCGTTTGGGATTATGCAACGGGTTCAGCCGGACTTTTGGTAGCCGCGATGAATGAAATGATTATCGACGCCCGCGAAAAAATTAAATCGCCCGACGAATTGCAGAAAAAAATAATTTCAATTCGTGCAAATCAAATTTTGGGACTGGAAATTTTGCCAAGTATTTATATGTTGGCGGTTTTGAATATGATTTTGATGGGCGACGGCAGCTCAAAAATTTTAAATCTTGATTCTCTGAAAGATTTTGACGGCAATTTTCCTGCAAATGTTTTTGTTTTAAATCCGCCGTATTCTGCGGCAGGTAACGGAATGATTTTTGTTGAAGCCGCGCTTGAAAAAATGCAAAGCGGTTACGCGGCGATAATTATTCAAAATTCGGCAGGTACCGGCAAGGCGATTGATTTTAATAAAAAAATTTTGGAAAAAAATACCCTGCTTGCAAGCATTAAAATGCCGATTGATTTATTTATTGGAAAATCCAGCGTTCAGACGAATATTTATGTTTTTCGCGTCGGTGAACCGCACAATTCAAAAAATATTGTAAAATTTATAGATTTTTCAAATGACGGCTACAAACGCACGAACAGAAAAAAATCTCGGCAAAATCTTCAAAATATCGACCACGCCGCCGAAAGATACGATGAATTGGTTAATCTTGTGCATTTTGGCAAAACTTATTTAAAATTTTTTACTGAAAATGATTATTACGAAGGCACGATTGACCCGAATAGCGGCAAAGATTGGAATCAAACCGCGCCGATTGATACGCGCCCAAAACTTGATGATTTTAAAAAAACTGTCAGCGATTTTTTAGCCTTTGAAGTCACGAATATTTTAAAAAATTCTTCAGGTAACTGCTTGGGAAAAACTTTGCCCCACTCGCTGAAAAATTAAATAATGTTGAGTGGGGCGAATTTAAATATGAAAAATTTTTTACTTGTTTGACTGTAAGAAAAAAATTATCAAAATTAAAAATTGATGAAACTGCGGAATTTCCTGTATATTCTGCTGAAAGTTCAAATAATGGAATTGTCGGCTATATAAATAATCCTGAATTTATTTGCGATGAAAAAAATCCAATTTATATAAATTTTGGCGACCATACAAGAAATTTTAACATTGCGACAAAAAGTTTTTCTGTTCTTGACAATGTAAAAGTTTTACTTCCAAAAATAAATAATATTCGTGTCCTTCAATTTATAATCAGTTCTTGGAAAAAACAAATACCAAATTTAGGTTATTCGCGCCATTGGAAATTAGCCAAAGAATCTTCCATACCTTTACCGATAAAAGACGGCGAAATAGATTTTAAATTTATGGAAGAATTTATAGCGGAGCTTGAGGCGGAGCGAATAGCGGAGCTTGAGGCGGAGCGAATAGCGGAGCTTGAGGCGTATTTATTGGCGGCAGGTTTGAAAAATACAATTTTGACAGCTGAAGAAGAAATTGCGCTGGAAAGTTTCAGTACGCGGCGTTTTGAAAAATTTTTGCTGAAAGATTTATTCAATGAAATTCATCAAGGCAGGCGATTGAAAAAAGACGACCAACTTGCAGGAAATATTCCTTTTGTAATGTCTGGCGTGACAAATTGCGGCGTTGTAGGATATATTTCAAATCCTGTTGCGTCATTCCCAAAAAATTCAATTACGGTAGATATTTTTGGAAATACATTTTATCGCAGATATAATTTTGGCGCAGGAGATGATACAGGCGTTTATTGGAACAGCGAAAAAAATTATTCGTTAGAGACAATGTTATTTTTTACAGCCGCTATTGAAAAATCTTTGACAGGAAAATTTTCATACGGCAATAAATTAAGAAGTTCGCAAAGCAAAGATTTTGAAATTTTATTACCGACAAAAGACGGCGAGCCGGATTATGAATATATGGAAAAATTTATAACAGCGGTGCAAAAAATAGTTATAGCGGATGTAGTGAAGTACAGCGAAGAAAAAATTTCAGCTTACAGGCAAGCAACGAATAAATAAAAAATTTTTAGCCTTCGGGCTATTTTTTTTGTTATAATAGCGTCGAGGTGATAAAAATGACAGCATTAAGGAAAGAATTAATTGAGCTTACAGAAATTTTGCCTGAAGAAAAAATTTTTGAAATAATTCAGTTCATACACGAAAAAATTTTGCCTGAAAAAAAATCAGCATTTGGTATTTTGTCGAAGTACGCGGATAAAAATAAAATTTCGCAGGAAAAATCGGCGTGGGAAAGTGAAGTTGCAAAAAAATATGAAAATTTTAATTGATGCTAATGTAATTTTGCGTTATTTGTTGAATGACGTTGAAGAAATGGCTAAAAAGTCGGCAGAAATTATAAATGCGGGAGCGTTTACACTTCCTGAAGTTATAGCGGAAGTAATTTATGTTTTGAAATCTGTTTACAAAGTTTCTCGCGAAGAAATTTCGGAAGCAATTTTAAAAATTTTAAATGAAATTGAAGTCGAGCATAAAAATATTGTGATTGAGTCGGTAAAAATTTTTTCAGAAACAAATTTAGATTTTGTAGATTGCATATTGATAGCGTATAACAGGATTGAAAATGTAAAAATTTTTAGTTTCGACAAAAAATTAAATAATCGACTGAAATAAAAAAATTTTTAATATTATGGACAATTCAATTATTACTGAAAAAATACCGCCCTTGACAGCGGAAGAAATTGCAGAACTTGATGCACTTGGCGACAGAGAAATTGATTTAAGCGATATTCCTGAAATTACAGATGAACAGTGGAAAAATTTTGAACCTGCAAATATCGGTGAAAAAAATTTAAAAATTGCAAGCTAAGTATCTTTTAATACCTATATTTCTGTTATACGAGGAGTTTTTATTTTGTTAAGAAAAATTTTTATAGTCTGCGCGATGATGTTAATTTTTGGCAGTGCAGAGGCGGGACACCTTGAAGAAATTGCCGAACGCGGCACAATCAGAATTGGAACAACCGGCGATTATCGCCCAATGTCCTATTTAAATTCCAATGGCGAATATGAAGGAATTGACGCCGAACTTTCAAAAATTATCGCTGATTCTTTGGGCGTACAAATTGAATATGTTCCTACCACGTGGAGTACTTTAACGGCTGATACTTTGGCGGGAAAATTTGACATTGCACTTTGCGGAATTTCAAGAAATTACGCGCGTGCAAAAGTTTTGGCAATGTCTGACGGTTACGGCGTTGGAATTTTCGGCAAAACTATTCTTTGCAGGAAAAAGGACGCCAAAAAATTTAAATCGTTGGCAGATATTAACAAGCCGAATGTTAGAGTTATGATAAATCCCGGCGGCACCAATGAAAAATTTGCTCACGCCAATTTGAAAAATGCAACGCTGATTGTTTTCAACGAAAATGCAGAAATACCGAATCAAATTGCGGCGGGCAATGCCGACATAATGATAACTGAAACTGTCGAGGCATTGACTTACATTAAAGCCAATCCAAATTTAGCCGCGCCCTTGATTAACAAGCCTTTTACAACTCATTCTTGTGGCGTTTTGATGCAGAAAGGCGACCAAGAATTTTTGAACTATATAAATTTTGTTTTGGCTGAAATTAGAGACGACGGCACTTTAGCGAAGTTGGAAAATAAATATTTGCGTGGACAATAATTTTTATATTGAAACTAAAAAAACCGCCCGTAAATTCGAGCGGTTCTTTTTTATTTCTAAAATAAATTTCTAAATTAGAGTTGCGGACCTGCAGGAACAAGTGCTTTACCTGCCGCGTTATATTCGTATTTATGGAAATTCTTAATAAAACGTTCTGCAAGGTCTTTAGCCTTTTTATCCCATTCAGCTTTATCAGCATATGTATCACGAGGATCAAGAATATTTGTAGCAACGCCTTCAAGTTCGGTAGGAATTTCAAAATTGAAAATAGGCAACTGTTTAGTAGGAGCGTTTTTAATTGCGCCGCCTAAAATTGCGTCGATAATTCCGCGCGTATCTTTAATTGAAATACGTTTGCCGCTGCCATTCCAGCCGGTGTTGACGAGATAAGCTTTTGCGCCGGATTTTTCCATACGTTTTACCAATTCTTCAGCGTATTTTGTAGGATGCAATTCAAGGAACGCTTGACCGAAACACGCGCTGAAAGTTGGGGTAGGTTCAGTAATTCCGCGTTCAGTACCTGCCAATTTCGCAGTAAAGCCGCTAAGGAAATAATATTTCGTCTGTTCAGGTGTCAAAATTGAAACGGGCGGAAGTACGCCAAACGCATCTGCGCTAAGGAAGATAACAGACTGCGCCGCAGGTCCATGACTGTCAGGACGAACGATATTTTTAATGTGGTAAATTGGATAACTTACGCGGGTATTTTCAGTAACGCTTTTATCTGCGAAGTCAATTTTGCCGTTTTTGTCAACAGTAACATTTTCCAAAAGTGCGTCGCGGCTGATTGCGTTGTAAATGTCAGGTTCAGATTCTTTGTCAAGATTGATAACTTTAGCGTAGCAACCGCCTTCAAAGTTGAAAACGCCTGCATCGTCCCAGCCGTGTTCATCGTCGCCAATCAAAAGGCGTTTAGGATCAGTTGAAAGTGTAGTTTTGCCTGTGCCGGAAAGTCCGAAGAAAATAGCGGTATTTTCGCCATTCATATCAGTATTTGCGGAGCAGTGCATAGCGGCAATACCTTTGAGCGGCAGGAAGTAGTTCATCATTGAGAACATACCCTTTTTCATTTCGCCGCCGTACCACGTATTGAGAATAACTTGCTCTTTGCTTGTGACGTTGAAGACAACCGCAGTTGTAGAATTTAAGCCCAATTCTTTCCAATTTTCAACTTTAGCTTTGGAGGCGTTGTAAATTACAAAGTCCGGCTCCTGATCAAATTCTTCTTGAGTTTTGGGGCGAATGAACATATTTGTTACAAAATGCGCCTGCCATGCAACTTCCATGATAAAACGAATTTTCATACGAGTATCTTTGTGAGTGCCGCAGAAACCGTCAACAACGTACAATTTTTTATTTGAAAGTTCTTTAATGGCAAGTTCCTTTAAAACTTTCCAACTTTCGACGGAGCATTTTTTGTTGTCGTTTTTGTATTCGTCTGAAGTCCACCAAATTTCGCCGGGTGCGCCTTCTTTGGTTGTGTCATCGTAGACAATGAATTTATCCTTAGGAGAACGTCCTGTAAATTCGCCTGTCATAACGTTAATTGCGCCAAGTTCAGTTTCTTGTCCAACGTCGAAGCCTTCAAGTCCGGGTTTAGTTTCTTCGTTGAAAAGTACTTCGTAAGTAGGATTGTAAAGTACTTCGGTTGTGCCGGTAATTCCGTATTTTGTCAAATCCATCATAGGCATTATATCAAACCTCCAAAATTTTAATAACAGATAGATAATAGCTTATTTCGGCGCGGTTGTCAATTTCAGAAAATTTGTATTTAAACTGAAAAACTTTTCGACATCAACTTTTTGCTTTTCTTCAGTTTCCAAAATTTCACGATTAAGATTTTTGCCGCCGGTTTTTTCCAAGTCGTCAATAATTTCATTCAGTGAATCAGAAATCATTTCAAACGCTTTACTCATTTTTTGTCAGCTCCTTCAAAATATTTTTCAAGACGCTCAATCAAATTTTTAATCGAATGTTTTTCTTCAGTTGATAAATTTTCCATTTCGTTTTTGGCAAATACCATAATCAGAAAAATTATCCCGTGAATTTCAAAATCTACGTAGCAGACGCGGACGCTGTGAGACTTGCCGCGATTTTCAACGCCAAAACGCATTTTGCGAAGTCTTCCCGTCCCCCGAATCACTGCACCAATTTTCGGATTTTCCAACAAAATTTTTTGCAAATCTTTTAAATCGTCGTCATTTAAGCCGAGTGTTCGCCATTGCTCATCAAATTTTTTGCCGTGTATAAATTTCCGCCATATTTTTTTAAACATTACCAAAATCTCCATGAAAATTGCGCGAAAAAGCCGCGTTGACAAAAATTTTTCGCTAAAATAAAATAAGCATTGGTTACCGCCTCCAAACTGGTAACAGAGAGGAGGTGTTGCCTAATGTGGGATTTTATTCTCACCGTGCTGGAAATGACGGGAGCAAAATTGCTTTCTGATTTTGTCAGCAAAGCTATAGAGAAGCTCCTGCACAAATTGCGGTAGCCTGAAAGTCGTGTCCCACAGGTAGACGCAACCCCCAAGCCTCGTTTGAACGTTTAGAGGTCTTGGGGGTTTTCCTTGCGCCTTGCGTTACCCATGTTAGATTTTATTCTCAACCGTGCTGTTTATATTTTTTTTTATTTTTTTTTCTAACGCTGAAATATTAACACGTAACCAAAATTTTTGCAAGTCTTTTGACTAGCTTTAAGCCGCGTTGACAAAAATTTTTCGCTGCAATAAAATAAGCATTGGTTACCGCCTCTAGATTGGTGACGGTTAGGAGGTGATAACAATGCTGGATTTTTTGGAGACCGTCCTCGAATTAACAGGAGCTAAAATCCTTTCCGAACTCGCAGTAGGTTGGATTAAAAAGCTCTTAAAGAAATGGCAGTAATTAGATCGCGTTTCAAGTAGACGCAACCCCCAAGTTGCCTTAAGCAGAGGTCTTGGGGGATTTTTCTTGCGCCTGTGACTTATTTGGATTTTTTTGCAGACCGTTTATTTTCTATTTCACGTTGAAATATTAACACGTAACTAAAATTTTTGCAAGTCTAAACATTATAAAAACTGCGCGAAAATTTTTTATCAGCATCACTAATTGCAAAGTCTTCATCGTCAATATCGCAGTAATTCACGTACAATAAATTTTTATCCAGCAGCTCCATTAAAAAGCGTTGCTGATTCTCAAGCGTCAACTCTTTAAAATCGTCTACCGCCGCGTCAATATCTGCAGGATTTACCTTGTAGCTGATGTAGCCGCTTTCAACCATTTTCTGATAAATTTCCCAGATTGTTTCAAAAGTTTTTGCCGCTTGTATTTCCTCTACAAAGTTTTGATTCAATTTCGCCAATTCGCAGTAAATGAAACTGCCGCCGCCGCTCCAATTTACCGCCTTTGAAATTCCGCCGCCTTCGCCCGCTATAACTTTTTTCAGCCGCTCAACCGTTACAGTTTCGATATAATCCATTTGCTCAACGCCTATGTATTGCCGTTTCATCTTATGAGCAACCGCCGCAGTTGTGCCGCTGCCTAAAAAATTATCTAAAACTATATCGCCTTCAACCGTCGCAAGCGTCAAAATTCTTTCTATCAAGCGTTCAGGTTTTGGCGTAGTAAAAACTTCAGCCAAATTCAACGCCTTAATTTCTTTCTTTGATTCGTCAGTGTGTCCTACTTCGTCATATCTCCAAAGTGTCATTGGCGTTATACTTTGTTTCACTTCTGATAAAAATCTTTTGATACGCGGTACAATATTTCCATTACCAAAAGAAATTCTGTTATCTGCAACCATTTCAGCAAATCTTTCTTTTGAATATCGCCAGCTGTAACCTTTTGGCGGCAAAACTTTTCGCCCGCCCGGCGTTATAATTTCATAAATATTACTTTCAACGGCGGGACCAACTGATAAATTATCTGGACGCCATAAGCCGCGAGGGTCGTTGTCAGGATTTTTATATTGTACGTCAGTTTCAGCAGTGCGCGGCAAGCCGTTTAAATGAAATTGCGAAATATTTTTTGCGTAACAAATTATATAATCGTGACTCCTTGAAAAATTTTTCTTCAAATTAACAGGCGCGTAAGCACGTTCCCAAATTACCGTTGCCAAAAAATTTTCACGTCCAAAAAGCTCATCGCACAAAATTTTCAAATAGGCTTGTTCGTCGTCGTCAATGGAAATCCAAATAGAGCCGTCATTACGCAAAAGTTTTTTCGCCAAATCGAGGCGATTTTTCATAAACGTCAGCCAACTTGAATGATTAAAGCGGTCATTGTAGCCGAAAGAATCATTGCCGGTATTATACGGCACGTCGATATAAATGCACTTGATTTTATTTTGAAAACGCGGCAACAGTGAGGCAACGGCAAGCAAATTATTTCCCTTGATTATCAAATTGTCAGTATCAGAGAAATTTGTAACAGTTTCGACGCCGTCAGCTGAAAATTTTTTCGCGCAGGTTAAAACTTTTGGCTCAAAAAGTCTGTCAACGTCATCACTTGCCAGCAATTCATTATAAAAAATTTCACTGCGTTTTTGGTCGTCCTTAGTTTGCCCGCCCTCAAGTACGCAATCTTTGTAGGGAAAAACCATTTCGACGTTGCCACTTTCTGAAATAAAATCGCCGCGCTCATCGACAAGCCCAATTTTATTTTTAAAGCGCGTGTAACTGCCGGGCAAAAATTCGCGGTTATTAACCATCCAAACAAATTGCTGCATTTTAAAAATTTGCCTGCCATTAACTTCAGCAAAAAATTTTTTGGCAGTTTTGGCGTCGTCAAGCAGAATTTGTAATAAATTTTCGTCGTACTTCATAGCGGCTTCGGCGGTTGCATTTCGTAAAAATTGCCCGTCAACAGAAAAAAATCTGCTGTCTTGTTTCAGCAGATTCTGCAGATATTCAAAAAAATTTGTCATAAAATCACCATTTTAAGTCTTTGAATTAGAAATATATTCGTCAATCGTCGCCATCAAGTGCGCAATATCGAAAGGCTTTGCAACGTGAAAATTCATTCCACTTTCAAGGCTCATTTTTTTATCCTCTTCGCGGGCGTTTGCACTAAGTGCGATAATTGGCAAAATATTTGTGTCTTCACGATTCAGCGCACGAATGGAGCGCGTAGCCTCATAGCCATTCATAACCGGCATTTGAATATCCATCAAAACTAAATCGTAGTACCAAACAGGGCGGCTTTTAATAATTTCCACCGCGTCCGAGCCGTCGGGAACAGATTCAACCAAAAAGCCGGATTCTGTCAAAATTGTTTCGGCAAGCAGTCGATTAACTTCAATATCTTCAACAAGCAAAATTCGATATTCGCCGGAATGTTTGGGAATTTTGGACTCTTCAACAGTTTCATTTTGCGGGGTATGTTCAACGAGTTTCAAAGGCAAATCGACTGTGAAAGTGGAGCCTTCGCCCTTTTTGCTTTTCACGGAAATTGAACCGCCCATAACGTCCAAAAGTTTTTTCGTGATTGAAAGACCCAAGCCCGTACCGATATAGCCGGTTTTCGTGGAATTATTTTCGCGTTCAAAGGCGTCGTACATTTTTTTCATAAAATCGTCAGTCATACCAACGCCCGTATCAGCAACCGAAAATTGATAACGTGCATAACCTGAATCAGAAATTTGCTTGCGTTTGGCAGAAATTTTAATCGTACCTTTTGCGGGCGTAAATTTTACCGCGTTGCTAAGTAAATTTCCCATTACGCGGCGAAATCTAACTGCGTCAAGAAAAACTTCACCATTCGGCAAATTTAAATCTTCTTCAAGTCTAAGATGCTTTTCGTCAATTTGCGGGCGGAACATATCAAGCACGGTGTTAATTTGTTGCTGAAGGTTGCAAGGTTCAGATTTAAGTTCAATTCTGCCATAATCAATTCGGCTCATTTCCAAAAGGTCGTCAATCAGCGAAATTAAATGATGATTCGCCTCGTCAACTTTTTTAAGATAGTTAGTCAATTTCACGGGGTCTTTAATATGATTTTTTGCAAGCTCGGTAAATCCCATAATTGCGTTCATAGGCGTTCTAATATCGTGCGAAATATTGAACAGGAAGGAAGATTTAACTTCATTAGCGTGTTTTTCGCGTTCCAATTCCATTTCCATATTCATTTTTTCGGCAAGCTCCCGACGCATTTTGTTAAAATGTTCGGTAACATCACGATAACCCATAACAACGTGGCGGGTAAAATTTTTTTCTTCGACACGCGCAATTAACATTTCGGTATACAAAATTTTTTCGTCAATACTTTTGCGGCGATAAGTTACGGTGTAGGAAGATTCAACCTGCAACCTTTCACGAACTCTATCAACGGCAATTTCTTTCAAGTAAATTGCTTTATCTTCCGGCAAAACGTATCTTTCTGCGTACAGCGGCAAAATATCCCGCCAACTGATTTTTTCTTTGTCAGTCAATCCCAATTCTTGAGTAAGCCGCTTAAAATTTCCCGTTGACAGGCGGTAGGGGCGCATTGTACCCGTATCAAGATTCAAAAGATAAATCGAATTAAAACCAATACTCAAGCCTTCAATAACTTTTTCGCGGCGTTGACTTTCCACCCGCGCCAAGTGCATTTCAGTAATATCACGAATGAAAACGTAAAAAACATCGCCGTAATTTTTGGTATGAGTGAAACTCCCAAAATCATCAACCCAGCGAATACTGCCATCTTTGCGAATAATTCTGTATTCCACGTAGTCAATTTTTTTATCGTGCGTTGCAATTTGTTCCTTGATAGATTCTTGCACGGCGTTTAAATCGTCCGGGTGTACAATTCCTTGAAAAGTATTGCCGGTTAAATTTTTAAATTCGTCCAAAGTTTCACAGCCGAAAATTTCCAGCATTACATCATTGACGTATAAAAGCTCTTCCTTTTCGTCGGCGCGGTAAATGAAAAAGCCGCCGGGCATTTTATCAGTTATGTTTTCCAAAATTGGCAAATCAGTTTCTACAGCTACCATCAGCACACACCCTCGCGCATTTTAGGGAAAATTTTTTTACTTTTTGATTTTCGCTAATTGGTTACGTCTTTTTTTATTCTTATTTACGGGCTTTGAATCAGCGTTTGCTTGCATTTTGACTAACTTTTTCAATTTCATATTTTCTTCGCGTGCGTCGTGAAAATCAGTAATATCATGAATGAAAACATAAAAAACATCGCCATAGGCGCGGCTGTGTGCCAAGCGTCCGAAGTCGTCAACCCAACGAATAGAGCCGTCTTTGCGAATGATTCTGTACTCAACATAATCCATTTCTTTTGCGTGTGTGGCAATTTGCTTGTTAATCGAGGCGTTGACTTTTTCATAATCTTCAGGGTGTACAAGCCCTTTAAAAGTGTTGCCGGTTAAGGCTGTAAATTCTGCCCAATCTTTGCAACCGAAAATATCAAGCATAACATCATTCACATACAGAACCGTTTGCTTTTCGTCGTTACTGTAGATAAAAAAGCCGCCGGGCATTTTTTCGATTATATCGGCAAGTATCGATAAATCAGTTTCAGTTATCATTTTTAGCACCTCTCTTGAAAATATTTTTTAACATTTTATAGCGGTAATTTTAACAATTTTTTTATAACTAATCAAATTATTTAATTACAATGTTAATCAATTTGTTTGGAACGGCAATAATTTTAACAATTTTTTTATCGCCAATCAATTCTTGAATACGCGGCAGAGTTGGAGCAAGTTTTTCAAGTTCAGATTTATCAAGATTGTTTGCAACTTTGATATGTTCGCGGACTTTGCCGTTAATCTGCACAACAATTTCAACTTCGTCTTCAGCAATGGCGGCGGCGTCAAATTTTATCCAACTTTGTTTATGTACGTCGCCTTCAAAAAATTTACTCCACAATTCGGCTGAAATGTGCGGCACGAACGGCGCAAGCAATATCAAAAGACTTTTCGCAAATTCTCTAGCAAGGTTAGCGTTAATTTCTTTGTCTTGGAAATTGTGCGCGGAGTTTACCAATTCCATTAACGCACTAATCGCCGTGTTGAATGCAAAGCGGTCGTGAATATCTTCGGTAACTTTTTTGATAGTTTTGTGAAGGACGCGGCGCAAATTTTTTTCTTCGTCAGTCAAAGTGGCAACGTCGTAATTTTCCGCGCCTTTTTTAATTGCGTTTTCAAAAATTCCCAAAATACGCCAAACTCTGTTCAAAAATCTGTAAGACCCTTCAACGCCTTGATCGCTCCAGTCTAAATCACGTTCGACAGGCGCGGCGAATAAAATAAACAGGCGGGCAGTATCTGCGCCGTATTTCTCAATAATTTCTTCCGGCGATACAACATTTCCCAAAGACTTTGACATTTTCGCGCCGTCTTTGATAACCATTCCTTGAGTAAGCAAATTTGTAAATGGCTCGTCGTAATTCAACATTCCGGCGTCGCGCAAAACTTTTGTAAAAAATCTGGAGTAAAGCAAATGCAAAACTGCATGCTCAATTCCGCCAATGTACTGATCAACGGGATTCCAATAATTTACTTTGTCGCTGTCAAAAGGTTTTTTATCGTTGTGCGGGTCGGCGTACCTCAAATAGTACCAACTCGAACAAATGAAAGTATCCATCGTATCAGTCTCACGGTGCGCGTGTCCGCCGCATTTTGGACATTTGACATCGTTAAATTTTTTACTGGTTGAAAGCGGACTAAGTGCGCCCTGTTTAAATTCCACGTCGTCAGGAAGTAAAACAGGCAAATCTTCTTCAGGTACTAAAACTTCGCCGCATTTATCGCAGTAAATAACGGGAATTGGTGCGCCCCAATATCTTTGACGAGAAATTAACCAATCGCGCAGTTTGTAATTAACTTTGCGCGTACCGATTTTTTTATTTTCAAGCCAATCAATAATTGCGCCCTTCGCCTTTTCGTTTTCCATTCCGTCAAATTCGCCGGAGTTTATCATTACGCCGGGTTCAATGTAGGCGTTATCCATTTCAGAAATTTTCAGCGGCTTGTTGGGATTGTCGATAACCAAAATTTTTTCAAGATTGTATTTGGTTGCAAACATCCAGTCGCGCTCGTCGTGAGTTGGAACGCCCATAACTGCGCCCGTGCCGTATTCAAACAAAACGTAATTAGTTATCCAAATTGGAACTTTGCGCCCGTTGACGGGATTAACGCAATAAACGCCCGTGAAAATTCCGCGCTTTTCGGATTCTGAAGACGTGCGCTCCATATCGCTCATATTGCGCGTAGTTTTTATAAATTCTCTAATTTCGTTTTCGTTTGGCTGTCCTGCGATAAATTTTTCAATCAGCGGATGCTCAACCGCCAACGCCATAAAAGTTATACCAAAAATAGTATCAGGGCGGGTAGTGTAGACAGAAATTTTTTCGTCGAATCCTACAACGTCAAGCGAAAATTCCGCGCCTTCACTGCGTCCAATCCAATTTTCCTGCATAATTTTTACACGTTCAGGCCAACCTTTAAGTTTTTCCAAGTCTTTTAAAAGTTCGTCCGCGTAGTCTGTAATTTTGAAAAACCACTGCGCCAAATTCTTTTTGTGTACTTCGTTATCGCAACGCCAACATTTGCCGTCAATAACTTGCTCATTCGCTAAAACCGTGCCGCAAGTATCGCACCAATTTACAGACGCCTCTTTTTTGTAAGCCAAGCCGCGCTTGTAAAAAAGTTCAAAAAGCCATTGCGTCCAACGGTAATAATCTGCGCGGCAAGTTTCAACTTCACGATCCCAATCGTAGGCAAGCCCCATTTGTTTTTGTTGACGAATCATATTTTTAATATTTTTGAAAGTCCAATCGCCGGGCTTGACGCCGTGAGAAATTGCCGCGTTTTCTGCAGGCATACCGAAGGCATCAAAGCCCATTGGATGAAGTACGTTAAATCCCGCCATTGTGCGATAACGCGCAACAACGTCGCCGATTGAATAATTTCTGACGTGTCCCATGTGCAAATTTCCTGAAGGATACGGGAACATTTCAAGCGCGTAATATTTCGGCTTAGTGTTATCAATATCAGTTTTGTAATAGTTTGGCGCGTCCCAAACTTTCTGCCATTTACTTTCAATTTCCTGTGGATTATATTTTTCCAAAAAAATTTACCTCCCAATTAAAATAAAATAAATTTAATAAATTTGTATAATAATCCTCCAAAAATCAAACCAGCTATCGTACAAACTACTTCGTCTTCAAAAACTTTCGGAAAAGCCCTGATTAAAATCATCATTAAAATCATCAGGATAATTGATAAAAAAAATGCGATAAGCTTGCTATAATTTCCTGTTAAGAATAAAATCACGACGATAATAATAAGAAATTTTCCTTTTATAAGCAACAGTGCCAGTGCCTCTTGTTGTTTGTTCAATCAGCCCACCTTCAAATTAAGCGAAAAACATATAATAAATTTCCAAAATTAAAAATACCGCCGCCGTTGCCATTGCAAAAATATTAAAACGATTCAGCCACATTTTTTGCGTTGCAGTTGCCGAAAAATGTTTTGGAATATACATTACTAAGCAAGAAACAGCCAACGCCATATCGACGGCGCGTTGATAAATGTTGCCGCTGATAACAGCCGCCAACATCCAAAATATTGTTACCAATAACATAACATGATTTTTTTTGCCCAATTCAATTACCTCCAAACTAAGCAATTAAATTTTCACGTTACAAAAAATTAACGGCGTAAAGTCATAGAATACCAAAAAATTATAGACTCTACCGCCGCCCTTGTCAATTTATAAAAGTTTTCGCTGTCTGAAAACTTCGTACATTAAAACCGCGCCCGCAACTGAAGCGTTAAGCGAATTTATTTTTCCGACCATTGGAATTTTAACAAGTAAATCGCAATTTTCTTTAGTCAGGCGGCGAATACCTTTGCCTTCGTTGCCGACAATTAAAACAATTCCGCCGCTTAAATCTGCGCTGAAAAAATTTTCGCCGTCCATATCGCCGCCGACAATTTTTAAATCCAATTCGTGCAATTTTTTTAGAGTTTGTGCAACGTTGGTAACCTGTGCGACTTTCACATATTCCATTGCACCGGCTGAAGTTTTCGCAACGGTTGAATTTAATGAAACACTGCGCCGCTTTTGAATTATGACGCCGTGAACGCCCACCGCGTCCGCCGTGCGTAAAATTGCGCCGAAATTATGCGGGTCTTCCAATTCGTCCAGTAAAATTATAAATGGCGGCTCATTCTTCGACGCGGCAATTTCCAAAATTTCTTCAATCGTCGAATATTGAATTGCGGCAACCTGCGCGATAACGCCTTGATGATTTTTGCCGCCGCACATTTTATCAAGTTTTGAACGCTCCACAAATTCAATCACAATTCCCGCGTTTTTCGCAAGCTCAATAATTTTTTGATTGTTACTGCCGTTCGCTACGAAAATTTTATTGACACTGCGCCCCGCCTTCAAAGTTTCGGTAACGGAATTGCGCCCAATTACAATATCTTCATCAGTCATAAAAATTTGCTCCTTGTCAAAAATTTATTTTGCCCACCAAGCATCTTTATGTTTGGTAGCTTTACCGCCGCCTTTTTGGAATTTGAATAACCGTTACGGGATATAAATTTCTCGTCATTTCTTTTGAATCAGATTTTTCTGTAGCAGTTGATTTTATTGGAGTTGAAAAATTATTATCCGAAAAAATACTTTTTGAATTTAATGCAAATTCAACAGTTTCAGCAAAATTTTCCGGCGGAAAATTATTATCTTCGTTCATTATAATTGCGGCACGATTTTTAACGCGGTTTAAAAGTTCAGTTTCTCTATCTTCAGAAATAGTAACGTCGCTTTCTTCAGGTTCAATTCCAAATTTAGAGAGTTCCGAAATTACACGCGCCATAGTTTTTTCGCTATTTCGATAATATTCACTGCCACGAATACGAATAAACCTCCAGCCGATACGTTCCAAAATTGTTTGACGTTCCATATCTTCACGAATTTTACTTTCGCCGTTGTGCCAGCGTTCGCCGTCACATTCAATGGCAACCGTATTTTTACCACACACAGCAACCATATCTAAGCGATAAGCCCCAACTTTCCATTGCTGTACAATGTGATAGCCTCTGTCAACAAGATTTTTAGCTACTTCCGCCTCAAAGGGCGATTCTGCCTGTTCTTCAATTTTTGAATGTTCAATTTCTGCTGAATGTGGATTTATAGAATAATCAATTAAAATTTTGCGAATATCGCCGGGTTTTAAATCGTTTGCCGCGTCCAATGAATTTACAACCCAAATTTGATCTCTTGCACGGCTTACAGCAACATTATAACGTTTTCTGTTCGCATCTTCTATTCCAAAATTCATCATTCGTATTGGTCCGTCATCTTCGCCGCTGTCTACCATACTCAAGAAAATAACGTCGCGTTCATCGCCTTGAAAATTCGCAGAATTGCCGCAGAGAATTTTTCTTTGCTTTATTTCTTTTGGAGCAATTTCTTGTTCAATAAGATTTGAAATAAGTTTGACTTGCCCGCCTTCGTCGCCTAACAGAGAAATAACGCCGAAACTTTTTTGAGCGTATTCCGGCTGCTCCATACAAGCTTTCATAATTGCAACAATCGCCCGCGCCTCGTTTGGATTAGTTTTTAATTTGCCTTCGCGTTTGCCGTCAGCTACACGATAATTTATAACCGCAGGAAGTAACGCGCTACTGCCCGCCTCACGCAACGGCTTAATTTTGTAATTGTAAGAAAGCATATTACTGAACCCAATAATTTCAGGGACGCAACGAAAATGCTCCCGTAACATCAGCGGCTGAAAAGTTGTTGCCGCAATGTCATAAATTGAAGTTTGGGAATCGTACAAATGAAAGTTAGGGATTTTATCTTTAATGTACATTTGTTGCAACGCGCTCATTTTGTCAGATTCAACACCGACCGCCATTGGGCTAACTTGTTTATCGTCGCCGACAATAATTAACTTTTTGCCCATATATAAAATCGCAAGTGAAGAAATATCTGATTGGCTAGCCTCGTCAATAATTACAACGTCGAAACGATTTTCTTTTGGATTTAAACTTTCCAACGCACGATTTATTGGCATAATCCACGCGGGGACGGCTTTTTGACATTTAGTCATCAATTCCCGCGCCCTTGCTTTATGTTTTGGAGCTTGTTTGCCCGTACCTTTGCCAATTTTTTTAACTGTCTGTTTCCAGCCTTGTAAAGCCTGTTGCATATCTTTATCTGTTGAAGTTCGTTTAAGTAAATGATACCAGCTGCATTTTTCAGCGTAAAGCGCGGTTATTTTTCGATATTCTTTGCTTAGGCGTAAACTATCTGCTTGCAATTCGGCGAAAGGTTTTTCTGTAATTTCTTCAACCATTCCGCAAAATTGTTTCCACTTCCAAGCGTCTTCAATATCATTGGGGACGGTAAAATTTCCGTGAATACCGACGCGGTTACGAATTGCCGCCGCCCATTGTGGAGCAACCGGCTCAAGCGTTTTTAATAAATCTGCGCGATTTTTTTGCAGTGAATATTTTTCATACATTCGTTTTAATTCAGCAAAAGTTTCTGAATAAGCGTTAATATCGCCCTGCTCAATAGCTGAAAGAATTGCACGGCAAGTTTTACTGTTTACACGCTTGCCATTGCTTAGGATAGATTTTGTTTCGTTTATTTTTGCAGAATAATTTTCCGCGTAAATCGCCGCCATAAAAATATTACAGATTGACGGGATAATATTTTCAATCGCAGAAAAAATTTTTTCAATTTCATCAATATCAGAATCCAGCGAATTTTTTTCAAAGATAATATCTGCAGGCAAATTTACCGCGTTAAGTTTATCCAACAAAGTTTTATAGGCGTCCTGATACCAATTAAGATATTTCTGGATTTGCGGAATCCATTTAATTGCAATATTTTCTTGATTTTCTGTATCCAACTCAAAAAATTTCGGAACGCCATTAACAGATAACAAATTATCCCAATATTTAGCGCACTGACTGCGAATTTCATTCAATTCAATGCAATGCAATATAATTTCGCAGTCTTTGGCTGAATTTGCCTGTTTGCCGTCGATTGTGACGGTTTCTAATGCAATATCATATTTTTTATTGAAAAATTTTTTAAACCAACTGATTTTTCCACTATCTGAAAAAATTTCGTGCATTTCTTCAAATACAGATTTATGAACGCCAATATCTGAATCCAAAAATTGAATTTCTACGCCAAATTGTTCAGCCATAATTTTTTCAGCATAATCATTCGCTTTTTGAATTTGGTTAATCAAAATTTCCCACAATTCACGGGATTTACCGCCTTTCTTACCGGCGACGGCGGCAACTTTCATCCATTGTTCAATTTTTTCAAAAGTCTGTACATAATTCATTAAATCTTGAACATTTTCAGAATTTGGAAGTTCAGCAGAAAATTTACTAAATTTGCCTTCGATACGAACAAAATTTTTTCCCGTGTCTATTTCCCAATTATTTTGAGTTGTAATAGTTTTAATTTTATTTTGCGCGTTTAAAAAATTTTTCCACGTTAAAGAAAATTCATCAGGTCGCAGAATCTGTTCAGGCGACGGCAAATTATTTGCAAGTTCCATTTCATCTTCAGCAGATAAACTTTCATTGCTGCGGTATAAATCTGTTAATTGGGCAAAGGTTAAAGGTAACGGCGTGCGAAGTCTGACTTTGCCGGGAATGTATGAAAGATTTTCGGCGTTATCTGCAACGAATTTAGCCGCTTGCGAAGGCAATATATCTTTTCCGTTGTAAACAATGCAGTTACATTCTTGATGAATAATTTGAAAAATTTTGCGGCGAACATCAGCCAATTTCTGAATTATATATTTTCTTTCCTCCGCAATTTTAGCCATTTCGTTTTGCAACGCAGGCGCAGTATTATTTGACATATATTCGGTAATGCCGTCAATCGAACGCTCCATATCAAAATTTGAATCGTCAAGCATTGAAACACAAAGACTTTGCAAATTTGTAGCAACTTTTTCTTTTAAAACGCTCAACGCCTTTGTAGTATGGCTTGTAACAAGTACGCTTTTACCTTGCGCCAAAAAATGCCCCATAAGATTTGCAATGGTGTGAGTTTTGCCGGTACCGGGCGGACCTTGCACAAGTACAGCGTTATAATTTTCAATCCTGCGTGCAATTTCCAGTTGTTCTCTGTTCGCCTCTTTTGAAAGTAAAATATCTACACTTTCGCCACCAATGGCGGCTAACTGCTCCTCAATAGATTCTTCGTCAACATCTTCAGAAATTTCAATTTTACCGCCGCTGACAAGATCGCTGATAGGCGCGGGAATTTCGCCCGTGTCTTGTACATTTTTAATAATTTGCTCAATAGCTTTTAATGTGCCGTCGGGACGCTTGCGAACAATATACACAGGCTCAATATAAAGCAGTAGTCGATTATCATTTTTCCAATTTGTAGGAACACCGGACTCTGAAAAAATACTTTCAGAAGTTAGTTGATGTACCAGCTTTTTCAAAAAAATTGGCGTAGCGTTACGATCTAGCGGGTGATAATCATTTTCCTGCAACTCTTCAAAAAGATCATTGATACTATTTACATTTGCCAAAGTATTCAGCGCGGTTGAATAAAATTCTGAAGGCACTGCAGTATCCAAAATAAATATCGTGTTTTTGTCGGCGTCGTAGTCAATTTTCACGCGGTGAGTTAATACAGGATGATAAATTTCAGGATTATCTCTATCGCAAAGAATACCGTTTGTAACAATAATTTCTTCAGTTTCAGATTCACGTTGCAATTCAAAATATACGCTGTACATTTTATCAAAAAGTTTGCGCGTTGCCTCAATAATTTTTTGCCTTTCAGCCCAAATTTCACGACGCTTAAGCCAAATTTCATATTTTGCAGTACGTTCTTTAGAATCAGTAAAATTTTCTAAATATGAAATTAAAGCCTTGTCAAATTGAACTGAATCTTTTACCGAAGCCGCATTATGGAAATTATCCCAGCCAAAATTAAGCCAATCTTTAAAAATTAAATCCGGCTCGGGGCATTTCTGAAATTCCGGCTTATGTACAGATAAAAGTACATCGCCGCTATCTGTCGCCGCGTCAAAAATTTCTTCGTCCACTCTGTCACGATAATAAATTTTAATATTATCAGGATCGTTGGGAATTTTGGAAATTTCCCAAAAATACGGATAATCTTTGTAATTTAAAATCGCCTTTTGTTTCAGCTTGTTCAATTCGCTGATAAACTGAAACAGAGAAACAACTTTATTTTGTTCAATAGTATCAGCCATAATTCAATCTCCTGTAAAATCAAAAAAGCAACAAACTCTAAAATTTATTGAGTTCGTTACTTTTTGAACAATTTAGAATTTGTGATTTAAGCCGAAACAAACGCCCCAAGTATTATAACCGGGATTGTGTTTTCTCAAGCCGTTTGAAAAGTGGCTGATATAACAACCGATGGTAAAAGAATCTTCGCCGCGATATTTCCAAGTAAAACTGGGGCCGGTACGCCATAAAAAACCGTAGGCGCGTCCGTCGTAAGGATGAGCCTTATTGTAAAACATCAGACTACCGGCAAAATCCCAATTTGCGTAGAGTTTGCCGGAAACGTGCCTATCCCAACGCAACATTCCCGCCGCTCCAATTCCTACGCCCTGCCCGTCGTAATGAATACCCAGGCCTTTGGGATTTGTATCACCTGTGGCGCGGGTAAAAGTAAAGCCGCGATAAAATGAAAGTGCGCGGTGTTGGTGCATTTTCTGCAAAACGTGAACGTTATAGTTGTCAATATTTCTTTCACTGCTCAAATTGCCGCGCAGATATTCAAGCTGAATTTCCCAATTTCTTTTAACGTCGCTGCCTTGATCTTCGGCGTTGGCGATTGAAACATTTCCAAAAATTAAACCTGCCAAACAAAAAGCCGCTAAAAATTTTTTCATTCAAAAATACCTTCTTCAGTTAAAACCAATTTGAAAATTTTATTTGGTAATGTCATTAGATTCGATTTTGATTTTACCTAATACGGCATTTCTTTTCATTTTTGAAAAAAAGAAAAGAAACGCCTTGCGCGGTTGCGTTAGCAAGCGTGCTCT
>CALFJB010000101.1 GCA_937877565.1 uncultured Selenomonadales bacterium | reverse complement strand
ACAAAGTTGTGCAAAATTATACAAAAGTATAGATTTAACAACAGAATACCCTTTGTATCTGGAAACAGGTGCAAACTCAACGTTAAATGCTTTGAAATCCTAAAGCTCTACGACCGAAACAGCAGCTGGAAACGGCAAGCTGAGTGGTGCGAAAGCGAAAAAAACAGTAGAGATGGCACAAGGTGAAATAAAAGCTAATCAGTGTATGTGAGAGGGTAACCGTGACACACATAAAACGTTAGTCCTAAATGCTGCTTTTAGTTGGTCATGCTGCAGAAACTTCGTATAACTGATAAGTAAAGCGAAGCAGAGAGGCAATCCCAATCAAAAGAAATGGAAGTTTAGCAGGGAAAGCCCTAAGGCGCAAGCTAAGGGAGACCTTCAACGACTATCACCTTGAGGGTGAGTAAAACCGCAAGCGAAGGGCGGAAGAAAAATGTTGCGACCTTTTAGAAGGTTGAAGAAATAGTCTGCGCTGGCTGGAAACAGTCAGAGGTCTACTCGAGAGAGAAAGACTGCTGCGAAGTTGCGAATCGTGGTGAACAAGATAAATATATACAAACTTGACAAAAATATACATCTCCTCTATAATAGAGTGGAGGAGGTGCAGTGATGGAATTAATAAGCATAGGGAAATTTGCTAAGATGGTAGGCGTGACGCCAATAACGTTAAGAAGAATGCAAGCGCGAGGCGACTTCATGCCGTACCATATCACGAAAAGTGGCACACGCTACTACTCGTATGAACAGTTAAAAGAATTTTCAAATGCACCGAAGGCAGAAAAATTAGTAGTTGGATATTGCAGAGTATCGACAACGGCGCAAAAAGATGACTTACAGAAACAGATAGAAAATGTCAAGTCATATATGTACGCCAAAGGCTATAGATTTGAAATAATCAGCGATATAGGCAGTGGAATCAACTACAACAACAAAGGATTGAAACAACTCGTCAACAAAATCAACAACCATGAAATCAGCAAAGTAGTAATATTATACAAAGACAGGTTGGTAAGATTTGGATTTGAACTAATAGATTATCTTTGCGAGATAAATGGAATAGAGCTTGAAGTAATAGACAATACGGAATACAGCAAAGAGCAAGAGTTGACAGATGATTTGATACAAATAGTCACGGTCTTTGCAAACAGGCTCTATGGACAGCGTTCAAAGAAAACGAAACAGTTAATTGACGAGGTAAAGAAAAATGCTAAGGGCAATGAAAATTAGACTACTGCCGACACCAGAGCAGGAAATACTGTTCAGGAAGTCGGCAGGAGTAGCAAGGTGGGCATACAATTATTTCTTATCTGAAAACGAAAAAGTATATCAAAAGTATCTTGATAACGACAAAGTTGGAGTAAAAAGCATATCTGAAAGCAAAATCCGAAAATACATTAATAACGTTTTGAAGCCAACTACGCATAAATGGCTGAGAGAAGTAAGCAGCAATGTGATGAAGCAAGCGGTCAAAGATGCCGGAGCAGCATTTGAAGATTATATCAAAGGCAAGAAGGGCAGACCGAATTACAAAAGCCGTCACAAAAGCAAAATCAGCTTTTATGTGAATTATGAGAGCTTGAAAAGGCTGCCAAATGGCTTTCAAGGCGAAAGACTCGGATATGTGAAAACCTCAGAGCCATTGCCAAAAGTTAAGGGTCATTATTCTAATCCGCACATTAGCTACGACGGCAAATACTGGTACTTATCAGTTGGCTTTGAAGTCAAGCCCGAAAAAGTTGAATTGACGGGAGAAAGTATAGGAATTGACTTAGGCGTAAAGGATTTGGCTATTGTCTCAACCGGCAAAGTTTATGAGAACATCAACAAGACGCCGAAAGTCAAGAAGTTGAAGAAACGCCTCAAGAAAGAGCAGCGAAGAGTTTCAAGGAAAATTGAGGGCAATATCGAAAGTCGAGATTCAAAACGCCGTCCAACGTGGAAGAGACCACTCAAAGAATGCAAGAACATTCAACGCCAAAATCAAAAGATACGTTTGATACACAAAAAGTTGACAGACATAAGAAATAATCATCTTCATCAAACAACGACCGAGATAGTGAAAACCAAGCCGTCTCGAATAGTGATGGAGAATTTGAACGTAAGCGGAATGATGAAAAATCGTCATCTGTCAAAAGCAATAGCAGAGCAAAAGTTTTATGAGTTCAAAAGGCAGATCAAGTACAAATGCGAGATGTACGGCATAGAGTTTGTTGAAGTTGACAGATTCTATGCAAGCAGCAAAACTTGTTCACACTGCGGACATATCAAAATTGACTTGAAATTGTCGGACAGAATTTATAAGTGTGCTGAATGTGGCTTGACGATAGATAGAGATTTAAACGCCGCAATAAACTTAGCAAATTATTCAATCTGAGAAATTTCACGAAGAAGAAAACTCAGATATGTACCTATCGCTACTAGGGAATTTAAGCCTGTGGAGAATTATACAAACGCTAGTAGCTACGGCAAAAGCGGATTCGATGAAGCAGGAAGATGTACCGCGAGGTCATCACTGTATAAATATGTATATATTTTGTAAAATTTGTATATGTTTATCGTAGCGGAAAAAATATTGAATATGATGATGATGGCGTGAAAGTTTACACGTCGAAAAATTCTAAAATTCGTGATAACAATACCATAATTAATGCGCCGGATTTTACGCCCGACACCAATTACGATTACACGAAAGACCCCAGCAACCCTTTACATTCGGCAAAAGATTTAACTGATTATTATATCAAATGCAATCAAGAATT
>CALFJB010000100.1 GCA_937877565.1 uncultured Selenomonadales bacterium | reverse complement strand
TTTACCGCACGCGCCATCGTTACTGTTATCAGCGGCACAGGACGGGCGGTTTTTTGATATTAATTTTTTAAAATTTCATCAATTTCTTTGAAAAGTTCGCTGACAAGTTCAGATTCAGGAACGCGCCGAATAATTTCACCTTTTCTAAAAATTATCCCTTCGCCATTTGATCCGGCAATTCCAACATCAGCCATTCTTGCCTCGCCGGGACCGTTTACAATACAGCCCATAACCGCAACCGTAATATTTTTTTCGACGCTTGCAATTTTTTTCTCGACTTCAGCCGCAATACTCGGCAAATCTATAGTTGTACGCCCGCAAGTCGGACAAGCTATCAAAGTTGCGCCGCCGTCGCACAGTCCCAAACTTTTTAAAATTTCCCGTGCAACTTTCACTTCAACAACGGGATCGCCTGTCAATGATACTCTGATTGTGTCGCCAATTCCTTCAGCCAAAAGTGCGCCAATTCCTACCGCAGATTTTATAACGCCGGTGTTGACAGTTCCCGCCTCTGTTATTCCCAAATGCAACGGGTAATTGACTTTTTCGCTGATTAAACGATACGCCGCCAACGTCAAAGGTACGTCGTGCGCCTTCAGCGAAATTTTTATATCGAAAAAGTTTTCATCTTCCAAAATTTTAACGTGTTCCATTGCGGATTCTACCAACGCCTCTGCAGTTGCGCCGCCGTATTTCTGCAAAAGTTTTCTGCTAAGTGAACCTGCATTTACGCCAATTCTGATGGGAATATTTTTATCTTTCGCCGCCGCTACAACTTCCCGCACGTGCGCCGCGCCGCCAATATTGCCGGGATTCAATCTTAAAGCCGCCACGCCCTGCGCGATACTTTCAAGAGCCAATTTATAATCAAAGTGAATATCTGCAACAATCGGCACTTCGACGGCTGAAATAATGTTATGTAAATTTTGCGCCGCGTCCATATCAGGAACGGCAAGCCTTACAATATCGCAACCCGCCGCTTGCAATTTTAAAATCTGCGCGACGGTTGCCTTTGTGTCAGCAGTTTTTGTATTCGTCATTGATTGAACGCTGATAGGCGCGTTGCCGCCAATTTTCACATTCCCAACTTGAATCTGTCTTGTTAATTTTCTCTCAAACATAATGTACCTCAAAAAATTTTAATTAATCATTTCCAAACAACACGAATTAAATCGTTTGTAGTTGCGTAAAGTGTCAGCATCAGCAAAAATGCAACTCCGGCGCGTTGCGTGTACATTAAAGCCTTTGCGCCTAAAGGTTTGCCGCGCACTGCCTCAATCGCCAATCCTACGAAGTGTCCGCCGTCCAGCGCAGGTACAGGCAACAAATTTATTATTCCCAAATTCAAACTCAACAACGCGGCGAAGTTTAAAAGCGGTATTAAACCTGTTTCAGCGGCTTGCCCCGCCATTTGCGCAATTCCTATTGGTCCTGAAAGTTCCGCCTCTGACGGTGCTTTAAATAAATTTGCCAACGCGTCCAACATATATAACAAAATTTTTTTAGTGTGATCCATTGCGGCTGTCCAGGATTCGCCCAAACTTTTTGGCTCATAAACTACAGAGCTTTGAATACCGAGCAACTTTCTTTTTGAACTTTCGTCGAATTTCGGTGTTACAAAAGTTTCGGTAACTTGCGAATTTCTTTCATATTGAAGCGGCACTGATTTATTTGGCTCAAGTGTTTTTGTTTTATCCAAAATTTCCTGCCACGTTGAAATTTTTTCGCCGTCGAGCGTCAAAATTCTATCGCCGGCTTTTAAGCCCGCTTTTTCTGCCGACATTCCGGAAATTAATCCGCCAATTACAGGTTCAGTTGAAACTTTACCGACGCCCACTGTTGCATAAATTCCAAAAAATAGCAGTACCGGCAAAACGAAATTCATCGCTGAACCGGCAAGAATTACAATCATTCGAGAAAATACCGGCTTTTCACAAAATCCACGGTCGCCCGCTTGATTATCTGAAGGATCCATTCCCGCAATATCGTTGAAGCCGCCTAACGGTATTGCACGCAGTGAATATTTTGTTTCGCCGTATTTTTTACTGAAAATTTTTGGTCCGAATCCTATTGCAAATTCGTCAACGCGCATTCCTGTAAGCTTTGCTGTAAAAAAATGTCCAAATTCGTGCACTAACACTAAAAGTCCAAATACAAATATCGCTGAAATTATCGTTATAATCAAAATTTTTGCCTCCAATTATCTTTTTGGTTTCTTTGAGATTGTACCCGCTGTCAACATAAATTGCAAGGCGTCTTCAGCTTTCATATTCACAAAAATTATATCTTGCCGACGTACAAATAAATTTGTTCCGCTCGTCATATTTAAACTCCAAGGGACGAATACGCAAACATAATCAACGCCCAATTTTTCGCGTACAGGATTAGGTACATTTGTCATTAAAAAGCCCAACGCCCAAGATTGATGATACGGAACCAGTACAACGTGTTTGAACGCCGAATTTGAAGTTAAAACCGCTTGTGCAAATTGTTTTACCGAGCTATAAATAAATTTGACGACGGGTATTTTATCAAGTAGCAATTCTGCCAGAGCTATAATTCTTTTTGCCAAATTGTTTGCCGTGATAAATCCTACAAGTAAAATTGAAAATGCTATTGTTATAAGTCCAATTCCCGGCAAATCTGTATTTAAATATTCGTTGATAGTCTTTCCGATTTTTCCCTCTGTTAAATTCCAAATCCACATTACAACAAAAATTGTAATGGCGGGCGGCACTATGACTATTAATCCGTCAAAAAAGTATTCGGTTAGTCCCGCTATCAGCGTTTTCTTTTTAATTTTTTTGCTCAATATTAATCACCTCTTTGATAAAAATTGACAGCATTGCAATAAAGCTGATGTACATTAAACTTAAATTTCTAAGTTCGCCCGGGTAACAAAATGCAATGTACAGCGGAAAATTTATCACCGCCGAAATTTTTAAATGGTTTTTCCACGTCGGCAAAATTTTTTTCCATGTACATTTTAAAATCCACACAAATATTAAAATGTGTGGCAAAAACATTCCTGCGCCAAAAATTGTGGAGTAACTTATTTCTATATTAAACCAGCCGCTAAAAATAAATTCAAGATGTTTAAAAAATTGAAATTCGGTGGAGCCGCCGGAATTTCCAATATAAAGATTTGAAACATACAGATAGACAACGCCACTCAAAAAAATTGCAGCCGTCAAAATTAACGCAGTCCTAGTTTTGCTGAATTTTTCGGCGAAGAGTGGAAACAACGTTACTATAAAAAATAAAAACGATTCTTTATTATATTCGGCGATTGGCGAAATTAAAATTAGTGCTAGCCAATAACCTTTTATCGCCAATAGTGTTGCCAATGACAAGAAAAATAATTCGCCGAAGTCGTAGAAAAAGCCGCCGACTGTTTCAAGTAATGGAAAAATTATTGCAAATGTACACGCTGTCAAAGTTCCTGCCGTTGGACTATTTGTAAGTTCAATTCCAATTTGCCGCCAGATGAACATACTTAAAAATAAAAATCCAAATGCCATAAAATAAACTATGTGGTACTCTACTGCATATCGTGACAAAATTTTTGTATTGGTATAAGAATCTTCAATAAAGCTTTTTCGATGTGAAAGGTTTGTGAATATATCTATCGGTTGAAAAAAATTTAGAAAATTTTGTTGTTGTTGCGGAGTCATCAGCGATTTTATTTCTTTGGCAGTAGCAAGCATTAACTGCCGGTGTATGTAAGGGCGGCTTGCTGTTTCGTCGTACATCATTTCAAATGAATGATTTTCTTCAAGATCGCGGAATTTCCATTTTACAAAAAAGCCGTTAAACGACGCGGCAGCAACCGTATAAAATATGAACGCCAACAAAATTTTACTCATTGCGTTTTTTACCGATGGCGAATCAAAAAATTTTATCATGAAGAATCTCCTACAAAAAATTTGCAAAAATATATCCCAAAGTCATACCTACAATCAAGCCGCAAAAAATTTCAAGCCACGTATGCCCCATTCTTTCGCGCAGGACTGTTTCATTTTGTAACTTGTTCAAAACTTCGGCATGCTTGCCGACTTTTATTCTTAAGTTGTGCGCGTCCATTATGAAAAGCATCAGCACACTTAAACCTAATGTAAAAGTTGGATTAAAAAATCCTTCGCTGAATCCGTAAAAAAATACCGCTGATGAAATTATACTTGTATGAGTGCTTGGCAAGCCGCCATATCCAATTAATTCTTTACCTTTGCCGTAACGAATTTGATTTAATAAAAATTTCAGCGTCCCCGAAACTACCCACGCCACGAACGGCAATATTATATATTTCATAATTAACTCCGTGAATCTTTTATCTATCAAAATTTTTATTTTTTTTACTTTATATCTTCTTTTCTTTCAGTCGCGAAAGAAAAGAAGCAAAAGAACGCTTTTTAATGGCGCGTCAGGTTTTCTCGGGCAAACGTATTTTCTACTTCGATTATCTATCCTAGTACTTCGTATTCTTAACAAACGCCTCTATCTGAAAACTATGACGCGCCAAATAATCACTAATGGATTATTTTCTAACTCCTAACTTCAAATATTACGAATGAAAATTATTGCCGCAATGTAAATTAAAACCGTCAGCAAAATTGGCTTTTCCTTATAAAGTGCCACGTCAGGCGCACCGCCGCTATTTTTTACCCTAACAATGTACAAATAATAAAAAACTCCGTACAGCACGAGCGGAATTGTAAAAATCATTTTTTGACGGTCAGGCGTGTTCAATGCAAAAAGCGCGTAGCAAATTAAAAGCGCAGCTGAAATTATCGTCGTCATTTGGTCAATCAATTCTACGCTGTAACTTTTCAAAACTTTTCTGCGAGAATTCTTCACTGAAATTAATTCGTGGCGGCGTTTGCCCAGTGCCAAAAAAAGCGATAAAAACATTACGCACAAGATAAACCATTCTGTTAAAAAAATATCCGCCGCCCACGCTCCCGCCAATGCCCGTGCAACAAAGCCGTAAGCAATTATCATCACGTCGATTATCACGAAATTTTTTAATTTCACGGTGTACAAAATATTTATGACAGCGTAGGAAAGTAGCAAGCAGAAACATTCAAAATTAAAGTTATATGAAATTAAAATTGCCGCCAAAAATAAAATTGCGGCGAAAAAATATCCTTGCTTTATAGAAATTGCGCCGCTTGCAATGGGACGGCTTTTTTTGTCAGGATTATTTTTATCAGATTCGTAATCAAAAATATCGTTGAAAAAGTAAACGCTGCTACTCAAAAGGCAAAACGCCGCAAAAATTATCGTAACGTTTAAAAATTTTTCAGGATTAAATAAACTGCCGTTGAAAAGTAAAGCCGCGTAAACAAAAAAATTTTTTGTCCACTGTTTCAGCCGCATTTCTTGAAGAAAATTTTTCAGCAACTTAGTTATCGCCCAAGCCGAAACTTTGAATTGCGCCTAAAGAGTTTCGCCAATCTTTTTTGACTTTAACCCACAAATCCAGAAAAACTTTCGTACCTAAAAGCATTTCAATTTCAGGGCGTGCATTTTGCCCGACGCCTTTTAAAAGTCCGCCGTTTTTGCCAATTAAAATTCCTTTTTGTGAATCCCGCTCAACATAAATTGTAGCGCGTATGTAGGTTAAATCTTTTTTGCGGGCGGTAATTTCTTCAATGTCAACTGCTACGGAGTGCGGCACTTCGTCTTCTGTCACGTGCAAAATTTTTTCTCTGATAATTTCAGAAATAATTAATCGCTCCGGCTGATCCGTTACCATATCTGCAGGGTAATATTTTGGACCTTCCGGCAAAAATTTTTTAGCCTCGTTTAAAAGTTCATCAACGTTCGTACCGTCTGCCGCGCTTATTGGTACGGTTGCCGCAAATTTGTATCTTTCAGAATACGCGGCGATTAACGGCAAAATTTCTTCGCGCTTGAGTAAATCAATTTTGTTAATTACCAAAATAACCGGCTGATTAGTTTCGTTAAGCCGTTCCAAAATATATTTTTCGCCGCCGCCGAATTTTTCTGTAGCGTCAATGACAAAAAAAATTGCGTCAACTTCCTTTAAGGTGCCTTCCGCCGCCTTTAACATATATTCGCCAAGTTTAAATTTCGGCTTGTGTATTCCCGGCGTGTCAAGAAAAATAAATTGTGCGTCGTCCTGCGTCAAAATGCACTGAATACGACTGCGCGTAGTTTGCGGCTTATCTGACATTATTGCTATTTTCTGCCCAATTATTTTATTTATCAGCGTCGATTTTCCAACGTTTGGACGCCCAATCACTGCGATAAATCCAGACTTGTACAAAGTTAATCCCTCCCAATTCCGAGTTGCTCCATTACAAATTTTTGTTCAGCTTCCATTTCAAGGCGTTCAGATTCTTCAATGTGATCGTAGCCTAGCAAATGTAAAAGCCCATGCACTTCCAAAAAAATTACTTCGCGCAGGTATGAATGTCCAAATTCTTCAGCTTGAATTTTTGCGCGTTCCAATGAAATTATTATATCGCCCAAAATTTCAACTTCAGCGTTTAAAATTTCCGGCTCCTCACTTTCACGAAATGCAAAGCTCAAAACGTCGGTAGGTCTGTCAATGTTGCGATATTTTTTATTTAGCTCGTGAATAGTTTTATCGTCCGTCAAAGTAATGCTAATTTCGCAATTTTCGCAGCCGTAAATTTTCCCCACAACGTCCGCCGCGCGTTGAATTTCTGACAAAATTTTTTCGTCAACTTCAATTTCAGTATCAATTATCGTGTTCATAATGTTCACCAATCTATCAATTACGCCTTAATAAAATTTTACAATTCGGCAATTCCTCAATCAGTTGCCAATTCCCTTTTGCCAATTCCAAAAATTTTTGCTCGGATTTATTTTTTACCACTACGATTATTTTTTTATCAGTCGGTAAATTTTTAAAATCCAGAAACGGCATTACATTTGTTGTAGTCCATTTCATATTGGCGGGCTTTAATTTTGCAATGTTTTCAGTTTCCTCAAGGCGGTAAACCGTCAAGCCGCTGTAAAATACCAAACTGCCCGCGTAACTGCGCCCGTAACTTACAACGCAGGTATTTTCATCTGCCAACGGCAAAATTATTTCTGCCGCGTCTTTATAGGAATTTTCTTTACAAATTGAAATTCCTACGAACGTTCCAACTGTTAAAAAAATTACCATTCCCGCCGCAATTCTGCCGAAAAGTTTTTCACGTTCTGCGAAAAATCCCGCAAACAAAATCGCAAGCGGCATCATATATGGCAAAGTGTAAGTCGGGTACTTTGTGGCGAAACTTTGAAACACTATGAAAACCGTTGCCGCCCAAATAATTAAAAATCGCCGCCGCGTGTCCAGTTGTGGAAATTTTCTTATAGAAAATATCGGCAACGTCCAAACTGCAAAGCCAATTAAAAAAACTATCGTGTAATAATACCAAACGTCGTACTGCGGATGCTCTGAAACCGTCGCCCGCAAAAAGTTATGGACGCCCAAAAAGTCTGTCAAAAATTGCTTGCCGTGAATAAGGTACATTGGCAAATACCACGTCGAAATTATCGCCAACATTAAAATTGCGCCCTTGAAAATTTCGCCGCGCCATAAATATTTTAAATCTTTTTGAGTTATTAAAAATAAAAAAATTATCAGTCCCGGCAGTAAAAATCCAATGGGACCTTTCGTCAAAACTGCCACGCCCGCCGCCGCAAATGCTACGTACAGCAAGCGCGGCTTTTTTTCGGTGTACGCAAAATAAAAAGTCATCAGCGTTGTTGAAATTGCGCAAAACAAAGTCATATCTGTAATAATTGCGTGTGCAACGTACCAATAGCCCGGCGCAGTCGCCAAAATTACCGCCGCCGTGAATCCAATTTTTTTGTTAAACATTTTTGACGCAAAAAAATATGTCAGAAATACGCCGACCGTTGCAAATACCGCCGGAAAAAATCTTAGCGCAAATTCATTCACGCCGAAAATTTTGTACGCCAAAAGTATTTCCCAATAAAAAAATATCGGTTTATCGTACCAAAAATTTCCGTAAATTCTCGGTGAAAAATAATCGCCCGCCTGCAACATTTCTTTTGCCGTCAGCGCGTAGCAATTTTCGGTTGGGTCTGTAACGGGGATTAACCAGTTGCAGAAAAAAAATAGCAGTAAGCACAGTGATATTAAAATTTTATTTTCCATTCAGTCTAAACGTCCTCGAATTTTCTAAATTTCTTTTCGATACGGCGGGCAATTCAAAAGTTTGGTCGTCGTTCACCTTCAAAAATCCGAGTTCGATAAAAATATTAATTGCCGTGAACATTTTATAAACCGAAAAATTATTTCCGAACTTTTCGGCAAGGGCGCGAATGTTAAAAATTTTTTCTTTGTCAGTCTTCAAGAATTTGTAAACAGCTGCCAAAATTTCCCGCGTAAAAATAAATTTTTCGGCGTTGGAAGGCGCAATATAGCTAACGAAACATTTTACAAAAGTTTCATCTTGCCAAGTGTCAATCGCCGGTTGAAAAATAATATCGACGGGAGAATTTTCAACGATGTTTGCAAATTTGGCGTTGCCGAATGAAACCGCCTTAACGCTTTTATTTTCCGCGCCGTCAGATAAAATTAAAAAACTCAAATGGCTTTTATCTGCGCCAATAATTTTTGCAGATTCACAGCGCACATTTCGACAAGCTAAAATCGCCTCCGCATTGCCAATTCCGCACGGCTCAATTTTTTCCAATTCTTCAGCGGTTTTCAAATCAATCAGCGCGGGATTTATAAGCGCGTCAATTTCAATAACCGGCGGAAAATCTTCATCCGTCAAATTTTTTCTAACGTATTCATCAAAGCGGCGTTTGAGTTCTGGAATATTTTTAGTTGGAATGGAAAAACCGGCGGCTTGCGAATGTCCTCCGTAATTGTCGAATAAATCCGCCATAGTGTCCAGCGTGTTTTTAATGTGGAGCGCGGGAATACTTCTGCAACTGCCGCGAGAAATTAAATCGCCAACAGAAATTATAATTGTTGGCAGTGAATATTTTTCGGCAAGTTTGGAGGCAGTCAGCCCAATAATTCCGGCGTTCCAGCGTCCGTCATCAACAACGAGCGTCCAAAGGTCGCCGCTTTTTTCGTCGCGCAGAATTTGCATTTTTTCTTCTGCCTGTACAAAAATTTTTTTCTCAATTTCCTTGCGTTCGGTATTGGCGGCGTCAAGGTCTTCAGCAATTTTGGCGGCTTTTTGTTCGTCGTCAGTCGTCAAAAGCTCCACGCCGATTTTTGCAGATTTAAGACGCCCGACAGAATTTAGACGCGGCGCAATTTGAAAAGCAATATTTGACGCAACAATTTTTTTATCTTCATAGCCGGAAACTTTAACCAACGCCTTTAAGCCAATGCAGGAAGTTTCAGCCATTTTCTTTAAACCGATTTTAACAATTTTGCGATTTTCGCCGGTAAGCGGGACAAGGTCAGCAACGGTTGCAAGCGCGACTATTTCAATGTCAATGACGTATTCATAGAAAGGGATATTTTCCAATTCCTGCGCGAGTGCTTGACAAATTTTAAAGGCAACGCCCGCGCCGCAAAGATTTTTATCTGGATAGTTGCAAATTTCTTGATGCGGGTCGATAACGGCCACAACTTCAGCGGGGTTAATTTCTTCAAGCGCGGGCAAATGATGATCTGTAATTATAAAATCAATCTGCCCTGCAACGGCTGAAATTTCTTTGGCGTTGGAAATTCCGCAGTCAACCGAAATTAAAAGCGTTGCGCCGCCTTTGATAATTTTTTCAAGCGCGGGAACATTTATGCCGTAACCTTCGGAGCGGTCGGGAATGTAATACTCAACATCTGCGCCGAAATTTTTAAGTGCGCGTGTCAAAAGTGAAACGCCGCTCATACCGTCAACATCATAATCGCCATAGACGCAAATTTTTTCTTCGCCTTCAATCGCCAAAATTATTCTGTCAACGGCGTCTTCCATTCCGCTCATTAAAAGCGGGTTGTAAAATTCCTGCGCCGTTTCTGCGTTCAAAAATTTTTCTGCGTCAGCCGCGTTTGTTATTCCGCGATGAAGTAAAATTTTCGCCGTTAATTCGCTGATACCGACTGCCGCCGCAAGTTTTTTTACCTGCGCCGCGTCTTCTGTTTTTATTTGCCATTTTTTATCCATATAATTTTCCTTTGAATTTATTCTTTATAACCAAGTTGTTTAGCCTTCGCAAAATCTGCGTTGGCTTTTTCTGTTTGGCGCAACGCTTGATAACATTTTCCGCGCCAATAATAATATTCTGCGTTGTTTGGCTCAAAGTAAATCGCGGCGTAATAGTTGACAATCCCCACGTCATAATATTTGATTACTTCGCCATAAATAAAACCGCGTCTGAAATAGGCGGGGGCGTAAGTCGGATCAAATTCAAGAGCTTTATTTAAATCGTCCTTTGCCGCATCATATCTTTTATTATCAGAATGAACAACGCCGCGTTTGTAGTAAGCAACGGCAATCTTTTTGTAGTAGGTTGTGGCGTTCGTTCTATCTAAGGAAACAGCTTTGTTATAGTCATCTATTGCCTTATTATATGCCGAAATTGCCTCTGAATCTGCTTGAGAATTTTCGCCCAATTTAAGATAAGCGTCCCCGCGAACTTCATAAGCTTCAGCCATATAGGGATCCATTTTAATAGCCATGTCGAAATATTTAAATGCTTCTTGAATATTTCCTTGATTATAAAGATTGATAGCTTTTTGGATTTGATCTTTTGCCGTCAATACCGGCTTAAAAACTTGCTTGGCTGCTTGAGCCGTCGAAATAAAATTAAAATCGTTAATTTGCGGCGTAAAAGTAAAAACTCCAACAGCTAAGGATGCCGCTAAAAGTTTACGCAAAATTTTTTTACCAAGCATAAAAATCCCTCCTTGCAAAATTATTTTTTCCAATTTCTAAGCGTCAGCCACAATGGACCCGCAATAAAAATTGAAGAATAACAACCGCTGATAAAACCAATCGTCAAGGCAAATGCAAAATCTTTTGTCGTATCGCCGCCGAAAAAGTACAGTGCAAGCGTTGTAAACAGGCAAGTAAAAACCGTGTAAAAGGAGCGCGTCAAAGTTTGGTAAATTGAACGATTAACAATTTCAGCAACGTTGCCGCCGCGTCTGAAGTGCAATTTCAAATTCTCTCTGATTCTGTCAAAAATAACAATCGTATCGTTAATCGAATAACCTACAATCGTTAAAAGTGCCGCAACAAATGACGAATCAACTTGTTTTTGAGTAAACGAGAAAACCGCAAGTACAATTAAAATATCGTGAATCAGCGCAATTATCGCCGCAATACCGAATTTAAATTCAAATCTGTAGGCAATGTACAAAATAATCAGTACCCATGAAATTACCAACGCCATTACCGCGTTAAAAATCAATTCGCCGCCAATAGTTGCGCCAACTTTTTCTTCGCGCAGGACTTCATAATTTCCGACGCTTGATTTTATCCCCGCCATTACTTCCTTGCGTTGATTTTCTTCCAAGTCAACAGTACGAATCATCACGTTATTGGAGCTTGCAACGTCAGAAGTTTCGCCGGAAAGTTGAATGGTTGCGCCGTCTAAGCCGAACGGGCGCAGGGCGTCACGTACTTTTGAAATTTCTACCGGCTGTTCAAATTTTAAATCAATAATCGTGCCGCCGGTAAAGTCAATCCCAAAATTAAAGCCGCGTGTTGCCATTGAAATTAAGCCCGGAATTATCACAAGCAACGAAATTATAAACCAAATTTTAGCGCGTCCCGCAATATCAAATTTAGGCATTTTTATTAGCCTCCTTGCAGGAAAATTTTACAGCCGTTGACGGCGTAATTTCTAAGATTTTCAAAAAATTTTGCACTCCTCTAATATTCAAATCAAAAAAATTTGCGCGTTTGTCAATCTCAAATTCAAGCATTTTTATTAGCCTCTTTCGGATCGAAAAGCATAAAACCGTTTGCGCCGTAAATGCTCGGACTTTCAAAAATTTTAGCGTTTACCATAAGTTTTAACATATACTGCGTTAAAGTTATCGCCGTAAACATTGACAGCACAACGCCTAAGCCCAAAGTAATAGCGAAGCCGCGAATGTTGCCTGTACCAAACATAAACAGGACAAACGCCGCAATAATTGTTGTGGTGTTGGAGTCAAGAATTGTTGTAAAGGCGCGTTTAAATCCAGAATCCATCGCAAGGCGAATACTCTTGCCAAGTCGAAATTCTTCCTTGAAATGTTCAAAAATTAAAACGTTCGCATCAACCGCCATACCGATTGATAAAATAATTCCTGCAACTCCCGGCAAAGTCAAAGTTGCGTCAAGGGATTTTAAAATTGCCAACAAAAGTAAAGTGTACGCCATTAAAGCAAAGTCAGCGATAAGACCGCAAGCGCGGTAGAAAATCAGCATAAAAACTAAAACCGCCGCCACGCCGACTTCAAAGGCAAAAACAGATTTATCCTTTGAATCTTGACCGAGTGAAGGACCAACTGTACGAGTTTCAATAATGTTGACTTTTACGGGAAGTGCGCCGCTACGAAGTAAAACCGCCAAACGTTGCGCCTCTTCCAAAGTACGTTGTCCGCTAATTTCTGCGCGACCGCCCATAATTGGTTCACGTACAACAGGATCAGTTAAAACTTCGCCGTCAAGTAAAATTGCAAGTTGTCTGCCGACGTTCGCTAAAGTTGCGTCTGCAAATTTTTTCGTGCCTTCGTCAGAAAATTCAAGGCTAACGATACATTGTCCGTTATCTTGACGCATTGCCGCTTGAGCGTCTTTTAAATCTGTACCCGTTAAAAGCGTGTTGCCTTCTTCGTCTTTAAATTCAAGCATCGCCGTTTTACCAATAGTTTGAATTGCCGCGTCCGGGTCTTTAATTCCGGCAAGTTCGATAATTACGCGGCGTTCGCCTTCGCGCTGTACAATCGGTTCAGTTAATCCCAATTCATTAACGCGGCGTTCCATAATCGAAACAACGCGGCGCATTGCGTCATCATTAACCTGCGCTATTTCAGTATCTTCCGCCTCCAGTACAACGTGTGTGCCGCCTTGCAAGTCTAAGCCCTGCCGAATTGATTCAGCCAACGGGCGAATAAAAATCACAAATAAAGCCAAAATTATTGCCAAGCAAGCAAACAATTTGGCGAAAACATCTTTCCTCACTAAAAATTTGCCCCTTTCGATAAAGTAGACTAAAATATACTACAATATTGATTTTAAGGCAAGTTTGGAAATTTCGGGAGGTGTTGACGATGAAAAATTTTTTTGAAAATAAATCCTTGAAAATATCACTGGGAGCCATAAGTTTAATTTTGGGAATATTGGGCGTGCAAAATACTCCGCTGGTTAAGTATTGCCCAACTGTCAACGCAATTTTTAATTTCAACTGGAACTCTCAACAAAATATGACTTCAGATGTTGATAAAAATATTTTAGCCGGACAAAAACTTGATACAGGTTTAGCTTTTTACAATCAGGGCAAATATCAGGAAGCGATTGAACTTTACAACGAGGCAATAAAAATAAATCCAAATTACGCATTGGCTTATAATAATCGCGGAATTGTTTACAGGGATTTGAAACGCCCCAACGAAGCCATTGCAGATTTTAACAAGTCTATCGAATTAAAAAATCCTGCGTTGCATTTTGTTTATAATAATCGCGGTATGGTTTATACTGATGTACAAAATTACGAGCAAGCAATTTCTGATTATAACCGCGCCATTGAAATTAATCCCAATTTTGAAAACGCGTACAATAATCGTGGCGTGGTTTATTTTCATTTGAAAAATTATGAAAAAGCAATTTCAGACTATAACAAAGCGATTGAATTAAATCCAAATTGGGATTATCCGTACAACAATAAAGGCAATACTTACAAAGAATTGAAAAATTTCGACGCGGCAATTTCAAGTTATAATAAGGCGATTGAAATTAATCCGAAATACGCCGAAGTTTATTATAATCGCGGGCTTTTGTATCAAATTTTAGACGAAACAGAAAAAGCCAATGCCGACTTTGCAAAGGCTAAACAACTCGGTTTCAAAAATTGAGGTGCTGACTGTGAAAAAATTTTTTCAAAATAAAAATTTGGCAATATCAGTTGGCGCGGCAATTTTATTTTTTGCAGTGCTTGGAATTGAAAATTTGCCAAATGAACATATCGCCAAAAGTTTAACGCCTGTACCAATTACTATTTTAAAAACTGCTGAAGATATTTTTGAATCGAAACAACTTGAGGAAGGCTTGATACTTTACCGGCAAGGAAAATATGAAGAGGCGATAAATTTTTACACCGAGTTTCTGAAAGAAAATCCAAATGACGCAGTGGCTTATAACCGGCGCGGCAATGTTTATTTAAAATTGGAGCAATACGACGCGGCACTGACTGACTATAATAAAGCCATTGCGATTAACCCAAATTATTTGAAGGCGTATAACAATCGCGGCAACGCTTATTTTGAATTGAACCTTTATGAATCTGCACTTGCCGACTATAACCGCGTTATTGAACTCAATCCCAAACTTGAATTTGCTTTTTATAATCGTGGCAACATTTATGCAAAGTTGGGAAATTACGCTGCCGCCATTTCAGATTATACCCGCGCTATTGAAATTAATCCCAATGTTGCAGAGGTTTATAATAATCGTAGCATTGCTTATAAAAGATTGGGCGAAATAGAAAAAGCCAATACAGATTTTACAATGGCTAAAAAACTTGGCTACAAATAATAAAAAAAAATAACCCGCTCAATTTGCGGGATTTTTATTTTATAATTCTTTTTTCAGTAATAATCATATCAACTTTAAAATCGTGCGGTTCAGTCGGTACAGCGTCCACAATTTGAAAATCGTATGCAAGCGCAATTTTTTTAGCATTGACTGCGCGAGGCAAAAATTTATCGTAGTAGCCGCCGCCAAGTCCCAATCTGTTAAAATTTAAATCGAACGCCGCGCCCGGTACAATGACGCAGTTAATTTTTTCGGCGTCAATAAATTTTCGTAAATCTTTACGCACTGTCAAAATTCCAAAGTCTCCAACTTCCAGCGCGTCGAAATTTGGAACTTCAACCGCCAACATTTCACCTTTACCGACAATGAACGGTATTGCCAAAATTTTTTTACTGTTAAAGGCGTCAACGAAAATTTTTTGAAGTTGGACTTCTTCAGCCATTGAAACATACGCCATTATAACTTGTGAATTTTTATAAGCGTCCTGCGCTAAAAATTTTTTTACAATGGCGTTGCTGAAATTTTCGCGTTCAATTTCAGTTAAAGATTTTCGCCACGTCCGCATTTCTTTTCGTAATGTTTTTTTATCCATAATTTTTTAAGCAGAATTGCGTTGAGCCTTAAAAGCCGCCCACGCCTCGTTTAATGACATAAAATTTGCGCCGCCGCGATAATCAGGATCGTCAAATTGTACAGGATCATCTTCCCAGCCGCAAACTTCGCAAACGTCGTAAAGATGTTCACCTTCAACTAATCCTTCGCCGCAACACGGACAGCGAACTAAATTTTCTTCTGCCATTTTTATTTCTCCATTGCACAATATATTTTAAATTTTTCAAGTTGCCGTATTTTGATTTTCAATAATCATACTGACTGCGCCGCGTCCAATTTCAATCACGACGTTTTCAGCGATTTTTATTTTTATAGTCTCGCTGTAAATTTCTGTAATTGTGCCGTAAATTCCGCCAATCGTAATGATACGCGCTCCAATTTGCAAACTTTTTAACATTTTGTCGCGTTCCTCACGCGCCTTTTTCTGTGGCTTGTACAGCATAAAATAAAATATAAATACCATAAAAAGAATTGGCATCCAACTTAGCATTGCCGCCATTGCTTCTTCATTCATTCGGTAAATTTCCCCTCTCGTAATGGTTGAAAAAATCTGCGCGAAATTCGCTGAATCTGTCTTCAAGAATCGCCACGCGCATTTCTGACATAAATTTTTGCAAATATCTAAGATTGTGCAAAGTCAAAAGTCTCAAACCGAAAATTTCTTCAGCGCGTACCAAATGGCGAATGTAAGCGCGAGTAAAATTATTTCGGCAGGCGTAACAATCGCAGTTACTTTCAAGCGGCGAAAAATCTTCAGTGTAGCAAGCGTTTTTCATAACAAGCCGACCACTTGCCGCAGTTTTTGGACTAACCATCGCCATACCGTTACGCGCAACACGAGTAGCAAAAACGCAGTCAAACATATCTACGCCGCGCAAAACTCCTTCAAGTAAATGGTCGGGAGTTCCAACGCCCATTAAATATCGCGCCTTATTTTCCGGCAAAAATTTTGTCGAAATTTCCAACATTTCATACATAGTTTTTTTATCTTCGCCGACGCTTAAGCCGCCAATGGCACATCCTGCAAAATCCATACCGCCAATAAATTTTGCAGATTCTTCGCGCAGGTCTGTATACATACCGCCTTGACAAATTCCAAAAAGCCCTTGATTTTCTGAAGTAGCCGCCGCCAAACTTCTTTCAGCCCAACGATGAGTGCGGGCGGTAGATTTTTTTGCGTAGTCATAATCGACGCCGTAGGGAATACATTCATCAAACGCCATAATAATATCTGCGCCGAGTTTCATCTGTGTTTCAATGGAAATTTCAGGCGAAAGAAATTTTTTTGCGCCGTCAATGTGCGATCGAAAAGTTACGCCCTCTTCAGTAATTTTTCGCAGTTCGCCCAAACTGAAAACTTGAAAGCCGCCGCTGTCAGTCAAAATTCCGCGTTTCCAATTCATAAATTTGTGAAGTCCACCGGCTTTTTGAACTAAATCTGCGCCCGGTCTCAAAAATAAATGGTACGTGTTAGATAAAATTATTCCTGCGCCCAATTCTTCCAATTCGTCAGGCGAAACGCTTTTAACCGTTGCTTGCGTTCCCACCGGCATAAATATTGGCGTCAAAAAATCGCCGTGCGGCGTGTGCAAAATTCCCGCCCGTGCGCCCGTTAATTTGTCTTTGTGTACCAATTCATAAGTTATTGCCGCCATTAATCTTGCTCCTTATAAACATTGCATCGCCGAAACTGAAAAATCTGTAGCGATTTTCAACCGCCTCTTTGTACGCCTTCAAAATAAATTCACGTCCTGCAAACGCACTCACTAACATTATCAAAGTTGACTTCGGCAGATGAAAATTTGTTATCAGCGCGTCAACAATTTTAAATTTGTAACCTGGATAAATAAAAATTTTTGTGGAATTGCTGCCAACTTCAACGTTTAAATTATCAAGCGCGGCAGATTCTAAAGTTCTAATTGAAGTTGTACCGACGGCGATAACTTTTTTACCGGCTAATTTTGTATCGTGAATCAATTTGGCTGTAGTTTCAGGAACGGTATAAAATTCTTCGTGCATTTGATGATTTTCAATAGTTTCAGTTTGAACGGGGCGAAAAGTTCCCAATCCAACGTGCAAAGTTACAAATCCCAAATTTACGCCAAAATTTTCAAGTTCCTGCATTTGCTCCTTCGTAAAATGTAAACCGGCAGTGGGCGCGGCGGCTGAACCTCTTTCACGATTGTAAACAGTTTGATAGCGTTCAATGTCAGAAAGTTTTTCGTGAATGTAAGGCGGCAGTGGAGTTTCACCGAGTCTGTCAAGAATTTCTTCAAAAACGCCGTCAAATTGAAATTGCACAATTCGCCCGCCAAAATCTGTACGCCCAACAATTTTACAGCTTAATTCTTCGCCGAAAAAAATTTCTGTACCTTCCAAAACTTTTCTGCCGGGTTTAACCAAAGTTTCCCACGTTGTAGAATCAATTCGACGTAATAAAAAAATTTCCACGCGTCCGCCTGTAGTTTTATTTCCAATCAGTCGCGCAGGTATAACTCTTGTATCATTAAAAATTAAAGCGTCGCCCGCCGTCAAAAAATTTTTCAAGTCGTAAAAATGTTCATGAAAAATTTCCTGCGTGGCGGGATTTAAAACCATCAGCCGAGAAAAATTGCGCGGTTCAATCGGAGTTTGCGCTATTAATTCTTCCGGCAATTCGTAATTAAAATCTTCTAATTGCATTAAAAAACCTCTTAAACAAATAAGAAAAGAAAACTGCCCGTCCTGTGCCGCCAATTAACAGTAAAGTTGGCGCGTGCGGTAAACTAAGTGCGACCAAAAGGAGCTCGTTTAGTTGGAGCGTGCAGGAACCTTAGCGGCGGACGGGCGAAGAGAATTTCTTTGGTACTTTCTTTTTTCGACTGAAAAGAAAGTACATATAAAGTTTAATAAAAAATCAATAAAGTTTTTTCAGCGTCGTACCTGTATAATAATGTTTCAAAATTTTTTCGTAGTCCCAGCCGCTTTTAGCGTAAGCATTCGCGCCATATTGAGACATTCCGACGCCGTGTCCGCGCCCGTAACCTTCAAAAATTACTTTGTCGCCGGAAATTTTAATGTCAAAAAGCGTACTTGGCAGAGAAAATTTTGAGCGCAATTCATTTCCGGTAAGTTGAAGATTTCTTTTAGTGCTGATAATTTGCGCAAATTTCACACGTCCCGAAGTACTTCTATCAGTGTCAGACTTGCCGACTTTAAGCGGCGAAAGTTTTATTTGTTTTAAAGTGCCGAAGTTATCACCGAATCTGCTTGAAAAATCAACAATAGAAAATTCTAACTTCCAGGCTTGAGTATTTTTTTCAAAATCTTCGACAGGCTGAAGATGAGGCGCAGTAGTACCCCAAACTTCAGCAACACTTTCAGTCATTCCGCCGCTGTCAGTGTGAAAATTCGTATCAACAATTTTTTCGTTGTAAGTCAAAACTTCGCCGCGTGTAAGTTTAATAATCACGTCAGAAAAATTATCTACAGAATCAACGCCGCCATAAAATTGGCAGTGATTAGTTGCGCAAAGATCGTAACCTTCAGCTTCATGACGTTTGCGATTTTTCAAAGTGAAGGAACGCGCCGCCACTGCTTGAGCTTTTAAAGCTTCCGGATAAAATGAAACTGACATTTCTTCAGGAACAACGCCGCGCAAATATTCTTCAACCGCTGCAATATTTATTACAACGAATGAATCAAATTTCTTGTCAAGGCGGACGCCGCCAAAATATTTCTTGCCGTTAATCGAGCAAATTAAATCCTTCAGCAAAACTTTTTCTCCGCGAATCTCAACAGAATCACTTTCAAAATCTTTAAGGGTCACGGAAAAAATTTTATTTGCCGGAATTTTTTTGAGAGTTTTATTAGTGGCGGCGTCAACCATAACGCAGGGCGCGGAAAATTGCAACTCCACGCTATTAACGCCGCCCAAAATTCCAATCTTAATTTCAGGTTGCCAAGTTGATTCTTTGGCAGAGGCAGGCAAAGTAAAAATTACCGCCGCCACAATCGCAATAAAAATTTTTTTTAACAATGTTCAACCTCAAGCATTAAATTTTTCGTTCAAGTCTTGAATAAATTTTTCTTCAAGCGCGTGAGTATAAGGACGGGTACGAATACTAAGCGGCTGTTTCATCATATTTCTTAAATTTTTGTGTAACGCGTCCAAAGCCTCCATGTCGTTTGCAAGACCTACAGCGCGTTCAATATAATCTTTCGCCGAAGTCATTGGAACCGCCAAGCCTTCAATACCAAATTGCTTGAAAATGCTCAAGCCCAAACGCGTATTTCTGCGTTCGCCATAAAAACTAACAATCGGAACACCCATATAAAGCGCGTCAAAAGTTGTTGCGCCTCCAACACACGGGTAAGAATCTAAAATGACGTCAACGTGTAAAAGTTCCGGTAACCAATCAGCTACAGCCGGACGGAACATAATACGATCCATATTAAATCCAATATTTTTCATTCGGCTATAAAGTTGATCTATAGTCGAATTACTCACAAATTCTTGAGCACGCATAAGCAAAACAGAATTTGGCACGCTGTCCAAAATTATTTTCCAAATTTTTAACATATCGTCGTTAATTTTTTCGTAACGGCAAATTGTACCAAAAACTTTAAAGTCGCGCTTAGTGGCGGGCGCGTATTGCGGAACCGGAACATTTTCACGCATTGCATAACAAAGTTGACTCGGCAAGTACAAAAGTGTTTCGCTGAAAAATTTCTCGTGCTGTCCGGGCGGGTCAACAATAGGATCGGTTATAAAATAATCCATTGCCTTTAAACCAGTTGTGAACATATAGGCAATACCGCTAACTTGAATTGGCGCGGGCTTGTACGCAAAAACCGGCAAAACATTTCCGGCGGAATGTCCGGACAAATCTATAAGCACATTAATTTTGTCATTGTGAATTTTTTCGGCAATTTCGGCAAAACTCAAGCCCTTCACGTCAATAAACTTATCAACCTGATTTTTATAAAGATTAGTGAAAACGTCGTCATATTTGTTCAGGCTGTAACAAGTAATTTCAAATTTGTTTCGGTCGTGCGAAGCAATCATACCGTAAGCAAAACTGAACATTGCGTGATTGTTGAAATTTTGGGAAACATAGCCAATTTTAATTTTGCCTTCCGGCTTTGCAAATTCGGTATAAGGCTGGATATTGTCTAAAAGTTTTTGATAGTTGAAGTGCGCCGCCGCAACGTCTTCGCTTGAAGTCGCTGTGAATTGCAGACAAGTAAGCGCGGCACTTTCAAATTTGCATTTATCTTGGAGAGTTTCGGCGAAGTTCGACGCTTTTTTAAAGTTGTCCAGAGCACTTATCGGGTTGCCGTTAGAAAGATCCAACTTTGCTTGAAGTTCATGATACTGCATTAAAAATTCTTTTTTAAATTCGCGTCCGGAATTATAAATTGCTGTACCGGCGTCACAAATTGCCTTGTAAGCTCCTGCAAAGTCGTTGAGTTTCTTTTTGCAGGCGGCTATTAATATTAAAATTGTAGCGTAATTTTCATTTTTGACTTGTTCGGCAAGTTCAAGATTGTAAAGCGCACGTTTGACAGATGTTTTATTTTCAATAAGAAAATCTTCAAAAATCGTGTCCATATTAATATAAGTTTTAGCGCGTTCAAAATAAAATTTAGCTTGTTCCGGCGTAATTGGCGGCGCGTCTTGCGGAAATTCCGGCAACTCTTCGCCGTTTATCCACGCGTTAAAAATTTTTTCGTAAGCGTCTTCAACTTCGCCCATATAAATTGTATCGTTCATTATTGGTGATTCTTCCATTTTGCGGCGTATCGTCAAATGGTAGTCGCGCAGTCTGTCTAAGTCGTTGGCAAGGTCTACAGCTTTTTGAATATATTCCTCTTCAGTAAAGGCGCAAAGTTCGCCAAGTCCGCAATTTACCAAAAGTGAATAGCCGAATCGTGCATTGTGGCGGTCTCCTACCAAAGTTATAACCGGCAAGCCCATGAAAAGCGCGTCGCAAGTTGTACCGCCGCCGGGATAGGGGAAAGTATCCAGCGCAATATCTGCAAGGTTGTACTTGTTCAAATATTTTTGTTCGTCCGCCTCATAAATTACTCTGTCAATGGAAAGTCCGGCGGCTTCAATACGTTTCAACATATAATCTGTACCGTATTTATCGCGAAAAGCCTTGCCTTTCAAGTAAAGTTTGGAATTTGGAACGGCGTTTACAATTTTTGCCCAAACTTTCAAAGTTTCGTCCGTGATTTTCGTTTGGTTGTTGAAACTTACAAAAGTAACGTAGCCATTTTTTGTACAAGGCGCAGGATTTACAACCGTTGGATCGTCGTGCCACATATAGCAAAAATGGCTGTGTTGAAGACGGAGCATTTTTTCAGTAAAAAATTTATCATTCAAGCCAACGGGGTCGGTGTACTTGTCAACCATAAAATAATCAACCGCGCTGACGCCGGTCGTATTGAACCAGCCAATAGCACTGATAACAATCGGCGCGGGCTTGTAAACTATAATATCCATGACGTTATTTGCGGTGTGTCCGGCAAGGTCAACCAAAATATCAATTTCGTCATCTTTGATTCTTTGGGCAGCGGTTTTCGCGTCGTCGAAAAGTACATTTCTGAAACCGTCAACTCTACTTTTAATGGCGGCTGAAACATTATCTTCTTTGTTTTTGGCGTAAACGTAAACTTCAAATTTGGACTTGTCGTAGTTTTCATATAAGGAATAACTGAAAAAAGTTACGACGTGGCGGCGAATATCGGGACCAATATAACCAATACGCAATTTTTTATGGCGCGGGTGAGTTTTGGGATCGTGAACTAATTTTTCAACATTGCCGTAAATTTTATCAAAGCCGCAAATTTCTTCAAATATTTTTTCACGGCTGAAATTTAAATTGTGCAAACTGAAAAGAAAATTGCTGTAGTCTTCGCGTTTAATTTTGCCAATAAATTGTAAAAGCGTGGGGTTATTTACAGATGAAAGATCGATTTTTGCACTTAATCCATAATATTTCAAAGAGTTTGGAGCGTCGCCAGCGTAGCGGTAAGCATGTCCCAAAATGTTGTAAATCATTAACAGAGTTTCCAATTCCATACTTGGAAAAGTCAGGGCTTGTTCGCCGTATTTAATGCAACCGCCATAATCACTTCTCATATCGCAAATACGAGCACGCAAAAACACTCTGTAAGCTGTAGGCGGGAATTTTTCTTCAAGATATTTTACGGCTTTATCGGCTTCTTCAACCTGTCCATAATCTATGTAAATTGATGCAACTTTTTCAGCGGGAATTGGTTCATCCGGCTGCAGTTTAGCCATAGCTGCCACAGTTTCCAAAACTTTTTTTTCGTCATGAACTTGGAAATGATATTTCATTAAGTCCTGCATTAACGCCTGAACTTTTTTTTGTTTCTTCTCAACGTCTTTTTTATTGGCTTTGATTTTGCGCATTTATAAACCTCCAAAAACTTTCTTGCAAAATATTTATCGATAATTTATACATAAGGCGTAAACAAATGAAACGCCGTTATTGACTTCATTCAAAAAGTAGACTAAAATATTTGTAGCGGTTAGACTTCCGCTTTAACAAAAATGTTTTAAGTAAGCTGAAACCTTCTGGTGACAGTGTAGAGGCGGTGTGGACACGCCTGTAAGATAAGGGCTTTGCCAAACTTCTTAACGAAGCCCGCGACTTTAGTCGTGGGTGGTTCACAATAATAAATCAAGAGGTATTTTCTCCCAACACAGTGAGTATTTGGAGACTTGCTAACGGCGGCTGGGCGTTTACTTCAAGAGTAAATCGACGATCTTTAAGACGATGTCTTTTACGATGTCTGCTGCGGAAAGAGCTATGAGTATTTTTTCAAACTTCGTCATCAAGATCACCTCCCATCGCAAGAGGAGAAAGCCGACCATCAGTCGCGCACTTGACAGCGGCTATTATAGCACACGCCTAATCTTTAGGCAATTTTTTTGCACAAAATTATTTCTTACTGTGATTTTTAAAAAATGTCAGCACAACAATTCCCAAAACAATTCCGCCGACAATATAAATATCATTTTCTTTGAAAAAGGCGTCTGCGCCATCGTCCGTCCATTTTATATAAATCGAAATTATCACGGCAATTACTACCAAAATGTTGGAAATTGTCCGCGCTTTTTTTTTGAAAAAATCCATAATCTTTACACCTTGCTTTTATTTCAATCAACGCTTAAAATGTACAAAGTTTAAACTCGAAAGGAGTTATTTTTTATAAATGGGTATACTTGATAAAATCAAAAAAATTCTGCCGAAACGTAAACCGCCGGAACCTCAAAATAATGTTCCAAAAGAAAAAGAAAACATTCGTAAAACATTTGGCTTGTACTGCAACGCCAATCACGGTACAACTGACAACAAACTTTGTCCGAAATGTACCGCACTTTTAACAACCGTAATGCTTAAAATTAAGCGTTGTCCATATGGAATTTCTAAGCCAATTTGCGATTCTTGCGAAACGCCTTGCTTCGGCGAAGTTCCAACTAGAGAATTTCGTAGTATCATGAAGTCTGGACAGAAAAAAATGCTCCTCTCGCACCCGTTAATGGCAGTTCGTCATAAACTAGCCGGACTCGGCGCAGATTATGCCAAAATGCAACGTGATAAAAAGTCTACCGAAAAACAGAAGGAGCAAGAAGAGAAAGTTAAAGCTAAATTTGAAAACGCGTTTAAGTCTCCCAAAAAATCTAAAAAACGTAAGAAAAAATAAATTTTTAAACCTGCGCAGCGACTGAATCATACTTTTCAAAAAGTGCGTTGAAGTCTTTTATTGCCAACGGCTTTGAAAAGTAGTAGCCTTGAATATCAACCGAACCCATACTTGTAATATAATCAAGTTGCGTTTGAGTTTCAACGCCTTCAGTTACAACGCCCATTCCCAATTCCTTCGCCAATCCAATAATCATTAATAAAATCGTGCGGGCGCGTTCAGAATGTTCAATTTCACGAACAAACGCCATATCAACTTTCAAAATGTCAATCTGAATATTTTTCAGCATATTCAACGAAGAATAACCGCTGCCGAAATCGTCCATTAAAATTGGAAAACCATTTTCTTTAAACTGATTGATTATATTGATAAGTTGTTGCGGGTTATCAGTATACGCGCTTTCCGTTACTTCAAGTTTCAACATCCACGGCTCAAGGTCGTATTTCTTTATCAGATTCAACATAAAAATAAGCAAGTCCAAACTGTAAAAATTCAGTCTTGAAACATTTACAGATACAGGGACTATTTTTTTGCCCGCGTCTAATCTGCTACGCAAAAATTTACAAACTGCCTCCCAAACAAATCTATCAAGCTTGACGATAAAGCCGTTGCGTTCAAAGACAGGAATAAAATAACCGGGACTAATCATACCGCTTTCAGGATGAAACCAACGTACCAACGCCTCCGCGCTGACAATTTCATTTGTTTCAGGTCTGAAAATTGGCTGCAGAAAAATTGTAAATTGATTGTCCTTGAGTGCAAATTCCATATCACGAACAATCATTTGTTCTTTCAACATTCTGTCGCGCATTCCAACATCATAAAAATTGTAGCGGCGAACATAATTGCCTTTAATTTTCGATAACGCCATTGACGCACGGTCGCACATTTGATCTACCGGCAAATTTATATCTACAACTGGATAAACACCGGCGAAAAATAAAATGTTGTGGCTAATTCCGAGAGATTTAATTGTTGTGTCCAAATCTCTAATCAGCCTGTCCATATCAAGCGTATCTTGCGGCACGCACAAAACAAAATGATCTGCCTCAATTCTGCTTGCAACGCCAATACGTGCGTTAATCGCCCTCATAAAATAATTTGCGGCGGTTTTCAGAATCAAATTGCCCGTTTCAGTGTGAAATAAATCGTTGATAACTTTGAAACAACTAATATCAAGATATACAATGCAATATTGAACTTCGGGATTTTCTTGAATCAAAGCGGCGGCTTTTTTGTAAAAAGTTGCGCGGTTGTAAAGTCCTGTAAGCTGATCAATTTCAATGAAACGATTCATTTCTTTAATTTGCGCGTCTTTTTCAGCTTGTTGACAATGAGCCAAAACATTTCTAATTCTGTAAAGCAAAATATTTTCATTGAAAGGCATTGTAACAAATTCGCTCGCGCCAATTTCTATTGCGCGGGACACGCTTTCCAAATCGCCGTAAGTTACAACTGCAAGTATAGGAATATTTTTGTAGTTGTCATCTTTAGAGAGAGTTTTAAAAAAGTCAAATTCGTCCGTAATTTGAGAGTTTAAGCAAACAAAAATAACGTCAATTTTATCATTCGACAAAATATTTTTACATTCTTGTTCGTTGTCCGCTGAAACGACTATGTATTTGCCTTTCAAAATATTTTTCAATTCGTCATGGATATTTTTATCCGCGCCTGCTAAAAGTATCGTTGGCAAAAGTTTTTCCATGTCCTCGCCTCATTCCAAAAAAATCTTTGTGTAATATTAACACGTTGAAAGATTTTCTTCAACAAAATTATTTCCGGCTTAAGTGGCGATTTTTTTTCTGTATGTTATAATTTATGCAAGGAAGTGAAAAATTTGAAACAAATTACCTACAGACTGGAAAATTACAGGGATTTTAAAAAATTTGTAGCCGAAGTTAAAGCAAGTGACGATTATAAAAAAGCTAAGACAGTTTTATTTAAAATTATGACAGCGCAATTTCCGGATTCAGATTTAAAAGATTTGTACCGCAATTTGAGAAAAAATTTCCCAAAAGTTAAATTTGTCGGAATTTCCATGACACATTTTGAATTAAAAAAATTTCTTAATGATAATTCGACGCCGGAATGGGCAAAAAGATTTTCAAGTTTCCTGAAAAATCAAGTGCTTATAAGTTGTTGCTTTTTCGATACGACGGAAATAAAAATTTTTGAAATTGATTCAAGCGAAATTGATAATTGCCACGCTATGGCATTGGATTTAAATGAGCAACTGAAAAAAATTCCAAACTTAAAGGCGGTAGAAATTTTTTACGGCAATGGCAGAGAAAGTGTTGCAAAATTCCTTGATATTGTCAGTGCCAATCTTAGCGAAATTCCGTTTTTTGGCGCAGAAGCCGGCGCGGTTGAGGCAACTGAAAACAATAGCAAATGTCAGCGCGGAGTTTTGGCAAGTGACGCCAAGCAATATATTTTGGGCGAAAAATACCACGAAGAAGGAATTATTTTAGTTGCGTACAGCGGCGCGGATCTGTACGTTGCAACGGAATATAATTTTGGCTGGAAACCGCTCGGCAAGGAAATGACAATTACAGAAACTTTGGGAACGAATTGCATTGTTACGATTGACGATTTACCCGCCGTTGAAATTTATAAAAAATATTTGGGCGTCAATCCAAATGAATTTTTGCTTTTCAATGTTTTTGATTTTCCGTTTGTAGTGAATCGCGGCGGCTTGCCTGCGTCCCGCGTTGCAGTTGCTTATGATGAAGACGGCGTACTTTATATGACGGGCAATGTTAAGCAGGGCGAAAAAATTCGTTTGAGTTACGGCAACCCTGAAGATATTTTGCAAGGTACGTGGGAAATGAGCGAACGTATCAGAAAATTTATTCCTCAATCAATTTTTACTTATATTTGTGCGGCGCGGTCTGCTTTTCTCGGTGATGATGCTACACGTGAAATTAAAGATTTTCAGCGTATAAATTTTGAAACTTCCTACTGTTTCGGCAACAGTGAACTTTATAAATATCGCGGGCAGGGCGGGCAACTTGCAACGTCAATTTTGGCTATTGCGATGCGTGAAGGTGAAGTTTGTTACAGCGCGGCAACTTTAAAATCTCAAAAAGAAAATAAAAAATCTGAAAATACTTTGCCACTGACGAAACGCCTTGCCAATTTCTTAAACGCCGCAACCAACGATTTAAAAGAATCCAACGAAAAATTCAAAGAGGCGGCACTTGCGGCGGAGGCTGCCAATAAAGCGAAAAGCAATTTTCTTTCCAATATGAGCCATGAAATTCGCACGCCTATTAACGCAATTCTTGGTATGAATGAAATGATTCTGCGCGAAGCTATTGCGCCAAACATTATTGAATACGCTGAAAGTGTCCGCAACGCCGGAAATACTTTGCTCGGGATTGTCAACGATATTTTGGATTTTTCAAAGATTGAGGCGGGCAAAATGGAAATTATCCCCGTCGAATATGCTTTGAGTTCCCTGCTGAATGATTTAGTTAATATGATTCAAGCTCGCGCAGATAAAAAAGGTTTAGACTTCCACATTAACGCCGCTAAAAATTTGCCCAGTGAGCTTTTCGGCGACGAAATACGAATTAAACAGGTTGTAGCGAACATTTTAACAAATGCCGTGAAGTACACCGAAGAAGGCAGCGTTACTTTAACTGTCAACTTTACGAAAATTGACGACAACCGAATTAAACTTTTCTTTGGCGTTAAAGATACGGGAATTGGTATCAAGCCGGAAGATATTAAAAAACTTTTCAGCGCGTTTGAACGAATTGAAGAAAAGCGCAACCGCAGTATCGAAGGTACGGGCTTGGGAATGAATATTACACAGCGGCTTTTAAATTTGATGGGTACTGCGCTTAATGTTGAAAGTGTTTACGGCGAAGGCTCGGAATTTAGTTTTGAAATTGAGCAGCCTGTTATAAATTGGCACGAATTGGGCGACTTTGAAGAAAGTTTCAGAAACGCTTTGAGCCAACATAAAAGATACCGTGAAAAATTCGTTGCGCCCGATGCAAAAATTTTGGTCGTCGATGATACGGTTATGAATTTGACGGTAGTTAAGGGTTTGCTGAAACAGACGAAAGTTAAAATTGACACGGCGGACAGCGGCTACGAATGTTTGGGACTCGTGACGAAAAACAAGTACGATATAATTTTTTTGGATCACAGGATGCCCGGAATTGATGGAATTGAAACTTTGCACAGAATGAAAGATTTGCCGAATAATATAAATCAAGAAACGCCTGTAATTTCTTTGACAGCAAACGCCATAAGCGGCGCACGGGAGCAATATATTTCTGCCGGTTTTCAAGATTATCTTACAAAGCCGATTGACAGCGAAAAACTTGAAGCGATGATGATAGAATATTTGCCCGCCGAAAAAGTTAAACACGTCGGCAAAAATTCAGAAATTTCATTTGAAGAAACTGAAGAAACTTTGCCGGAATGGCTGAAAAAAGTTGACTGCTTGAACGTTGAAAACGGCTTGAAAAATTGCGGCAGTGTCGATTTATATCTTGACGCGCTGACAGTTTTTGCAAACGCGGTAATTTCCGGCGCGAAAGAAATTGCCAATTTTTACAAAGTTTCAGACTGGAAAAATTACACGACGAAAGTACACGCGCT
>CALFJB010000099.1 GCA_937877565.1 uncultured Selenomonadales bacterium | reverse complement strand
GATGATGCCCGTCGCTTCTGCGTTGATAAAATTCAATATTCCGATCAACGCAAGTATTCCCGTGAGAGCGCCGCCGACCAGTTTTACCATGCCGATAAAATCGTTAAATTCTTCAAGATTTTTTCCAAATGCGGCTTCAAAAAATGAACGCCCACGTCCAATTTTTCCTTTAGTAGCATTGATGATAGCTTGAATTGCACGTATAAATTTTTTATTCCAATGCTCTCCTATATAGTCACGATTGCGAAAATATTCGGGATCGCGTATAGGGTGATATTTCATAGGAAACGAGTAGATTGAAATGTTTAATTCCTCACAAAGGTCTATGTTTAACTCTAGTCGCTTGTACAAGTCATCCGGTGTATCTCGAAAATTGTACAGTACATAGTTTGACATATCTTTGATTTCAAATTTTGCCGCCATTCTGACAGCATCTTCATAGATTTGACGCTGTTCATAATGGTCAAAAGCTATTCGGAGTGGACGAATGTTAATTTCCGAAAGTATTTTCACTAATTTTTCCGTGAAAAGACGAGAATCAAGCCCTTGATTAAAATCCACATAATGCAATTTCTTGGTGTGCTTAAAATATTTTTCAAAGAGCGGACGAACAAAATCATCTATTTCAAAGATTTTTTCTTTCGTCGCACCTATGAAGTACAACAAATTTTTTTCTTCGCGTACTGAATAAAATTCTCCAGCAGTTTCTTCCGGCAAGCATTTATCGAGCTCGTCATAAATCCTTATCATTTTTTTTATATATGCACGGTCGTTATAACTTATACGAAGATTTTTTATTACAATATCGTAATCACTTGACGGAATATAAGTCGCTCCTTTTGCAAAGCCACAATTCTTAATATCCTCAATAATCTGTTCAAAATTTGAAGACGCAAGAACATTGTTATCCATAAGCATTAAATATTGCTTAGTTCCAAATTGTTCTTCAACTTGTTTTAATTGCTCACAAATATCGACATGATCTTTATATTCAGGTTCAAGTGTATGAACGGCACAAAACTCACAACGTCTGATACATCCGCGAGTGGTATAGCCGAAATAAGCGTTATCGGCAGGATATTTATAATCAATCTCCTCCAAGATGGAATAATCCGGCGGCAAAGTATCAATAATTACATCATCAGTTTTGTCAAAATCTGTTGGCTTATCCAAAAGTCCTTTGTGGATTTTCACATCATTTCCAACTTCACGTTGCAGTTCATCAGTTACAAGCGTTGCAGCTACTCCCCCGACATATAAATTTCCGTTCGTTGCTAAAAAATTTTTTGCATAATTTACAGTGTCGACCATCTTTTGCCAAAAAAATGTAAACAGCGTTGCAACGCATATGATGTCAAATTTTGGATAATCTTTTTTTTGAAATCTGCGACGTAAATTTAACAACTTCTCTTCCCAAAAAGTACCACGAAAATTGGGAATAGAATCAAGATAAGCAAATTTTCCGACCCTGATAAAATTCAATAAGTCCTCCGAATATCTTGCAAACATTGTATTCGGCACAGAATTATCTGACACTTGAAACAACGAGAGATTATTTGAAGATGAATAAAAAAATTCTTCCAGAAGGAGTTGTGCGGCAAATCTTTTTAAATCACCTTTAAAAAATCTTACATCATCTCCACATACTTGTCTAAAATACCGACTGATCTTCATGAGATTCAGAGGTGGATACTTATTTTTATAATCAGGTTCTATCAAAAGAACACGCCTGTTCATCTATTAACCGCCTCTACTATCTTGCTCTGAAGTTCTTCAAATTTTTTTGCGTCGATATTTTTTCTTATAACATCGAGAATATTACAAACCAATTTTCGTTCCTTCCTATTGAGATTAGGAAAAGGATTTGAAGAATCTTTTGGAGCATCTGTCACAGGAGTTACTAAGGTAATTTGTGGACTTTTTGAATCTTCGTCTTTCTTTTCGATAATTCGTCTCGTAACTTGCGACAAAATATCATTAGGATTATCTAAAGCCTCTTGATGTCTGCGTTCAACCTTGCGAGCATAACCTTCAGCTTTATCCCTTGTAGCAGCTAATTTTTCTTCCTCTTCTGCTTGGTGAATCCTACTAACAAAGACTTGATTTTTAAATTTTTCTTCTGCAGTCTCAAGTGACTTAACGCCTTTAACTGCACTATTGAGTTCCGATGCACGATAATAAAGTTTATGTAACTCCTCAAAATAATCTGTCAGAACATTTTCAAAGATTTTAAGCGCAGAATTTTCTATGAAGTAGTCACGCTGAGAATTTGGAATTAAATTTCTATCGACTACAAATACTTCGCCAATGAAATAATGAATGCCACGTTCTTCACTAAATAATTTTTGCAATGCATTCTCATCGCCAATTTGGATATTTCCCTTACGCAGACGAATGGATCGCATCTTGTTATTAGGCGTTTTAGAATTTTGTTCAATAACCCCTCTAAATTTTGAAAGTCCTATCCACGACCATGCAATTAACTGCTCATCATCGTTGTAGAATTCCTTAAAACTTAAATCAAAAATTTCGTCTTCGCCCTGACTGGTTTTAAACTTGGTTTTGTATTTTTTTGCAAGTGAATTGCCATTCAAGTTAATTTTGTATTCGTCAATTTTGAAATTCAAACTTTGAGCATAATCATAAATTTTCGTATAGAACCAAAATTGATTGCTATATTCAACGGGAGCAACAAATGACAAATAATCCTTAATTGTCGCAACATCGAGTAAAACATCATTTTCAACGTTAATATCCATCATTTCAACTTTAAACCAATGTTCAGCAACAACATCCTCTGAAATTTTTTTCTCGACAGTTATAACGTCATCTAAAACTTCTTGGACTGTGTACTTTTTGTCCCCGTAAAAACGACTGCGAAGTTTTTCGGCATCTATGTGCATAGTCGAAATTACATTTTCATTTTTTGCCGTCGTACTAAAAACAAGTTCACGACAGTAAGCTAATCCACATAATCTGCCAATTCCGCGAAATCCTTTTTCAGTATCCAGTTGCTTATCAGACTGAGCAATAGATTGCAAAGTGGTTTCAAATTCCCTTGCTGTGATACCTGTCCCATTGTCCTCAACGCTGATGAAACGTTTATCTGTATCAATCCAAATGTCAATATTTCCTTCGTTAGAAGACAAAATTCCCAATGCAACGGCTTTATCTATTGCATCACAAGAATTCTGAACATACTCACGAAAAATTATTTGCGAATTTTTGTACATCCCGGTAGTAAGGTTTTCAAGAATATTCGCTCCAAAAACATACTCTGCCATATAAAATTACCTTTCTCAGTCAATCCTTGAATTGCTTATAAATTGGCTTAGGAAAGCGAATTTTCAACAATGAACGAAAAATCGGATTTTGAATAATATACTCCCCTTGCTCCAATCGCGTCAAAATGCTTTTATAAGTTGCAGGTAACGCAGAGTAATCTTTCGTAGTCGTTTCAATAACATTCGTCCTGCCAAAAGCAAATGTTGAACAATTTCCCGTAACTCTCGGATGAATATTCGAACGAAATTGTTCTGCGCCAAAAAGCACAATACCAAGCGAACGACCGCGTTCTGCCACATCTAAAATCTGACGTAGTATCGGAGAATTTTTCGAAGTATCTTTGCTGGCATACTTATTCAACTCATCAATAAAAATGATAATGCGCGATGGCGGTGTGCAATCTCCATATTCACCGAGTTTTAATTTGTATATTGTCTTGAGTACATCGCCGAACACAAATGCTTGCTTATCAGTGCTGAGTTTCGCAATGTCTATAACGCTAACGCTTCCAGCGGAAATTTTTTGTAATTCCTCCTCTAAGCGACACTCATTTTGTTCGAAAATTATACGGTTTGAAAACATCTTGTCATTTTTTATCGCTTTGTTGACAATACGCTTAAATTTTCGCCAACTTAACACTGAAATTTCATTTGAACGACCACTTGTGTTGCTATGCGACAACGTATGAACTTTAGCTAAAAAATCGTTCCAAGTTTTTATTGAGCCGAAATCAACGTCATTATCATCTATCACCTTGCTAATGATTGAATCCATTGTTTGCGTAGTATCGTCAATGTCCGCAAAAAGCATTTCCAATGATTCACGATCGTCCTCGTAGACATATTTAAATTTTTTTAAAATCTTTTTTGACAAATATTTCTCAACATATTCCGAATCCAAATAAGATGTTACAGCCTTATCAGCATTAAAAGGAGCATAATATTTAACATTTTTAAACGGCTGACCACTAATTTTCAATTCTTTGTAATTTTCAACAATTTTCTCAATGTCATCTACATCATTTTTCTCATGAATAGCCATTAAATCTTTACCCTTGACATTAAAAATAATAAATGCTACTCCGTCATCAGAAGGTTCATTAGCTGAATAATTTTCGATAATGGACTTTATCAAAAACATTGCGTAACTTGTTTTTGCGGCAAGCCCAGAAATTCCCGAAATATTCAAGTGCGCACCTTCGGGTCCAAGAATAAATTGCGAATTTAAGTTGACGGGCAAAAAAATCTCATTTGAAGTATCCTCATACATTTTCATAAAACCACAAGGCAATGGATTTTGAATTTTATCCAATCCAAGAGCTTGCTCAATTTCTCCTGCGGTCGCCAAATAAACTTTTGAATCATTGATAACCGGCGTGTAAATATTCTTTGTATTGTATGATACTGCTACTTCAACGTAATTCATTCCGATGCGCAAGGTTGGAGCATCTGTCAAAGTTTCCACTGATTTTCCAAAATCATTTGAAATATATGTAGTCAAAAAACTTTTTGCATCGGTGATATGATAAATGTTTTCCACCGTTCCGAAAGAATAAGAACCTTCCAAATGGTCAACCTTGACTACATCAAATGCATTCAATCGAAATTCTGAATCAGTCCAGAAATAAAACTTATCCATAGTTGCAGGATATTTTTCTGTCGCAACGGCACGACCTATAACTTCACTCATAATTTACACCTCAAAACAAATGCAGCAACGTTTCAGCTGATATACATTTCGATTTTACGAACGACTCCGTCAAAAAAATCGGATAAATATGATTAGCCCAACGATTATCTGAACCGTAGCAAACAGGATTTCTCTCGTTAATCAAATATGCGCTCAGTAAGTCCACTAAATCGCTGTCAATTTTTTCAGCTGACATTTCTTCTTGTGTCACGAGCATTTTTTCAACTTTCACAACCCCGTCAAAAGGTGAATCCGTATGTCGCTTTCGTAATCTTACATACCACACTGCGAATTTAATATCTCCATGATAATCAGGATTTTCAAAACAAAGCACTGGCGTTCTACAATAAAGCGGCAACTCCGCAATAAATCCAGGATTTGGCTTAGGATTAGCTCCAGTTCCAGTTGTCCAAAGTGAAGGATTAAATTTTTTTGAAACTCCCACAACATAACTGTAATTGCCCTTGAAGGTTAAAAACTTCCGCTTATCATTTAACAATTCTTGCAATATTCGATATTCCAACGACCCGTCCTTCACCAAATAATTTTTTTGGTGAAGTTTACCTTGAGACACTAAACTTGCTACCATATTTTGTTCATTTTGATACATATAATCCTGAATTTTAGCGATAGCTCGGTCTTCAAATTTTTCTTCCTTTTGATTCGACTGACTTGTGCTATAATCCAAAATTTTTGAAACTTGCAACTTAAATTTTCGTTCACCTAATTTACTGTTTATTTTTTTAGCAAGAGCTGGAAGAAAACCCTTGCTATCATTGTAATTTGCAACGTCTGGTAAAGATACGACTACTTCTCCGCTGAATTGTTCGGCAAACATTTTCCTGTTCTCTCGACGACAGCAACCAACGTTTACCTGCCCCACAACAATCGGATAAACCATTTTACGTGAATTTCCGTGTTGATAGGCAATGTCGTCAATTTTGTAAACGTGCCGTGAGCCGTCTAAAAAATATGTCAAAATTTGCGCACCGCTTTGAGAAACCTGACGTGATAACTTTTCCAATGAACGATAAGTTTTATATTTTTCAGTCTCGCCATTTTTAGGATTCGCTAATATCGGTTCCTGACTGTCTATACGTGACGCAGGGTCAGTTTCTAAGTCTAGTTCTATTTTATGAGCCTTATAACTTTCACCAAGATCGGAAGAGCACACG
>CALFJB010000098.1 GCA_937877565.1 uncultured Selenomonadales bacterium | reverse complement strand
TGTAAAATTAACTTGATTATCAGCGGGATTATATTTACCGCTGACTATTTTTTTGGTAAGATTTTCAGTATCAACACCCATTTTGATTCTCCTTAGTGAAAGGTTGAAATTTTTTGAAGGAAACTACTTTGATTTATCTTGAGGATAACTTTGAAAAAATTGAGCCGCCGCTAAAATTTGACGACAAAGGCAAAGTTTTCAAGGCGCGGGATAAAATTACCGGCGAATTTGTAATAATCAAAAGTATAGAAAATTTAGTCGGCAATGTCTACCAACTTTTGAAAAAAAATTACAATCCATTTTTGCCGGAAATTCTTTACTTTATGGAAGATAAAGCCAACGTTGATACTGTTGTTGTGTACAGGTTTATTGAAGGCGAAACTTTGGACGGGAAAATTTTAACCGAATCTGACACAAGAGAAATTTTACTGCAACTTTGTGACGTGCTGGAATTTTTACACGCTTTGCAAATTGTTCACAGCGATATTAAACCTGCGAATATTATTTGGCGGAAAAATAAAAAAATTCGGCTGATAGACTTTGACGCGGCAAGAATTTACAACGACGACAGAAAAACTCAAACACGTTATTTGGGAACGGAAAAGTACGCCTCGCCGGAACAAATTAAAAACATTGGGCAAATTGATTTTCGCAGTGATATTTACAATTTAGGCAAAACTTTTTTGGAACTTTTGGGCGAAAATTACAACGGCAAATTGAAAAAAATTTTGCTGAAATGTACAGAAACTGCGCCGGAAAATCGCTATCAAAGTATTTCTGAATTAAAAGCCGCGTTGACGCAGAAAAATTTTACTGTCTTTAAAATCTGCGCGACGGTTATTTTTATTTTGGCGGCAGGAATTTTATTTTACAATTTGACGAGCGAAAAAACTTTGACAACGCACGTTGCAGAAATTTTATACCGCGCCAACACCAAAGAAATAAATTTGAGTTTGGGCGGCTTGAGTTTAGGCGATTCTGTAGAAAAAATGCACGCGATTTTTGGACGTGAAGAAAGAATAACACCTTCAGAAATTCCGAATATTAACCGCTACGAATATAAAAGCGTTGTTATCACTTGCAACGAAAATAAAATTTGCGGGCTTGTAAGTTACACTGATGAAATTGCAACTGAAAGCGGCGTTCGGCAGGGCGATTCAATCGAAAAAGTCATTGAAATTTACGGGCGGCGTTGCAGTGTTATCAAAGACGGCGAAAATATTTTTTATGAATATCCTTACGAATTTGACGACAAAAATTTTGAAGTTATCAGATTTGCAATAAAAAGCGGGTGCGTCGAATATATCAGCTTGCGAACGGTTGAAGAATTTCAAGAAAGAAACTGGATTTTAGCAAACGTCCGCACAATTTAAAAATAAAAAAACTCCAACGAATTTTTACCGCTGGAGCTTTTTCAGTTACAGAAAAAATTTTTAAATTAATATTCCAAATCACGGGAAGAAATTTTCTTTTGAACGTAGGAAATAAAATCGTCAGTACTCATTTCGACACTGTCTTTTGAGCCGTATTTACGAATTGGCAAAATTCCCGTTTCAATTTCCTTATCGCCGATAACAATCATATAAGGAATTTTTTTAACTTGCGCGTCACGAATTTTCTTGCCGGTTTTTTCGCTCCTGTCGTCAATTTCGGCACGAAAACCTAAGCTGAAAAATTTATCGTAAAGTTTTTTGGCGTAGTCTAAATGCTTGTCGGTAATTGGCAAAATTTTAATTTGAACGGGCGTAAACCAAACAGGGAACGCGCCCGCAAAGTTTTCAATCAAAATTCCAATGAAACGTTCGATACTTCCATAAACAACGCGATGAACCATAATTGGGCGATGTTCCTTGCCGTCTTCGCCAACATAGGTTAAATCGAATTTTTCCGGCAGTAACATATCAAGTTGAATCGTGCCACATTGCCAAGTGCGCCCGATTGAATCTTTCAAATGAAAATCAATTTTCGGTCCGTAAAATGCGCCGTCGCCTTCATTGATAATATATTCTAAGCCGCGATTATCCAACGCCTTTTTCAGTGCGGCGGTTGCCATTTCCCAAATTTCATCACTGCCCATTGAATTTTCAGGACGTGTGGAAAGTTCCGCCTTGTACGTCAAGCCGAAAGTTTTATAAACTTCGTCGAATAAATCAATAGTTTTTTGAATTTCCGGCTCAACTTGTTCCGGCGTCATAAAAATGTGCGCGTCGTCTTGAGTAAAGTTGCGAACTCTAAAAAGTCCGTGCAATGCGCCGCTCAATTCGTGACGGTGTACAAGTCCCAATTCGCCTAAGCGCAACGGTAAATCTCTGTAACTGTGCATTTGCGTTTTATAAGTCAACATACCGCCGGGGCAATTCATCGGCTTAACCGCGTAATCTTCTTCGTCAATTTTCGTGAAGTACATATTTTCTTTGTAGTGATCCCAATGCCCGGAAGTTTCCCAAAGCTTGCGATTTAAAATAATCGGCGTCTTAATTTCATGATAACCGTAGCGGCGGTGTACTTCGCGCCAATAATTTATCAGCTCATTTTGAATAATCATACCGTTTGGATGGAAAAATGGAAAACCGGGACCTTCATCGTGCAAGCTGAAAATATCCAATTCTTTGCCAAGTTTTCTATGATCACGGCGTGCCGCCTCTTCCAACATTGTCAAATATTCTTTGAGTTCGTCTTTGCTGAAAAATGCAGTACCGTAAATTCTCTGCAACATTTTATTATGTTCATCGCCGCGCCAATACGCGCCTGCCAATGACATTAATTTAAAAGCTTTAACTCTGCCGGTTGATTCGACGTGAGGACCCGCGCAAAGGTCGGTAAAATCGCCTTGCGTAAAAAGTGAAATTTCAGCGTCTTCAGGTAAATCTGTTATCAATTCAACTTTGTAAATTTCGCCTTCGTCTTTGAATTTTTTCAGCGCGTCAGCACGGCTTACAACGCTACGCTCCAATTTCAAATTTTGCTTAACGATTTTTTTCATTTCGTCTTCAATGTCGGCTAAATCTTCGTCGGTGAGTTTGCGCTCCATGTCAATATCATAATAAAAGCCGGTATCAATCGCAGGACCAATAGCAAGTTGCACGGATTTACCGTCCGCGCCGCCGTACAAATGTTTAATCGCCTGCGCCATAATATGTGATGCAGTGTGGCGAAGTGAATACAGAGCCTCCTTGCCGTCAACTTCCGCTATACTGCCATCTTTCGTTATAATTTTTTCCACAATAAAAGCCTCCTTTAAAGGCGTATTATAACACATTTTTTGATATTGTGAACTGTTTTTTGCAAAGATGACAAGTATTTAAAAAAGAAGATTTCGCCGGTAACCTATCCCTTTAGTTAGAATAGGTTTACAAGCAAATTTGAAAAATGGGCGCACAGGACGTGCGCCCCGCCGCGCTTGCAATGCGACGAATAGGAGCATTGCTCCGCCGTGATGGCGATATAATCTGCGCCAAAGAAAGAAAAGCCGTTTTAAAAAAATCTAAATTCCGAATTTATAAACACATTTTAAAGATCACAACGCATGCATTTAATTTAAAAATAAAAATTATTCAACATCCCCTAGAGTACTACTTAGTTATGGCAAAAAACTAAATCCCTCTAGCAAATCGCCGGAGGGTTTTTAGTTTATAACAACGAAAAACCTGTAACAGTGTACCAACCATACAGATTTTTTCGTTTTGGTGAAAGTACTTTGTCTACAATTAAAAGTAATCTTTTTTTACATTCAAATAATACCACAGCAAAAATTTTTTAGCAAGAAAAAATTTGAAAGAAAAAATCCTCTTGCAAGGATCGCAAGAGGGAACAACAAGTGGTTTATAAAGAACAATTTATGATACGCGGAACGCGGTATCAACGATTTATAAAATCAAGATTAAGATAATTGCAAGCAGAAAGACCACCGCTTCAAATGAAGCAGGCGATCTTCTTGCACAGACGCCGCAATATAGCGAACGTCATTTTGAATTTCTAATAACATAGTGTCCTCCTATTGGAGGTACAAATTCCTAGCTACGCCGGAATTTTAAAATCTAGCTTACTGGAGCAGTGACAATACCGCACTGGAATTTTGGTTAGCCTGTGCAAGCATTGACTGCGCTGCCTGGAGCAAGACGTTATTCTTGGTGTAGTTCGTCATTTCCTTAGCCATATCAGCATCACGAATTGTGGATTCAGCCGCTTGGACGTTTTCACTGGAAGTTGTCAAGTTGCTTGCAGTGTAATCGAGACGTGCCTCAATAGCACCAATCGTTGTTGCCTGATCAAGAGCCTTAGCAAGAGCATAATCGAACGCCGAAATAGCCGCGTTAGCTTGAGCAGGAGTTGCGACACTAAGTACAGATGCATCTGATGCTTGCAAACCGAGAGATTCAGCACGCATATCCGCCAAGCCTATAGAAATTGTCTGTCCCGCTTGAGCACCAACGTGGATTTTTAAAGAATTATCATTGTCTTGTTTATCTGCTGCGAATTGTAAAACATTAAATTCAAGGTGTTCGTTAGCCGCTTTCTTGGAAGATCCATACTGATCGGTAATTGTGATAGACAATCCGGATATTTGCTTATCAATACCAGCATTCGCTGAAATAATCGCATAAGCTGATTCTTTATTCGGAGTAGTGACTGCATTGCCAGCAGTGTCGGTAAAGTAAGAACCCATTGCCGTACCATCAGTTTTAAAACCAGAGCCTTTAGAAGTAGTGGTATCAATATACTGACTAAATTTAGTATTAGCTAATACACCAGATAAGGTAGTATTGGAAGCAATTGTAATAGTTGTAGTTATTACTTGACCTTGAGATACAACAGAAACGGTGATTTTATCGCCTTTAACGATATTGAGGCTTTTACCGGAAGCATCTTTCATGCCAACCAAATTACCGCCAGCAGTACTGGAATCTAATGATTGGTTAATAAGAATTGTTCTTGTTGCAGTGCCAACAGAATTTGATTTAGAACCATCAACAAGATATTTGCCATTAAATGTGGCAAGAGCGTTATCATTGATTTGGTCAATGAATTGGTTAATTTCCTTTTGGATAGTAGCACGGTCAGTATCGGTGTTGGTATCGGTAGCCGCGTTGATAGCTTTTTCTTTAAGAGTTTTGAGAATTTCAACAGTGTTATTAACGGCACCTTCAGCAACTTTCATCATTGAAGAACCGTTTTGGGTATTTTGAGTAGCCTGGTCAAGAGCACGAACCATAACGCGCATACGTTCGGAAATTGCGTACCCGGACGCGTCATCTTTAGCTGTGTTGATTTTTTGACCGCTGGAAACCTTTGCTAAACTTGTACCGAGCGCACTCTGGTTTTTATTCAAAGTGTTAAGAGTGTTGACTGCGCTCATGTTATTTTTTACTACCATTGCCATTGTAATTTCCTCCTTGGCTAAATAAATGCATTTATCCTTCGGCGAGTTCCTTCCCGCCGGTTTTATAACAAGTAAATCTCCGCCCAAACTCAACCGTCGCCGAATTTAAATCGTCACGCCGTGCACGTTGCGAACGACGCGAAGATTTACCTATTGTCGTTAATAATAAATAAACTTAAAACTTTTTTACAGCTCGATATTAAATTTACAAAGAACCTTTTAAAAACCATTCCGCCTGTAAAATTCAAGCGGTTTAATATTTTCAAAATATTTATCGTAAATTTTTTTGAGGAACTTAAATATTTTTTTATGGTTGTATGGATTTTTTTTGAAAAATTTTATTTCGCCCTGAAAAACATCAAATTTTTTTAACCATAACGCCATAGATACATTTTTTGCTAACCCAGCCGTTGGTGTGTCCGTGATTGTTGGAAATTTGAAAAGTTGTACCATTGCGAATTGCTGTAATTTTATGGAGGTAATAATTTCCTGCAACTTTGCAAAATACAACGTCGCCTTTTTTCAAAATAGTTTCAGCAGTTACGGGCGCAACTATGACAGGTTCGCCGGATTTAATTTTGGGCGTCATTGATTCGCCGAAACCAATAACAGTAATTGTTTCGCCCGCCTGTAAGTGGTCGGCTGAAATTTTATTTTCCTTGCCTGTGAACATAAAAATTACCTCAATTCAAAAATCTGTAGCAAATTTTTAAGTCTATGTTATAATAACTCCAAAAATTTTTCAAATAGGAGTTATTCATATGAATTTAAAAATTAACGATGAACTTCACGGCTTTAAGTTGGAGAAAATTTCTGACATTGTCGAAATTTCTTCTAAAGTTTACGAGTTTGAACACATTAAAACCGGCGCGAAACTTCTTTACGTTGCCAATACAGACGACAATAAAACTTTCTTTATCGCGTTTCGTACACCGCCACACGACGATACAGGCGTAGCGCACATTAGCGAGCACAGTGTTTTAAATGGGTCAAGAAAATACCCGCTGAAAGAACCGTTTGTTGAACTTGTAAAAGGCTCAATGAATACGTTTTTAAACGCACTAACTTACAGCGACAAGACGGTCTATCCAGTTTCGAGCCGCAACGATAAGGATTTTAGAAATTTAGTCGATGTTTATATTGACGGAGTACTCTATCCTGCAATGTTAGATAATCCTCAAATTTTAATGCAGGAAGGCTGGCACTATGAAATTGAAAATCCCGATTCGCCGCTGAATTATAGCGGGGTAGTGTATTCAGAAATGAAAGGTGCCTTGTCTGCGCCTGATGATATTTTGGCTAGAAAGTCAATGCATGAACTTTTCCCAGATAATTGCTACAGTTTTGAAAGTGGCGGCGATCCGGAAGCCATTCCCGATTTAACTTACGAAGAATTTGTAAACTTCCACAAAAAATTTTACCACCCGTCGAATAGCTTTATATATTTGTATGGCGATATGGATATTGCCGAGCAACTGAAATATTTGGACGAAGAATATTTATCGAAGTTTGATAAAATCGAAGTTGACAGCGAAATTAAACCGCAGCCGCCATTTTCTGAAATGAAAGTTGTTGATGATGAATATCCCATTGGCGAAGAAGAAAATGACGCCGAAAAAACTTTTATATCGCTGAATATTTTGACGGGCGATATTAAAGATTCTGAAACAATTTTGGGACTTGAAATTTTAAATCACGCGCTTTTCACGACGCCCGCCGCGCCGCTCAAAAAAGCAATTATCGATTCAAAACTTGGCAAAGATATTGACAGCGGACTTGAGGAAGATTTATTACAGCCCGCGTTTAACATAACTTTGAACGGTTCTGAAAAAGATCGTAGCGAAAAATTTTATGAACTCGTAATTTCTGAAATGAAAAAACTTGTTGAAAACGGTATTGACAAAACTTTATTGCAAGCGTCGATAAATCTTTTTGAGTTTAGGCTGCGCGAGGCTGATTTTGGATTTATGCCCAAAGGTTTAATTTACGGCTTGCGAATTTTGAGAACGTGGATTTACGACGGCGACCCAACAACTTATTTCCGCTACGAAGACGATTTAAAAGCTATGAAAGACGGCTTAAACAACGGCTACTTTGAAAAACTTTTGCAAAAATATTTTATTGACAATCCGCACAAAGTTTTGATGACGCTTGCACCAAGTAAAACTTTAGCGAAGGAACGCGACGCCGCTACTGCCGCCAAACTTGCCGAAATTAAATCCAAAATGACGCCGGAAGAAATTCAAAACGTTATCGAAACTGCCAAAAATTTAAAAATTCGTCAACAAACTCCTGATTCTGCGGAGGCGTTGCAAACAATCCCGCTTATCCAAATTAGCGATATTAAAAAAGAGCCGGAAAATTTGCCGCTTATGTATCGTGATATTGACGGCACAAGAATTTTATTCAGCAACCTTGACACGCACGGAATTATTTATTTGACGCTGTACTTTGACGCGCTGAAAGTTCCGCAAAATAAAGTTTTCTACGCCTTTTTGTTAAATGAATTGATTGGGCGCGTCGATACTCGCCAACATTCCTATGAAGAATTGGCTAACCTCGTGAATCTGAATATTGGCGGATTCGGCACGACGATTAACGCAGATTCTAAAAAGAATGAGCCAAATTCTTTTATGCCGCGCCTTAAAGCTTATGCAAAATGTTTGGCGTCGAAAGTCGAAAATATGACAGCGATTTTGTCAGAAATTTTTACAGAATCAATTTTCACGAACAAAAAACGCCTGCGCGAAATTGTCGAAGAAGAACAAATTGGAATTGAACTCAATCTGCAAGGCAGCGCAAACGCGATTATTTCTGCGCGAATTGCCTCCTACTATTCAACGGCAGGGGCTTACAACGATTCAGCAATTTTGCCGTTCAATGAATTTTTAAAAGATTTACTTGCAAACTTTGACGAAAAATTTGATAACTTAGTTGACGAATTGCAAGACGTTTACAACCGCCTTTTCAATCGCAATGGCTTAATCGTAAGCGTTACTACAACTGATGAAATTTACAGAAATTTTAAACCGTGCTTAACAAAATTGATAAAAAATTTGCCGGTTGATGAATATCCCGTTGCAGAATATGATTATCCGTGCGTTGCGCAAAATGAAGGCTTGTACTCTCAAAGCCGCGTGCAGTACGTCGGCAAGGGCGCAAACTTTATCAAACTCGGCTACGATTATGACGGCGCGTTAAATATTTTGGAAACTATTTTGCGCTATGAATATTTCTGGACGAAGATTAGAGTACAAGGCGGAGCTTACGGCGCGTTTGCAAACTTTGGACGCAATGGCAATTTATTTTTCGGTTCGTACCGCGACCCCAATTTGAAAAATACAATCGACGTTTTCAACGGCACGGCGGAATTTTTGAGAAATTTCAACGTTTCAGATCGTGAAATGGATAAATACATTATTGGAACGATGAGCAAAATTGACAAGCCTCTCACGCCGTCTATAAAGGGGCAAATTGCGGCTGAACTCTGTTTGAAGGGTATAACTTACGAAGACCGCCAAAAGTCGCGCAGTGAGATTTTAAACGCTCGTCAAGACGATATTAAAAAGCTTGCAAAACTTGTTGAAGATTGTATGGCAGAAAATAATTTGTGCGTCTTTGGCAATGAAAATGTTATCAAGGATAACTCCAAAATTTTCAAGACAGTTAAACCGGCTATATAATGATCAAATTTTTAAACTCTTACGGCGAATATTTCTGCAAATTTTTAAAAGTGGACGGCTGGTTATTTTGCCTTTTGGTAATTTTAAACTTGCCGCCACTTTTTCAAACTTATGTATTGTTTGGAACGGAGGAATTTAATCAATTATTTCTTGACGAATTTGAAGCATTTTATTTCGGCGCGGTTATAATTTTGATATTCTGTCTGCTGATTCATTTCGGTTTAAAAAATTTTCCGCGTGCAAAATTCGCCCTGCAGATTTTCATTTTAATCAGCTTTGTAATTTCTTTTGTCGTCGAAATGTTCATTATTTATACATTCAAGGACAAATTAATTTTGCATTTTGTAGAAGTTGCAGTTGCTACGAATTTCAACGAGGCGAAAGAATTTTTTCAAGTTTACGTTTTTAAAACGGAAATATTTTTTGGACTGCTTGCATTTGGTTTAATAATTTTCACGGCAGTTAAAAAAATTCGGCAGCTTTTTCAAAATTTATCAGATGAAAGACTGAAAAAGTTGAGTTATCACACGCTGATAATTTTCTTTCCCGCTTTTTTATCAGCCGTTTATTGCATTGGAAATTTTCTTTTCAACGTTACTTGCAACACTACAACGCTTGCCAGAAATTTGAGGAGTGTTTATATTGCCACGATAGCCGCAAGCAGTGAAGATGAAATTTTTGCAGAAATGGATAGCCAAAACGAAAAAATTATTTCCAACAATTCAAAAATTCCCTACGTGGTTTTAGTACTTGGCGAATCTGCAACGCGTAACCATATGCAAATTTACGGCTACAATTTGAAAAATACTCCGCTTGCAGTTAAACGTTACGAGCGCGGCGAACTTTTTAAATTTAACGACGTTATTTCTTGTGCAAATGGCACTTCCATTGCTATGAAACAAATTTTTAATTTTGCCGAGAAAGAAGACGAGTTAGAAAATTGGTACAAGACGCCAAATATTTTTGATATTGTTAATCGCGCAGGCTATAATACAGCGTGGATTTCAAATCAAAGCATCGTCGGTTGGATGGGCAACATTGATAAAATTTATTCTGAACGTTGCAACGAAAAATATTTTAGTGAAATGACGGACAACAAAAATAAAGAAATTTGGACGCGGGATTTTGACGGCGTTTTATTGCCGGTGATTGATGATTTTATTTCACATTCGCAGGAAAAAAATTTTTATTGCGTTCATCTTTACGGCTCACACCAATACTACAGAGACCGTTATCCCGCCGAATTTGAAAAATTTACTGCTGATGACGAAAATAAATCTACCGACGAAATGAAAAAAATTACCGCCGAATACGATAATTCAATTTTGTACACAGATTTTATTTTGGACGAAATTTTTAAACGCTTTGAAGATAAAAACGCGCTGGTAATTTATTTTTCAGATCACGGGCAAGAAATTTATGAAAACGACAACAATTTTGCCGGACCTACGCCGGAAGAAAACGGTAGCCGCAGTATGATTGAAATTCCTTTTATTATTTGGACTTCAAAAAGTTTTCGTGAAATGTACCCTGAAAAAGTTGCCGCGCTGAAAAATTCGGCTGATAATCCTTACCGTACAGATTTTCTTATTCATACGATTTTGGATTTAATGGATATTCAAACTGAAAATTTCGACGCCACTAAAAGTATCGTCAATGAAAAATTTGATAAATTTCGTTTAAGAATTTACAATAATAAACCATACATTAGGGGTTAAGTTTTAGGGATTTTATGAATAAATTGATAAATATTTTTGGAAATTTCATCAAGGTTGACGGCTGGATATTTTTTATTTTGCTGATTTTGAATATTACTCCGGTTATTCAAACTTTTGTTTTATTTGGAAAAGATGATTTTGAAGAATTTTTTTACAGCAATATGATTGCATTTTATTTTGGCGCAGTCGGTATTTTAACTTTCTGCTTGATAATTCATTTTGTTCTGGCAAAATTTCCGCGTACAAAAATTTTCCTTCAGATATTGATTCTGATTGGCTTCGCAATATCGTTTGTAGTGGACGCCTTTTTAATTTATACATTCGGCGTAATTTTGCACGGGCATTTGATAGAAATTGTGCTGGGTACAAATCCTGTTACGGTAAAAGAATTTTTTCAAGCATACATACTGACGCCAAAAATAATTTGTGCAATAATTATGGCGTTTTTTCTAATTGGTACTTCCATAAAAAAATTTCGTTCAATTTTAAAAAATTTGTCTGAAAATAATTTACGCAGAATCAGCTTTTCTTTGATGATAATGTTTTTGCCGGTAATTTTATTTGCGGTTAATGGAATAGTATTTTATTTTCTGATGATTATTCAGTACGATACAATTTTTGGCAGAAATGTACACAGCATTTACACCGCCATAAAAATTTCCAACAATGAAGATGAAATTTTTGCAGAAATGGACGCTCAAGACGAAAAAATTATTTCAAACAATTCAAAAATTCCCTACGTGATTTTTGTACTTGGTGAATCTGAAACTAGAAACCATATGCAAATTTACGGCTACAATTTGAAAAATACTCCGCTTGCAGTTAAACGTTACGAGCGCGGCGAACTTTTTAAATTTAATGACGTTATCGCCTGTGCAAATGACACTTCAGCGGCTATGAAACTAATTTTTACATTCGCCGAAAAAAAAGACTCCGACGAACTTTGGTATACCAACAGCAATATTTTTGACATTGTGCGCAGTGCAGGTTATCATACAGCGTGGATCTCAAATCAAAGTCCAATAGGCTGGTTAGGCAATTTGGATAAAATTTACGCTGAACGTTGCGACGAAAAATATTTTACTGAAAAGTCATCCAAGAAAAATACGACGCTTTTATCTAGAGATTTTGACGGCGTATTATTACCGATTCTGGATAATTTTATTTCGCAAGCTCAAAATAAAAATTTTTATGTACTGCATTTGTACGGCTCTCACGTTGTTTATAACGAACGTTACCCCGCTGAATTTTCAAAATTTACCGCTGCTGACGAAGATAAACCTACAGAAACTGCCAAACAAGCCGCCGCCGAATACGACAACGCCATTTTGTACACAGATTTTATTTTGGACGAAATTTTTAAACGTTTCGAGGATAAAAACGCGCTGATAATTTACATTTCGGATCACGGCGAGGAAGTTTACGAAAACGGGAGAAATTTTGCCGGACATTCGGTTGAAGAAATTGGAAATTTAAGCATGATTGAAACTCCTATGCTTGTTTGGACTTCAAAAAGTTTCCGTGAAATGTATCCTGAAAAAATCACCGCGCTGAAAAATTCGGCTGATAATCCCTACCGTACAGATTTTCTTATTCATACGATTTTGGATTTAATGGATATTCAAACTGAAAATTTCGACGCCACTAAAAGTATTGTCAATGAAAAATTTGATAAATTCCGCATTAGAATTTACAATGGTAAAACTTACACCAAAAATTAACAGGGGGCTTATTATGAAGAAAAAAATTTTAATCGGCTTGCTTGGCTTGAGTTTAATTGGCGGCAGTTGTACGGCTGACGCGACGCGTTATTTTATGCAAGGCGACGCTAAAGGCGTGAAAACTCCTTACGGCGACAATTTGAAAGCCGGAAATTATGTTAAAACGGCGGACGCCAAAATTTATTATGAAGTTTACGGCAAAGGCGAGCCAATTTTAATTTTGCACGGCGGCGGCGTCGGTAGTCCCTACGAAATGGGCAAACTTATTGACGAACTCCAAAAAAATCACAAAGTAATTTTAATGTCAACACGCGGGCACGGACGCAGTGAAATTGGACATTCGCCGCTTACCTACGAACAAAAAGCAAACGACGCCTTGACGGTTTTAAATACAATTTCTCAAGAGCCGGTACAAATTATAGGTTTCAGCGACGGCGCGTATACTGCTTACAAATTGGCGGCTATGTATCCTGCGCGAGTCGAAAGAATTGTTGCAATAGGCGCGGGAACTTTAAAGGCGGGATATTTTCCTGACAGTACAAAAATTGAAGACTTGGCGCAAATTGATTCTGAATTTGTCGAATATGAAAAAACGATAATGCCGGAGCCGGAACGTTGGCAGGAATTTTTTGATAGCTATATGAAATTTTGGCACAATATGAGCGTAGGCAAAGAAATTTTTGGCGCGATTAACTGCCCTGTACTTTTAATTGTTGGCGACGAAGACGACCACGCGCCAATTATCACGGTGTTAGAGGCTCATCAAATGTTAAAAAATTCCAGGCTGTGCGTTGTACCGAAGGCGTGGCACTCTGCATTTTTGGACAATTACAAAGTTACTTCCGATGCAATTTTTCAATTTGTAAATTCGCCGCTCAAAGATTTACAGCCGAGCAAAAAAGTTGATTACAATTCAAAATAAATTGGAGGTAGAATTTAGATGAATTTTGAAAAAGCTCTTGAAGAATTGCAAACTCTGAAAGATGTTCGCCCTGAAATTTGCAAAAAAATTAAAAATCACAATTTGCCGGTAATAGTTTTTGGCGCGGGCGTAACCGCAAAACACGTTACAGAAGTTTTAAAATCTCATGGCGTCGAAGTTTCCGGCTATGCTCGTGACGGCGAATACTACAAGCCAAATAAAACTTATCTCGGACGCCCCGTTTACAATTTTGACGAACTTGCAACTACTCCCGAAAAATATATTTTCATCCTTGCAATTACAGACGATGGTTCAAACAGCAGAGCATATAAATTTATGAAAGATAATCGAATTATAAAGTACGCCTTCAGTTACGAATTTAATTCAAAAAATTTAAATTACGAATACATTTCAGCTAATCGTGAAAAATTCTCCGAAACTTTTTATTGGCTTGCAGATGAATTTTCAAAGCAAACGATGATAGAATTTTTAAAATTAAAAATTACGCATGATCTAGCCTATAATTTTGAAACGTACCGCCCCGATCAATATTTCAATGAGATAACAAATGGCGTCCTGACGCCAAATTGGGGGGGGGGGTATGTTGATTGTGGTGCATTTAACGGAGATACTGTCGAAGGTTTTATTAATTGGAGCGGCGGCAACTATGAAAAAATTTTTGCCGTTGAGGCAGACCCCATGAATTTTGCCGCACTTGAAAAATTTATTCAAGAAAAAAATTATCAAAACGTTGTAGCGATAAATTGCGGCGTTTGGAACGAAAAAACTACTTTAAATTTTTCAGATACAAATAATTTTGGTTCGTCTGTTTCTGAAGATGGAAAAATTAAAATTAATGCTGATACCGTTGACAACATTACCGGCGGAGAAAAAATCAGTTTTATAAAAATGGACGTTGAAGGCGCGGAACTTCCTGCACTACAAGGCGCGGTTGAAACTATCAAAAAATATGCTCCTACACTTGCAATTTGCGCTTACCATAAAACTGAAGATTTAATCACGTTGCCGCAATTTATCAAAAATCTCAATCTAGATTATAAATTTTATCTTCGTAAATATGCATTGGCATCGGATACTGAATTGGTACTTTATGCAATTCCTTGAATATCTTAAAACAAACACAGGAGGGCTAATATGAAAAAAACTATTTTTACAGGCGCGGGCGTAGCAATTATTACGCCGTTTGACGACGCGGGCAATATAAATTTTGCCGAACTTGGAAAAATTATCGACAATCAAATTTCAGAAGGTACTGACGCAATTATTATCACGGGTACAACCGGCGAATCTGCAACTTTGAGCGACGAAGAACACAAAGCCGCCATTAAATTTGCAGTTGAACACACCAATAAAAGAATCCCCGTTGTTGCCGGTACAGGTTCAAACGATACTGATTATGCAATTCAACTTTCGCAGTACGCCGAAGAAGTTGGCGCGGACGGTTTACTTTTAGTTACGCCATACTATAACAAGTGTACTCAAAAAGGTTTAATCGCCCATTACACGAAAATTGCGGACGCCGTAAATCTTCCAATGATTGTTTACAACGTGCCGAGTCGCACGGGCGTTAATATCAAGCCGGAAACTTACGCCGAACTTTGCAAACATCAAAATATTGTTGCTGCGAAAGAGGCTAACGGCGATTTATCTTCAATTGTAAAAACGCGCAGACTTTGCGGCGAAGATTTAACAATTTATTCCGGCAACGACGATCAAATTATTCCAATTCTGTCAGTTGGCGGCAAAGGCGTTATTTCTGTGTTGTCGAATGTTGCGCCGAAGGATACACATTTAATTTGCCAACTTTATTTTGAAGGTAAAGTTGAGGCGGCGGCGAAATTACAGATTGACTATAGCGATTTAATTGACGCGCTTTTCTGCGAAGTGAATCCAATTCCTGTTAAGGCGGCGATGAAACTTTTGGGCTGGAATGTTGGAAATGTCAGAATGCCTTTAAGTGAAATTGAGCCGCAACATTTGGACGTTGTAAGAGCGGCGTTGATTAGTCACAGATTGTTGGGCGTTTAAAGCTAATATTATCTGACTATTGGAGGTTTAATTTGAAATGAAAAAATACATCGCTGAATGTATTGGAACAATGACTTTGGTTGTCTTAGGTTGCGGAACTGCAATGCTTGTAGGTTGCGACGCAGTTTTGGGTGGCGGCTACATTTTAACGGCGTTTGCATTTGGTTTATCGATTGTTGCAATGGCTTATTCTATTGGCAACATTTCCGGCTGTCACATTAACCCCGCCGTTTCATTGGGCGTACTTTTAAGCGGCAGAATGACTACAAAAGATTTCGTTTACTACGTTATCGCGCAGTGCATAGGCGCGTTTATTGGCGCGGAAATTTTGGCAATAATTTTTGTTTCAGGGCAAGTTGTTGATATGACGGGCGGACTTGGAACGAATGGACTTGCCGGAGTTCATGGCAGTGCGGTTGCCGGTTTAATGGTTGAGATTATTTTGACGTTCATTTTTGTAATAAATATTTTGGGCGTGACTTCAGATAAAGCCAAACACGGCTCCTTTGGCGGCTTGGTAATTGGTTTAACTTTGGTCGGCGTTCACATTTTGGGAATTGGTTTAACTGGAACTTCGGTAAATCCTGCGCGTTCGTTTGGTCCTGCGGTAGTTTGTGCAATGGGCGGAAATGGTGCGCCGCTTGAAGTTTTGCCGGTATTTATTTTTGGACCTTTGGTAGGTGCCGCGCTTGCCGCGTTTGTCTATAAATGTTTAGAATAATTTGGAGGAAAAAGTTATGAAAAAAATTTTCGCAACCCTTTTAATGTTGGCAGTAATGCTAACTTCAACCGTCGTTTTTGCCGCGTACAAAGAAGACATGCCCGAAGATGCAGACATTGCATCAATTAAGCGTTTGGCGGTTGCACTTCCAATGCATTACAAAAGTGAAGACGCTGAACCGACCGTTGAAGAATTTACCAAAATAATTTATGACGCCAGCAAAGTTGCGCGTTGCTACGTCATTTCCTATGACGAAATTGCAGCGAATATCAGAAGAGAAAGCGGCGTTGACATTCAATCTTTGCAAGAGGAAGACGCCCGCAAGGCTTACAGCGCAAGCGTTGGAAATTACGCGGACGCCTATGTTATTGTTACAACTGCTAACAACAATAAAAAGCCGCAATTTTTCTTTCAAGTTTTCGACGCCAAAACCGGCGATTTAGTTTACGTCCTTACAACTCAAGGCGGCGGTATTGGTAAAAATTCTAAAGACTACGGCAGAGCTTGCGAAGATTTTTACAAAAAATTTGACGCTGCCGCTGAAAAAAGTATCAAAGACGCTCAAAAGAAAGCTAAGAAAAAGAATAAAGATTAATTCGCAAAAAATTTTACCTGCGCCGATGAAAAGTCGGCGTTTTTTATTTTCAGCAGTATATTTGAAAGATTATTATTTGCTTGCCAAAACCTCTAATCTGTCTTATAATTTCAGCAAACTTACAGAAATGACGTTTTTATTTTATTTTGTATAAATTTCAGTCTTATAGATTCTGCTTGAATTTGGCGGCAAGTTTTTTTATTGCTGTAAAATGATTTTTAGGAGTGTTTTTTTCAATATGTGCGGAATTGTTGGATATATTGGCGGAAAAAAAGCCATTGATTTTTTGTTGGACGGTTTAACGAAATTAGAATATCGCGGCTACGATTCAGCGGGTGTTGCCGTAAATTGCGGCGATAATATTTTTGTTGAAAAAGCTGTAGGGCGGCTTGATTCTCTCAAAGAAAAACTGAAAAATAATTTGCCGGTCGGTACGATTGGAATTGGGCATACGCGTTGGGCGACTCACGGCAGACCTTCTGATACTAATGCTCATCCTCATTCTGATTGCCACGGTAATTTTTTCGTCGTTCATAATGGTATTATAGAAAATTATTTGAAACTTAAGGAAGATTTAATTGCTAAGGGGCACAAATTCATTTCGGAAACTGATACTGAAGTGGTGGCGCACTTGCTGGAGGAATGTTATCACGGCGATTTATTTTCTGCGATTAAAGCGGCGGTCGGGTCTGACGAAATTGCTAATTTAATTATTAAAAAT
>CALFJB010000097.1 GCA_937877565.1 uncultured Selenomonadales bacterium | reverse complement strand
AACGCTTAATTAAAATTTTGTAAAAATATTGAGCCTGTACACTCGCGCAGGATTTTTCGCCGAATTTAAATTATATTTTGAAATAATTTTTGAATCACAAATATAAAAAGTTCGGCTAATAATTTTTGAAGTGAAAGTTCCCGCAAACGCTTAATTAAAATTTTGTAAAAATATTGAGCCTGTACACTCGCGCAGGATTTTTCGCCGAATTTAAATTATATTTTGAAATAATTTTTGAATCACAAATATAAAAAGCTCGGCGATAATTTTTAAAATGAAAGTTCCCGCAAATAATTAAATTCTACCTTGACACAAAATTTGAGTGAATGATAGAATTGCAGAAAGTTTACATTGGAATTGCAGGAGGGATGCTTAATGAATTCATCTGAAAATCATGTCGAACAATTTTCAACAGGTACACCAATCAAATTGATTAACGATAAACAAATGCGGCTTTTAATTGTTGACGATTCAAAACTTTTAAGAAAGAAACTGCGCGATGAACTTGAAAAACTTGGCTGCGAAGTTGTGGAAGCGTCAAACGGCAAAGAAGCCATTGCATTTGACTTGGAACATGAGCCGGACGGAATTATTTTGGATATAGTCATGCCGGAAGTTGGCGGAATTGAAGCACTGCAAGCGATACGCGAACTTACACCGCTTGTACCGGTAGTAATGTTGTCGTCTGCAGGAACGCCTCAAAAATTAATGCAGACACTCAAAATGGGCGCAATAGATTTTATTCAAAAACCGTACACGCATGAACAAATTGTCCGTGCCGTCGAAACAATTCGCAGAGTCAGAATTAAAAATCTGAAAAAAGCTGAAGAAGAGGAGGCAACTCTACAAGATATTAACGAGGACGGCGAGGCGTAATGAATAAATCTCAAGAAGAAAAATTCGCTGCTTGTTATGAAGACCTGCGCGAAGTTATGCAACTGGATTATTCATTGGCTTTTAATGTCTTCAGATGCTTTCAAGATTTTGTGATAGAAAGTTTGGAAACTGAATTTGAAATAGATTCAGCGGTTGAATTGCCGCCAAATGCAAACTTCGGCGCGAGCGTAAAAATTGACGGTAAAATAAATTTTGTAGTCGGCGTATTGGCGGAGAAAAAAATTTTTCACGAGCTTGCCGAAAACTACGAACATTTTAAACTGGATTCACTGGATGAAGATTTTGACGCAGTGTCGGAACTTTTAAACGTTGTAACGGGGCTTTTAATCGTGAAAATAGCAACAATTTTTGGAATAGAAGAAGACTTGGAACCGCCACGTTTCGGACAAACTGAAAAAAGTTTCGGCGTTATAAAAATTTTGGCGAACGTTGGAACTTTCTACCTGTACATTGGCAGAGATGAAATTTTTGACGCCGTCGAATGAAACAAAAGATAAAAAATGAATGCACTTGCGGGGCTTAAGTGTCCCGCTTTTTTTTTCGATATGTTATTAAACGAAATAAAAATTTCGGTATAATCAAACCAACAGTAAATCACAGGTGGTGAATGTCATGATTGTCAACAACTTAAATTCGATGGCGAATATTTACAGCTCAAACGCGGTAGTTGCTACGCGCTATGCAAACGCGGCTACTAATGCCCGTAACGTCCAAAAACGTGATCAACTTTCGCTGTCGAATCAAGCCCAAAGTTTCAGCGAAATTTTGCAGAAATTGCGCGGCGAATCTGAAGTTAGACAAGATAAAGTTGCTGAATTTGAACAAAAAATTTCAAGCGGCAATTATCATGTTGAAGCGTCAAATATCGCGGCAAGTATGCTTTTAAGCCGTTTCTGAGGCGCAAATTATGTGGCAACAATTAATTGAAGTATTAGACAAAATTTGTAAAGTTTATGACGACCTTGCAAATCTTGGCGAAAAAAAACGCGATGCCCTTGTTATTGTGGATATGGACGCTTTATCAAAAATCTTGGATCAAGAACAAATTATCGCTGCAAAAATTCAAAAACTTGAACAACAACGCGGCGCAATTCTGCTGGAACTTTCAAAGGACAATCCCAAAGTAAGCTCCAACACAAAGGCTGAAGATTTTTATAAAACCGCTCCAACGCAATATGTTACAAAAAAACTTATGGAGATTCACAGCAAACTTACGCAAAATGTAAATCGCACTTTGAAAATCAGCGAAAATAATCAAATTCTTGCTCAAACTGCACTGGACGCCATAACTTTTAAACTTAATCGATTGGGCGGCGCGTTCATTGAACCAACTTACGGCAACAAAGGGGCTATCGTCACTCATCAAAAGAAATTCGACTACCAAGCTTGAAACTTTGAAGGCAAAATGACAATCGAGGTGGATAATGGAAGAGACGATTATTCTTTTGCGGGAGCAAACAGTATTTTGCAATCGGCTGCTGAAATTGTTCGCCGATTTGACTGAAACTATCAAAAAAAATTCGCTGAATATGTCACAGGTTGCAGGGCAAATTGAGCCCGTCATTGCTGAACTGTCAAAAAATTCCGTGCGTTCAAGAATGTTCCTTGACAGAATGAAATTTAAAAATTTCGGCGACTTCATCGACGCACAAGAAGACGGCGTTAAAAAGGACGTGGCGAAACGCCTTTTGCAATCAAATAACGAACTTCAGGGAAAACTTCAACGTACAATCAAAACTCTAAAAATTTTAACCGATAACGGCAAAAAATTTGTGGAGTTTAATTTAAATGTAATGTCCAAAACGTCAACAAGTGTATCTTATGGCGCGGCGGCGGAAACCGGCAGTCAAAGCGGGCGTCGGCTCTTCGACGCCAATATTTAGAAAAGGAGCCGGCGATTATGTCAACTTTTACAGGATTAAATACAATGGTTCGCGGCGTTTATATCAACCAAATGCAATTAAACACCGTCGGACACAACATAACAAACGCAGATACCGAAGGTTATTCGCGGCAAACTGTCAACCCCGCCGCAACGAAAGCCGAATACCGCGACGGTCTTGCAATAGGTACGGGCGTTGACGCTATGTCTATTACCCGCGCCCGTGACGTTTATGCAGATGTTCAATTTCGTTCCGAAACTGCCAAAGAAGGCTATTACGATATGTGCGCCAAAAATTTTGATAAAATTGAGGCTATTTTTAATGACACAAATCAAAGCGGAATTGAAGACGCACTGCAACAATTTTACAAGGCGTGGGTTAATCTTTCTTCCAACGCATCAGATTCTGCTGCACGTACCGCAGTTATTGAAAAAGGCAAGGCTTATGCTGACACTTTGGAAACTGCAGGCGTACAACTGCGCGACCAAATTAAAGATATTTATGACCAAATGGAAATTCACGTAAGCGATATTAACCAAATTATGGAGGACATAGTTAATATTAACCGCACAATCATAGCAAGAGAATCCGGCGGCGCGTATGCTAACGACCTGCGCGACCAACGCGATTTACTTGCTGACAGACTTTCTGAATATATTAATATTGGCGTTCATGAAAATCAATTTGGCGCGTATGAAATTCACTGCGGCGGTATAACTTTAATTTCCGGCGTTGACAGGTTGCATCTTGACTACGCAAAAGGCGTCAACAGTTCAGAATACGGCGTAGATTACGGCGTTATTGATTACTCTGTTAGCATTCGTGAAAGTCAAGTTAATTTCTTGCCTGAAACCGGCAAGCTTCGCGCAGAATTTGACGCTATTGAGCAATGTCGCCATTATATTGAAGACGTGGCGAATATGGGCGCGTTTATGATGACGACTTTTAACGACCAACATAAACAAGGCTATGATTTAGTTGGAAATACTCGCGCAGCAACTGACGATCACGGAAATACAAAGTACGACAGCGACGGTAAACCTATTGCCGTTCCCGATACCAAAAATTTCTTCGGCGAAACCGGCGTTGAATATATTTATAACTACGACGAAGTTAATAAATATACATATCTTACAATTCGTGAATCTACCGGCGTTTTAAGAAAAGACGACAGAGGCGAAATTCTTAAACTGTCCGGCGTTAAAATTCTTGGCGCATTGGCTACAAATGCTGACTTTGAAGAAACCGGCGGCTATAAATACGTTGCAGCAGCTACGGCTTACGACAGGAGCGAAAATTATACTTCCGTTATGACTGATGAAGATGTTCAAGATCATTTGATAGACTTTGCAGGGCGCACTGCAGACGGTACAAACGCCGTTTACATGAGCGAACTTTTCAATATGTCATATGATAACATTGTTTCAGCCGGAAGATCTAATGTCCTGCCAATTACCAAATATGCTGACGTTCAAAAAACTGTTAATTCACTTGGCGGGCTTGGTTTAAATGCTTACTATAAATCTGAAATGACAAAATTGAGCGTTGCCTCAAGAGCTATGGATACAAATATTTCTGAACAGGCTTTAATCATGGATCAAATTCAAAATTGGCGTGACGCTACTAACGGCGTTGACTGGAACGAAGAATTAGCTGATATGATTAAATACCAAAAAGGCTTCGGAGCTTGTTCACGTTGTCTTAGTGCAATGGATGACTGCTTAGATCGCCTTGTAAATAATACCGGCGTCGTCGGCAGATAATTTAGGTGTTAGCGGTTAGGTGTTAGGGGATTTATCTAAAACCTAATACCTAAAACCTAATACCTAGAAAGGAAGGAGAGAAATTAATATGGCTGTTCGTATGAGTAGCATACACTTTTTATACAACTATAAAAACGCTTTAAATCGAACTTACGCCAAACAACAGAATCTTTTTGAACAAGCTGACGGTTCCAAAATTCATCGTGGCAGTGATGATCCTGTTGGTTACGCAAATTTGATGCGCTACGAATTTACCCAAAACGAAAACGATACTTATACTTCAAATGTTCAAACTGCAAATTCGTGGATGAAAAATTCTGACAGCATTATTACCAATATGGCTGACAATGTCGGCGTAATTGTAACAAAGGCAAATCAGGCGGCAAATACTTATCTTTCAGAAGTAGACGCAAAGTCTATAGCTAAAGAAATGAACGCCCGCCTTGAAGAATTAATCGCAGATTCAAATTATCAACTTGGCGATCGTTTTCTTTTCGCCGGACAAAAAGACACTACGCAGCCTTTCACAATTTCCAGCGATAATCAAGAACGCGGTTTGGCTAAAAATCTTGACGCTAAACAAGCTGAATTTTTCAAAGGTACACGCGGCAACGTCAATACTGAACTTTATCAAATGTTGACGCTTGAAGATGACGCGGGAGGTACTTATTACCTTGATACAAACAGCGGCTTTTTGTATACCAAAAAATTTGTTGACGACGGTTATAAAGATTTAATCGCTGCCGGCAATGATTATATTACCGACGTTGATCAAAGCGAATACGCCGTTGCTGATCTTAGAATGTCTGAAACGGACGCTTTAAACACAGCGAAAAATGCCGACGTTGACGCAATAGCGGCTGTCAATGATGGTACAAGCACAGACAACGATTTAAGACGCGCTTTAAGACGTGTAAACGAAGTTGAAAATTCTGATACTCGAATTGCTGAAATTGCAGACTCAATCGACGGCGTAAGCCTTGACGAAGTTAAAGCCGCCGTTGCAAAATGTTCAGACTTCGCCTCCGTTATGGTTAGTGACTATTTCACAAATCGCGGCGTTATCAAAGATTCCGCCAGTGAAAATGGAATTGATGTCACTATGAACGACGAAACTAAAAATTTGAAGTTTACGACGATTATGCAAAAAATTGTAACCTACAGCGGCGATAACAATCATATTTCAATGGTTAAGCTGAATGGTCCTACAGATACGCGCAGCGATATTGTCAACGTTACAGGTCAAGATTTATTTGGTTGTGATATTTTTGATGACGAATGGTCAGGAAATGAAAAATCCGGTACCGCAATGCTCAACAATGTTATCACGGTTTATAATAAAACCGACGCCTGCGACGCTCATTGGCTTAGCTCCGACGGAATAACTTTGGCGGACGTGGCGCACGCAACTTTGAATGTCGCTCAAACAACTTTGGGAGCGCGTCTTCAACTTTACACAAATGTTGAAGAAATGCTTGATAATCAAAGCGCAATTATTACCGGCGATATTACCGATATTAGCAGTACAGACGTTGAAGAACTTGCAACAAAATTAATGGAATACACGACAATTTATAATCTTGCCCTTTCATTGGGCGGCAGAGTCTTGCCCCAATCTTTGGCAGATTATTTATAAATTTTTTTATAAACTAGGCAGGATTTTTTGACGAAAGGAGGGAATAACAATGCAAATGTTGAGATTAAATGTTAGGCATGAATTGCCGCAAACTGATTTAAGAATTCAGTATGGTAAAATCGATAGGGCAAAATATGTTCCCGCTGAAGTTCATACTGAATTAGAACTCGGTAAATCAAATCAAGCCGCAACGCAAGTTTCAATTAATATGGATAATTATCCAAGCCGCAAGTCATGGGGCGCAAAAAATTTAACAGATTTAATTGGTGACTTTGGAAGAAAAGGTTTATCTGACGTTCGCGCCAACAGATCCCGAACAACTCAAATTGCATGGGAACGCGCTGAAAATGGCGGCAAGCCCGGCGACGATATTAAACAACAGATTATGCAGGAAATTCACGCCGACCCGCCGGAAACTATGGTTGAATTCGAGCTGATGGACGGTCCAATATTCACTGTTACTCCTTCAAGAATCATCGGAGAACCTGAAGTCGGCGACGTTACGGCGGAAATTGAAACTGAACCGTCCGCAGAAATTCACTACACGCCTGGAATTTTTGAAATATATCTTAAAAACAAAGGCTCCATTCAGCGTTGGGTGACTATGAACGAATATGACATTTACGCTTGAGTTGAATTTTTCGGCAAGCTGCTTGCATTGAATCTCAAAAATCTGTATTTTAGCAATGGAGGCAGGATTTATGAGAAAAATTAATACCAGCCGATTCGGGGAGCTTGAAATTGATGAGAAACGTATAGTAAAATTCAAAAATGGTATTCCCGCGTTTGAAGAGGAGCATGAATTTATAATTTTGCCGTATGATCAAGAGACACCATATTATTTCATGCAGTCTTTGAAATCGCCGGACTTGGCTTTTTTGCTTACAATACCTTTCTTGTTCTTTCCGAATTATACTTTTGAAATTGATGACGAAACTTTAAAAGAGCTCGACATCAACGAAAAGGACAAAGTTTTATATTATACGCTGATCACAATTCCCAATTTCAGTATTCGTTATATGACAACAAATTTGCTTGCGCCGGTCATTATCAATACAAAAAATATGAAGGCTAAGCAAATTGTATTGGAAAAATCCAATTATACAACCAAAGAACGTCTTTTCCCTGATGCAAAGAAGGAGGTCAAATAGATGCTCGTTTTGACGAGAAAGCCCCGCCAACAAATTATGATTGGCGACCAAATCGTCATAAATGTCGTTGAAGTTCAGGGAGAGAACGTGCGAATTGCTATTGATGCACCAAAGGATATTAAAATTTATCGCGGCGAAATTTATCGGGCGATACAGGAAGAAAATCAGAGGGCGGCTACGCAACTTGGAGATGTAGACCTTCATAGCGCACTGCCCCTGAAATAAAACGCCAATTAGAAATGGCGGCAAACTTCGTATTACAACCGCAGATTTCGAGTGGCATTATTTTAAGGAGGATGGAAAAAATGGTAGGGAAGCTGCAAGATGTCGTTTCGGCGGCGGTCGTGGTAAACGCGGCTGAAAAGTACAACGCTGCAAGTCGTGAGGGCGCACAACAACAACAAAATGCACAAGCATTTGACGCGCCTGCGGCGACGGTGGAAAATTCACAATCGCGTCTCGTTATGGACGCAAAAGGTATTCAAACGGATGCCGATGCTGCCAAAAAACCGGCAGATGATGTTAATGTTCAGTTTAAAAAGCCGGTTGACGAAGACACTGTCCAAAAAATTACACAAGAGCTCAACAAAGTTATGAGAAATGCAAATGCTAACCTTCACTTCAATTATCACAAGGAAGCCGGCATGTTCTCTGTTGCTTTAGTTGACAAGGACACTAACGAAGTTATTAAAGAATTGCCGCCGGAAGAAATGGTTAAAAACATTGTCAAAGGAAGAATTTGGATGGACGCTTTCCTTGGCACTTTCATTGATGAAAATGCTTAATTAAATTTGAGGAATTGCGAATTTAATTTGCAATTTGTCTCAAGCGTCATATCTGCATTGAGCGTCAAGTTGGAAACTCTTGACGCTTATTTTTAAATTTACGCTCCACTTTCAAGGAGGATGATTATAATGGGCGTTAATGGAATTTATGGCTTGTCAGGATCAGGGCTCGACGTTGAATCAATGGTTAAAGTTGGAATGTTGAGCAAACAAAGCGAATATGACAAGATGCAACAAAAGTACACCAAAAACGAATGGAAAAAAACCGAATATCTTAACGTTTACAACGAAGTTCAAACTTTTAACGCGTCAACTTTGTCTAAATACAAAATGTCTTCCAATATGAATGCACGTTCGGCAGCAAGTGCTAATTCTAATGTCGTAACGGCAACGGCTAACGCCAACGCCGCCACTATGACACATTATGTTGAAGTTGGGGCTCTTGCGTCAAGCGCGTATCTTATCGGGCAAACGCTTACACCTTTGAATAGTGATTCAGAGTACAAAAACCAACTTTCAAGCTTGTTGTTTTCATCTGTATCAGACAATAACGACATTACTACTCTTACAAAATCAGACGGTAATACAATTACGATTGATAATCAAAATAAGAAAACAGATTCTAATTCAAATTATAATGCAAGTGATGTTGCATTTGCGTTTTCAATCAATGATGGCGTTAATGGTCTTCTTGCAACTGATAATTCAGATGTAGTTGTTGCAAGCGCAACGCCGGACGCCGAGACGGGTACTTATAAAGTTGTAATTAACAGCATAGCCCAAACGGTGAGTTCCACAGGATCTAATAGGGCATCTAGTAGAGACACAGATCTTTCATATGTACTTAACAATTCCAAAATTTCGGATGCAGTGGCATCATACACATCACAAACTGACCACGCAATTACCTTTAATTTTGGTGACGGTACAAAAGAGGCAGGGATAAGTCTTACATATGCTGATTTAAATGGTAAAGTTGGAGATTTATTAGATACTATTAATGAACAATTTAAAGAGAATGAATTGACGCTTGAGGCAAGTATAGATACATCAGGTGGAATTTCAATTAAGAATACTACAGTAGATTCTGACATTACATTGTATGTCAGTGATGTTGATGACACTTTAAGCATTCTTCGTAGTGATAATAATGACAGTTTGATTGAATATTTGACAAGTTCTCTATTTGCTAATGGAAAGTTCAATAGTTATAATTTTACTACCTCTAAAACTATTGCAACCGGTCAAAACGCAGTGGGAACAATAGTAAAGTTAGATGATGAAGGTAATCCGATAGGTGAGACTAAAGCTCTTAATTTTGAAGTAAATGAAGCCACTTCTTCAGATTATAATATTACTGTAACAGCAAAGAAACCAACTACCGGAATGGAAATTTCAAATAACGGTTCGCAAAATGTTTCCGTAACTTACGGAGAACTTTTGAACGGTTTCACTTTCAACGATTTAACTTCAAAAATTAACAGCATGGGCTTGAACGTCCGCGCAAATTACGATTCTGTTCAAAACAGATTCACTTTCTACAATAAAAATAGCGGCGTTGCGAATAACATCACTATTAAACTTGGAACGGGCGATAGTTCGGAAGCGGCGGCGAATTTCTTTAATTCACTCGGCTTGAGAAGATCTGAAAATGGTGCCATTTCTGACGATGTTTTAACTTTCACGCAGGGTAAAGATACAGTTCAAACCGGTAAAGATTCAACTGCAAAAATCGACGGCGTAGAATACACGCTGGATTCAAACACAATTTCAGTTGACGGCGTAACTTATAATTTGTCTAATGTAACTGAAGGTCAAAAAGTTTCCGTTACTGTTACCCAAGACGCTGAATCAATCGTTAAAAATGTTCAATCCTTCGTTGACGAATACAACGCACTTTTGAAAAAGCTTTATGAATGGTACGACGAAAAGCCCAATAGCGATTATAAACCGCTCACTGCAAGCCAAAAAGAAGCTATGAAAGATGAACAAATTGAAAAGTGGGAAGAAAAAGCCAAAGCCGGTATGCTTTATCACGACTCAACTTTGAGAGATGTTATATCTGAAATACGCTCCGCAGTTTCTGAAAATGTTGACGGCGTGAACGGCAAGTACAAAAATATTTTCTCTATCGGTATTTCTACAACCGGTCTCAAAGGTCAACTTACCATTGACACGGACAAACTTAGAGCTGCTATTGCCGATGATCCGGACGCGGTTTATAATGTTTTTGCAAAGCTTGACGGCGGCGAAAAACAATATAAGCTAGAAAAAGTTGATGCGAACGGTGATGGAACGGGCGAATATATTTGGTCAGCTAATCGCTATGAAGATGGATATCAAGTTGTTCAAGAAGACGGCAAGGACGTTACCAAAACTGTTGAAAGAAGTTCTTACAACGGAATTGCACAGCGTCTCGGCGATGTCTTTATGGCAAGTATGAAGAGTATCAAATCTGTTTCAGGTACGACCGCCTCAATTAGCGATGACAGCGAACTCAATAACCTCCTGCGCGATCTTCAAACTAAAATGAGTAACTTCAAGAAAATGATGCAGGCGTTTGAAACGAAACTTTATAAAAAGTATGACGCAATGGAAAGTTCATTGGCACTTTTGGGATCGCAACTCAATTATGTTACAAGTGCATTTCAATAATACAAAATTTTAGCGGAAGGGGCTGATGCCGATATGTTAAATGCGGCGGAAGAATACAGACGGCAACAAGTTTTAAATGCGCCGCCTGAGCAGTTGACGCTTATGCTTTATAACGGCTGTTTGAAATTTATCGAAGAAGGCACTGTTGCTGTAGAAGAAAAAAAATACGAAGAAGCCAATACTTTATTGCAAAAGGCGCAGCGTATCATTTCAGAATTTCGCGTAACGCTGAATATGGATTATGAAATTTCGCATCAACTGCTTCCGTTGTACAATTACGTTTACGACAGACTTGTTGAAGGCAATATGAAAAGCGATACTTCAAAATTGAACGAGGCGCGGGAAATTATTTCAGAACTGCGCGACGCGTGGGCGGAGGCAATGAAAAAGGCACGTATCGAACGCGCTCAAGCCAAAAAGAAGGTGTAAATTATGGCAGATGACGTAACGGCAGACGCCAGAGACCTTTGGAAAACGTATTTGTCCCTTACAAAGGAATTGCTGAAATTTATCGACCGGCAAGATATTGATACTTTCCTTGAGTTGGTTCCGCAACGTTCACAGCTGATTGAAAAAATTGAGGCGTTGCCTTCCAAAGACTACCGCCAACTTGAGGAATTTAAAGCCATTGCCGAAGAAATTAAAACGCTTGATAAAGAAGTAATGTACAAGGCGCGGGCGTGGCTCAATAAATCGCGGCGTCAAAATAGCGTCGTCCGCTCCTATGATTTGGGAAATTCACTGCTCGGGCGTTCAAGTGTCGCTTTTAATCGAAAATATTAATTTTTGAAAATTTGGAGTCGGGAAATTTTTCCGGCTCTTTTTTTTATTTAGTTTTTTGTTTAATTTTTTATATTTAAAACGGCATTTCTTTCTTTGGCGCAAAGAAAGAAACGCCTTGCAAAGAAAGAAACAGCCGCGCAAGTGCGGTCGCATCACGCGACCTGCGCGCGGCGGGTTGACGAGCCGTCATCCTTGACGGCTTCTAGTTTTATCGTTCTTAGTCAAGATTTATTTTTTGTAAGGAGATTTAAATTTGGAAAAAATTTCAAATGCACCGCTTGCAACGGCAATGCAAAATTATTCAAATGACGGCGCACTTGCTTTTCATACGCCGGGACACAAACAGGGTTTGGGCGCACATTCACTTTTAAAAAATTTGATAACGGCTGAAGGTTTAAGGCAGGAAGTTTCACTGATGGAAGAATTGGACGACTTGCACAGCCCGCGCACTTGCATTAAAGATGCTGAAAATTTAGCCGCAAAACTTTTCAATGCTGATGACTGCCTTTTTATTATCAACGGGACAACCTGCGCGATTCAAACTATGATTCTTGCAACGCTTAAAGCGGGCGATTTAGTTTTTGTTCCGCGCAATTCTCATCGTTCGGTTATGGCGGGGTTAATTTTATCCGGCGCAATTCCAATTTATTTGCCTGTCGAATTTTCAAACGAATTGCAAATACCGCTAAATATTTCAGTAGAAACTTTGAAAATTGCAATTAAAAAATTTCCAACGGCGCGGGCGTTAATTTTGACTTCACCGAATTATTACGGCGTGGCGGCTGACGTTCAAAAAATCGCAGAAATTTTACACGCGGCAGGAATGTTGCTTTTAGTTGATGAAGCTCACGGCGCACATTTAAAATTTTCTCAAGAGTTGCCAATTTCGGCGATGGACGCGGGCGCAGATTTAGCCGCGCAGTCTACACATAAAATTTTGGGCTCACTCACTCAAACTTCAATGTTGCTTGTAAAAAATTTCGATTCTAAAAAAGTCCGCCGCGCTGCAAGCCTTTTACAATCTACCAGCCCAAATTATTTGTTGCTTGCGTCTTTGGATATTGCACGCCTCCAAATGCAAGAAAGTCCTGAAAAAATTTCGCAGGCTGTACAACTTTCTAAAAATCTTCGCGCAGAAATAAATTTAATCGACGGCTTGAAAACTTTTGACGCCGTACCAAATTTTGAAATGGATTTAACAAAAGTTACTGTGAACGTTGAAAATTTGGGATTAACCGGAATTGACGCTGAAAAAATTCTTCGCCACAAATTTAAAATTCAGTGTGAACTTTCAGACGCCGCAAATTTATTATTTTTGATAACCTACGCCGACACCTGCGCGACGATTGAAAAGTTAGTTGACGCGCTGAAAAGTTTAGATACTAAAAAAAAATTTTTTTCTAAGTCTGAAAGGTTAATCGCCATTCCTAACGAAATTACACAATCAGAAATTTCACCGCGTGAAGTTTTTTTCGCTGAAAGTAAAGCTGTGGAAATTGAAAATTGCATCGGTAAAATCTGCGCAGAGGAAATTACTTTCTATCCGCCGGGTATTCCAATTTTAAATCCCGGCGAAGTTATTACCCCGCAAATTTTGAATTTTATCAGCGAACAAAAAGAAATTGGGGGGCGAATTATCGGCGCGGCGGACGTAAATTTAAACAAAATTAATATTTTTGGAGGATTCTGAATGAATAATCAAAATGTTGAAATTCCTGTAGACTTGGCGGCAATTATTGCGAAGTACGACACGGCGGCTATTAATAAATCTCCAATAAAATATTATAAAGCCGTTTTGAGCGTAACAAATGAAATGATTACCCTGTTGCAAGACTACGAAAACGCGAAGGACGAAATTATTTCCGAAATTTCCAAAATTACGCAGGAAATTAGCGAAAATTATACAATTAAGAAATATTTGACGAAGGACGAAAATGCTTTACTGGAAGAAAGGCAAAAAGTTTTGGCGCGCCGTTTTACAGTCAACACTAACGACGCCAAAGAAGAAATTTTATCTGTAAAGGTGCAGGCTGATGAATTGGCGGCGCGTATTTACGAGGCTAACCACTTTAAAAATTCGTTGATCGAACTTGAAAAAATTGAAAATGCTCCCCGCGTAAGTTTTGAATTTCTTACTGAAAATCTTGCTGAAATTATTTTGGACGCGCAGAGTAAAATAAATTTCTTCGTCGAAAATAAGCATTTTGTAACGGCGGTTGTTGAAAATTTAATGGATTGGAACGACGATTATAATTATTTCAGGTTGAATTCGCGCGGTAAGTTGGAACAAGTTTGCAAAAAGCATCATATCTACATTGAAAATTATAACAAGTGGTACGACGATTGGCAAAAGGTGCGTTTTGCCATTGAAAAAAAATTTTTGCCGTTGATTGAATTCGGTTTAGAGAGAAATTTGGGCGATCTTGCCATTAAAGTTTTGGAAATTTTAACTGAATACAAAGTAGACGTGGACAACTTCTATTTGAATGAACGCCACATTATTTATCAAAAAATTTCTGCGCAGAAAGGCAACGAGTTGCAGGAAAAATTTGCAACTGAAAGCGAATTTTACAAAGTTACCGAAGATTTTCAGCGCAATTTGCAGGAAGTTATTTTTGAGTGCAATAAAATTGAAGATCGCGCCTTTTTAATGCATTGGGCGGAGCCGCTTTTCAATTTTTCAATGAATGAAATTATGGCGTTTATCGAAGACAGAAATATTAATATTCCGGTTGAAATTTACAATCAGTTTAACGATTTGCGCCGCCATAGTCTTTTGGCGTACTTAGGAGACAGCCGCGATTACAGCGCAATTATTGAGGAACGCGAAAAAGATTTTAACGACCTGCTTTTTAAAATGCAAAAACATATCTTGAGAAAATAATTTATATCACGACGGTAAAAAATTTTCAGATGGAAAAATTAGGGGAGTACTTCAGCATTTTCGATAAAATAATTTTGATAGAAACGAATTAATAGGAAAACTGCGCGAAGTTAAGCGCGGCTTGTTACAGAAATTTTTTTATAACGCGTCACACCCCAAAAAAATATAAATGAGGTGTTTACCATGTCAAAACTTTCGGTAACTCAAAAATTAATCGGCGCATTTGGTACGGTCTTTGTGATGATTTCTCTGTTTGGCTTGTTCATCTTGTACTACTTCAATAGTTTAAGCGGCGAAAGCGCAAATGTCCGCGATTGGCTCAACTCAAATTTCACGGTAACCGAAATTTCCGGCAATATTTCAGATTGTCAGCGAAACGCCTATTTTCTGATTAACACGGCGGGAACAGATCAAAATTCGACGTGGCGTGCAAAACTTGATAAAAATTTGCAGGATATTGACGCGGGTTTTGAAAATTACAAAAAAGTTTTGGAAGCCAGCGACTACGACGACGAAGAGGAGCGGCAAGGCGATTTAAAAATTTTGAACGATGAAATTGTACTTTGGCAAAATTATAAATCCAAAGTTGCACAACTTGAAAGTTTAGTTTCAACCAATAACCGCGCTGAAAGTGTGGCGTATATGGATAGCGAAGTTGATAAAGCTTACGACGCAATTTACGATTCAATTAAAGCAGATTTAGAATCCTGCAACGAAGGATTAGAAAAAGCTGTTGAAACTTCAGAAAAACAATTTTCCGGTTTCGCAGATTTGGTTCATATTATGGGGCTTTTAATTGCCGCAATGTTGGCGTTCATTTTGTTTATCGTCTACGTTTTGGTTAGAGATATTAAAAATTCCGTCGATAAAATTGTTACGGTTACAGAAAAAGCCGCGCAGGGCGATTTGTCACACGATATTAAAATTGAAACTTCAGATGAATTTGGAACAATCGCCACGCAATTTAATTCAGTTATGAAACATATGAGGACAGCATTGGGCGAAGTTCAGCAAGCCGCAACGCAAGTTTCAGACAGCGCAGATAAAATGACTGTAAACATAAATAAAACCGGCGACCTTGTACAAAATGTAGCAATGTCTGTTACAAGTGCGGCTGATAATACCGACGCGCAAAAATCAGACATCAGCGAAACTGAAGAACGCGTTAAAAATATGGAACAGAGCATTGAAAAATCTATCGTTGCAATGAAAGCCGGTTTAGAAAGTGTTCAACGCACTTTAGAAAACGCCGCCAAAGGTAATGAAACTGCGGTTGCAACCGTCCGCCAAATGAATGAAATTGCTCAAGCCGTCGCTGAATCTTCAAAAATTGTTGAGGAATTGGGCGAAAATTCCAAAGAAATTGGCTCAATCGTCGAAGTCATTTCAAATATCGCAGACCAAACGAATTTGCTTGCGTTAAACGCGGCGATTGAGGCGGCTCGCGCAGGTGAACACGGGCGCGGCTTTACCGTCGTTGCTGATGAAGTCAGAAAACTTGCCGAAAATTCTCAAGCCTCCGCTCAACAAATTGCAGATATTATTAAAACCATTCAAAAGACAACTGAAAACGCCGTCGAAACTATGAACGCGGCGTCAAAGAAAGTTGACGAAGGGCGCGGCAATGTTGAATCTACCGGCAATTCTTTTAGCGAAATTGTTAATATGATTAAAATTGCCGAAGAAAATTCTGAACAAGTTATGAAACTGATTAACAGTATGCGTGCGCCGATTGAAGATATTGTACAGCGTACCGAAAAAATTTCTAATATGTCGGTTGACATTGCGTCAAAAATGGAAGAAATTTCAATGGCAACCGGCGAACAATCTATGAGCGTTGTTGAAATTTTTGAAAATAGCGGCTCCCTTACAGATTTAGCTAAAAACCTTGAAAATACCGTTCACGAATTTAAAATTTAATATCAGAAAAAATTTTATTTGCCGTCTTCGTGGCGGCGTTTTTTATTTTAAAATTTAATCCTTTAGAAATTAAAAAAAGATTAGACAACATAAGAAATTCATTGTATAATCCTCAGTGAGTTTTTATAACTTCGGATTTAGGCGCAGGCTTAAATACAAAAAAATTTTTTAAGAAAGGGTGGTTCTCTCTATGAAAGACGAGATTTTTAGCGTACTGCAGCGCGTCGGTCGAAGCTTTATGTTGCCGGTTGCAGTATTGCCAATCGCAGGTCTTTTATTGGGTCTCGGCGCATCGTTTACCAATCCAACAACGATTGCAACTTACAATCTTGAATCGATGTTCGGGCCCGGCACTACCATGAATATGCTGCTCACTATTATGAGTAAAACGGGCGGCGTTATTTTTGGTAACTTGCCACTAATTTTTGCTGTCGGCGTCGCTATTGGTATGGCGCAGGCAGAAAAGGAAGTCGCAGCGTTGGCGGCTATGATTGCATTCTTTGTAATGCACACAGCTTGTAATGCAATGCTCGAAATTACCGGTAAAATTGTTGATGGTGCAGTAGCTCCTGATGTTATCGCCGGTACAATCGATTACAGCTGCGGTATCCTGTCACTTCAAATGGGCGTTTTTGGTGGTATCGTAGTTGGTATTGGTGTTTCGATTCTTCATAACCGCTTCCATAAGATTGTTTTACCTGACGCGCTCTCATTCTTTGGCGGTTCTCGTTTTATCCCAATTATTTCAACCGTTGTTTATATGTTTGTCGGTATCGCAATGACTTTCATTTGGCCTGTTGTTCAACAAGGTATTTTCGCTATTGGCGACTTTGTTGCAAGTGCAGGTTACTTTGGAACATTCCTCTTCGGTATTGTAAAACGTAGTTTAATTCCTTTCGGTCTTCATCACGTATTTTATCTCCCGTTCTGGCAAACAGCTATGGGCGGTAGCGAAATGATTAACGGTCACCTTGTACAAGGCGCACAAAATATCGTTTTCGCTGAATTGGCTGATCCTAATACCGTTCACTTCAACACAGATTATACCCGTTTCTTCACAGGCGAATTTATGTTCATGATGTTCGGTTTACCTGGTGCGGCTTTGGCTATGTATCATTGTGCAAAACCTGAAAACAAAAAGACTGCAGGCGGCTTGCTCCTTTCAGCGGCTTTAACTTCATTCTTAACAGGTATTACTGAACCTATCGAATTTTCATTCTTGTTTGTTGCTCCTTTGCTTTTCGGTGTACAAGTTTTCTTGGCGGCTACATCTTACGTTGTCGCGCAGGCACTCGGAATTGGTATTGGTTTAACATTCTCCGCAGGTCTGCTTGACTTCACAATTTTTGGTATTTTGCAGGGTAATGATAAGACAAGCTGGATGTTACTTATCCCGTGCGGCGTTGTATACTTCTTCTTGTATTACTTCTCCTTCAGATTCTTGATTATGAAGTTTAATTTCAAAACTCCTGGTCGTGAAGACGAAGGTCAAGAAACTAAACTCTACAGCAAAGCCGATTATCAAGCTAAAAAAGCCGGTGGCGCAGGTGGAGCTGGCGGCGCAGGCGGTGCTGATGAATTAAATTCAGCTATTGCACGCGCTCTTGGTAGTAAGAAAAATATTACTTCAGTTGACTGCTGCGCGACGCGTTTGCGTTGTACAGTTCAAGATTCAAGCATTGTTGACGAGGCACTTTTGAAGGCAACCGGCGCGGTCGGCGTCATTATCAAAGGTACCGGCGTTCAAGTTATCTATGGTCCTAAAGTTGCTGTTATTAAAGCTGACTTAGAAGAATATCTTGCAAATCGTGCTCCTATGGACGAAGGCGCGGGCGCAGCTCCTGCAGCAAGTGCCGGCGGCGGTGCGGCTGTTGCGGCGGCTCCCGCTGAAAAAGTTAAACTTTGCTCACCTTGTAACGGTTCAGTTCATCCAATGTGCGAATCTCCCGATCCTGCATTTGCGATTAAAGCTATGGGCGACGGCTTTGTAGTTGAACCTACTGAAGGTAAATTGGTTGCTCCTGCTGACGGCGAAATTATGATGGTATTCCCAACTAACCACGCTATTGGATTCAAGACTGAAGAAGGTATTGAAATTCTCTTCCATGCCGGCGTTGACACTGTCAAACTTAACGGTCAAGGCTTTAAGACTTACGTTAAAGACGGCGACAAAGTCAAGAAAGGCGACTTGCTTATGGAATTTGATCTTGACTATGTCAAGAAGAATGCAGCAAGCGACGCGGTTATGGTTATTCTGACAAGCGGTCAAATGGTTACAATGGATAAATGCGGCGATGCAGAAGCCCTTGACGAAGTTGCAACTTGTCAATAATTTTTAATCCTAAATAAAAAAATTGGAGTCTCGACTAAAAATCGGGACTCTTTTTTTGTTGTGATTTTATTAAAAAAGAAAACTCCTCCAAAGATATTTTAATATCGTTCAGAGGAGTTTTTGGGTTGGTTAATTTCATTTATACAGCAAATTAAAATTCCCATTCTTCAACCGTTACACATTTTATTTCAGTAAATTGCTTTAATTGTTTGTCGTTAGTCAAAAATAAATCGCAACCGTGCAAACAGGCAACCGCCAACTGCAATGAATCCAACGGCTTGAAATGTTTGTATTCTGCGCGAATTTCTGCGGCTTTATTCGCCTCACTCCAATTTATTGAATACAATATCATTTGATTTTCGCTTACCAAATCCCAAAAAGATTCTACAAGCGATTCATTTTTCTTGCGATACGGATACACTAAGTATTCTTCAATGGTTATCACGGAAGACGCGAATTTTACATTTTGCTCTGACAATGCAGAAAAAATTTTGCAAGTTTTTTCGCCAAAGTTTTTATCGTTGTCCAAAAGATAAATAATTGGCGCAGTGTCTAAAAAAATCTTTTTAAAATCTTTCACGGCGCGACTCCTTTATGTATTCGTCAATTTCTTCCGTACTTTTGAACATTCTTTCGCCTTTGTTCATATATTTGCTGAAGTCAATTTTTTCCTTCGGTTTTGGCGGTTCGTCAGAAATTTCTTCAAAACTTTTCATCAGACCGATAATTGACGGCAAATATTTTTCAGGAATTGTTGCCGCCAATTCTATTGCTTCATTTCTCAAATTTTCCATAAAATTCACTCCTTCACATTTCAAGCCCGCCGCCTTTGTAATTAAAAATGTTTGTGTTATAATTCGGTTGCCGTTGCTCCTCAAATTCGGAAACTGCGGACGAGAGGAGGTGTTATCAATGGAAGATATGTTTTCATTCTTTTTTGGCGTAGCGTCTGGCGTCGTTGCTAACTTCGTCTACGACAAACTCAAAAGGCTTTTCCAAAAGCAACGGTAACCACTAGCCCCACTGGCAGCTGAAAGACCCATTCGGCTGTGGCAAAAACGAAAACCCCTTAGCAGCGACCCATTTCTGCTCGGGGGCTTTTCGTTTGTCTTGTTTGCGGACAGATATGTTTTCTTTTCTTAACGTAGATAATATCACAACGCCAAAATTTTTTCAATACCTGCGAACGTCAAACGGTATTTGCCGAAAATGTATGTTGTACTTTTGCATTTCCTCTTCGCTAAGGTTGCAAGCGTCCGCATATATCACATAAACTTTTGCGCGGGTTTTTATTTTGCTTAAAGTCGTCCAACTCAAACTTTCGCCGCCGAAATAATAATAAGCCGTGTCGTCATCTACGCCTAACAAATTTTTTTCTTCGCAGGGTACAAAATTTTTCCCCGTTTCAGCAAAGTAAATATATTCGCAGATTTTTTCAAAGGGTACAGCGTCATTTATAAAATCATCTTCGTCAAAAAGACTTTCGCCAATTTCGTAAAAGTTAAATTCGCCGCCAACTCTTTTAACGCGCTCGGCAGTTATATTTTCTGCGTAGTCATTCAATTCTATCAGAATAAATTTGCGGTTGCCGCCGTCTGCATTGTTCAGATTGATAACCGCGTGGGCAGTCGTCCCGCTCCCTGCAAAACTATCAAGCACGATTGAATTTTTATCCGTCGCAAGTTTCAAAATAAATTCAATTAAAGAAGTTGGCTTTGGATAGTCAAAAACTTTTTCGCCAAAAACCGAAGTTATATTTTTTGTGGCGTTGTCATTTGAAAATTCGTTTTCTGTCAGTAAAAGGCTTGAAATTGGCGCGGTGCGTTCGTTGTATTTTATAAAATAATTTTTGCCTTCGTTTTCAATCGTTGCTTTTTGATAAGTTTTTGTATAAATTCTTGTGCCGTTTTTACTTTTTTTGACGACAATAAAACCGTTTTCATAGCCGAATTGAAATTTTTCTTTTGACCAACGCCAAGCCCAATCTGCGCGTTTATGTTCGCCGGATTTTCTTTTCAAATAATTTTCTTCGGAACTGCCTGCATAATATGTTACATTTTCAATCGTCAATGGATAATCTAAATTTTCGCTGTATTGCAAACTGTCATAATCTAAAGTTTGATTTAATTTATAAAAGCCGCGCTGTTCAAAAAATTCATCACGATTTTTAAAACCTTCGTCATTGTGTGGCATTGGATTTAATTTGCAATTCGCTGATTTTGAGTAAATCAATAAATTGTCATTGTTACGAGCAAAAATTTCTGTCGATTTTCCACTTTTTTTTGTGACACGTGGCAAATTTATTACAAAATTAGACGCGCCAAAAATTTCATCACAAATACACTTCAAATAAAAAAGTTCGTTATCGTCGATGCTGATAAAAATTGCGCCGTCGTCAGATAAAAGTTTTTGTAAAAGTCTAAGGCGCGGGTACATCATACAGAGCCATTTATCGTGTCGCGTTAAATCTTCGCCTTCCTTGCCTACAACTTCGCCAATCCAACGTTGCAAGCGCGGGTCTGAAACATTGTCATTGTAAATCCAGTTTTCATTGCCGGTATTATACGGCGGATCAATGTAAATGCATTTGATTTTATTTTCATAGCGCGGCAACAAAGATTTCAGCGCAATTAAATTATCGCCGTGAATAATTGCGTTTTCACTGTTACCGACTGAAAATTTTTTGTCCAAGAAATGGTAAGCAACTTTCTGATGATACGTAACAACTTTATCCTTACCTAACCAACTTAAATTTGGCAAAACAATTCCCCCAAAATTTTTTATAGATGATACAACAAAAGGCAAAACTTTAGCAAATTTTAAAAATTTAAACCTGCGCGAGAGTTTTTATTGAATAATTGGCGCGGCAATGATAAAATAAACCGCTATGAAAAATTTAAAAATCTTAACTTACGGTTGCCAAATGAACGTTGCCGAATCTGAAAGAATGGCGGGGCAACTTCAAAAAATTGGCTACACTTTGACAGAGGACTTTGAAACGGCGGATTTAATTCTGTTCAATACGTGTTGCGTCCGTGCTACTGCTGAAGATAAAATCTATGGCAAAATAGGCGAAATTAAAAAGTACAAGCGGCAAAATCCCGCGCTGATAATTGGCGTGGTAGGTTGCCTTGCACAGAAGGACGGCGAAAATTTAATCAAACACGCGCCGCATATAGATTTTATTTTGGGGACGGGCAGACGCGGCGAACTTGCAAGCGTTGTACAAAATTTTGAATCGAAACGCCGCCAATTTGTCGATATTTCAAATGTCAGCGGTATGATTGACGACGAAAATATTTTGCCTATTCGCGCAGGTAAAGTTTCAGCGTTTGTGCCTATTATGTACGGCTGTAACAATTTCTGCACTTATTGCATTGTGCCGCACGTGCGCGGGCGGGAACGCTCCAGACTTCCCAACGAAATTATTTCTGAAGTTACCGAGACTGTCAACGCGGGCTTTAAAGAAATTACGCTGTTGGGGCAAAATGTCAATTCCTACAACGGCGGCGGCAAAACTTTTCCACAGCTCCTGCGCGACGTTGATAAAATTGACGGCTTAAAGCGGCTTAGATTTATGACGAGCCACCCCAAAGATTTATCTGACGATTTAATTTCTGCAATGGCGGGCGGTAAAAATATCTGCGAACATATTCATTTGCCGGTACAATACGGCAGCAATAAAATTTTGCAGAAAATGAACCGCGTTTACACCGTCGAAAAATATTTGGAGCTTGTCAAAAAAATTCGTGCCGCCATTCCAAATATCAGCTTGACGACGGATTTAATTGTTGGATTTCCGGGCGAAAATGATGAAGATTTTCAAGAAACTTTGAAATTTCTGCAGGAAGTTCAATTTGATATGGCGTTCACTTTTATTTATTCAAAGCGCACGGGGACGCCTGCCGCAACTTTTGAAAATCAAGTTGACGAAAATTTGAAACATTCCAGACTTGAAAAATTGATGGAGTTGCAAAATAAAATCAGCCTTGAAAAAAATCTGCCTTACGACGGCAAAACAGTTGAAGTTTTGGTTGAAGGCGCAAGCAAGACTGACAAAAATATTTTTACGGGCAGGACGCGCCAAAATAAATTGGTACTCTTCCAACACGGTACAGAAAATATTGGCGATATTGTCAACGTGAAAATAAATCAAGTTCAAACGTGGCTTTTTAAAGGGCAAATTATTTAACCGAATTGACACTGTGAAACTTATTCAAGTTCAAACGAGACTAAAAATATTTGATATTGAAAACCTAAAATCTAACCGCTAACACCTAAAACCTAAAAAAGGAGGCGCGGCAATGCTGGAAATTTACAAATCGCAAGAATCGGGACACCTTGAATCATTGACGCTGAAGACTTTGGAAAAAGGCGCGTGGATAAATATAATCGATCCTACGCCCTACGAGTTAAAGGAAGTCAGCGCAGTTACAAACGTGGAGCCGGATTTTCTACGCTCCGCACTTGACGACGAGGAACGCTCTCATATCGACGTTGAAGAAGATTCTATAATGATTTTAACTAACGTGCCGGTTGTCTACGACGAAGAAAGTTATGATACTTTGCCGCTCTCCGTGATTTTAACGAAAAATTATATTATCACAGTTTGCCTTGAAGAAACGCCGGTAATTGCAAGTTTCAATGAACGCACGGCGCGGCTTTTTCACACCTACAAGAAAACGCAATTTTTATTTGAAATTTTGTACCGCTCGGCAACTTTTTACCTGCGATATTTAAGACAAATTAACAAACTTTCTGAAGAAATTGAGGAACAACTGCGCTTGTCAATGCGTAACAGTGATATTTTGCGGCTTATGGAGCTGCGAAAAGGTTTAACTTATTTCAGCGCGGCTCTTCGTTCAAATGACGCGGTTTTTGATAAAATTATGCGCCTACGTACAAACCGAACGCTTGAGGGCGTCCTTGACATTTACGAAGAAGATGAAGATTTACTTGAAGACGTTATCATAGAAAACAAGCAGGCGCGGGAAATGGTTGAAATGTACAGCCAAATTCTTTCTCAAATGGCTGATATTTTTTCTTCGATAATTTCCAACAATCAAAATATGGTTATGAAATTTCTTGCCGCCATTACAATTATAATCGCCGTGCCGACGGTTATTGCAAGTTTTTTCGGTATGAATGTTCCCGTACCGATGGAAGGCAACGATCACGGCTTTTTGATAGTTATGCTAATTGCTGTATTTGCGTCGATGATAGCGGCGTACATTTTCTACAAAAAGCGAATGTTTTAGAAAATAAAAAAGCCCGCCGAGTTTTTCAGCGGGTTATTTTTATTGTTCACTTAAAATTTTAGCTTGCACGTAAATTGCACATTCAAGCCGCTTTTTCTGAATTTCGCAGCCGACTTCATAGGGTTTTCTAATATCGTTGTGAAATAAATCTGCGTTGGCGTGACAGCCGCCGCTACAAAAATATTTCGCCCAACAATCTTTACATTTCGGCTTGTTCAATACGTGCGATTCACGAAAATATTTTGTCCAGTGTTTGGCGTCTTCGTCAACGCCGTCAAAAACATTTCCAAGTTTGTACTTGCCACGTCCAACAAACTGATGACAGGGATATAAATCGCCGTTTTCTGCCACTGCAAAATATTCGTGCCCTGCGCCGCAACCGCTTAATCTTTTTGCCACGCAAGGACCATTCGATAAATCAACATTAAAATGAAAAAAGAAAAAGCCTTTACCTTCCTTGCGATATTTCAAATAAGTTTCAGTAAGTTTGTCGTACTCTTCAAAAATACGCGGCAAATTTTCTTCAGTAAGTGCCAACGGCGAATCTTTCAAAACTACCGGCTCCAGCGATAAAATATCAAAGCCCGCGTCGTACAGACTTACCACGTCATTTGTAAAATCTAAATTTTTATTCGTATAAGTGCCGCGCAAATAGTAATTATCGCCGCCCCTACTTTCAACGAGTTTTTGAAAATTTTTAACTACGCGCTCATAACTTCCAACGCCGCCAATATCTGGGCGCATTGCGTCATGAATTTCCTTGCGTCCGTCCAAACTCAAAACAAGTGAAATATTATTTTCATTCAGCCACGCAATTTTTTTATCGTCAAGCAACATTCCGTTAGTTGTCAAAGTCAGCTTGAAAATTTTGCCCGTCGCCTTTTCACGTTCCCTAACGTATTCGGTAACGGCTTTAACAGTTTTGAAATTTAAAAGCGGTTCGCCGCCGAAAAAGTCAATTTCGCAATGTTTACGCAAGCCGGAATTTTTTATAATAAAATCCACCGCCGCCCGCCCAATTTCTTCCGACATAATGGCGCGGTGTCCGTAAGTGCCTTCATCTCCGAAACAATATTTGCAGCGCAAATTACAATCCTGCGCAACCATCAGGCAAAGACTTTTCACAATCCCAAAACTTTTGAAAGTCGGCGGAACGTTTATATCAGCTGAAAAAAGTTCGCCCGCGTCAATCAGTTGATGAAGTTCAGAAATTGCCTCCGTAATTTCGGCAGGATTATATTTATTTGAAAGTTTCGCGCAGGTTTCAGCGTCGTTTGTGCCGTCGAATGTGTCCAAAATGTCAAAAATAATTTCGTCGATAATGTGAACCGCGCCGCTGTTTACGTCCAGTAAAATATAATCGTCGCCTTGTTTAAATTTATGTATCGTTTTCATTCGCTCCCTTCATTTCAGGTGTTAGCTGTTAGCTGTTAGGAACATTCTCCTAAAACCTAATACCTAACACCTAAAACCTATTCTGCCTCCTTGTCAGATTCGGCGATATATTTCCTTGCAACCGCCACAACCTGATCTTTTAAATCAATGATATTGGAATTTTTAACCTGTGCGCCTGCAACAGTCTGATGCCCGCCGCCGCCGAATTGCTCCATTATAACTTGAACATTCAAATTGCCGCTCGAACGTGCGCTAATTCCAACAATATCATCTTTCATCTGAAAAAGAATAATCGTCATTCGCACACTTTCAATAGTCAAAAGTGCGTCCGCCGCCTGTCCTGCAATAGCTTGAATGTTTGGTATAAGCGTGGGCATTGTGGCAACTACCAAGCCGCCTTCATAATATACAGATTGCGCCTTAGCTTTGGCAAGTGCAACCGTCGTTTCATAATCCGCCATAAATAATTCTCGGACAATGACGGGATCCGCGCCGCTGCGTCTCAAATAAGCCGCCGCGTCAAATGTTCTTACGCCCGTTTGAACGACGAAACTTTTTGTATCTACCACAATTCCGGAATATAAAGCCGTTGCCGCAAGTTTGCCAATATTAACTTTTTCGTCGAAGTACATTAAAAGTTCCGTAACCAATTCAGACGCCGAACTTGAGGACGGCTCATGATAGAAAACGACGGGATTTTTTATAACGTTATCGCTTTTCCGGTGGTGGTCAATAATAATTACGTTTTTAATTCGTTCCAAAAGTTGCGGAGCGGCAACAAGGTAAGGAATGTGCGTATCAACGACAATCAGCAGAGGATTTATCGAATTTTGAATATTTAAATCGCTAAAGTTGACGAAAATATTTTTGTAAGTGTCAGCTTTATCTTTTTTGAACTGTTCCAAAATTTTGTCGATGCTGTCAACCGAATTGCTAAGTACAATATGAACAGACTTTTTTAAATGCAACGCCATTACAGCCATACCTACAGCCGCGCCGAAGGCGTCAAAATCTTCGCGGGCGTGTCCCATTACAAAAATTTCGTCCGCCGCTTCCATATGTTCACGGATTGAATTCGCCATTACCCGCGCTCTAACTCGATTATGCTTTTCAACTGCCTTTGCACGTCCGCCGAAATATTGCGGCTTGCCGTCGATATTCACTGCAACTTGATCGCCGCCGCGTGCAAGTGCCGCGTTTAAACGTTCCTGCGCCTGTTTGCCCAAATCTGTCATTGATTGTTCAACGGGATTTTTATCAGCAACCGCCACGCCCATTGACAACGTAGCCGGTATACCGTTTTTGCTGATAATTTGGCGCACTTTGTCCAAAACTGTAAATTTTGAATCAATCGCCTTTTGAAGTGCCAACTGTTCCAAAACTACAATAAATAATTCGTCTGAAACGCGTTGCATAAAGCCGGATAAACTGTCAATCCACTTTTCAAGCTCGCCATTTATCGCAAGTATCAGCGAAGATTTTTCAGTTTCATTCAGCCCCTGCATAATTTCATCAAAGTTATCAACTTGCACGTACATTAACACGGCGCGACTTTGTTTGTATTCAAGTTTCAAATGTTCAAACGCGGTTATTTCCTGCGCGAAGAATACAATTATTTTTGGATAGGCTGAAACTGTTCGCAGTTGCCGATAGAAAACTTGAAAATAATGTTCAGTCTCCACACTTTCGCCGTCTTCTGAAATAATTTTTTTGTGAGTTTTGGCAATATATTTTCCGCCTTTCAGCAGATGAATTTCTTCTTCTTCGCTGAACTTCAAAATATCTTCGTCTAAAATCCCGTTCCAAAATTCATTGACATGCAAACCTTGCTCCGGCGTTTTCTCGGAATATTCGCTGACGCGCTCGTTAAACCATTCAAGTTTGCCGTCTTCGTCAATTAACATTACGGCTTGCGGAATATTTACCATTGCATAATGCATCAATTCTTGACCGCTGCCAACAATATTTTCGCAGTATTCCAGAAATTTTTTTTCGCGTTCTTTTTGACGATCCCAAACCCATAATGCTACAGTAAGCCATACCACCATTGCCGCCGCCGCTATGTATTTGCTGTAATTCAAAAATATCACCAGAAATAAAAAAATTATCCCAAGTCCTACGCCCAAGTCCATTTTCGCCGATAAATTTCTCGGCACGTCATCACCGCCTTACACCGTTTACAGAAATTATTGTTCGTTATTTTTTAGCCGTTTTCGATAGTCAAAAGCCATGTCAAAAAATCCGGTAAATGAAACGATTGTGATAAACATCATATTAAATATTATAATAATGAATATCAGCCGCCGCCAAAATTTTGACAGATTGAATTTGTCAGCAATCGCCGACATTACCGCTAAGCCTTGCAAAAAACCAATTCCCGTTGCCAAAAATGAAATGTTTACCGAAATTGTATAAAGCAATTTCCAATCACGCGTTACGCCCCAATATACGCCAATCGCCGCAAAAGTCGCTACGTACAAGAAAATTTTTGAAAATCTCCATTCTGCAAATTTTGGAAATGGTTCAATAAATTTCAAGTGCAACTTCGCAAAAATCCATTTTGAAGTTAGATAACAGGTAATGGCGTTTACAAGCCCCATTAACGCCAATATAAACGGCATTAAATAGCTCATCAGTTGCAATGTTGGTGCAACTTGTCCGCGCACTTGATTTATCGTGTTTTGATCAACGCCCAATGTTTCGTACAGTTTGAAACTGTCTTCAAACATTTCTTGCATTGCGGAAATTTCACTTTCCATCATATTTATACCCATTACAACCGCCAAAATTGCCACTGATAAAATCTGCGCGAAAAACGCCGCTATAAAAGTTGCCACAAAACATTTTGCGGTACTGAAATTTTTTTGGATGCAATAGCCGAGTACCAAGCCGCAAATTTCAAAACTCAAGGCGATATTCATTGCCAATACGGGGCCAATGAACATTGCCAATATCAGGAGCGACGCCACAAACGCTAAAAAGCCTTTACCGATGCCTTGACGCACTGTCAAAACTACTATTGGCACGGCGCAGAAAAATTCCACGAATAGCCCCAAAACCGGCAGGTAAATTGCCGCCAACCCCAATATTACCGCAATAGCTGTTAATAATCCGCCTTCAATCGTCGGAGTAATTTTACTGTTCATTAAATCATCTCAAACAAAAACAAATTTTTCTACCGCGTCTGCAAAGCCGTCGTCCGCGCAATTCGCCGTTACGAATGTGCAAGCAGATTTTATTTCGTCAGCAGCGTTGCCCATTGCCACACTTTGTCCGGCGGCTTGCAACATTGGTAAATCGTTATCGCTGTCTCCAATCGCCATTACTTCAGATTTTTCAACGCCCAATTTTTTTGCAAGAATTTTCACAGCCGCCGCCTTTGAAACGCCGGGTAACATTATTTCTATAAATTGCGGGTGGGACTTTGTAACGGCTATTTTATCGCCAAATTCCGCCTTCAAAATTTTCACACGTTCTAAAGTTTCAGTTAGACTTGCATTAATTCCCAAAAGTTTACAGACTTTTTCGGTACGTTCGCGCAGACCTTGCCAGCCAATTTCTGTACCTTGAACTTTTTGAGACGCCTCATAAAGTTTTGAATAATCATTTCTGAAAGCGTAGAAAAGCTCATCATTGCTGTAACTTTGCAAGTACCAATTTTGACGCTCAAAGAAATTCACAATTTCAATAATTAAATCAGTCGGCAAATATTCACTGTGCAAAATTTCTCCGGCAACAGATTTAATCAGTGCGCCGTTGTACGTAATAATTGGAACGTTTACGCCCAATTCTTGCGCAATGGGTAAAGCCGCGCGGTACATTCTGCCGGTTGCGATTGTAACTGTAATTCCGGCGGCTACCATTTTTTGAACGGCGGCAATATTTTTAGCTGAAATTTTTTTGCCGGTTTCCAATAAAGTACCGTCAATATCGCTTACAAAAAGTTTTATCATAATAAAATTTCTCCTTTCAAATTTGATGAATAATATCATTGATGTCGAAATTTAGGAGACAGTAGACAGGATACAGAAAACAGGAATTTTAATCTGTATCCTGTTTTCTGCTTTTCTGTTTCCTAAAAAATTACCTGTCTTTTGCAACGTCGTCGCCCGGCGAAGGTGCATCATAATCTGACGAAGACGAATTATCATAACTCGGCTCACTGTAGCTGGGCTCACTGTAAGTTGGTTCATTATAAGTTGGTTCATTGTAGCTTGAATCATTGTAACTTGAATCATTGTAGCTTGAGTTGTTGTTTGAGTCGTTGTAATCGGAGCCGTCGTATTTGTATTCGCCTGGAGTATCATAATCTGAATCGTTGTACCTTGAATCATTGTACCTTGAATCATCATAGTTGGAATTGTTATTGTGAGTTGGTTCTTCGTAAGTCGGCTCTTCACGATAACGCGGCGCGGGCGGTTCATAGTATGGATCTTCGTCGTAAGTTTTGGGAGCAGGTTTTTCTTCACGTTTAGGAGGAGCGGCAACTGCGCGACGTTGTACAACCAATTCATCAAAATCATGTGCAGGAACATTCGCCAACGCTTGATTCATAAAAGTAGCCCACGTTGAGGCGGGAATTGTACCGCCCATAATTCCATCAGTTGAAGTGTTATCATCGTTGCCAATCCAAACAGACGCCACTAAATCCGGCGTGTAACCTACAAACCACGCGTCTTTATAATCTGAAGTCGTACCCGTTTTACCGGCGGCAGGACGGTTGATATTTGCGCCTCTGCCTGTGCCTTTGGTAATGACGTTTTCAAGCATACTTGTTAAATCCGCCGCACTTTCCGGCGTAATTACTGCAACTCCTTCAGGGTGCGCCTCTTCCAAAATGTTGCCGTTCCTGTCCAGAATTTTTGTAATTGCAACGTAGGGAACGTGAACGCCGCCATTTGCAAAAGTACCATACGCGCTTGCAATTTCCAGCGGCGTAACTCCGCGCGTCATTCCGCCTAAACTTGTTGCATAATTTTTATCGTTCGTCGCCCCGTCCAAAACAAAAGTTGTAATTCCCATTTGTTGAGCGTAATAAATAACAGTTTCCATACCAAGTTTTTGAGCGATTCTGACAGTTGGAACATTCATTGAAAAAGTTGCAACTGTGCGCATTGGAACCGCGCCGGAAAATCTGCGCGAATCGTTTTGAGGTTGCCAACCGTCAATATTAATCGGCTTATCTTCAATGATTGTATCTGGAGTAAATCCATTTTCTAACGCGGCGGCAAATACAAACGGTTTAAAAGCTGAACCGGGTTGCCTTTCAGCTTGTGCAGCGCGGTTGAATTGATCTGTACCGCGTCCGCCTACCATTGCTTTTATATAGCCGGTTTTTGGATCAATCGCAACAATCGCCCCTTGAGGTTGTTGCATACCGTTTGCGTCGGTGTAGTCGTTTGGCAGATTTTCAATAAGCGATGCTTGAGCCATTCTTTGCATATCCATATCAATCGTTGTGTAAACTTTCAAGCCGTCTTTATAAATTGCGTCCGCGCCGTATTTTTCAATTAAAAGTTGCGTCACGAAAGTTATAAAAGGTTCGGCGTCCTTTTGTTCTTCCGGCATATCAGGTTGAGCAAGTGTAATTTCTGCGGACTTCGCTGCGCTTGCTTCAGCTGAAGTAATGTAATGATATTTCGACATTTGATCTAAAACCAAATTGCGGCGTTGTTTGGCGGCTTGAAGGTCGTTAAATGGCGAATAGTAATTTGGACTTTTCGGAATACCGGCAAGGAGCGCACATTCTGATAAATCTAAATCGCTGACATTTTTATTAAAGTAAGTTTTAGCCGCCGCTTGAACGCCATACGCACCGCGCCCAAAATAAATTTGATTTAAATACAGTTCCAAAATTTCCTGCTTAGTGTACTGCTTTTCAAGTTGCAACGCCAAAAATACTTCCTGAATTTTACGTTTAATAGTGCGATCCTGCGTAAGGTAAGCATTTTTTGCAAGTTGCTGGGTAATGGTTGAGCCGCCTTCAGCAACTTCATTTTGCATAACGTTAGTATAAAGTGCGCGTGCCAATCCGTGAGGGTCAACGCCTTTATGTTCGTAAAAACGATTATCTTCAATCGCTACAAATGCTTGTTGCAACGCCTTTGGAATTTGTTCAATTTTAACCGGCATACGATTTTCAGTCGCATGAATGTTTGCAATTTGGTTACCTGCCGAATCGTAAATTTGCGAAGACGCGGGCGGGATAATTTCGCCGACCATATCCGGCTTGGCATTAATATTAGCCGTAACAAATCCAATACCTACGCCAACAGCCGTAACAATTACAAAAAGCAGAATCCCCAAAACTATTTTCAAAAAAGTAACAATCGTTTTGTGTGTAGTACCACCGCCGGAATTTGATTGTTGCTCTCCTGTATTTGCCATCAAAAAATCTCCTTCCTAATAAAACTCTAATATATTATCACAAATACCCTGCTCACGTCGATATTTTTTTTAAGTTTTATACTTTTTAAGGCAAAGATTTTCGGCAGGATTTTTAATTATTTCATAGAAAAAAATTGCAGGTGATAAAAATGATAAAAAGAATTTTAGTGCCGGTGGACGGCTCGGCTAGTTCAGAAAAATCAATCGTTCAAGCAATTTCTATCGCTGAAAAATTTAACGCCAAAATACATTTCCTTTACGTGGCAAATATAAACCAAATTGCGATTAATCCAAATTTGACGCACGCAATTATGGACGCAATGAGAGCGGCGGGGACTGCAATTTTGGAACGCGCCGCTAGTATGGTTCCTGAAAATGTTGCTTACGAAAAAATTATGGAAACGGGCGCACCTGCCGCCGTTATTTTGGAGTATGAAGAAATTTTGGATGCTGATTTAATTATTATGGGAAGTCGCGGCTTGGGCGTCGTCAAAGGCGTTTTGTTAGGTTCAGTCAGTCAATATATTATTGAGCGGGCAAAAGGTCCCGTAATGGTTATTAAATAATTTTTTGAGCGCAATGAAAGGCACTGAAGGCTGAAATCGCGCTCTAGGTGAGGAGTTGGTTTAATTGATGTTTATTCTTGCGCTGTCGCCAATTCTGTGGCTTGTAATTGCCCTCAGCGTAATAAAAATGTCCGCGTGGAAAGCGTGTATAATCGCGCTGATAATTTCACTTGCGGCAGGTATGGGCGTTTGGGAAATGGAAAGTGTCCGCGCCGTTGAATCTGTTTTAGAAGGCGTGGCGTTGGCGTGTTGGCCAATCTTATTGGTTATCGTCGCCGCAATTTTCACGTACAATTTGACACTGCATACAAAGGCAATGGACACAATCAAAGATATGTTGACGAGTGTCAGCCACGATAAGCGCGTTTTGATTCTGTTGATAGCGTGGGGATTCGGCGGCTTTTTGGAAGGTATGGCGGGATTTGGTACAGCGGTTGCAGTTCCTGCCGGAATGTTGGCGGGTATTGGTATCAATCCAATTTTGTCAGTATCAGTTTGTTTAATCGCAAATTCAGTTCCTACGGCTTACGGCTCCATTGGAATACCGCTTGTAACTTTGGCGAATGTTACTGCAATGGATCCCGTGCAACTTGCAACTTTTACTTCAATTCAGTTAGGCGTATTAACTTTACTTTGTCCGTGGCTGATAGTTATAACTGCGGGCGGCGGAATGAAAGCATTGCGCGGAATGTCAATGATGTGTTTGGGCGCGGGACTTGCATTTTTCCTGCCGGAATTGGCTCTTTCAATGTTTGTTGGTCCTGAATTGGCGGTTGTTGCGGGCGCAATTTTGACAATGGGCGCAATAGTTTTCATAGCTAAAAAATTTCCTGTTGACGACGAAGAATTTGCAATGCCGTCGCAAGCAGGAAAATCTATCAGCACTTCAAAGGCGATTAACGCTTGCTTGCCGTTCATTTTGATTTTTATTTTCTTGCTTTTCACTTCAAAACTTGTACCGCCAATAAATTCTTTCTTAATGCAATTTAAATCAGCAGTACCAATTTACAACGGCGAAGGTGGCGCACCGTACACATTTGTTTGGGTAAATACACCTGGCGTTTTGATTTTATTGGCGTCATTCATTGCGGGCAGTAAACAAGGCGCGGGATTCGGCGAAATGCTGAAACTTTTGGGCAGTACCATTAACGGCTTAAAATTCACTATGATAACGATTATTGCGGTTATCGCCACTGCAAAAGTTATGGGTTACAGCGGCATGACGAATCAAATTGCAGATACGGCGGTTGACTTCACGGGCGCGGCGTATCCTGCTATTGCGGCGTTTTTAGGCTCGGTCGGTACTTACATTACAGGCTCGGCAACTTCAAGCTGCGTTTTGTTCGGCAAGTTGCAAGTTATGGCAAGTCAAGCCATTGGCGCAAGTGAAGCAGGGCAAGCGTGGGTTGCGGCGGCTAATGCTACGGGAGCTTGTGCCGGTAAAATGATTTCGCCGCTTACTATTGCGATTGGCTCGGCGGCTATTGGCGTAAAGGGCGCAGATTCTCAACTTTTGGCGTTTGCAGTCAAGATTTATATTCCGTTCGTAATTTTTATGGGGCTTGTAGTTTATTTCGGTCTTTCAATCGTTGGTTAAAATTTCTGCAAAAAATTAACACCGGCTTTAATTGGTCGGTGTTTTTTTTATTTAAAATATTTAATTTTTATATGTACTTTCTTTTCAGTCGCGAAAAGAAAGTACCAAAGAAACGCTTT
>CALFJB010000096.1 GCA_937877565.1 uncultured Selenomonadales bacterium | reverse complement strand
TCTACACTCTTTCCCTACACGACGCTCTTCCGATCTGATTGAAGGCAATGAAAGAGTTGTAAGACCACGTCTGTCAGACGCTCAGTTCTTCTTTAATCAGGATAGAAAACACAGCTTAGAGTATTTCTACGAAAAATTAGAGAACATTGTTTACCAGAAAGATATTGGAACAATTGCCTACAGATCAACAATCGTAGAAAATGTTGCCAGCTATATTGCACAGAAAATCGGTGCAGATAGTGCTTTGGCAAAACGCGCCGCACATTTAGCAAAATGCGATCTGGCATCAACAGTTGTAACCGAGTTCCCTGACATACAGGGTATCATAGGTATGCACTATGCAGAGCTTGATGGCGAGAATAAGGATGTTTCCGAGGCTATTTTCCAGTCCTACCAGCCAAGATTTGCTGGCGATTCTATTCCAAACAAACCAGTTCAGATTTCAGTTTCATTAGCTGAAAAACTGGTAACTCTGGTCGGAATCTTTGGCATAAACATGCTGCCTAAGGGAGATAAAGATCCATTCGGTTTAAGAAGAGCTGCTATCGGCTTTATCCGCATACTTATCGAAAATGGTATCAATTTAGATTTCACAGATGCAGTTAAGCACACTGCAGAGGCTCTCTCAGCAAAACTTAAGAACGCTAACACCTGTGATAATGTTGTAGATTTCATATACAACAGACTTAAGGGATACTATCAGGATAAGGGTATTGATGCTCCTATTTTCTTATCCGTGCTTTCATGCAGACCTAACAATTTGCTTGATTTCGACAAGCGCATCAATGCGGTTGAATCCTTCAAGGTACAGCCAGCCGCTGAAGATCTGGCATCTGCCTACAAGAGAATTTCAAATATTCTGAATAAAGCAGAATTCAAAGAAAAAGAAATTGATGATTCCTTACTTATTGATGAAGCAGAAATCGCTCTGGCAAAAATTATTAAGCAGGTAACTCCTGAGATAAACAAATTCTTCCAGGAAGGAAATTATGCTGACGCATTAAGCAAATTATCAGACTTAAAAGAAAGCGTAGATAACTTCTTTGAGCACGTAATGGTCAATGATAAAGACGAAAAGATAAAAGAAAACAGACTGAATATTTTAGCCAAACTCAAATATCTGTTCTCTAAAACAGCAGATATTTCTATTAACTCATCTTTCATCCCTGTTAAAGCCATAATAGGTGCAAATATATAATTTACATACATATATGCTGTATCAAAATAATTAGCCCCATGGTTCATACAATATTCAACCATTTTTTCAAGCTCAACCATATCGTGGCGTTCAATCGCATTTTTAATTTTAATCTGCGCGTCCGTCGAAAGTTTATGTTCCTCCATTAAACCGCTTACAAATTCGACTTGACCCAAACAAATTTTAAACTCCTTCAAGCCGGCAATTTTCAAACTCTGCGATGCAAGAGAAATAATTTCCGCGTCGGCAAAGGCAGTTGATACGCCTAAAAGTTCCACGCCTGCTTGATAAAATTCACATTGACGTTGCGGCTGATTTTGTCTGAATCGAAATACGCTCGTGTTGTAGGAAAGTTTCAGCGGCAATTCCAAATCTTTTAAACGACTGACAAATAATCGCGCTATTGGCGTCGTCATTTCGTGATGAAGTGCAAGCGTACGGTTTTTTTGGTCGAACATTTTAAATAAATTTTGCTCAACCGTGCCGCCGGACATTTTCAACGTATCTAAAAATTCCATTGTCGGAGTGACAACTTCTTCATAGCCGTAACTTGCGAAAAGTTTTGCCAAGCGGTTTTCAATTTCGCGTTTAGCCGCTGCCTCTTTCGGTAAAAAATCTTTCGTGCCATATGGTGTTTCAAAAAAATTTTCCATTTACTAAACTCCTCAAATATCGCCACGTTTAATTGCGTCAAGTGCTTCAAGCATATTGTTAAAAATTCCAGTACAAAGCTTTTTAATGTCGGGTGTCGGCTCAATCATATCAATAACCATAATCGGCGCAGAATTTGCCGCATATGCCGCGCGAATACCGTTCATACTATCTTCAAAAATGTAACAATCGCTAGGCGGAACATTTATTTTTTTCGCCGCCAAAAGAAAAATATCCGGCGCGGGTTTACCTTTAGTCACTTGGTCACCGCCAATTATCGCGTCAAAAAATTTGTCGATACCTGTGCGCAAAATATTTTTTCTGATTGATTCTGTATCCGAACTACTTGCTATCGCGATTGAAAAATTATTTTCTTTAAGATAAGTCAAAATTTCCACGACGCCCGATTTCATTTCAAGATTTTCCTCAATATTTTTTTTGACGCGAGCGAATACGCGATTCAAATATTCATTGGGATCAACTTGCGGAAAAAATTGCGGTATCCTAGACAAAAGGGTTGGTATACTAGCGCCGCTCATAACCTTCGGCATTTCGGGTTTACGTTCAAGTCCGAAAGTGTCAGCCGTTTCAATCCACGCTTGCCAATAAAGTTTTTCCGTGTCAAAAAGCGTTCCGTCCATATCAAAAATTGCACCGCGTTTCAACTTAATCACTCCGTTTTTATTAGAAATTATACGGCAAATTCTATTCGCCTGCAAGTTTTGATTATGAAGTAGTCAAGGGGGTTAATGTCAATTTGTACGTTGTCATATCGGTGCAAATTTTTTTCACGAAAAAATTTGTAAACATGATATGGAATTAACTATAGTGAATAAAGGTCTATACTATCACAGGCGCAAACCAAAACCACCTTAAAGAGTTTTTGTGGAACTTTTAAGGGGGTTGCGTCACTTAGACGCTAATCGCTAATTAAGTGAATAAAGTATCAATACTAACACCGTTACTGAAAACTTATAAAAAGTTATACTTTTATGTTTCATTCCTGCTTCAACGCGTCCGCTTTTGACTAAGCTACCAGCGTTTGTATGACGCTCCACAGGCGTAAATTCCCCGCTAACGTACGGGTACATATCGCAAGTGATTCTCTTACAATACCAACAACATTTTCCCTTCGTAATACTTAGCAAAAAGTCTATCTGTCAGGTGTACAAAACGTCATTGCTTGGTTTTCGCTCTTTTTTGTACTATGGGAAAGGTGCTAGTCCCAGCTCGTGCTGCAAACTTGGCAGGCTCAAGGGTCGGCATTTACGGACTAATTGCCACACCACCTTATAATCATAAGGCTTTATTTTTATCACCTTCTTTTAACTTTTTATAACTTTATTATCTGTTGCTATCCTCCTTCCTGTTACCAGGATTGAGGCGGTAACGTGGATATTTTACTTTATTTCAAAAATTTTCAAGATGAAATTAAAGTGCCGCTTTGCCGAGTTCAAATGCTTTTAAATTCATTTCTAAAAATTTTGCGGGTACACAAGCTTTTAATGCCGTCTGCCACGATTCTTGAGGTATTTTGAAGTAATGTGAAAGTCTGCCCAAAAGTACAATGTTTACTGCCTTTTGTGATCCCGCCTTTTTAGCAAGTGACAAGCAATCCATTGCATCGACTTTGAAACCTTTCGACTTCATTTTCTCAACAAGATTTTCGGGATAAGTCGCCGCTCCGGTTATGACCGGCATCGGATCAATCTGTTGCGTGTTGGTGACAATTTGTCCTGACGGCTTTAAATACGAAATCCACCGCGCCGTTTCCAAAATTTCAAATGAAACAATAAAATCTGCTTCGCCTTTATCGACGACGGGCGAATAAACTTTGTCGCCGAATCTCACGTAAGTTATTACACTGCCGCCGCGTTGGCTCATGCCGTGAACTTCAGAAACTTTCACGTCGTAACCTTC
>CALFJB010000095.1 GCA_937877565.1 uncultured Selenomonadales bacterium | reverse complement strand
GCAATTATAAATTGTACGGTTGGAACGGTTTTAAGATTTATTCCGCCGCTGATTATCACGAATGAACAAGTTGACGAAGTTATAAAAATTCTGGACGAAGTTTTAAGCGAATAAAAAAATTTTCCTCGTGTAAATTTAAAATCTGCGCGAGGATTTTTTTTATTTATGAAACTGTGCAATTATAAATTGTACGGTTGGAACGGTTTTAAGATTTATTCCGCCGCTGATTATCACGAATGAACAAGTTGACGAAGTTATAAAAATTCTGGACGAAGTTTTGAGCGAATGAAAAAATTTTCCTCGTGTAAATTTAAATCTGCGCGAGGTTTTTTTATTGACTGGAAAAAATATTTTGTATACAATCTGATTAACTTTTTTGAGAGGAGCTTTTTAAATGATTCACAAACAGTTAAAATCATTTCCCGAAAACTTTTTCTGGGGCGCGTCAACTTCCGCTTATCAAGTTGAAGGCGCAAATTTGGAAGACGGCAAAGGCGCATCTTGTCAAGACGTAAAAGACCTTCCGCCCGGCACTGCAGATTTAAAAACTTGCGCCGACCATTACCACCGCTACAAAGAAGACGTTGCTTTAATGGCAGAAATGGGCTTTAAATCCTATCGTTTTTCCATTGCGTGGACAAGAATTTTTCCGAACGGCGACGGCGAAGTTAATCCTAAAGGAATTGAATTTTATAACAATCTGATTAACGAGTGCTTGAAGTACAACATTACGCCGATTGTTACAATGTTTCATTTTGATATGCCGGACGCCCTTGACAAGCGCGGCAGTTGGTCAAATCGTGATTCTATCAGCTGGTTTAAAAATTATGCAAAAGTTTTGTTTGAGAATTTCGGCGACAGAGTTAAATATTGGCTGACGATTAACGAACAAAATATGTTGACGCTCGTTGGCAATGTCATTGGTACTTTGCGCGTTCCCGAAGGTACAACCAATCTTACAAAAGAAATTTATCAGCAGAATCATCATCAGCTTGTCGCACAGGCTAAGGCAATGGTACTTTGTCATAAAATGTTGCCGGATGCTAAAATTGGTCCCGCGCCGAATATCGCCTTTGTTTATCCTGCAAGTTGCAAGCCGGAAGATATTTTGGCGGCAGAAAATTACAACGCAATAAGAAATTGGCTGTACCTTGACGCGGCAGTTAAAGGCAGATACAATAATTTAGTTTGGGCGTACCTTGAAGAAAATGACGCTGTACCTACTTTTGGCGAAGGTGACGAAGAAGCTTTACAAAATGCTCATCCTGATTTTATTGGATTCAATTATTACAACACGGCAACCGTTGAGGCGGCAAATGATTTAAATGAAAAGATGAGTCCCAACGCCGACCAACAAAGCGCACGCGGTGAGGCAGGTTTTTATAAGGGATTCAGCAACCCCAATTTAATGAAAACTGAATTTGGCTGGGAAATTGATCCTATTGGTTTTCGTGTTACAATTCGTGAGCTGTACGACCGTTACCATTTGCCGTTGCTTGTTACTGAAAACGGTTTGGGCGCGTATGATAAACTTGAGGACGGCAAAATTCACGACAACTACAGAATTAAATATTTGTACGAACACATTAAACAAATTCAACTTGCAATTACTGACGGCGTAGAAATGCTCGGCTATAATCCTTGGTCTGCAATAGATTTAGTTTCCACGCATGAAGGTATTCGCAAACGTTACGGCTTTATTTATGTTGATACAACTGATGAAAAAGTTGGAACGTTGCAACGTTACCGCAAAGATTCTTTCTATTGGTACAAAAAAGTTATCGCCTCTAACGGCGCGGATTTGTCGATTTAATTTTTGAGGAAGTTATTTAAAATGAATATTACCCGAATTTCAATTTATGTTCATGACGTTGAAAGGATGAAAGATTTTTACATGAAATATTTTGACGCTGAACTTGACGACACTTACGAAAATTTTCAAAAGGGAACGAAATATACATTTCTCAAATTTGACGAAGGCTCGCGCATTGCCTTAGTAACTGCGCCAGATGTTCAGGAACGCACTCAAGGCGGGCGCGTTAGAGGTATCAGCCATTTTGCAATTTCTTTACCAAACGCGCTGATGGTTAGAATGGTTACAAGCCGCCTGATGGACGATGGCTATCAAGTTGTTAATGGCGTTCGTTATACCGGCTACGGTAAATATGAAAGCCGCGTGTTAGACCCTGAAGGCAACGAAATTGAACTTACTACTGAAGGCTTTGACGAAGAATAACGAAATTTAAAATTTGAAAAAATTTCTGCTACGGTTTAAAATTGTGGCAGATTTTTTGTTGCAGGAAAAATTATCAGCACAGCGAAAAATTAACCAAAAATTTTAGGAGTTAAAATTGTGGACGTAACATTTGATCTTGGAGATTTAAAATTTATTTGGGATTCTGAAAAGGAAAAAATCAATAAGAAAAAACATAAATTGAGTTTTAAAGTTGCGGCACGTGTTTTTCTTGATAAAAATTCTTACGATGACTACGATGAATTTCACAGTAATTTTGAAGTCAGAATCAAAATTGTAGGAAAAATTGACGGAATTTTAGCCGTTATCTACACCGAACGCGGCGACAGGAACAGAATTATTTCAGCGCGTCGCGCAACTAAAGATGAGGAGGAACAATATTATGAGCAATTTCAATTCTAAACCTATACCGCCATTAACAGAAGAAGAGCTTGCAGAAATTGAAGCATTAAAAAATATGCGTGATGAAGATATTGACTTTAGCGACATTCCAAAAATTACTCGTGAAGAATGGGAGAAAAAATTTAAACCTACGCGCCTTCGCAAAAAAAATTTGAAAGTTGCAAGTTGATATTTAAAATATTGAAAAAATTTCTGTCACGTTAAAAGCGTGGCAATTTTTTTGAGGTTGCAAAATGAAACGTGCGATTATTTTATTGGTACTTTGTACTATATTTTCAGGTTGTTCCGTTAAAGAAATTGAAACTCAAACTTTAGAAAAAGTTAATTCGGTTAAAAATGAAAATCCAATTTTAGAAAAAGTTATTCCAGTTAAAAACGAAATTCCAATTTCGCAACTTGAAAATGAAGTTATCAGCTATATAAATGCTAATCCAGACGAACGCGAAATTTTGATAAATTACGCTTTAAATTTGCGAATGATTGAGCTTACAATACAGAATCCTCAAGCAATTAACGGCGGTGCAGAGTTTATTTTGAACAGTTTGCCGGGACTTGCCGGATTTGTCGGTGGCGTCGTTAAAGATAATATGGTTGAAGATTTTTTGAATGAGTACAAGCAGACGCTTGAAAATGCAACGTCGGATTATAGCCGCGCCGTCAATACCATTGAAAGTAACAGAGAATTTTTAAACGCCAAAGGCAACGGCTATGATTTTCTGATAAAAAAATATTCGGCTGAAAATCTCAAGCCTGAAACTTACGACGCAGAAAAGAAAATTGCACAAATAATGTATCACGGCTTTGAAGCAATGGTTGAAGAAAATAAAACGCGTCTTTCACTGGAAAAGCCTACAATTTGGTCTTTGTTGGAATATGCTCAATATCAAGTTTTTGAAAAACCTGAAAACCTTGAACAAATTGAAGAATCTGTACAGGTTTTAGAAAATATTTATTCGGCGTTGTGGATTGATATGAACAGGTACGAATCTGAACAAAGAATTAACGAATATTATAAATCGATAATTCCGAAGTATCTTTTTCCATTTGAATTTGAATCTGCTTTTATTCCGCAAAACGAAAACGATTTTGAAATTTATGAAACCTCACATTCAAGCGACAATTATAAAAAAATTTACGCGCTAATTAACGAAGAATGGACTTCATTAACAACCGGCAAAAAAATTTTAATTTATGTCAATCCAATGAATGAAAACCGCGCCGAAAAATTGAGAATCAATTCAATTTACGCGCTGGGTAAAAATCAACCTTTGGCGGCTTTTAATTTTGCAGGTATTACCGGCAGATTTTTTATAACTCCTGCGGTTCATATTAAAGACGGCAAGCGCGAAAATGTTTTGTTGATGTATGAAGACTATGAAACGTTGCATTTTAACGGCAGTGAAAACGGCTTTGGATATACTCAAAATTTGAGAATTGAAAATATTGGCAGTGCAAAAGATGTTTTAATACGTCCCTACGAGCCGCCGCTTGATATGAATAATTATGACGATGATAAATTTCTTGAAAAATATTACGAACAAGTTACACCAAATTATTTGTTCCGTGACAGACTTAAGATTAGTTTTGTACCGAAAAGCGAAGAGGATATGCTGATATTTGCCAAACAATCTGAAGAGGCAAAAAAAATCTGCGATACAATTAACGGCGAATGGCGTTCACTGAACAGCGGCGAAACTAGATTATTTAACATTCAGGCGGAAAAGATTCATATGACATACGCCATTGCCAAAAATGTGCCGTTTATGTCATTTAAATTTGAAGGCAACCAAATTTTTGTAACTCCCGTAGTTGACAGGAGTACCGGCGAAAAAGTTTTGGTTATGTACATTAATTATAAATTTGTTGATTTCAATGAAGAATCGCACGGCTTCGGTTATGCTCAAAATTTGCGTGTCGATAATATAAAATCTGCTGAAGACGTACTTATAAAAGTTTCACGTTGAAAAAATTTCTGTCACAGTTTAAAATATGTGGCAGATTTTTTTTATTGAGGTGAACAAATTGGAAAATATTTCAAAAGTGTATGAGCCGCAAAATTTTGAGCGGGAAATTTACGCGAAATGGGAAAAAGATAAAAATTTTCATACAGAGGCAGATAAAGCCGGTGAACCTTACAGCATAGTTATTCCGCCGCCAAATGTTACGGGACAACTTCACATGGGACACGCGCTGGACGAAACTTTGCAAGATATTTTAATTCGCTATCACAGAATGAAAGGCGATAATACTTTATGGATGCCCGGTTGCGACCACGCCGGAATAGCGACGCAAGCCCGCGTTGAGGCAAGCCTGCGCGAAGAAGGTACTAACCGTTACGAACTTGGCAGGGAAAAATTTTTGGAACGTGTTTGGCAATGGAAAGAAAAATACGGCAACCGAATTACTCAACAACTTAGAATTTTAGGCGCAAGCTGCGATTGGGACAGGGAACGCTTTACAATGGACGAAGGCTGCTCCGCCGCCGTCAGAAAAGTTTTTGCAACTTTGTACAAGGAAGGCTTGATTTATCGCGGCAACCGAATTACAAATTGGTGTCCAAAATGTAACACCGCGCTTTCAGATATTGAAGTTGAACACGTAACCGAACAAGGGCATTTGTGGCATTTGCGCTACAAATTCAAAGATAGTGATGAATACGTTGAAGTTGCAACCACGCGCCCTGAAACAATGCTTGGCGATACGGGCGTTGCAGTTCACCCTGACGACGAACGCTATAAAAATTTAGTTGGGCGCACTTTAATTTTGCCTATCGTCAATCGTGAAATTCCGCTTTTTGCTGATGAATATGTTGACAAAGAATTTGGTACAGGCGCGGTAAAAGTTACGCCCGCGCACGATCCCAACGATTTTGAAATGGGACTTCGCCATAACCTCGCGCAGGTTAAAGTTATCAACAATGACGGCACAATGGCTGAAGGATTGGGCAAATATTCCGGTCTTGACAGGTACGAATGTAGAAAAATGATTGTCGAAGATTTAAAGGCGGCAGGCGTCTTAGTTTCGACTGAAAATCACGAACACGCGGTAGGGCATTGTTCCCGCTGTAATACGACGGTTGAGCCGCTTGTAAGCCGTCAATGGTTCGTTAAAATGGAAAGTTTAGCCGCGCCTGCGATTGACGCCGTGAAAAACGGCGATACTAAATTTGTTCCCGACCGCTTTTCAAAAATTTATATAAATTGGCTTGAAAATATTCGTGATTGGTGCATTAGCCGCCAACTTTGGTGGGGACACAGAATCCCCGCGTGGTACTGCGACGACTGCGGCAAAATGACTGTTTCAGAAAACGACGTTAAAGAGTGCGAACATTGCCATAGCAAAAATATTCACCAAGATGAAGACGTTTTAGATACGTGGTTTTCAAGCGCGTTATGGCCCTTCTCTACAATGGGTTATCCTGAAGAAACGCCGGAACTTAAAAAATTTTATCCTACAAGTACATTGGTTACGGGCTACGATATTATTTTCTTTTGGGTTGCTCGAATGATTATGATGGGCTTGAAATTTCAAGGCAAAGTGCCATTCAAAAATATTTTTATTCATGGGCTTGTACGTGATGAGCAGAATCGAAAAATGAGTAAATCGCTCGGCAACGGGATTGATCCTGTTGAAGTTATCGACAAATACGGCGCGGACTCTTTGCGCTTTATGTTGGTTACAGGCAACACGCCCGGCAATGATTTAAGATTTTCTTGGCAGCGCGTTGAATCTGCGCGAAATTTTGCAAATAAAATTTGGAACGCCTCAAGATTTTTGTTAATGAATCTTGAAAACTTCGACGCCAATTTTAAACCTGCTGAAAGTGATTTAACTTTGGCTGACAAGTGGATAATTTCCCGCTTGAATCGCACGGCAAAAAGTGTTACAGAAAATCTTGATAAATTTGAATTAGGCGAAGCGGCGCGGCTTATGTATGATTTTATTTGGTCGGAATTTTGCGATTGGTACATTGAATTGACAAAGGCGCGTTTGTATGGCGAAGACGCCCGCGCTAAATCTACCGCGCTTTATGTTTTAAATACCGTACTTGAAAAATCTTTGCGCCTCCTTCATCCGTTTATGCCGTTTTTAACTGAAATTATTCGGCAAAAATTGCCAAACGCTGAAGGCTCCATAATGCTTGCAAATTGGGTAGAGGCGGGCGAAATTGACGACGCGGCAGAAACTCAAATGCAAATTTTTATTGAAATTATAAAAGTTATTCGCAATTTGAAAAATGAAGTTGGCGTGGAGCCGCGCAAAAAATCTGAAGTTGTTTTAAAAATTTCCAACGCCGAAATTTTGAACGTGGTTAAATCCAACGTAAATTACATTTCAGAACTTGCCGCCGCCGAACCTGTAACTTTTTCAAGTGAAAAACCGCAACACGCTTTAACCGGCGTTGCAGGTGGCGTAGAAATTTTCTTGCCGCTCAAAGATTTAATCGACACTGAAAAAGAAATTGCACGCCTTACCAAAGAACTTGAAAAGCTCAAAAAAGGTATTGCCTCAACCGAAGGCAAACTTAAAAATGAAAAATTCATAAGTAAAGCTCCTGCTGAAGTTGTACAAGCCGAAAAAGAAAAACTTGCCGCCGCGCAGGAAAAAATTTCTTCCGTCGAATCACGAATTGAACAACTTAAAAATTTGTAAAAGAGAAAAAATTATGGGATTTTTTGACACGCTTAAAGTAATGAAAGATATTGTAGTTGGCGGGATTGAATCCTATAAAGCCGGCGAAAAATTGTTGGAACTCATTGAAAAATCGCAGAATGACTACGAAGACGTTTTGACGGCTGAAGAAAAAAATCTTTATCAAGCTTATCAAAATGTAAAAGCTGAATATGAGCCTAAAACCGGCGAAGAACAACAAGCCGTAATTGACAAATTTGAGGACGCTCAAATAGCGTACCTTGAATCTTTGGAAAATAATTCTTCGTTGCCGAAGTCTTTCAGAGAAGAAATTAAAACTGCGATTGAAGAATTTAAAAAAGCTGACAACTTGGCTTTGAACAGTCTGGGCGAAACTCTCGAAAAATACGCCGAAAATGACGAACAAAAAGCCGAAGTTAGAAGAACGCTTGAAGAATCGAAAAGAAAATAATTTTCTGTCGTGCGAAAAAAATTTCATCCGTCGAATCCAGAATTGAACAACTTAAAAATTTATATTTTGTAATTCGTTTGTCAAATAAAAATTAAAGTCTCCTTTCGTAGGAGACTTTTTATTTATAAATAATCAATTAAACTGCTACAATCAACTGAAAGGAGGCGTTCGTGTGCTAGATGGTTTTATACAAATTACTTTACTGAAAGGCAGTACTTTTGTGACTGTCACAGGCAAGGGGATAAAATTTAATGGCAATGTCGTATATCGTATTCAAAAAGCAGAATTTGTACGTTTATTTTTAAATCCAAAGACAAAACAGATTGCAATTCAAAAATGCCGTAAACAAGACGATTATTCGGTTTTATTTTTAACTCGCGATAAAAACTGGAATTGGAGAAACGGTGTACAACTCAATAATCAATTACTTAAAAAAAAAATTCGTGATTTTATGGACTGGGATTTGGAAAATTATACCTATCGTGCGTATGTTTTTTTCTCGGAAGAAGATAACGCAGTAATTTTTGATTTAAAAAGTGCAAGAAAACTTCATAAACACAAAATAAAAAAATACGCCGACAGAAGAATCGCCGACGCCAAACGCAATAAAATATATGAAACAATGATATTCCAATTTGCCCAACAACGGAAGTTAAAATTCCAGATAAATTGATTTCTTATTCAGATGCAAAAATTTTATGCAACAATTTCAAGCGTTATAAAAATTTTTCAGTTGATGCCTTTGTTCATTTTTATGTTGACGATTATAAATTTGACAGTAATAACGGAATTTGGGCTGATTGGCGCAAGGCTTTAAAAATTTTAAAACATTTTGCAGGGATAATCACACCGGATTTTTCAACTAATTCAGATTTTCCCGAACCTTTAAAAATTTGGAATACCTACAGAATGCGTGCCTTTGATTATTGATACAGCGTAATTCAAGGCGGTAAAGTAATAAAAAATGTCCGCTGGGGCAATAAAGAGACTTTTAAATATTGTTTTGACGGTATACCGAAAAATAGTATTGTGGCTATTGGAACTGTAGCAAGTGGGTTGAAAAGCTTGAAAAATCGTGAGCTTTTTACCATCGGTTTTGAAAAAATGTTAAAAGTTTTGAAACCGAAAATTATTTTAGTTTATGGCTCGGATAACTATGAATGTTTCGATAAAGTTCGTAACAAAATTGAAATTATTCACTTCCAAAGTGCAAAAGATTTAGCTTTGAGAGGTGAAGTCCATGAGTAAACCCGATAGCGGACACTTCAGCGGAACAAAAGGTGCAAATCATGTCGATAGCGGATCAAGCCCGCCACTTTTTGATAACGGACACGTAACTTATGAAAGTATCGCCGCACATCGTGAAGAATTTATGGGAAAATCTGTTGAACAAATCGCTGACTTGCTTAGTAAAAACGGCTACGAATTTAATCAGCGCGGCTCCAAAAATAAAGGTTCAACCGCTCAAATAATGGAAATAACCAATGCTTCAAAAGAACGCAATATAAAGCAAGTTCAAGTTTCCCCAAATGGGAGTAGCCGACACGGTAGCGTTCCCTATGTTAAAATTAGTACTTCAAATGAAGGTAAGATTAAAATCATTGATGCTAAAAAAGAAAACTACAAAACTGCCGGTGATGAAAAAGCAAAATTAATTTTTAGGAGGGATTGAAATGATCGATTTAACAACGCCAATTATACCATATGAAGGCACGGGAATTTTTAAGTTGAATTCATCTTATGACGAAATTATAAATTTGCTTAAAGAAAATGACATTTCTTATGAAATTGAAGTATCGAATAATTATACCGGTCAAGCGTGGACAACCATTGTAATTTGTAAGGAAGGCAGCCCTAAAGAATATTCAGCTATTGAACTTGTTTTTGCTAAAAACAGACTTTTTAAAATTTGCCTTTGTGAAGATTTTGAAGGAACTTTACCAAATGGCATACATACCGGAATTTCTATTCAAGAGGCTAAAAAAATTGATAAAAATTTAAAGCAGGATGAAGATTGGGATGAAGTTTACATATCGCCTGACGGCTATTGGCTTGAGTACAGTAATCGCAATTTAAACATTATAATTATTTCAATTTTTATTCCGGCACTGGAACGCGATGATTTCTTTGATTATAAATGGTAGGCTGAAAAATGACGTTAAAACTTTTTAAAACTTGACAAACTATTTTACCTTTGTTATATTACGCAATATAAAAAATTAAACCGTTGACGCGGAGATAACGGCGAAAAATGCCTGTACAGAGAATCCACGTTGCTGAGAGTTGGATCAGAAACAGTTCGTCAAATGGACCGCTGAGGGCGCAAGGAAATTTCAGCTTTTAGGTTTTAGCGGTTAGGTTTTAGGATTTTTTAATCTCGTAACAGTAACAATTTCCCTAACACCTAACCCCTAACCACTGAAAAAGTATTCTGCGACGTGAGGCATACGTTAATTGTCGGAAGTATGATAGTACTTTGCTAAGTGCACGAAATTTTTTCCGTGAAACAGGGTGGCACCGCGGATTTATATAAATTCGTCCCTGACAGGATTATTATTCCTGTCAGGGATTTTTCAATTTCCGGCAGATATTGAGGAGGTTTTAAAATGAAAATTAAACCGACTTTGGAAGAAGTCAAAAAAATCGCCGCCGAAAATCGCTACAAGGTTGTTCCTGTAAGCTGTGAAATTTTGGCGGACGTGAAAACGCCTATTGAAGTTTTGCGCGTTTTGAAAAATGTTTCGGCTCATACCTATATGCTTGAATCAGTTACCGAAAAAGAAAAATGGGGGCGTTATACGTTTCTCGGCTACAATCCAAAACTGTGCATAACTTGTACAAAGGGCAAAATGAAAATTGGCGACGCCGAAATTTTTACAAATAATCCGTCCGCTGAAATCAGAAAAATTTTGGCAGATTATAAAAGCCCGCGCCTTGAAGATTTACCGACTTTTACAGGCGGGCTTGTTGGATATTTCGCCTACGATTATATTTGCTATTCCGAACCGACGCTGAAAAATTCTGTTGACGACACGGAAAATTTTCAAGACGTGGATTTAATGCTTTTCGATAAAGTTATTGCCTTTGACAATCTGCGCCAAAAAATTATTTTAATTGTAAATATGCAGCTTGAAAATCTTGATGAAAATTATAATTTGGCAGTTGAGGAATTGAAAAAAATTCGTGAATTGATTCTACACGGCGAAAAGAAAGTTGAGCCTGCAAGCAAATTGACGGGCGAAGTTACGCCGCTTTTCGACAAAGAAAAATATTGCGAAATGGTTGAACGCGCCCGAAATTATATTCACGAAGGCGATATTTTTCAGATTGTACTTTCAAACAGATTAGCCGCGCCGTTTGAGGGCAGTTTGTTGAATACTTACCGCGTTTTGCGGCTTATAAATCCTTCGCCGTATATGTTTTATTTTTCGGGAACTGATGTTGAAGTGGCGGGCGCAAGTCCTGAAACTTTGGTAAAACTTGAAAACGGCGTTTTGCATACATTTCCATTGGCGGGAACTCGTCCACGCGGCAAAACTTTTGAGGAAGATTTGCAACTTGAAAAAGAACTTTTGAGCGATGAAAAAGAATTAGCTGAACATAATATGCTGGTAGACTTAGGCAGAAATGATTTAGGCAAAATTTCAAAATTTGGTACGGTAAAAGTTGAGAAACTTCACAGCATTGAAAGATTTTCGCACGTAATGCACATTGGCTCGGTTGTACGCGGCGAAATTCGCGCAGATTTTGACGCACTGTCAGCGATTGAGGCTGTACTTCCTGCCGGTACTTTGTCAGGTGCGCCAAAAATTCGTGCTTGTGAACTTATTGGCGAACTTGAAAATAACAAGCGCGGGATTTACGGCGGGGCGATTGGCTACATTGATTTTACAGGCAATTTGGATACTGCCATTGCGATTAGAATTATTTACAAGAAAAACGGCAAAGTTTTTGTACGGAGCGGCGCGGGAATTGTGGCTGATTCTGTGCCGGAAAAAGAGTTTGAAGAATGTCTAAATAAAGCAAAGGCGTCGCTTGCCGCGCTGAATATGATTGAGGATTTAGGGATAGATTCTTAAAAATTCAAATCCCTAACAACTAATCCCTAATTCCTAGTCCCTAAAATTTCGACAAAGGAGAAATTTTCAATGATTCTGCTGATTGATAATTACGACAGTTTTTCATACAACTTGTACCAACTTGTCGGCGAATTTACCGAAGATATAAAAGTTATTCGCAATGACGCAATGACGGTTGACGAAATAAAAAAACTTTCGCCGAGTCATATAATACTTTCGCCCGGTCCCGGCAGACCTGAAAACGCGGGAATTATTATCGACGTTGTAAAAAATTTTGGCGGTACAATTCCAATTTTGGGCGTATGTTTGGGACATCAGGCAATTTGCGCGGCGTTCGGTGCGAAAATTACTTACGCCAAAAAGTTAATGCACGGCAAGCAGTCAGAAATTCTTTGCGATACAAATTCTGCGATTTTTAAAAATTTGCCTGTTCGATTTATGGCGGCGCGTTATCATTCGCTTGTTGCAGAAAATTCTACATTTCCCGACGATTTAAAAATAACTGCGCGAGCTTTGAACGATAATGAAATTATGGCGGTACAGCACAAAGATTTTCCAATTTACGGCGTACAATTTCACCCTGAAAGTATTATGACGCCGCAGGGAAATATTTTGATGAAAAATTTTCTGGAGGTTTGAATGGAGCAGTTAAATATTTTTCAGTGCGTGAAAAATACTGACTTCGGCGAATGGAAAAATTTTACTTTTATTGACTTGTTTGCAGGTATTGGCGGCATCAGATTGGCGTTTGAATCAGTCGGCGGGCGTTGCGTTTTTTCATCGGAAATTGACGCGGCGGCTTGCGACACTTACGAAAAAAATTTTGGCGAACGTCCTGCGGGCGATATTACAAAAATTAGCGCGGCTGATATTCCAAACTTTGATATTTTGTTGGCGGGTTTTCCGTGTCAAGCTTTTTCGATTATCGGCAAGCAGGAAGGTTTTGAAAATGAAACTTGCGGCACATTGTTTTTTGAAATTGAAAGAATTTTAAAAGCTAAAAAACCGGCGGCTTTTCTTTTGGAAAATGTAAAAAATCTTAAAGCGCACGACGGCGGCAAAACTTTTAAAATAATTCACGAACATTTAAAGGCACTCGGTTACAACGTCCACGCCAAAATTTTAAATTCGCTTGATTACGGCTTACCGCAAAAACGCGAAAGAATTTTTATTGTAGGTTTTTTGGAGAATGTTTATTTTGAATTTCCGCAACCTGCAGAAAAAATTTTGACGCTGGAAAATATTTTAGAGAAAAACGTCGATAAAAAATATTACGTCCGCGCAGAAATTAAAAATTCACGTCTTGCAAGAATCAAAAATAAAAATTATCCGCGCCCGTACATTTCGCACGAAAATATTTCCGGCTCCATTACGCCGCATCCTTATTCTTCGGCACTTCGCGCAGGTGCTTCAGCAAATTACATTCTGATAAATGACGAACGCCGCCCGACTGAACGGGAAATGTTGCGCTTGCAAGGTTTTCCCGATTCTTACAAAATAAATCTGCCTTACGGCAAAGTTAAGCAACAATGCGGCAATTCCGTTTCAATTCCCGTTATAAAGGCGATTGCCGAAAATATGATTGACGCTTTGAAGGGAGGTAAAATTTTTGCTGACAAAGATTGACGCCAAAAACGCACTCGACAAAATAATTTCAAAGTCCCGCGTTCATCTGTACAAGTCAATTCAAATTGCAGAAATTTTGTACAGAATCAGAAATTTTGGCGATATTGAGCCGCTGAATTTGGAAAGTTACCGCAATGAAAGTAAACATTGGCGCGACGAAATGACAATTCAACTTTTGGGCAGAAAATGCACAAGTAGTGCGCGTTTTCAAGACGATTTATTTAACGAAAATGCAATTCCGCCGCAAATTTTGAAAATCTTGAGCGATGAAAATTTAAAAAGCGGCGGCGCGGTTGAGGCGTACATTTACAAAAAATTTACCGGCAAGCACAGCCAACTTGCCAACGCTTTATCTTATTGTCAAAATTCGACGAAGGAAAATTTCAGCGTTGAAAAATTTATCAATTCGTTTTGGAATGAGGCGGGATTAAAGCGCAGTCTTGATAAAATTTATGAAATTGTAGTTTACGCGCTTTTTTCGGCGTTGGCTGAATCACTTCAAATAAAAATTGAAATTTCGATTGACGAGAAAAATTTTGATATTCTGCGCGAATTTGAAGACTTTTCAAAGAAAGTGATGAATTTGGATATTTTAAATCCCGCCTATGTTCAGGACGCAAAAATTTTTCGTGTCGGCGTGACAAACGCGGCTGACAGGGGATTGGATATGTATTCAAATTGGGGCGCGGCGATTCAGATTAAGCATTTAAGCCTTGACGTGAATTTGGCAGAAAATATCGTCGAAAACATTTCAAGCAACAAAATTATCATTGTTTGCAAGGACGCCGAACAAGAAATTATTTTGTCGTTGCTTACTCAAATTGGCTGGCGCGGCAGGATTCAAAGTATTATCACTGAAAAAAATTTAATTGACTGGTACGAAAAAGCATTGCGCGGGAAATTTTCAAATATTGTTGGCGATAAACTGTTGGAAAATCTTTGCCTTGAAATTGCTGAAGAATTTCCATCAGTGGCGGAATTGCCGGAAATTTTATCTGCGCGGCACTATGAAAAAATTTCTGATACTTTTTGGAAGTGAAAGGAGAAATTAAAATGATTAAAGAGGCAATAATTAAAATCGTAAACAAGGGCGATTTGACGTATGACGAGGCTTTTAACGCGATGAATGAAATTATGAACGGCGAAACTACACCGACGCAAAACGCGGCTTTTTTGGCGGCACTGTCAACAAAAAGTGCGAAGGCTGAAACTGCTGATGAAATTTCCGGCTGCGCGGCGGCTATGAGAAATCACGCACTGAAAGTCGAAACAAATTTTGACGTTTTGGAAATTGTGGGAACGGGCGGCGATAACGCGCAAAGTTTCAACATTTCTACAACGGCGGCGATAATTACGGCAGCGGGCGGCGTCAAAGTTGCGAAACACGGCAACCGCGCCGCGTCTTCAAAGTGCGGTACTGCTGATTGTTTGGAGGCGTTGGGCGTCAATATAAATCAAAGTCCCGAAAAGTGCCTTGAGCTTTTAAACGAAGTTGGAATGTGTTTTTTCTTCGCCCAAAAATATCACAGCTCTATGAAATATGTTGGCGCAATTCGCAAAGAATTAGGTTTTCGCACTGTGTTTAATATTTTGGGACCTTTGACAAATCCCGCGTCGCCGAAAATGCAACTTTTGGGCGTCTACGATGAATATTTGGTTGAGCCGCTTACAAGAGTTTTGATAGATTTGGGCGTTAAGCGCGGTATGGTTGTTTACGGTTTAGATAAACTTGACGAAATTTCTTTGAGTTCGCCAACTGCAATTTGCGAATTTAAAGACGGCTGGTATAAACGCTACACAATTTCGCCTGAAGATTTCGGCTTTAAACTTTGTCAGAAAAACGATTTACACGGCGGCGATCCTTCAGAAAATGCTAAAATTACCCGTGACATTTTGTCTTGCGTAGAAAAAGGTTCTAAACTTGACGCGGTTTTATTGAACGCGGGCGCGGCGTTGTACATTGCCGGAAAATCTGAAACAATGGCGGACGGTATTACACTTGCAAAAAGTTTGATTGACAGCGGCGCGGCTCTTTCCACGCTTGAAACATTTATTGAGGTTAGCAACAGATGAATATTTTAGATGAACTTGCAAATTACTCACGGCTTAGAGTTGAAACTGACAAGCAAAAAATTTCGTTGGAAGAAATAAAAATTGCGGCTCAAAATTCCAAACTCGGCAACGACGAAAAATTTATTTCTGCGTTAAAACGTCCAAATTTGTCTTTTATCTGCGAAGTTAAAAAGGCGTCGCCGTCCAAAGGAATTATCGCCGAAAATTTTCCGTACCTTGAAATTGCGAAAGAATATGAGGCGGCGGGCGCAGATTGTATTTCCTGCCTTACCGAACCGAAATATTTTTTTGGCAGTGATGAAATTTTTACAGAAATTCGCAAAAAAATTTCAACGCCAATGCTTAGAAAAGATTTTACTGTTGACGAATACCAAATTTATCAAGCAAAGGCGATGGGCGCGGACGCAGTACTTTTGATTTGTGCAATTTTAACTACTTCCGAAGTTGAAAAATTTTTAACAATTTGTGAAGAGTTGAAAATCTGCGCGATTGTCGAAACTCACGACGAAACAGAAATTAAATCTGCACTTAGCGCGGGCGCGTCAATTATCGGCGTGAATAATCGCAACTTGAAAAATTTTACAGTCGATTTTGAAACTGCCGCCAAACTCCGTAATTTAATTCCTGCAGAAAAAATTTATATTGCTGAAAGTGGCGTCAAAACTCCTGCAGACATTTCGACGCTGAAAAAAATCGGCGCGGACGCAGTTTTAATTGGTGAAACTTTAATGCGGGCTGAAAATAAAATCGAAATGCTAAAAACTTTGAGGGCGGCGCAATGACTAAAATAAAACTTTGCGGACTTCGCCGCGTTGAAGATATTGAAATTGCCAATGAAATTTTGCCGGAATTTGTAGGATTTGTTTTCTACAAAAAAAGCAAGCGTTACATTACGCCGGAAAAAGCCGCCGCGTTGAAAAATTTGCTTGATAAAAAAATTTCTGCCGTTGGTGTTTTCGTAAATGAAAAAATTGAAACAGTTGCCGAAATTGCAAAGTTTTTGGATTTAATCCAGTTGCACGGCAACGAAGACGAAAATTATATTTCGACATTGCGGAATTACACCGACAAAAAAATTATTCAAGCGTTCAAAATTAAAACTGCTGACGATTTAAACTTTGCCAAAAATTCTCGCGCAGATTTTATTTTACTGGATAGCGGCGCAGGTACGGGCGAAATTTTTAACTGGCAACTTTTGAAAAATTTTGAGCGGCAATATTTTTTGGCGGGCGGCTTAAATGTTGAAAATGTTTCTGACGCGGTAAAAATTTTAAAACCTTTTGCAGTTGACGTAAGCAGCGGAATTGAAACGGGCGGAGTTAAAGACGCGGCTAAAATGCGGCAATTTGTTAAAGCTTGCAGATGAAATTATTTTTATAAAAATTTTTATAAAGCTAAATGAAAAAGGAAACCCGGCGGTCAAGGATGACCGCCGCCGCGTGTTGATTGCAGGATGCAATCATACGCGGAACAAGTTTTTCTTTTCTTGCTAAAGAGCATGCCTTGCTACGCAAGCCACGCATGCTAGGCGTTTCTTTTCTTTTTTCAAAATGAAAAGAAATGCCGTTTTCAAAAAAATAAAATTTCTAAAATAAGTTTAGAAGGGAAATTTTTTATGCACAATACAAAAGGCAGATTTGGAATTTACGGCGGGCAGTACATACCCGAAACTTTGATGAACGCCGTTATTGAACTTGAAAATGCTTACGAACAATACAAGCACGATAAAAATTTTAATGAAGAATTAGAAAAACTTTTTAACGAATACGCGGGTAGACCGTCGCTTTTATATTTTGCCGAAAAAATGACGCGGGATTTAAACGGCGCAAAAATTTATCTCAAACGCGAAGATTTAAATCATACCGGCTCGCACAAAATTAACAACGTACTTGGACAGGCTCTACTTGCAAAGAAAATGGGCAAAACTCGCCTTATCGCAGAAACGGGCGCAGGTCAACACGGCGTGGCAACCGCTACAGCCGCCGCGCTTTTAGATATGGAATGTGTAATTTTTATGGGCGAAGAAGATACACGCCGTCAAGCGTTGAATGTTTACCGAATGAAACTTTTGGGCGCGGAAGTTATCGCCGTGAAAAGCGGCACTGCAACTTTGAAAGACGCCGTAAGCGAAGCTTTCAGAGAATGGACGCGTAGAATTTCAGATACTCATTATTGTTTGGGCTCGGTTATGGGACCGCATCCTTTCCCTACGATTGTACGCGATTTTCAAGCCGTCATTTCAAAAGAAATTAAATCCCAAATTTTGGCGAAAGAAAACCGTCTGCCGGATTATGTCATTGCTTGCGTTGGCGGCGGTTCAAATGCTATGGGAAGTTTTTGGAATTTCATTGACGATAAGGAAGTTAAATTAATTGGCTGTGAAGCGGCGGGGCGCGGCGTTGATACTTTTGAAACTGCCGCAACAATTACCACAGGTCGCGCAGGAATTTTTCACGGTATGAAAAGTTATTTCTGTCAAGATGAATTTGGCGGAATTGCGCCGGTATATTCAATTTCCGCCGGCTTAGATTATCCCGGAATTGGTCCCGAACATTCATATTTGAACGACGCCAAACGCGCCGAATATGTGCCAATTACCGACGAAGAGGCAGTTGCCGCCTTTGAATATCTTTCAAAAACTGAAGGAATTATTCCGGCGATTGAATCGGCTCACGCGGTTGCCTACGCTCAAAAAATCGCTCCAACTTTGCCGAAGGATAAAATCATTGTTATAACTTTGTCAGGGCGCGGCGATAAAGATTGTGCGTCCGTTGCAAAGTATCGCGGCGAAAATTTACCACCAACCGAATAAACTTTTTCCTGCATCGAGAGTTTGAATTTTGGAAATTTCGGCATCAGTCAATTCAAAGTCAGTGATTGAAAAATTTTCCTGCATACGTTCAAAGTGCGTTGACTTCGGAATAACGGGGATATTTTGCTGAATCAAAAATTTAAGTGCAACCTGCGCGACGTTTTTATTATGATTTTTTGCAATTTCAGAAAGAATTTTGTTGCCGAAAATATTATTTTTGCCGCAAGCTAACGGCGACCAACTTTCATGAACCGTACCGAAATTTTTCAGTAAGGCGTGCATTTTAAATTGTTGGCGGAAAATGTGAGTTTCAATCTGATTAACGGCAGGTACAACTTTTGCAGTTTTCATCAGTCTGTTAAAGTTATCTTCAAAAAAATTTGCAACGCCAATAGCGCGTAAATCGTCCGCTTGATATTTTTCTTCCATTGCGCGGTAAATTTCGTTAAAATCACCCGTCGGCTCGTGAATCAAAAGTAAATCAATGTAACCGATATTCAACGTCGCCAAAGAAATTTCAATAGATTTTAAAGTGTCCTTGTAGCCGCGCCCGCCCCAAAGTTTCGTAGTTACAAAAATTTCAGCGCGGTTAATTTTGGAATTGCGGACGGCTTGCCCAACTTCCTTTTCGTTGTAGTAACATTGCGCCGTATCAATTTTTCTGTAGCCAATTTTTAAAGCGTCCGCAACGCAACTTTCGGTAATTCGTGCGGGCATTTGGTAAGTACCGAATCCAATCAGCGGCATTTTGACGCCGTTATTTAAAGTTACAAATTCCATAAAAAATTCTCCATTCAAGATTTTTGCACTAAAACTATTCCAATTAAAATTAAAATCATTCCGGCAGTCATCATTAAAGTTAAAGGTTCATTCAAAAAAATTATTCCGGAAATTACTCCGACGACCGGCACGCCCAAAATTGACACAGATGCTTTACTTGCGTCCATATTTGCCAAAATGTACATCCACAGGAAAAACGCCAGCGCGGACGCCATAACTCCGTTGTAAGCTATGCAAGCGATTGATATTGGCGTAAAGGTTGCCGAATTATCGACGAAAAACATTGAGTAAATCGCAAGCATAACCGCGCCAACTGTCATTTGCCACGTTGTCAGAGAAATTAAATTGAATCCTACGAATTTTATTTTCATAATGATATTTGAAATTGCCCAACCGACTGCCGCCGATATTGCGAGGAAAATTGCAGAAAAATCGCCGCTAATATCGTCATTCATCAAAATAAAAATTCCGGCAATGCTCAAAGAAATTCCGATTATCTTTTTGGCGTTTAAAGATTCATTCAAGAAAAATTTTGCCAAAATTGTTACCCAAATTGGCATCGTGTAATTCAGCATTGCAACAAGTCCCGCGCTTAGATATTTGAAACAAATTTGCAGGGCAACGCTGCAAAAGGCAATTTGCAACGCGCCACTTAATACAATCCACGCCCAATATTTTTTTGGAGGCAGCGGCAATTTAACAAAAAATGCTACAGCTAAAAGCACAGCCGCGCCGGAAATAAATCTGTAAGTTACAAATAATTCAGGTGTAAAAAAATCGTTGGCAACTTTCATCACCACGAAATTAAATCCCCAAATTACGCAGAGTAAAGTCAGTTCCTTAATCATTTCGATAAATCATCTCCCTTGTAACTTTAAACTCAAAAATATTATAATTTTGACGATTAAAATTTCAACGAACAATTTTAATTGAAATGTTGGAAAGTGATAGTATGAAAAAAAATCCTGAACTTACAGAAAACACGCGGCAAAATTTGGTTGACGCCTTTTGCATTTTGTTGAAGAAAAAGCCCGTACAGAAAATTACAATTAACGCAATTTCCGAAAAAGCCGGTTATAATCGCAGTACATTTTATAAATATTTCTGCGACGTTTACGCTATTTTAGAATACGTTGAAAATATTGTCATCGCGCAGATTAAAGAAAATTTTCAAAAAAATATTTCGCCGTCAAATTTTGAAGAAACATTTTTGAAGGCGTTTACAAAAATTCAAAGTGACAAGGCGTTTTATTTCAACGTACTTTTCAATTCAGATAATCGACAGCGTTTTATACAAAGATTGATACAGGAAATTTCGCCGATATTTATGCAAACATTCAACTTGCCGCCGGAAAATCCAAAGTCAAAATATCTGACAGAAATTTATTTTCAAACGGTTTTATCTGCGCTAATTTGTTGGCTTGATAACAAGCGTGATTTAAATCTTGAGGAAATATCAAAAATAATTGGCAACGTCTTAACTTCAGGCGTTGTAACCGAAATTGCAAAGGAGCGAATTTAAATGACTAAAATTGAAACTGCCTTTACAAACGGCAAAGCTTTTATCCCGTTCATAACTTGCGGCTATCCGAATTTGGAAGTAACGGCGGCTTGCGTCCGTGAAATGGTTAAAAACGGCGTAGATTTAATTGAGTTGGGTATTCCTTTTTCAGACCCGACGGCTGAAGGCGTAGTAATTCAAGACGCAAATTTAAAGGCGTTGCAAGGCGGAGTTACTACCGAAAAAATTTTTGAGTTTGTAAAAAATTTGCGTCAAGAAATTTCTGTACCGCTGATTTTTATGACTTATGCAAATGTAGTTTTCGGCTACGGCGCGGAAAAATTTCTTTCAACCTGCGCGAAAATTGGGATTGACGGAATAATTTTGCCGGATGTTCCATTTGAAGAAAAGAATGAGTTTGCGCCGCTGTGTCAAAAATATAATGTAAATTTAATCAGTATGATTGCGCCGACTTCAGAAAATCGAATTGCCAAAATTGCAAGTGAGGCGGAAGGCTTTTTGTACATTGTTTCAAGTTTGGGCGTAACAGGTACGCGCAGTGAAATTACAACAGACCTTGCACCAATGATTAAAATTGTAAGAGAAAATACAAAAATTCCCTGCGCTATAGGTTTTGGTATTTCAAATCCTGAACAGGCAAAAAATATGTCAAAATTTGCTGACGGCGTAATAGTTGGCTCTGCGATTATCAAAATTATTTCAAAGTATGGCGAAGACGCCGCGCCGCACGTTGGCGAATTTGTTAAATCTATGAAAACCGCTATTTTGTAAATGAAACGACTTTTAATATTGACGTACCGCCGAAATTTGATTATCATAAATTAATTATTGAATTAATGAAGGTGGGATATTATGAAACTGAAAAAAATTTTAGTCGCTGTGTTGCTTGGAATTTTCACTTTAAGTTTTGCAGGTTGCGGCGATAATTCTGAAGAAATTCAAAATTTAATGAGCAAAGGAATTAAACAACACAACGCGGGCAATGACGCCGAAGCAATAAATTCATTTAATCAGGTGCTAAAATTAAGTCCTGACAACTCGGAGGCGTGGGCGAATATTGGCAATTCTTATAACGCGTTGCAAAATTACGATAAAGCCATTTCGTCTTTAAACAAGGCGGTTGATATAAATCCCAATGATGCTTATGCGTGGATATGTCTCGGCTCAAGTTACAACAGTAAGGAAGACTACGATAAAGCCATTGAAAGTTTTGAACGCGCCCAGAAAATTGGTAACCTTTCAAATGAATTAAATTCAAGCGCGTTTGCAGGTCTCGGCGTGGCGTATGCAAATAAGGAAGATTTACAGCGCGGTCTTGAATATCTCAACAAGGCAACTGAATTAAATCCGAATAATGAATACGCTTGGGAAAATATTGAAGTTGTCAAGAAAAAAATCGACAAGAAATAATTTAGTGTCACTATAAAAAATCCCTTCGGCAAAAGTCGTTGGGATTTTTTTAATTTGACGGCGTAAAAAAAATTTTATAAAATCGTGTCATAATTTTTCAAGTCGTGCATATAACGAAGTGAAAATAAAATTTCAAAAAAATTTAGGAGGAATGAAAAATGGCAACACGTGAAGAAAATTTGAAGAAAATAAATGACGAACTTGAAAAACTTGACGATGAGCAACTCGATAAAGTAGCAGGCGGCGATATGTGGGATGCTTTAAAAATGTGGTGGAATGCTCAGATCGCCAAAAGTAAAGAGGCAGAAGCTAAAAAAAGTAAACTTTCGAAGTATAATCCCGGCAACCATTATTGATTACGGAAATTTACGTTAAAATCAATATAAAAAAATCCCTTCGACAAAAGTCGTTGGGATTTTTTGTTTGGCGCAGATAATTTTTAAGTTGACGTGACGGCGATTTTTGATTATTATTTGACGGTTAAGGAGGAATTTAAAAATTGGAAACTTTAAAAGGAATGGAGCGCACGTTTAATTGTGGCGAACTCCGCAAAACTGACGAAGAAAAAATTGTACAGCTTGCCGGTTGGGTATCACGCAGACGTGATCACGGCGGTTTAATTTTTGTCGATATGAGAGACAGGAGCGGTATTGTACAGATTGTATTTGACGCGGCGGAAATTGGCGCGGAATTTTCAAAGGCTGAAACTTTACGCAATGAATTTGTAATTGGTGTACGCGGCAAAGTACGCGCCCGCAGTGCTGATACTGTCAATCCCAAAATGGCGACGGGCGAAATTGAAGTTGTTGTAACCGAACTTAGAATTTTGAACAAGGCAAAAACTCCGCCCTTCTACATTCAAGACGGCGTTGACGTTGATGAAAACGTTCGCCTTCGCTACAGATATTTAGATTTGCGCCGCCCAGAAATGCAACAAAATATTATGTTGCGTCATCGCGTTACTAAAATTATGCGCGATTATTTGGACGAAAACGGCTTTTTGGAAATTGAAACACCTATGCTTTGCAAAAGTACACCGGAAGGCGCAAGAGATTTTCTTGTGCCGAGCAGATTAAATCCCGGACAATTTTACGCCTTGCCGCAGTCCCCGCAAATTTTCAAGCAACTGTTAATGGTTTCCGGCTTTGAAAAATATTTTCAGATTGTGCGCTGTTTCCGTGATGAAGATTTACGCGCCGACCGTCAGCCGGAATTTACTCAACTTGATATTGAAACTTCGTTTTTGAATCAAGATACGATTTTAACTTTAATGGAAGGCTTAGTTAAAAAGATTTTTGAAACTACCTTGAATGTTGAAGTTAAGACGCCATTTTTGAGAATGGGCTGGGACGAGGCTATGGAACGTTTCGGCAGTGATAAACCTGATTTGCGTTTTGGAATGGAGCTGCAGGATATTTCGGAATTTGTCAAAGGCTCTGATTTCAAAGTTTTCAACACGGTTTTAGAAAAAGGCGGACGAGTCAAAGTTATCAACGTGGAAGGCTACGCAGATATTCCGCGCCGTGAGCTTGATGATTTGGTTGAATACTGCAAAATTTACGGCGCAAAAGGTATGGCGTGGATTCAGTACACCGCCGAAGGTGTTAAATCGCCATTCAAAAAATTTTACAGCGATGAAACTTTTGAAAAGATTAAAACTGCAACGGGCGCAAAAACCGGCGATTTACTGTTAGTTGTCGGCGATAAATCTTCAGTTGTCGCGCAGGCGTTGGGCGAATTAAGACTTGAAATGGCACGCCGCAGAAATTTAATTGATCCTAATAAACTTTGTTTTTTGTGGGTTGTAGATTTTCCAATGTTTGAATATGTTGAGGAAGATAAACGCTATAAAGCTATGCACCATCCATTTACCGCGCCGCGCGAAGAAGATATTGAATTTTTGTTGACTGCGCCGGAAAAAGTCAAGGCTAATGCTTACGATATAGTTTTGAATGGCGTTGAAGTTGGCGGCGGCAGTTTGAGAATTTATCAAAGTGATTTACAGGCAAAAGTTTTTGAGGCTATTGGATTAACTCAAGACGAAGCCCGCGCAAAATTCGGCTTTTTAATGGACGCCTTCGAGTATGGCACGCCTCCACACGGCGGCATTGCGTTTGGTCTTGATAGACTTGTTATGTTAATGGCGCAAAGAAAATCTATTCGTGACGTTATCGCCTTCCCGAAAACTCAAAGTGCGATTGATCCAATGAGCCACGCGCCCTCTGAAGTTGACGAAAAACAGCTGCGCGAACTCTACATTAAAACGACAGTGAAAAAGACTACAAATTAAAGGCGGTGAATTTTATGGGATTTTTTGACGATGATAACGAAGATTTTGCACAAGCGGCAAAACGTTTTGGTGAAGGTAAAAAGCCTACCATATTTATCAATAAAAAATTTGTCGGCGAAGACGGCACAGAAATTCCGTTGAATAAACGTGTAGATTTTGAAGACGGCAGTTTTATTGAAGAAATTCAAGACGAAAACAGCGGCGATATTCGCAGTGCGGCTTTAAACATAAAACCACATGGTCATAAACCGCCAAAAGTCAAAAACCCTGATGACGAGCCAATGGATTTTTTCAACTTTTAGACAAAGTAATTTTTCCTCTAAATTTGTTCGTAACTTATCGCAAAAATTACAAAATTACGATGAAATATTTTCAAAAGAAAAAGCCGTCGAATTGTTGACGGCTTTTTTAGTGCAAAATTCACTTCAAATATTCTTTCAGTTTTTTATAAAAATTTTCGTGAACTCCAGCCATTATGATTATCGTTAAGGAGCCGTCGTCATTCACTTCAACTTTGTAGGCGATTCTGTAAGAAATTTTGTTATAAATAAAACCATAAGCATAAATTCCGCTCAAATCGCCCGTTTTGACTTGTCCAATTTGCGGATTTTCAGAAATATTTTTAATTGCGTCTTCAAAAAGTTTTTTCAAATTTTTATCGTTCAATTTTTTCAAATAATTTTTAGCAGGCGGAAGTAAAATTATTTTATTCATCGTCGCCAAAAACTTCTTCCATTGTATAATATTCGCCGCCGGATTGTTCAATTAAATCATTCAGCATTTTTTCCATAGCATCAGGAACTTTGGCGCGAATTTCTTTAAATTTATCTAAAAGCGCGTTGCCTTCGTAACCTTGATTTATTAAATCTGCCAAAATTTCTTCGTCAAATTCGCCTGTAATCATTTCAATCACCCCAACAAGATTTTCAGTGTAAAAAGAATTTTTCCTGCAAAAATTTTTTACAAAATAATTTTTCGCCAATCTAAATTTAAATCGTGCGTTATGATAATCAGCGTGCGATTTTTTTTATTGCAGTCTTCGATAAGCGCGGCGATTAGCTTTTCAGAAATATTTTTATCAAGTCCTGCCGTTGGTTCATCTAAAATTAAAACGTCTGGATTTTTCGCAAGAGCCAACGCAATTTGCAACCTGCCGCGTTCACCGCCGGAAAGTTTGGCGGCATCTTCGCCAATTTCTGTATCAATGCTAAAATTTTCAAGTTGGCAAATTTTCAAACAATCCAAAATTTCAGCGTCAGAAATATTTTCGCAATAAATTTCAAAATTAGCGCGTATCGACTGCGAAAAAATATAATTTGTAGAAGTTGCGGCGGCAAATTTACCGCTCGTCAAAACTTCGCCGCTGTCAGGAGTCAAAATTTTTGTCATCAAATATAAAAGCGTCGTCTTACCTGCGCCACTTTCACCAACGATTAAAACTTTTTCGCCGCGTTCAATCTGCAAATTAAAATTTTCAAAAATTGGAAAATCATAACCAAAATTGACGTTGCGAAATTCAAACGCAAAATTTGTTGAAGTGTCGGCAATTTTAATTTTATCGTCAGAAATTTTGACGTGACGAATTTTTTTGTAATTTAAAATGGCGTTTGGAATTGCCGAAAAAATTTCCTGCACAACCAAAAAAATTAACGCCCAAACTGTCAGCTCAATTTTCCCTACAACCGCGCTAAGTTTAAATAAAATAAGACAATTTCCCGCCGCTATAAAAATATTTGTGAATGTATCAAAATTTAATTGGCACGTTTGACTTTTTAAATTGGAATTGCCAAAAGTTTCAGCCGTGCGATTTAAAATTTTTAGCGAAGTTTTAACGCCGTAAATTTTTAATTCGTCTCTGCCGTCGTTAAAATCTAAAAGTTTTGCGCGGTATTCTGAATCGTCGGCAGTTTCAACTTTGAAAATTATCGACATAATTATTACCGTCAAAAAAATTGCAGGGAAAATTATTGCCGAAAATCTAAGCGGCTCAAATAAAAAGTACGTCAACAAAATTGTTACAAGCGCGGCAGTTGACAGCGGCAAAACTACATGCGGCAAAAAATCTTTCATTAAATCCGCCGTTATAATTAATTCGTGCAACATTTCGCCGTTTGAAATTTTTTTGCTAAGTGCCGCACTTTTAAAAATTTCTTCGCGCAGATTGTCCAGAAATTGGAAAATTATTTTGTGTGAAAAAAATCTGTCGCAATATCTTAATACGGCGCGGAAAATTCCTGCGGTACGTACCAAAGTTATTCCAACTGATAACGCACTTAAAGGCGGTTGTAACGCGGCTGAAGCGATTAACCACGCGGCGGACGCCATTAACAAAATTTCTGAAAACGCCGCTGAAACATTCGCCGCTACTGCCGGTAATATTTTTTTTATATTTAACAAGTTTCTAGCCCCTAACTCCTAGCCCCTAATCCCTAAAAAAGCATAGACAAAGCAACCTTTTTGGTAGTAAAATTGTTTTAAAAAGGAGCTGATAAAATGGCTGACGAAATTAAACCCGAAAAAAATTCAAACGATACAAAAAACGAAGACGCCCGTTTTGACGTTCAATCACTGGACGAAGTGAAGGACGAAAACGGCAACGGTATTTTTCATATGCGGACGAAAACCAAATGGATCGCCGCAATTTCAACGATAATGCTATTTGTAACGGCGATACTGATTTACATAACGGTTGAATATGGATTCGGCGCGGAAATGTGGCAAGTTGCAGTTTGGGGATTGTGCGGGATTGTGGCGTTTTACTCAACTTTCAAAAAATCGCTCGCCGCGTTGTTGTTTAACTTAGTTTTATTTTTCGGCGTGTCGCTAATTCCGGCGTGGCAAATGGGCTACCAGTATTTTCGCCCGCTCATCGAAAGAATATTTGGCGCAAATTAGGAGGTGTCGAAATGTACGAAGGAACTTTAATTTGGCACGAAGATTCTATTGCAGTGCAACATTTTTCAAACGGCGAACTGATTTTTACGAAGTTGCAGATTGGGCAGGAGATTGAACTTTTTCAAAATGGCTATTGGCACAAAGTCAAAATTCATTCGACGACGGACGAACCTTACATTGAGGATTGGGCTTACGGCGATTGTTTAGGTTGCGAAGTTAAATTGCCAAATGAATAATGAAATTTTAAAGCGCGGCGCAACGCTGAAGTTTATAAAAAGCTACACCGCGACAACTGTTTGTCAACTTTTCAAAAGTTGCGACGACACAATTTAATAACAATTCGCTCCAAACTTTCGACGCCTGCGCGACCAACTTTAAAATTAAAATCTGCGTCGGCAATATCCATAAAAATTTCTTCCAAAAGTTTTGTGCTGTAAGTTGGAACGATTTTTTCAAACTTTTTGGCAATGAACGGGTGCATTTCCAATTTTTGCGCCAATTCGTTGCCGGTAATTTTATTTTTGATATAAAATTTTGCCAAAAGTAGTTGGCGGACGTGGCGACTTAAAACCGTAATAACCATAACAAAATTATATTGGTTACGCATTTGAGTTCGCAGAATTTGCACGGCGTTTTTAGTTTTTCGTGCGTCAATGGCGTCAACAATGGCGAAGTTTGAAACTTCCGGCATCTCAAGCAAATTTCGCTGTAAATCTTCCAAAGTTATTTCTTTGCCGCGCACGTTGAGGCAAATTTTTTCAAATTCATTTTCCAAGTACCAAATTGAAATTTCCGGCAATACGCCGATTCTTTCAGAAAAATATCTGCGTGCGTCGAAATTCATAATTTTGCCGATTGATTTTAGTTTTTCGTTTAACCAGTCATCAAGTTGCCACGATTTAAGCGGCTCCGCCTCCAAAGTTTCGCCAACTTTTGAAACAATTTTGTAAAGTTTTTTGCGCTTGTCTGCAGTTTTCGCCGTGAATATCACGTAGTTTGTATCAAGCATATTTTCCAAAACTTTTTCGAGGCGTTCAGATTTACTTTCCGCGCTGAAGAACGGCGCGTTTTTTACGAGTACAACATTTTTTGGATTGAAAAATGGCGCACTATCAATCGTGCTGACAATTTCGGCGATTGAAATTTTTTCGTTGCAGTCGATTTTTACAACGTCGGATTTATCGACTTGCAACTTTTGAAAAATTTTATCCCGCGCCTTGTCAATGTAAAAAGTTTCTTCGCCGCTCAACAAATACACGTGCTTAATTTTTATATCAAGCATTTTCATAAAATCTTTGTAATTCAAATTATCACTTCTTTCTAGGTGTTAGATGTTAGGCGTTAGGCGTTAGGGAAGAGAAAGTTTAAAATCCCTAGTCCCTAGCCCCTAGCCGCTAATCCCTAAAAATCGACCGAAGGGAGAGTTTTTTATGTACCGGGACGCTTGGGCTGAAATAAATTTAAAAGCAATTCGCCATAATCTTACCGAAATTCGCCGCCACATTCAACCTACCGCCAAACTTTGCGCCGTCGTCAAGGCTAATGCTTACGGGCATGGCGCAGTTGAAGTTTCAAAAGTTGCTGTTGAAGTTGGCGCAGATTTTTTGGCAGTTGCAACCGTTGAGGAAGGCTTGCAACTTCGTCGCGCAGGTTTTACTTTGCCAATTTTAATTTTGGGCTTAATTCCATACGACGCCGCCGAAATTGCAGTTGAAAATAAATTAACTGCCGCAGTTTCTGACTTTGAATTGGCTGAAAAAATTTCCGCCGTCGCCGTTAAATTCGACACGCGGGCTAAAATCCATTTAAAAATTGAAACGGGTATGGGCAGGATTGGAATTTTTCCTGATGACGCGTTAGAAATTGCCGATAAAATTTCAAAGTTGCCGAATGTTGAAATTGAAGGGATTTTCAGCCATTTTGCGGACGCTGATTCAAGCGACAAAACTTTTACACTTCAGCAGTTGGAAAAATTTAAAAATACCTGCGAAAAAATTTCTGAACGCGGTATTAAAATTCAAATTCGCCACATTGCAGAATCAGCCGCAATTCTGGAAATTCCCGCCGCTCATCTTGATATGGTTCGCGCAGGTGTTATAACTTACGGAATGTATCCGTCTGAATTTGTCAAACATACAATCGAACTTCAGCCGGTCATGAAATTGGTTGCAAAAGTTGCTTACGTTAAAGAAATTCCCGCCGGTACTTCGATTGGTTACGGGCGTGAATTTATCGCCTCTAAACGCGCTAAAATAGCCACAATTCCGCTCGGTTACGCTGACGGGTACATAAGAGCCTACAAAGGTTTTCACGTCGAAATTAACGGCAAAATTGCGCCTGTAGCGGGGCGCGTCTGTATGGATCAGTTTATGGTTGACGTTTCAGAAATTCCAAATGTTAAAATTGGCGACGAAGTTATTTTATTCGGCAGTGAAAAAATTTCGATTGATGACGCCGCCCGCCATTTAAAAACTATCAACTACGAAATTACTTGCCTTGTTTCAAATCGTGTACCGAGAATTTTCAAGCAGTAAAAAATTTGTTCATCATTGTATATCGCCACGAAAAATAAAATATTTTACTGCGCGTTACAAATGGCAATTGGTTACCGTGTGGGATTAATTAAGCGTGGTCTCGTCTGATAATTTATCGAGACTAAAGGCAATGTGTCGGTAATTTTTGATACTTTGAAAACTCTATGAAATTGAAATGGCTGATATTTTATCCGAAATTCAAAATAAATTGTGATGTTATACAATAGCTAAGATTAAAATTATCTTCCAACTAAAATACAGCAAAAAGCCAAAGCGTCATTTAATTTTTTGCCAACAAAAAATCCTGTTTTCGTCTTTACTGCAAGTTCAGGATCAAATGAGCCGTGAATCTGTTTATTCGCTTGATTCAATTCATTTACATCAACATTTTCTTTCTTTATTTGCGTTTAAATTGAAAAAACTTTTTTGCCTTCAAATTAAGTAGCGGCAGGTTTTGCCTCGTGAATTTCTGTAACTGGACAATCCAAAATATCTTTGGTCACAAGGAGGAAGTCTGCAAATTTTCCTTCGCTGATACTGCCGCGCTCGGTTTCAATGAACATTTGCTTTGCAATGTTGATTGTTAAAGATTGAATTGCTTGTTCACGTGTGATAAGTTCTTCAGCCCACCAAGGTTTTCCGGGTTCCAGGTAATATTGTCCCGTAACCGCAATTTCAATAATTCCAAAAGGGTCGTCAGGACTGCCGGAAAGTTCAGGAAAATCTGAATGCGAAGTTATATTTATGCCGTTATCGAAAAATGACTTCATTGGATAACTTTTGTCGCCCATGCCTTCGGGTACCATTTCAAGCAAAATTTTTTGAGTCTCATCATCGTTTTGATGCCAAAGCATACCGGCAGTTACAAAAATATTGTGGTCTGCCATTCGTTTATAATCCGACGGAATAACATTATTCACATGTACAAGCGTATTTCTCATTTCATCTTTACCGCCGTTTATGAAGGCGTTGACTGCGCGATTAACTGCCAAATTTCCCATTGTGTGAATGTGCATACTTAACTTTTTCATTTGCCTTGCGCGTGATGTCCGTAACTTCATCTTCCGCCCAGTTGACAATTCCTTGTTTTCCGCCGGGATACAGCGGTTCAACAAATCCCGTACCCATTTCAACTGTACCGTCCATGAAAAGTTTAACCCAATTAGTTTTTACATGTTTGGAAGAATATTTCTGAATTTCAACTGCTTTTTCTAAATTTTTATCAACATCCATCCAGCTTTCAATTTCATATGTCAACCCCAACATTAAGTGCAAATCGCCCGCTTGATCAGTTTGCTGCGCCGCTTTAAAGTAACTTTCATTGAAAAAATAATTACTCCAGCCGTCCATGTACATTGTGTAGCCTTCAGATAACAATTTTTTCTGAATATCTGACAGAGTTTCTTTTGCCAAGTCAACGGAAAAAATATTGTCATTGTCCAAGAAAGAGCGGATATAAGTTCCAGCCTGTTCCTTGAGATAACCTGTAGGCGTGCCGTCTTCACCAAAAACAATTTCGCCGCCGCGAATTTCTTTTTTCAAAACTTTTATATTTTCCGTCTTTGACTGCAAACGCCTCGACAATTTGATTTCCTTCAGAAGTAAAAATTTTCCCGTAAACCACCAAATCTGCAATGTTTTTCATTGTCATTCCTCCTAAAAAATTTTTTATTCTGTGACTTCCAATAAAACCAAATAAATTTAGCATTTTTTATTTTTTTCAGCAAGGGAAGTTTCAGAATGTCATATTTGCCTTTCAAAGTTTCTTGTTTTTCAAATTTTTCTTTATGTCGATTTGATGATTTATCGAGATATAAATTTGATAATTTCCTGCTAAAAATGCGCCCGCACTTACGAAAGACACTTTCCGGCTAAAAATTATGTGCGGCGGAAAATTGGCGATACAAACAAGCTAAGGCGGCGGAACGGTATTAACAGTAACTATACCAAATTAAAATTTTTTCTTACGTTTAAGTTGCCAGACGTTTTAAAAATATAAATAAAAATTTTATTTGAAAATATCAAACAGTAAGGCAAAAATTTTTGAGTATAATAAATTTATCAAATTACAATGGAATTTGATGCGGAAACTGGAGCGAGTGTATTTTCTATTTGTTAAAAAAAATTTTTAAAGGGGGAAAATCCTATGTTCGGAAAAATTTTTGATAAATTTAATTTAAAAATGTTTTGTGCTTTAATCGTAATTCTTTTTATTTTTAGCACGGTTTCAACTTGTAATGCTGCCGTCAATTATTCCAAACTTTTTGGCAAAATTACACGTGGAGTTGCAAAAAAAGCTGTAAAACATTACTTGGAAACTTCAATTTTGGATACAGGTAATCCGGAACTTTCTATTGGCGGTGCGGAAATTGGTAAATCAATAAATGAAATTGAAAATATTTTAGGTGATGCAAATAACTTCCAAAGATTGGAAGGTTCCAGAATTTTATTTAGCATTTACCAAAATGGAGCGGTCGGAGTTATTTCAAAAGATAATATAGCTACGGCGATATTCTGTGAAGATTCTACTCTTTCAACAAGGCGCGGAATGCATGTCGGCTCTACTGCACAAGATATTTTAAATGCTTATGGCGAAGACTATTTTGTAGAAAATCTGGATAATTATTACGATGTGATAATATATCAAGTTGAATTTAAAGACACGTTGTGGAACAAAGCAAAAAATTTCTTCAGTTCAGATGATAAAGTAGGACAAATATTTTTTGTTGTAAATCGTTTGAATTATCGCGTTGTTTGTGCAGGAGTAAATTTACTTGAATAATATATTGGCAAAATAAACGATTTTTAAATTAATTCGTTGTGGTAATTTTTTTATCAATTTTGCAAGAAAAAAATTCCGCAGATGATTCCATGAATCAACCTGCGGCGGCGGTCGTCCTGCGCGGTTGCGATAGCAAGCGTGCTCTTTAGCAGACCGCCGTTTTTGCTTCTGATATTTACATTGAGTCTTTTATTCTGAAATTGGCGAAGATATTTTCAAATTTCCTTAATTGTCTAGAGATCAAATACGTGCTGACGGAAAAAATTTTAACTTAACTTTTTTATAGCCAACCTATAAAAATTTAATTTGCTGCTTGTAAAGCTAATGCTTGTTCGCGCAGTTTTGCAATTCTGTCTTCGGTTGCAGGATGTGTAGAAAAAAGATTTTTAAGTTTAACGCTTGCGCCTTCCAAAGGATTCACGATAAACATATGAGCCGTTGAAGTTGTGGAATTTTCAAGCGTTGCACGTTGCGCGTAGTATTCAATTTTTTCAAGCGCACTTGCAAGATAAAGCGGGTTGCCGCAAAGTTCGCCGCCGGTTTTATCTGCGTCGTATTCACGGGAGCGGGAAATTGCCATTTGAATTAAAGACGCGGCAAGCGGCGCAATAATAATTGTAGCCAAAGTGCCAATCGCTCCGCCGTTATCTTCACTTGAACGAGTGCCGAAAATTGCGCCCCATTGTACGATATTTGCAACCATTGAAATAACGCCTGCCATTGACGCGGCAATAGTTCCCGTCAAAATATCACGGTGTTTGACGTGTGCCAATTCGTGCCCTAATACGCCGGAAATTTCGTTATAGTCCAACGCCTTCATTATTCCCGTTGTAACTGCAACCGCCGCATGACTTGGATTTCTGCCCGTTGCAAAGGCGTTTGGTACGTCGCTATGAATGATATAGACGCGGGGCATCGGTAATTCTGCTTTTTGCGCCAAATTTCTTACAATGTTGAAAAGTTGCGGCGAATCACTTTCAGAAATTTCTTTTGCGTCGTACATTTTCAGCACCATTGAATCACTAAACCAGTAACTGAAAAAATTCATACCGAGCGAAATTACAAGCATAACCATTGCGCCGGTACTGCCTTCTATTGCGCCGCCAATCGCCACCATTAAGCCGGTTAGCAACGCCATTAAAATTGTTGTCTTAAAAATATTCATATTTGAACACCTCCAAAAAATTTTCAGGGCAAATTTATTATAGCACTTGTTTTAATTTTTGCCAAATAGAAAAAATTTCATCTTCAGATAGTGTAAAAATTTTTGTTACAAAATATCTGACATAATTTTAAATTGTTAAGATTAAAGTTTCCTTAATAAAACGCTATTGCAATTTATCCAACTAAAAAAGCCGCCGCAATTTACGGCGACTTCAGAAAGTTTTTATCTAAAAATTTATTTCAATGTAACAAGATTTTTGCCTGTCATTTCAGCGGGAATTTCCATACCTGCAAGCGTCAAAAGTGTAGGTGCAACGTCACAAAGTGCGCCGCTTTCAACTTTTTCTACTCTGTCAGAAACAACGATAATCGGCACAGGGTTAGTTGTATGAGCGGTAAACGGTTCTTTCAAATCGTAGTCAAACATTTTATCTGCGTTGCCGTGATCAGCGATAATGACAACTTCGCCGCCGACTTTCTTCATACAAGTAACGAAAATGCCAACGCAAGTATCGACAGTTTCAACCGCCTGTACAGCCGCCTTCATAACGCCGGTATGTCCTACCATATCGCCGTTTGCAAAGTTCAAAATAATAAAATCGTATTTTTCAGAAAGAATAGCCTCTGCAACTTTTAAAGTTACGGTAGGTGCGCTCATTTCAGGTTTTAAATCGTAAGTTGCAACTTTCGGCGAAGGTACCAAAATTCTGTCTTCGCCCGCGTATGGCTCTTCAACGCCGCCGTTAAAGAAAAATGTTACGTGAGCATATTTTTCAGTTTCGGCAATACGAAGTTGACTTAATCCCGCCTTGCTGATAGTTTCGCCGAGACCGTTTGAAACACTTTCAGGCGGATAAGCAACCGTAACATTCAAGCCTTCTTCATATTGCGCCATTGTCACGAAAGGAACATTTTTCAATTCTTCGACACGTTCAAAGCCGTCAAATTTGTCATCGGTAAAGGCGTGCGTCATTTCACGACCACGATCTGGGCGGAAGTTGAAGAAAATAATTCCGTCATTAGGTTTTACGCCGTCATAATCGCCGACAACTACAGGAATTACAAATTCATCTGTAACTTTGTTTTCGTAGGATTCTCTGATAGCGGTTGCAGAATCAGCCTTGCGCGGCGCGTCAGCCTTTGCAATGGCGTCATAAGCTTTTTGAACGCGATCCCAACGTTTATCTCTGTCCATTGCGTAATATCTGCCGGAAATTGTTGCAACTTGTCCAATTCCAATTTCTTCAATTTTTTCTTCGAGAGTTGCAAGATATTCAATCGCTGAACTTGGCGGAACGTCGCGCCCGTCCAAAAATGCATGCACATAAACTTTTTTAACGCCTTTATCTTTTGCAAGTTTCAAAAGTCCGTAAACGTGATCTGTATGGCTGTGAACGCCGCCGGGTGAAAGTAAGCCGAAAAGATGAAGTGCGCCGCCGCTTGCAATAACTTTATCTGTAACGTCGTTTAAAGCTTTGTTTTGGAAGAAATCGCCGTCACGAATTGCCTTTGTAATTTTTGTAAGCGGTTGATAAATGATACGTCCCGCGCCAATGTTCATATGTCCAACTTCGGAATTTCCCATTTGTCCGTCAGGAAGTCCGACATATTCGCCGGATGCTTGCAGTTGTGCATTGGGATATTTTTTTGTAAGGTCGTCAAGTACAGGTGTACTTCCAACTTGAATTGCGTTGTACTTGTCCATTGGATCGCCAATTCCCCAGCCGTCCATAATTACCAAACAAATTGGCGCGTGTTTAATTTTTGCCATATTCGTATCTCTCCTTTGCATTAAGTAAAAGCCGCCTTTCTAGGTTTTAGGATTTACCCAGCCCTATCCAGACGGCTCAATTTATTTACACATCAAAAATATTTACAGATTAGAAATTGACAATCGCCGAAAAGTCAGGAGCTTTAAGTGATGCTCCGCCAACTAATGCGCCGTCAACGTTCGGTTGTTTCATAAGGTCTTTAATCGTTGCAGGTTTAACACTGCCGCCGTATTGAATACGAATTGCGTCAGCCGCCTCTTGATCAAACTTCGCTGCAACCGCCTCACGAATAGCCTTGCAAACTTCTTCAGCTTGTTCAAATGTAGCAGTTTTGCCTGTACCAATAGCCCAAATAGGTTCATAAGCGATAACCAATTTTTTAACTTCGTTAGCTTTGAAACCTTCGAGAGCCGCGTTAATTTGATTTACAACGTGTTCAATGTATTTGCCGGATTCACGAATTTCCAAAGATTCGCCGCAGCAAATAATAGGAGTAATGCCCGCGTTGAAAGCGGCTTTAGCGCGTTTGTTTACGCCTTCATCAGTTTCGCCGAAATAGTCGCGGCGTTCGCTGTGTCCAAGAATTACAAAATCAACGCCAATTTCATTGAGCATACCTGTTGAAATTTCGCCGGTGTACGCGCCTTTTGCTTCCCAGTGTACATTTTGCGCGGCAACATGAATATTTGTGCCTTTAACTTCTTTTGCAATAGCGGCAAGCGCGGTAGCGGTAGGAGCAACAACAACGCGACAATTTGCATTTGCAACGAGCGGAATCAATTCGTCAACAAGTGCGGTACCTTCTTTAATGGTGTTGTTCATTTTCCAGTTACCGGCAATAATCGGAGTGCGTCCAACGCCGTCAATAGCATCAATACCCGGTAAAACTTTACCTTCGAGATATTCAAGCGTTGCGCCGCCGCCGGTTGAAATGTGGGAAATTTTTTTGTCAAGACCGGTTTTCTTTAAAGCTGCGATTGAATCGCCGCCGCCGACGATTGAAATTGCGCCTTTTTCTGTAGCGTCAGCAACTGCCTTAGCAACTGCCAAAGTGCCTTTTGCAAAGTTATCAAATTCAAATACGCCCATTGGTCCATTCCAAATAATGGTTTTTGCGCCTTCAAGGGCTTTAACGTATTCTTCAGAAGTTTTTTCGCCGCTGTCAAGTCCCATCCAGTCAGCAGGACATTGATCAACAGGAACAGTTTTAAATTCAGCGTCAGCCGCAAATTTATTGGCAACAACTAAATCGACAGGAAGGACGACTTTAACGCCTTTCTTTTCGGCTTTTTCAAGTAATTCTTTTGCCAAGTCAACTTTATCAGCCTCTAAAAGTGAGGTGCCGACTTCGTAGCCTTTAGCCTTGTCGAAAGTATGAGCCATACCGCCGCCAATAATGATTGTGTCAACTTTATCAATCATATTGGAGATAACGCCGATTTTATCAGAAACTTTTGCGCCGCCGATAATTCCGACAAACGGACGTTGCGGATTTTCAAGAGTTTTGCCAATGTAGTTAATTTCTTTTTCCATAAGGAAACCTGCGGCAGTTTCAAGAAAATGAGTAATACCGACGTTTGAGGCGTGAGCGCGGTGCGCCATACCGAACGCATCATTTACGGCAATATCTGCAAGTGAGGCAAGTTTTTTAGCAAATGCAGGTTTATTTTTCTTTTCTTCTTTGTGATAGCGGAGGTTTTCAAGTAAAAGTACTTCGCCCGGTTGAAGTTCAGCCGCTGCTTTTTCTGCCGGTTCGCCGATGCAGTCTTCAGCCCATTTAACTTCAATTTTCTTTCCAACAATTTTTTCGTACTGTTCGGCAAGTTTCGCCGCGATAGGTTTTGTTGAGAATTTCGGTTCACGAGCTTCAGTAGGTCTGCCGAGATGGCAACCGATAATTACAGCCGCGCCTTGTTCAAGCAAATATTTGAGCGTTTCAAGTGTTGCGTCAATACGTTTTGTGTTGGTGATATTCAGTTTTTCGTCCATAGGAACGTTATAATCTACGCGCAAGAATACTTTTTTACCGTTGAGTTTGAGGTCTTTAATACTTTTCTTATCCACTTAAATTTTCCTCCTAATGTTAATTTACCGCTAAACTAGAAACGACTCGGCTCAACATTTGACGAAGAGCCGAGCCGTCACATTTTTTAATCGTTTTCAGTTCGTAACGGCGGGTAAAACCTGCGCCGCATTTTAAATTTCAAAATTACTTGAGTTCAGCAAAATATTTAATTGTGCGAACCATTTGACTGGTATAGCTGTTTTCGTTGTCGTACCATGATACAACTTGTACAAGGGTGTTGCCATCGCCGATTGGGCTAACCATTGTTTGAGTTGCGTCAAAGAGTGAACCGTATCTCATACCGATAATATCGCTGGATACGATTTCTTCATCATTGTAACCGAAGGATTCATTGGAAGCCGCTTTCATAGCGTCGTTAATTTGTTCTTTTGTAACTTCGCCTTTAACAACTGCAAAGAGAAGAGTTGTTGAACCGGTAGGAGTAGGAACGCGTTGAGCCGCGCCAATGAGTTTGCCTTTGAGTTCAGGAATAACGAGACCAATAGCTTTTGCTGCGCCTGTGCTGTTAGGAACAATATTGCATGCGCCTGCACGGCTGCGGCGGAGATCGCCTTTACGTTGTGGACCATCGAGAATCATTTGATCGCCGGTATAGGCGTGGATTGTTGCCATAATGCCGCTCTGAATAGGAGCAAGTTTATGAAGAGCTTGCGTCATAGGAGCTAAGCAGTTGGTCGTACAAGAAGCCGCTGAAAGAACTTTTACATCAGGTGTAAGGGTTGTATGGTTGACGTTGTAAACGATTGTTGGGAGGTCATTGCCAGCCGGTGCCGAAATAACGACTTTCTTCGCGCCTGCTTCGAGGTGTGCGGAAGCTTTTTCTTTACTGGTATAGAAACCTGTGCATTCAAGAACAACGTCTACATCGTGTTTGCCCCACGGAATTTCTTTTGCGTCTTTAACAGCGTAGATAATAATTTCTTTGCCGTCAACAACGATTGAATTTTCTTTCGCTTCGACTGTGTGTTTGCCTTCGCCAATTTTGCCGCAATATCCGCCCTGTGCGGTATCATATTTGAGAAGGTGAGCCAACATCTTCGGGCTTGTCAAATCGTTGATAGCTACAACTTCATAACCTTCAGCTGCGAACATTTGACGGAATGCGAGACGACCAATACGACCAAAACCATTGATAGCAACTTTAACTGCCATTTAAAAATACCCCCTATATTTTAAAGACTTTAAATTTTAAACCTTAAAACTGCAGTAATAATACACCGTTTTTTTTTAACTGTCAACTAAATTTTCAGAACATTTATAATTTCATTAAAAATTCATTTTTTATAAAAACTATAGCATTTAACTTTTTCATTTGGTATAATGCAATAAATTTTTCAGATAAAAATTGAGGAGGTGAAAGTTTTGGCAAGGCAAAATATATTTGGTACGGTTTTTGGCGTAGATGCGGGAATGTTGCAGTTGGCGGTTTTTCCAAATGTAAGCAAGCGGCGTTCGATTGAAATTGTGGACAGGATTTTTAACTTTTACAAAAATAAAAATGTTCGCCTTGTGATGCCTGCAACAGAGGCGCGGCAATTTCGCAAGGAAGAATACGGCTTGCCGTGCGTTGAACGCGTTCATATTGATATGGCGTTGTCGATTGGCGGCGATGGTACTTTGCTTGGCGTTTGTCGGCGTTTTCGTGAACAAGGTATTCCTGTTTGCGGAATAAATTTGGGGACGTTGGGATTTTTGGCAGATATTGAGCCGAATGAATTGGAAAGTAGGCTTGCAAAAATTTTAGTCGGCGATTACATTGTTGAACACCGGCTACTTTTAAGCGGCTATGTTCGCAACGAGTTAGGCGAAAGATTTTTGGGCAATGCAATTAACGACGTGGTAATTTCAAAAGGCGGCGGCGCACGTATGCTAAAGCTTAGTACTTATGTAAACAATACCTATTTGATGAGTTACAAGGCGGACGGCGTTATAATTTCAAGTCCTACCGGCTCAACGGCTTATTCTTTAAGTGCGGGAGGTCCAATTTTAAATCCTAATATCCGCGCCTTGCTTTTAACGCCAATTTGCGCCCATACTTTTCAAATGCGCCCGCTTGTTGTTAGCGAAGACGACGAAATTTGCATAAAAATTGAGGCGAACCGTGATTTAATGGTAACTTTGGACGGGCAGGAAATTTTTCAGATTCAGCCGAATGATGATATAGTTGTTAGAAAATCCCGCGCCGTTGCAAAAATTGTGAAATTCCCAGATAAAAATTATTATGACGTGCTCAAGGCAAAACTTTGGAAGGAGTGACAGAAAATGTCAGAAATGCCTGCAAATAATCTTACAGAAGTTGTCAAAGAATACAAAAAGCCGCCGCGTCAACGTTCGCCGCAAGAAATTACTGCTAGATATAATCAAGCGTTGGAATATTACAAGGAACTTTGTTTTAAACCGCAGGAAACCAATCAGTTAAAACTTTCAACCTATACCGAAATTAAAATTTTAGGTTGGGTACTTGGCAAGCCGGAGCGCGTCATTATCAAAGATATTTCCGAACATTCGGCTAGCAACCCTATGGGAATTTTTTAAAATGCACGCAAAAATAATTACGTCGTACCTTGCGGCGGCGGCGTTTTTTTTTATGTTGGCAATTTGCGCGGTAGTTTTGCCGAATAAAAATTCTGATCCCAGTTTTCATAAAGAAATTGCGCCATCAAATTCAATCAGCTATTTCAAAGACGATAAACTAATTGCACTTGCTGACGGAAAATATTTATTGGCGATGCCCGCCGCCGGTACTTTTGTACGTGGAAAAGCTCCAATGCTTTTAGTGAAAGTTGGACGTGAATATTACCCGCTGAATATTGCGGACGATTCTATTTTGCCGCGTCAAGGTAAAGTTTTGCCGCTGAAAATTTTATTTGGTTTTACTTCGCCTCACGCCTCAAATACTCTAAAATATGCAGAAAAAAGCGGCGGCAATCCTGTTGAATCCTACCACCGCAAATCACGTTATTATTTGCAAGTTGAAAACGGTTTTGGCACTGTTCAGCGTTACTATGTTTATCAATAATTTTTTTAATTTTTAAATGTACTTTTCTTTCAGTTGCGAAAAGAAAGTACCATGCGCGGCTTGCGTAGCAAGGCGTGCTCTTTAGCAAGAAACGCTTTTTAACGGCGCGTCAGGGTTGCAAATTCGACGAATAGGAGAATTTGCTCACTGCGACGAATAGGAGAATTTGCTCGGCTCTATCTGAAACCGATGACGCGCCAAACAAATGTTAATTAATGGTTGGTTACTAACACCTAAAACCGATGACGCGCCCCCACTATCACACTATTCCACTATAAAACTACTACCAATTTTCCCGCGCACTTTTCCAAAATGTCGGCGTAAACAGTACAAGCACCGTGAAAAATTCCAACCTGCTCAAAAACATAAATATGCACGCAAATAATTTACTTAACGGCGGCAAAAGTGCATAAGTGCTTGTTGCGCCTTGTATTCCAAATCCGGGTCCAACGCTTGCCATTGTCGAAACGCTCACTGACACGGCGTCTACAAAATCAATCCCGTCAAACATCATCACAAACGCAAATACAATATCCATCATCACAACCGCAAAGAAAAATTTTGCCGCGCCGTAAACCACACTATCTTCAATTACTATGCCGTTTAATTTCACGGGATTTAAAATTTGCGGGTGTATCTTCTGCTTTACGATTGAACCGATAAATTTAAACAGCAAAATAATTCTTGCAACTTTCAAACCGCCCGCTGTCGAACCGGCGCAACCGCCCAAAAACATTGTCATCATCAAACAAGCCTTACTTAATGGCGGGTACGTGTCAAAATCGTAAGCTACAAATCCCGTCGTTGAACTCAAGCTTGCAACGTGAAAAATAGCATTGCGTATCGCCGTTTCAATATCAAATTGCATTTCTAAAAATAAATCAGCTGCAATTATCGCACTTGTTACAAAAACTATCCACAAATAAATTTTAAATTCACTGTTACGCAGAATCACTCCGCCGCCGCGCCTTAAAGCCGTTGCGTACATTGCAAAACTGCCGCTTGAAATTATCATAAAAAACGCCATACAATATTCAAGGTAGGCGTTGCCGTATTCGCCAACTGTACTGTTATAAATTCCGTAACCGCCGGTTGCAATGGTCGTCATTGCGTGATTGACTGCCGCAAAACTATTCAGCCCGCACAAATAATAACTAATCGCGCAAATTACGGTTAAAAATACATAAATTTTGAAAAGTGCCTTTGCATTGTCACGAATACGCGGCATTTGTCTATCTTTAGTTGGTCCCGTAGTTTCTGCGCGAAGAATAAACATTGCGCCGCGTCCGAGCTGCGAAAGAATTGCCATAAAAATTACAACAATTCCTAAACCGCCGACCCAATTTGACAAACTCCGCCAAAGTAAAATACTGCGCGGCAAAATTTCAACATCATTAAAAACAGTTGCGCCCGTTCCAGAAAATCCTGCAAATGATTCTGTCAAACTGTCAATTAAATTCAAATAGCCGCCTGTCAAATACGGTACAGTTCCCAAAATTGAAACTAACAACCAACCTAAGCCGGTTATCGCAATTCCGTCACGAACACCGATATTATCTTTGCCTTGCAAGCCGCCAAATCTTTCTAATTCAAATGTTACCGCCACGCACAAAAAGATTGACAATAAAAAAGCCGCCGCACCTCCAATTTCTTCAGTGACTGCGGCGAGTATGAAGGGCGGTATCATTGCCGCGCCCGTGAAAAGTGTTAAATAGCCGAGCAATCCCGCTACAATTCTTTGGTTCATTTTAACCTCCGTTCATTTACTGCAGAGGAGTTTTTTTATGAATATCAAACAGAAATATCACAATGCCGAAATTTCCACGAAAATTACTTTGACTTATACCGCGTGCTTTATTTTGTTGCTGATAATTATTGATGTGGTTATGTACTTTGGCGTTTTCTACGCGCTTTATCGCCCCGCCAATAATTCTTTGAAATACAGTATGGAAAGCGTTAAAAATCTTATGGACACTCTCGCGCAGAATCCACACGAGTTTGATCCCAATTCAATTCGTGAGCCGTTGGTTGCGGGCGTCGTACTTCGCGTTATCGACGACACGGGAAATATTTTAATTGATACTGATAAAAATTATCCATCGAATGAACTTTTTATAGAAAATATTTTGAACGACCCTTCAATTTTCGCTGATAAAGATATGGAAGTTGCAGAAATTGGCGGCGCGTTGGTTTATCGTTCAAAAAGCGATTATATTTTTGAAAAAGAACACGTTACGTTATATTTTTTCCGCACCATAACTTCAGCGAAACTTTTACTTGACGACTTGGAAAATATTTTGTTGATACTTGACGCCGTCGGAATAATTTTTGCATTGGCAGTTGGACACATTGTCAGCAGGAAAATTTTAAAGCCGATTAAAACTATGACTGACCACGCCAAAGAAATTGCGTTTGGCAAAATGAAAGATCGTATTGAAATTCCGATGGCAAATGACGAACTTACCGAACTTGCAAAAACTTTTAATGATATGCTTGACAGGATTCAAGACGGAATTGACAAGCAACAGAAATTTGTTATAGACGCGTCGCACGCGCTGATTAATCCCGCCACTGCGATTTTTGGCAATACCGATATTTTAAAAATGTACGGCTTTAACGATAAAAAACTTTTTGACGATTCAATAGATTCTATTTCAGAATCAGTGCTAAGTATGGACAGAATTATACAGAATCTTTTATTTATGGCAAGGGCTGATCAGAATCGCCAAAAGTTCAATCCAACAAATTTAAATCTTGCCTATGTTGTCAAACGCGCCGTAGAATTAAAACAAATTGTCACGTCCAGTCATCAAATTGAAATTACTCAAAATGACGACGCCACAATTTTTGGCGATGAAGATTTAATTCTACAAATGCTTGAAAAAATCCTTGATAACGCGGTTAAATACAGTCCGAACGGCAAAAAAATTACCGTCATTTCAAAAGTTGACGGCGAAAAAATTTTTGTGAGCATTGCTGATAACGGCGTTGGTATTGCGCAGGAACATTTTGAAAAAATTTTTGAACGCTTTTTCAGAATTGGAACTGTTGAAGACGTGGAAGGCGGCGGCTTAGGTTTAACTATTGCGCATTGGATTGCCGACAAACACGAAATTAAAATTTCTTTACAAAGTGAAATTGGCAAAGGTACAACTTTTACTTTGATTATTCCAACGGTTTAAAATTTCCTGTACAAATAAAAATTTCTGTGATATACTTCGCAAAGTACCTTAAACGGTAGGCGGTTGCGTCACTTCCGAAAGGAGGTGATTGTATGCGTCGTATTGTCAAGATTGTTATCCGCGTGA
>CALFJB010000094.1 GCA_937877565.1 uncultured Selenomonadales bacterium | reverse complement strand
ACCGTAGGTTGTGCGTTCAAGTCGTACTGCCCCTGCCACTTATTAGAATTTTTCAGCCCTGTATACTGCAGGGCTTTTTTAGTTTATTAATCGTACAAACCGTCTTCAAAATTTTTAATAGCCCTTATTGTCCCAAAATACATCATTAACAGAAAACAAAATGAAGTAAAATAATTCCAAAGTAAATCCCATATTACACCGAGCCAAACTTTCTCATTACTTCGTTGCAAACTGTAAATAACATTTTCATTACATTCAAACTGATAGATAACGTGATTTTTCTGCCAAACTGCCACATATTGATTTTCGTATTGCGATATATCTTCCCAATTATTGGTACATAACTTTATATCTACAGGAAATTTTCTTGAATTATACGGCGGCACAATAAAGAAAACATCTTCATCAGTATAACGGAAAACTCCTTCAATTTTTATCAAAGATTTAAAGTTTTCTTGTTTTACAAATGGTCTTTCCATCGTAATTCGACTCAAAATTAACCAAAATATAATGAAAAATACGGCAAGTGCTTTCCAATGTTTCCACCAAGTTTGTGTTGGAGTTTTTAAAATATAAGCTCCAATCAAGTACATTGGATACTGAAATAATGCTTGTATAAGTCCGGACGTATTAAATTCTGATATATCTTGTAAAATCTCTTCCAAATTCATCATCCTTAATCATTAAAAAAGCTGTGCCAATTTTGACACAGCTTAAAAATTATTTCAATCAGGATAGTAAGTAACGCAAGACTTCGGCGTTTCGTAAATTTTTATAGCCGTTAATTTTGTCGTACCTTCAAAAATTTCTGATGCTGACAATTTGTCAAAAATTTCTTTTGCAAGATTTTCAGCCGTTGGATTTTTTGTTTTAAAAATTTCCAATTCGTTCAAATATTGGTGATCCAATTCATCTAAAACTTTGTTAAGTTCAGATTTTAAAATTTTGAAGTCGATTAAAATTCCCAACTCGTTTAATTGCGTTCCCTGCGCGACCGCCTCAACTATCCAATTATGCCCGTGTAACCGCGCACATTTGCCGGGATAATCTTTAATGAAGTGCGCCGCCTCAAATTCAGATTTTACTGTGAGTTCGTACATTCTACCATCCCCTGACTTCATTGCCTGTAATAAAGTTAAAATAATTCTCTCTCAAAGCTTTTTCAATAGCCTGTCCAATATACATTTTGCCGAATAATGCAGGGTGTAAACCGTCCGGCGTCAATTCTGCGCGAAGTTCGCCATTTTCGTCTTCAAGCCGCTCCAAAATATTTATCGAAAATTCGTTTTGCATAATCCAAGCATTAACTTTTTGTCGTTCAATCTTCCAACTTTTTTTGAAGGGAATACCGCGCCGCGTCATAATTTCTTCATTCATTGGCGTTAATGTACATAAAATCGGCTCAATTTTATTATCTAAACATTTTTGGCGCAAAATTTTAAGATTGTTAATAACTTCGTCAGCAGTCAAGCCAACTCTAATATCATTGACGCCGCCAATTATCAGTAAACATTTTGGTTGAAACGGCAAAACATCACGTTCAAAGCGTTCAATCATCATTGCAGTTGTATCACCACTGCGCCCAATATTTTTAATTTTATATTGGCAAAAAGTTTGCCATTGACAAGAAATTTGACTTGCCGGAATAAAATTCGCTCCGCCGTGCGTGATACTGTCGCCCAACGCCGCAAATGTTACCGGCGCAGTTACATTTATAATTTTCTGTTCCGACCAATCGCTTAACTGCTTTTTATTTTTATCGACGACGCACACGCGCCAATAAAATTCCCCAACTTCATTAAAAGGCTGATCATCCGTTACACGGTTTAAAGCCTCACTGTTCATCAATTCACGAATAATTTTGCCTTCAGAATTTAAAACCTGTACCAAATAAAATTCAGTGTTCGGCAATGGCTCCCATGAATACGTTGGATAAACCGGCGAAAATGACATTAAATCAAATTCAGTTGTTGGATTCGGTGAAGGGAATTTAAATTTTGCGTCAGCCGTCGAATTGAAAAATAAAATTATCGCCGCTAAAATCGCTGAAAAATATTTCAAAAAATTTCCTCCTACTAAAAAGGCGAAGGCTTTAACCTCCGCCTAAATTTTTTTTACCGCAAAATTTTACTCGGCAACTTCAATATATCCGAATTTGTCTTCAACTTCGCCCATGTGAATACCTTCAATATAATCATACATTTTCTGGGCAAATTCGCCGGTCTTGCCGCCGTTAATGACATATTCCTTGCCTTTGTATTCAAGGACGCCTACAGGCGAAATTACAGCCGCTGTACCGCTGCCGAAAACTTCTTCAAGTGTGCCGTCTTCGTGAGCTTTAATGACTTCGTCGATTGAAATTTTGCGGGATTCAACCGGCAAGCCCCAAGATTCTGCAATTTCGTTTACAGTTCGGCGCGTAATACCGTCAAGAATTGAAGTTTGAAGTTGCGGCGAAGGCGAAACAATCTTTCCACCAATTTTAAATAAAATGTTCATTGAGCCGACTTCTTCAATATATTTTCTTTCGACGCCGTCAAGCCACAAAACTTGATCGTAGCCTTTATCGTGAGCAACTAAACCGGCGTGCAAGCTTGCCGCGTAATTTGCAGGAGTTTTAGCCGCGCCTAAGCCGCCGCGTACTGCGCGAACGTATTCAGATTCAACCATAATTTTAACCGGCGAAAAGCCATGCGCGTAATACGCCGCAACCGGTGAAAGAATTATCATAAATTTATAAGTTTGTGCAACTTTTACGCCCAAATATGGATCAGTTGCAAAAATGAACGGGCGAATATACAAACTTTGTCCTTTGCCGGTAGGAATCCAATCGCGCTCAATGTAGATTAACTTTTTCAAGCCCGCCAACATAACATCAAACGGCACTTCAGGAATATCAAGAATTTTCGCCGAAACATTGACGCGCTGTAAATGAGTGCTTGCGCGGAAAATTACAGGTTTATCACCGTGCTTGTACGCTTTTAAGCCGTCAAAAATCGCCTGTCCATAATGCAAAGTAGTATTCGCAGGACTAACCGAAATATCACGGTAGGGAACAATGCGCGGATCGTGCCAGCCGTCAGTCGGATTATAATCCATTTCAAACATATAATCAGTAAAATGTGTGCCGAATCCAATTTTGGAAACGTCCGGCTTTTCTTTTAAAGTTTTAGTTTCTTCAAATTTAATTTCCATTTGAAAACTTCCTTTCAGTGGTGTTTGATAATTTTATTTCGATACTTTGAGACTGTCAAGCAATAAATAAAAAAACCGTCGCGTAGATTTTACACGACGGCTTTTATTTTTTTGCGAATTAGAAATTATTTTTCTTCGCTAGCTTTTTTATGTTCTTCGATAATTTTCTTTGCAAGATTTTCCGGCATTGGGTCATAGTGTGAGAATTTCAAACTGTAGGAGCCGCGCCCTTGAGTTTGACTGCGTAAATCAGTAGCGTATTTGTAAAGCTCGGACGCAGGAATTAACGCTTTAATTTCAGTTTGTCCTTTACCTTTAGGATCCATTCCCAAAACTTTGCCGCGTTTTGAATTGAGTTTGCCGATAATATCGCCCATGTATTCAGTTGGAACTAAAACTGTAACTTCGTCGATAGGTTCAAGCAAAATTGGCTCGGCGGCAAGTACGCCCTTTTTAATCGCAATGGCAGTAGCCATTTTGAAGGCGGCTTCCGAAGAATCGACGGGATGATAACTGCCGTCATAAAGATTTACTGCAACATTTACAACTGGATAACCGGCGATAATACCTTCTGCCAAAGTTTCATAAGTGCCTTTTTCGACGGCGGGGAAGAAATTGCGCGGTACACTGCCGCCGAAAATACTTTCAGTCCAAATGTTGCCGTCATGTTCAGGTTTCGGGTCTTTATTCGGCGAAATTTTAAGCCAAACATCGCCGTATTGTCCGTGTCCGCCGGATTGTTTCTTGTGCTTGCCTTGTACTTCAACAGTTTTTCTGATAGTTTCGCGGTAGTCAACTCTAGGTTCGCCAAGTACCATTTGAACGCCGAATTTGCGCTGAATTTTATCGCCCAAAATATCAAGATGAACTTCGCCGACGCCGCTTAAAATCGTTTGACGGGTTGCCGGGTCTTTAACAAGTTTAATAGTTTGATCTTCGTCCATTTGGCGGGTAATTGCGCCAATAACTTTATCTTCTTCGCCTTTTTTGACGGAGCTAACCGCCATTGCAAGCATAGGTTCAGGATAATTAACGCGCTCATATTTTATAGCCGCGCCTTTTTCGCAAAGTGTATCGCAAGTTTTGGCGTTTGAAAGTTTCGCAGTAATGACAATATCGCCCGCGTGTGCAACTTCAAGGTTAATTTGAGTTTTGCCTTGCATTGTGAAAAGTCCGTTGATACGTTCCGTACCTTCGGAATTTTCGCCAATAAGTTGATATTCGCCACTAGCCTTCATATCGCCGCTGAAAACTCTGATATAGGACATACGACCTACAAACGGGTCAACCATAGTTTTCCAAATTTGTCCGCTGAAAGCGTCAGAAATTTTGCGTTCGATTAAATCGCCGCTGTTTGGATTTACGCCGGTTTTATTTCTGAAATTCGGCGCGGGCAAATAATTTACAACGTTATCTAAAAGTTTATCGACGCCGATATTTTGAAGTGCAGAACCTACGAAGACAGGGAAAACTTTTGCCTGTTTGATACCTTCGGCAAGCGCAGAGGCAATTTCTTTTTCGTCCAAATTGTCAGTGTCGCCTTCCAAATATTTTTCCATTAAATCGTCATTAAATTCAGCGATAATGTCAAGCATTTCAAGGCGTTCAGTTTCAACTTCATCAGATAAATCTGCAGGAACTTCGCCACTGTTAATTAAATCTACAACGCCTTTGAAGGAAGTTTCTTGCCCAATAGGAATTTGAACAGGTACGCAACTGTTGCCAAATTTTGCGCGGATGTCGTCAAGGGTTTTTCTGAAATTGGCGTGTTCACGATCCATTTTGTTAATAAAAAGTGCGCGTGGAAGGTTCAAACTTTCTGCCAACGCCCACGCCTTTTCAGTTTCAACTTCGACGCCGGCATTTGCCGCAACGATTATTAAAGCAGTATCAGCCGCCGCCATTGCGCCCATAACTTCGCCGACAAAATCAGGATAACCGGGCGTATCAATGAAATTGATTTTATTGTTTTTCCATTCGGTAACGGCAAGCGCGTCGCCGATAGTCATTTTGCGTTTAGTTTCTTCGGCTTCGTAGTCCAAAACACTTGTGCCGTTGTCAACTTTGCCGATACGTTTAACCGCGCCGCTATTAAAAAGGCAAGCGTCCAGCAGTGAAGTTTTTCCCGTCTTGCCGTGTCCTGCTACTGCAATATTTCTGATAGATTCGCTTGTGTAGTCTTTCATTCAAATAAAACCTCCAATAAATTTTCTGAAAGTATTATTTCTATCAAAGTTGCTTTTATCCTGCCGCGCCGCCATATTTACAAAATTTGCTGTAAAAAATCTTCTATCTGATTAAAAATATACGGCTTTGCATATTTGAAGAAAGAATCGCTAATATAAATTTTATCTTTAGAAAATTTTTCGGCAAGCATTGCAGGATAAATAATTACTTCGTACTTTCGCTTTTTAATTTCCAAATAAAATTTTTGGTTCGATTCTTCAATTTTGAAAAAACTTTTAATGCTGTCGAAATATTTTTTTGCGTATAATTTTGGCAAGCACTTTCACAATTACTTGAGCAAGTTAAAATTTCTCTTGTTTTATTGAGTAAATTTTCAATTTTGCTTGTAATTTTCACTGAATATCTCGCGCCTCAATTTTTGCAATAAAAATAAAAAGTCTCGATAAGCCGCTGAGACTTTTCGATTATGTCAAAAATATTTGTCTAAAATTTCCAGTTATCTTCCAAACCGAATCCGCCAAAAGGTCGGCGGACACTTTCACGAACATTTTTAGAAAAATTGTTGCCAAGTGCCGTGTAATTGTCAAAAATATCAATCAGCCACGCATTAAAAATTTCTAAAAATTCATCTGCTGAAACTTTAACGCCGTTTTCTTTGAGTTTGTCAAGCGCGTTTTCAAGTTCATCTTCAGTAGGTTCAAGCCAACTAATGGCATTGTCGTAAAGCGTATTTTGTCCCGCGCAGAAAAACCTCAAAATAATTTCTTTCATTTCGTCGGGAGCATCCGAAATTGAATTTTTAGGACGAAATTTTCTGCCGCGCTTGATATTATTAATAATCGCCACGCAATTTTTTACAAAATTTTCTCGTGATATACCGCTGAAAAGTTGAATATTTTTCTCTCCTGCGGCAAGGCAAAAATAATCGTACATATCATTTAAACTTAAATCTAATCGGCTTTTCGCCATTTTATCGGCGGCAATGGCAAATAATTGACGCTCCGCCATATGATCCGAAAAATCTGACATATCCCGCGCCAAAGTTGCGGCGCGTTGTCTGCTGTCTGAAAATAAAAGTACCTTTCGCCCTTGATTTGGATATTTCAATTTGTTAAACACGGGCGGCTGATTTTGAAATTGCGCCTTTATCAAGTTGTAAAATGACTGGTTGCCGCGTGTGCTGAATGAAGTTAATTGACGATATGAAAAACTGTGCAGACAGTGCGGACATTTTTTAAAAGTCAGCAAGTCGGGACGCCCTTTAACTTGATAATCGCTGTAATAAAGTTTCCGCAAATTTTTCTGATTTTCGGGAATGTCAAAATAAATAAATCCGTTTTTCACGTCAAGATAAAAGGGCTTTATATCGTCTTTCAAATTTTTGGGCAGCTCGTAATTTTCCGGCGGTATGTACAAATGAATTTCTTTCAAAGATTTATCTAAAATTTGCCCGGACTCCCGCCAAAGATAAGCGCGTTTCTGTTTTAAATCGCCTTCAAAAATATAACCTTTAAAAAATAAAGTCCCGCGATGGCGGTCGTTGTAAAGTTCATAAACTACACTTTGACAATCTGGTACAAGTTAAAATTCCGTCAGAAAGGAAAATTTCGCCGAGCGTTAATTTGTCGTAATTGTGAGAATGTGAGCAATTTGAATTTGTGCAAGCGTAAACGCCTTTTAAACTTCTGAAAAGCATATGAATACGAACAGGAAATAAAACCGCGTTATCTTTTTTTGCAAGCGGAGCAACCTCCAACAAAATACTGACAGCCTGCAAGGCTTTTTCAAGTTGCAAGTTTGGAAAAATATTTTTTGCCAATTCATTCAAAGAAATTGAATTGCCGCGACAAAGTTTAAACATTTCTGCGAACGGGCGATAATTTGTTAAATTTTCGTAAAGCCAAAAATAAATTTCCTGCAAATTAGAAAAATTTTTCGGTGCGCCGTCAAGTTGAGACAAAAATTTATTAAGCGCATCAAATTGTTTTTCTTCAGTGTCCTCAAAGTCTTCAGATTTAAATTGCAAAATTTTTGTCGGCTCAATATCAAATTTCGGCTTGTCAGGTAAAATTTCTGTGTCGCCCATCAAATATTTTAGATTGTCCGTACTGTCTGCGGCAGTAAGATTTTTGAAAAAATTGTCCTTTGATTGTTTGTCTTCCGGCATACTTGCAGTCGTCAAAATGAATTGCACTTTGTCACGCGCAACGCCCAATTTATAAAACAAGCGGAGAATAAGTAAAGCAACTTCGCCGCCTGTCGAACCTTTGTACATATGGGCTTCATCAATCACGAAGAGTAATTTATTTTCAGGTGAGTTTTCAAGCCAAAGTTTTGTATCGCTCCAAATTTTTCCTTCAAGCGGGCGCATCAACATATATTCAAGCATTGAGTAATTTGTAATTAAAATATCTGGACAAAAATTTTGCATTTCAAACCGTGTAACTAATTCCGCGTCGTTGGCGTCGGGAATGTGCAAACTGTCATCAAGTTTCGCCAAAAAATTTTGCATATTTGCTTTCGCAGGGACTTTGCCAAGTTCGGCAAGTGTATCGAAATTTTCTTGTTGAGTAATTTCCTCAAGCGTAGAGTTTAATTTTTTGTCTTGCTTGTTATCCAATTTGCTGGGATAAGGCGTGCGCCCGGTGTACATTCCAAATTGCGGGCGGCGTGAATTTTCGTTGCAAATTTCAGTAAAAATTTTTTGAAAATTGTCTTGCGTGTCGCCGAGTAATTTTCTCAATCTGCTAATTTGGTCAGAAACTAAGGCGTTCATAGGGTACATAATCATTACACGGACGCCGCGACTTTGCCACGTTTTGGGCGAATTGTGCGCCTCTGTTGCAAGTTTGGCAAGCATTGGAAAAATAAAACATTCAGTTTTGCCGGAGCCCGTGCCGGTTGCAACAAATAAATCTTTGCCTTTATAAAAATTTTCCAACGCTTGAATTTGATGAGCGAACGGCGAAGGATACACGCCCAAATTTGCTTGTATAAGACGCAGGAAAAATTTTTTCAGCCAATCGCAAATTGATTTTTTCAAAGCCGTTTGGAATGGTTTTATAAGCCGCCGAAGATTCAATGTAAGGCTCTTTGTGTAAAATATTTTCGTCTTTCAGACGTTCTGACAACGCCGACAATAAAAGCGGCGTTTTGCCGAAATATTGAGTATTGATATAATTTGCCAATTCGGTAAGCAATTTCTTTTGAATTTTGTTTGCAGTGTATGACATTTAAAAATCCTCCTCAACAAATTTGTATCCAATGTTTTCAAAAACTTTTTTCAAAATAAAAAAAATTTCCGTGTCGAAAATTCTTTCAGAATTACTTGGGAAAATTTGAGGATTTTTCGCCCAACTGTAAAGTATCAGTAAATATAATTCGTGCGGCGGCGGCAGATATTCAATTTTTACTTGAGTAATTGCGCCATCCTTTTTAAATTTTATCGGCGGCAAAATTTCATAATTTGCAAGGCAAGCACAAGAAATTTGCCTGTAAATTCCGCCGCGTTTATTTTCATAATCTGCATTTGCAAAAAATTCGTCGTAAGTTTGCCAATTTTCCAATCGACTGTAAAAAAATTTTTTACCTTCAAATTTGTATAAATAATATTGTTCATTTCTTGCAAGTGAAATTCTCCCGTCATAATAGGGATTGTCTTGCCAATACTTTTTTAATGGCGGTTGCATTTTTAAAAATTCCGCGTCAGTAACTTCAATTTCTTGCCAATTCGCAGAGTTAATAATTTCCTGCCAAAAATCTTTCAAAGTTTTATTCTGCGGTAAAAACATTTCAGGGAAATTTTTAAATTTTGAAGTGTCGAAAGTTTTTTCATAACTCGAAGGCAAATAAAATCCCGCGCCGCTCATAAAAACTTTTTGATTCGGTGTAACGCCGCGCAGAAATAAAAAATTATCCTGTTTTGCCACTGAAAATATCGACGCCGAAATATTATGCGACTGATGATAAAAATTACCCGTCTTCAAATATAAATCATAAATTTCTTCAGAAAGATTTTCAGAAATTTTTACCTCGTTGTAAAGCTCCAGATAAATTTTTAAAAGTTCGTCGATTTTATTTTTGAAATGCTGTATCGAAACGCTTGAATCATCCCAAAGGCTGGCGTAACTCAATCGACAAAGCGCACTGTAAATTATTCTTGCCTTAAAATTTTCCGCCGTTTCAGTGTTGCCGCGTTTTATATTAAAGTCAGAAGCTATTTTAGTTAAAAGTCGGTTGTTTTTATACATTTTCTGTACCCAAAAATTCTTTAATTTTGTTTATAATTTCGCCATCGTCTTTGAATTTTTCCATAAAATCTTCTTCTTTGCCTTGCACGTAAGCTAAAGGAAAATCTGCAAAAAGCCGAACAAATTTTTTATTCTCGGCAAGTGGCGACAAATTTTTCAATTTTCTAATACGTTCTTTCGCTAAAATTGGAATTTTGCTAAGTATATATTCTTTTTTAAATTCTTCAGTCAACAAATAGCACGTTTCAAAATCTTGCTCCGGCGATTTGTCAATAACCAATTCAGTAAATACCGGCAGAAAATAATTGTAAAAACTGCGCGGCTCAATTTTTAAATCTTCAACAAAAGGATAAATCGCAAAAATAAATTTCCCACAATTTACAAGCTCTGGCAAGTACGCAATAAAATTTGGCGCAAATGGATTTAAAACAGAAATTATTTCGTCGTCACTGTTCCGAACAATTTCTAAATCCTCAAGCGAAGTTACATTTGCACAATCAAAAATTGCCGCCGTTTTCCCTGTCAAAGTAACAGAAAAAGCGTCAGCAATATCACGAGCATTTGAACCGGCTAAAAGCAGAGAAATTTTATTAACATAAGCCGCAACTAAATAAGCCGCAAAATTTTTTTCAATTCCAATTTCTTTTGCAATATCCTCAATTTCTTCAATTTCGTATTCCTCAACGTCAACGATTTTTCCGGCACGATAAAAAATATTTTTTGAAGTTTGAACCGCGCCAAAATTAGGATTAACAAACGCCATTTCACAAATAAAATCTGCGGCGTTTTTCTTGGCGGCGTCAATGCGCTGTGCAATTTTATTTTCAACTTCAGCGGCAAAATCTTCGCGTTGTTTTATTTGGCTGTTAATTTCTTCCAATGTTTTTTGATGAGATTTAATTTCGCTTTCCAATTCGATAAAATTTTTTAATTCGTCTTCAGTTTGTTTTTGAATTTCGGCAAGTTTTAAATTAGCCGCGTCAATTTTTTCTTGATTATCAGAGTGCCATTTCTCGGCGGTAATTTCTTCAAATTTTTCAAGCAAATTGGGGCAATGCTCAATTATGTTTTCAAAAATTTCATCTTGAAAAATTTCAGACTGTAAATATTTTTCGTTCGTGCTGATAAAATGATAGAAAAATTTTTTCGCGTCTTCGATTGAAATATTGCGTTCGTTTGCAATTTCATGATAAAAATCTTCAGTTGAAAAATTTTTTATAAAATCACAAAAAATCTTGAAATCTTTTTGGGAAACTTGATTTTTAAAGGTCGTCAATTTTGCACGTGAAATAATTTTATCCTTTATGAAATCTGAAAAATTTTTTGCATAAGAAATTCCAAGCGGCTTTCCTAAATCAAAGCCGTTATAAAAAATTTTGTCCTCAATACGAACAAAATTTTGCTCGGCAACTTCAAACAAATCTAAATCTGCCGCTTTAAGTTTTTGTTCATCGCCAGACTGTTTAAAATCGTGCGCCGAACAAATTACACCGTGATAAATAAAATCACTTTTACGATAAACAATTAAAAGTTCGATTGTAGAAAACTGAAATTTTATTCCGTTCAAAAGTTTATTCCTCAAGTCGTTTTCATCAGCGCAATTTTCCAAAATAAGTATTTCAATAGGATTTTTATCATAACAAATTTTGGAGTCTACAAAATTTCTGCCTTCTTTGATTTTATGCGGTTCTGTTCGCCATTTAAAAATTCTAATATCATTTCTATCTAATAAGCAGTTTTGATTTTTCAAAAATTGATATGGCGGCGCAACAGGATTGAATTTATCTTGAAATTTGCCGCCAACTAAGTCCGCCAATCTTTTCAAGCTGGCAACGCCTTTATCATTTATTTCAGTTACCATACAAAGCGAAGTATACGGAAAATTTTTTTCGTCCATAAATCACACTGCCTTTAAAATAAACTGCCGAAATAACAAGAAAGATTCTTCACTAACAAAACCTGCGCGAATATTTTTATAAAGCCAACTTTTAACCTTTGGATAATCTTTCAATTTATCTGCAAAACTGCCCAACGTGTGCGGAATTTTAATCTTTCTGCCGCCGCCGCGTTCAAGTTTTAAAAATAATTCTTCGTCTGCCTGCAAATTACCTTTTATTTCTCTTTCATAAGTCACTTCAAAAACACAATCTAAGCCCTGAAAAATTTTTATTTTCGTTCCAAAACTTACAGGCACATTGGAAAAATTGCCGCCTTTTTGAAAAATTTTTTGCTTAACAACATCATTTTGACTGAAAACAATTTGAAAATCAAATTTGGCGTAAACTTGCAAAGCAGAACCTTTTGGCAACTTGTGATACACGCCGCTTGAAATAAGATTTTCTTTCAAGTCTTTAACTTCAACCGTTGGAAATGGAGTTTCAGAGGTCTGTAAATCTTTCCAAACATACAAATATTGTAAAGGTTGCGAACGTCCAATAGCCGCCATTTGATGACGTTTATCAATTTCAATTTCGATAAGCTGACCATTATCTTTTTCAGGCGATTCAAAAGTTTTAGTATCAGGAAAAAATTTTATTTTCGCACTGCCAAAAAAATAAAAAAATATTCGTTCGGAATTGCAATGAATAATATCTTCGTCCTGCGTATGGACGGGATAAATTGGCGTAATGGAAATTGGCTTTTCAGTCAAACGGCAATGATAATTCAGAAAAAATTTCGCCGCCTCTTCAGATAATTCTGTTGCCTCAACTTCATATAAACGCCACTTTTTACCTTCAAAATTCTTGTGTGCCAAAGTTTTTACTGTCACGCCTTTGAGCGGGCTAACGCCTTCGGTAACGAGGAGTAAATATTTTGTATTAACTTTAATATCAGCGTCGTATAAAATTTTTCTGCCGGTCTTTGCATCAAACAAAGTACCATAAGAATTTACGCCCTCAATTTTTTCAGTCCAATAAAAATTTACTTCAGGAATTTCCGGCTCTAACGTTAGCGAATAAGATTCTAACGGAATATTTTTAACGTCAAGCCAAGTGATTTTATCTTCAATCAAATAATCTGACAAAACGCAGTAATTCAAAGTTTTTTCATCAGCTGTAATTTTAATTCGGCAATTTTTTACCGCGTTATAAATTTGCGGCGGAATTTTAATCAAGCCAATTTTAAAATGAAAATCATTCTGCTCAACACAAATTTTAATTGGCAAATTTTGCGGCGGCTTATTGGAATGGAACCAATCTGTTTTGGCAAAATTTTTTGAGCGATCTTCACAATCTTTTTTTGAATCTGTTGAAGTGTGCCGAAAATGCGGCTTGTTAATATCGCCATTCGCCAAAGTTACAAACTGCCCGCACATTTCACACCAAAAAATTTTCCCTTTGGCTGGTACTTTACCTTTTGAAATATTTTTAACATAATCTTCGGCGGTAATTTTTCTCCAACTGCCTTTGTGCCAATAAAAAACGTTATCTAAAGACATTTCATCAGCTCCAATGGCAGAAAGTTATTTCTGATTTACATATTCACTCCACGAAATTTTAATTTCGCCACGTTGGAAGTCTCGCACGTAGAAAAAGAAATTTATCAGATTTTCTGCGCGAAGATTATGAGCTTCAGTGTAATAGTCGTCTCCTACCCTGCGTGTAAGTAAATCAGATCCACCTTTTGCCGCTTGTTCCCTGCAAATATCGCCCAAAGATTTTTCGGGATTCTTCAAAATTTCGTACATAACCATAAAAGTTGTAGTGCGCCCATGTCCTGCTTGACAATGGAAGTGTACCCAGTCATTTTTCCTCAAACTTGAAACGAAATTCATAAATTGCTCCACAACGTCAGGCGTTGGAAAAAACATATCTGTTACAGGAAATCTTACATAAATAAAGCCAATTTCATTTGCTTTTTGGTGTTCAGTTTCAACATTTTTAACCAAAACATTTATAGGCTTGAAAAGTTTTTTATCTTCGTTACCTAATGGTAGTAAATCTATTTGCCTGTCAAGCATATCTGTCAACTGTTCAATTTCAATATCTTCAATTTGGTTGCGTGGTGTGAAAAAATTAGCAAGATTTTTGCCAGTGTAAAAACTTACGGGAAAACCATTTGCAAAGCCGTGAGATTCTTCGCGCAGGTCAACGATGTAAATATTGCCGTCGGTATGTTTTTGCAATTCTTGATAAAGCAGTAAAAGCCCGCTTGTAGACGGTTGACCGCTTGCCGACATTTTTAAATCTTCCATAATTCTGAAATTACGCGGCAATTCATATTTTAAATCGCCGTCAAGCCGCCAAATTCCTTCTGCTGAAACTTTTGCAGTTAAAATTAACGTCAATGCAAAAATTAACGTTGTTACTTTACAAAAAAAATTTCTATCCAATTTGAACACCTCACTAAATTTGTATCACTTCAACGCCGCGCTTGCGTGCTTTTTCAATAAATTCTTTGTCCGCTGCTTTATCAGTCACAATCATATCAAGCGCATTTATAGGACAAATCTGCGCGAAATTTATTTTGTTAATTTTTGTATTATCTACCGCCGCAATTTTTTTCTTCGCACGTTCCAAAATCGCAATTTTTACAGATTGATCTTTTAAATTTGGAGTTGTAACTCCCATTGAAATTTCGAGTGCGTCCAATCCCAAAAAAGCTATATCAACGTTGAAAGTGCGAATCATTCTACAAGTCATATCGCCGACTACGCCGCTAATTGTTTTATCGTAAATTCCGGGCATTGCGAAAAGTTGAATTTTTTCCGAATCAGACAAAATATTTTGTACAGGCAGTGAATTTGTAAGCACCGCGATATTTTGGCGTTCCTTTATAGCCTCTGCAATTTCAATTATCGTTGTTCCCGTGTCAAGAAAAATAACATTGCCTTCCTTTATCAGTCCCGCGCAATATTGGGCAATTTTAGCTTTTTCCAAAATCATTTTTTTTGCCCTTGCGTCGATTGTTGCAAATGCTGACGCCATCATACCTTCTTTTAAAACTGCGCCGCCGTGTATTGCCGTTACAATTCCCATTTCTGAAAGTTTCTGTAAATCACGGCGAATTGTCATTGATGAAACGTCAAATTCATTTGTTAAATTTGAAATGTAGACACGCTTATTTGTTCGCAATTCGTCCATTATTTTTTTTCGTCTTTCACGTGAGTTCATTTGTACGCCCCCTAAAATATGTTAAGTTTTTGTTTATTTATCCAAAGTATAGTTGTTACGGTCTCAAATAACAATAATTACTGCTAAAAATCAAGCAATTTTCATTGCGATTTTAATAAATTTTTTGTAACATACAGACAAGAAGAAAAACGAAGGGTTAATGAAAATTAAGGAGGTCACCAAGATGAAAATGTTGTTACTCTCGGAAGAAAATGTTGCAAAGGCGATTGAAAAGACGATGAATCACTACTTCAAGGAAGTTGACGCGGAGGCTGTCACATTTGAGCCGGAAAATTACCAAAAGTCCGTTGCCAAACTTGAAAAAATTATCGCAGATAACGCCAATGAACAAATTCTCATTCTCGTAGACGTTTTTGGAAGTGTTGCCTACATTGAGGCGAAAGTTGCACTTGCAAAATACGGCATTGACGATGAAAACGCGCTGATTATTTGCGGCTTGAGCGTTCCAATGGCGGTTAAACTTCACAACGTCAAGGAGCTTGTCAGTGTTCCATATATCAGAATGGTTTATGAAAACCACGACCGACTTGGCTACAGCTTGCCAATTCGTAATATCAGAAAAACCGCTTAAAAAGTAGCGGAAAATAAATATCACCTTTCAACCGCAGGAATTTCGACAACCTGCGGCTTTTTATTCGCTGAAAGTTTTCACGGTTAAATTTTTGCCGTCAGTTTTAAATTGAATCAAGCCGTCAATATCAGTCCTGTAAACTTTGGCGTTGATTTTTTCAAGCCGCTCCAGTACCTCTTTTCTAGGATGATTAAAATTGTTGCCATAGCCGACGCAAATAACCGCAACTTTGGGATTTACAGCCTTCAAAAATTCTTCGCTTGAACTTGTATGGCTGCCATGATGACCAACTTTTAAAACCGTGCTTTGCACATTTATATTTTCGCGCAGAATATCAGCTTCATTTTCCTTAATTAAATCGCCGGTAATTAAAAAACTGACATTGCCATAGCTGATTTTATAAACGTTAGAAATTTCGTTGCCTGTACCGACTTTTGGCGCGTACAAAATTTTAATTTCTACGCCGTCAATTTTGAAAATTTCACCTTGAGAACCTGCGCGAAGATTTTTTAATTTCTGCTCGCTAATTCCAAAAACTGCCGCGTATTCAGATTTACTTTCGTTTGCAGTAATAATTTCTCTAACAGGCATTTTGCGAATAATTGAACCCGCGCCGCCGCTGTGGTCTTCGTGCGCGTGCGTCAAGAAAATTGTATCGACTTCAAAAATATTTTCGTGTTTCAAGTATGGAATAATGACGCGCCCGCCTACATCAAAAACTTTGTCACGTGTTCCGCCTGCATCAAAAATTAAACATTTTCTATTTGGCGTCAAAACAACGCAACAATCGCCTTGACCAACGTCAACAAAGCTAACTTCAACATTTCCGCCCGCCTTGAAAAAATTTACCGCCAATAAAACTATCAGCAAAATTAAAATTTCTGCCCGCCGAAATATCAACGCCAAATAATAAATTGCTCCTGCCGCAATTCCCAACGTTGGAACTTGTACCGCGCTGAACGGCAAATTTGCAAACAATTTATTCAATTCTGCGCCCGTTCCAAATATCAGCGATTCACCGACGAAAAATATTTTTCCTGCAAATGGAATTACCAACGCAATTAAGCCGCCCAAAAGTCCGCCAACTATTACAATTTCAAGTAGCGGCATTACAAAAACATTCGCCAAAACTGAACTCAACGAAATTTGATTAAAATACCAAATGACTATTGGCAAGCTTGCAATTTGCGCCGAAATTGTCATTGCGGCAGGCATTGAAAACCAACGCGGTAATTCTCTCATAAAAATTCGCAAGTTTGGCGCAATATAAATCAGCCCCGCCGTTGATGAAAAACTTAATTGAAAGCTGACATCGAAAATTAAAAGCGGCTGATTGATTAGCATTGCAAGCGCGGTTAATGTTAAAAATCTTGCGCTGATATTTTCATATTGCATTGCCGTACCGATGAAAACTAAAACGCCCATACACGCCGAACGAATTACTTGCGGCAACATTCCGCTTAAAAGTGTGTATGTTCCAATTACAAAAATTCCAATTATCAAAGTTACGTTGCGCGGCAGTTTCAGCAGTAAACAAATTGCCGCAGTTGCCGCCGCCAATAAACTCATATGAGAACCGCTTACTGATAAAATGTGTACAATTCCCGTTGTTTGAAAATCTTCTACAAGTTCAGGATTTAACCCCGCGTAGCCGCCGAATAACATTGCAAAAATTGCCGCCGCGTCTTCGCTTGACATTACTTTTGACATTGAGTCTTTGTAATGTTCACGAATTTCCGCAACCATTCTCAAAAATTTCGTCCAAAAGCTACCTTCAACTTGTTCAATTTCGACGCCGTTTTTACCCGCCGACATTCGCGCCGTTATACCGTCAGATTTTAGCCGCGTCACGCTGTCAATTTGTCCGGGATTTTTATAATTGGTTATAAATTTTATTTTGCCTTCAGCAGAAATTTTATCGCCGATTCGCGCAGGTTTTATTTCATTGTACGCAGTTACAATCATTGCGCCGCTTGCAAATTTATTTCCCGCGCTTGAAACTTCAACGATAAATCTTTGTTGCGTTAAACCGTTTGGCAAGGTTTTAATTTGCGGCTCGTCCCGTACCGTTCCAACAATTTTTATAGTTTGTCCTTCAAATTTTGAAATGTCAGTTGCGGGAAGATTATCAGCCACGTAAAATCTAGCCGCGCCAATTACAAAGAAAACTATCAGCGAAATTGCCTTTGTTACGGTTACAGAATTTTTCTTCCACGTCGCAATTATTATTCCTACCGTGACACTTGCACAAATTCCCAAAAATGTTTTCAGCGTCGGCGAAAAATTTTCCATAAAAAGAATACCTGCAACCATTGCGGCTAACAGGCAATTCAGCATTGTATTTGTAACTTTAATTTTCATATTATTTACAACTCAAAATTAATTTGTTATACTGCACGCAAGGCAGACGATTGTCGGCTCTCCTCGTGAGAGGAGGTGGTAACAATGACTAAGTACGAGATTATTTCTCTGGCACTGAAAGCAGTGGAAGTCGGCGTTGCTATTTACGCTGTTTTCTTTAACTAAAAACAGATAAAGCCGCTAACAATCGCGGCAAATCCTTTAATACAACACTTTTATTACTAAAGGGGAGTCGACGTTTGGAAATCGACTGCCTTTTTTGTTTCCAAATTTATAATAAAATTATAGCTACAAAAATTTATTTCGTCAATGGCGTTGAGTAAAAATTTAATTTATAATTTGCTTGAAAGGAGTTTTGTAAATGAAATTTGTATCGTGGAATGTAAACGGCTTACGCGCTTGCCTCAAAAAAAATTTTATGGAAACTTTTAAAAATCTTGACGCAGATATTTTCGCTTTGCAGGAAACCAGAATGACGCCCGATCAAGCAATTATCGAAATTAAAGACTACAAGCAATTTTGGAACAGTGCAGAAAAAAAAGGTTACTCCGGCACGGCAATTTTTACGCGCTTGAATCCAATTTCTTCAACATTTGGAATAAATATCGACGAACACGATCACGAAGGGCGCGTTATAACTTTGGAATTTGAAAATTTTTATTTCGTCAATGTTTACGTACCAAACTCTCAACGCGATTTAAAGCGGCTTGAATATCGTATGAAGTGGGAAGACGATTTTAGAAATTACTTGAAAAATTTGGATGCAGTTAAACCCGTGATAGTTTGCGGCGATTTAAACGTTGCTCACAAGGAAATTGATTTAAAAAATCCCGCGTCGAATCATCACAACGCAGGATTTACTGACGAAGAGCGCGGCAAGTTTGGCGAACTTTTAAACGCAGGATTTATTGACACTTTCAGATTTTTGTACCCTGACAGAGAAAATATTTATACTTGGTGGTCAAATTTTCGCAACGCGCGGGAAAATAATTCTGGCTGGCGTATCGATTATTTTTTAATTTCTGAAAGGTTTAAAGATAAAATTTTAGCCGCGTCGATTGAAGATAAAATTTTTGGAAGTGATCATTGTCCTGTTACTTTGACGCTGGAAAATTTTTAAACTGTATTCTGTAAAACTTTTGCAACGCTTGAAAATATTTGTTGAAATAATTTCAAAAAACTTGCAAATAAAGTTTTTGGCGATACTTATCTTTTAAAAGAAAATTAAGCCTTCGCTTTCAAGATTTTCGCGCAGGGCTTGCATAAATTTTTTGCCGGGGTCGATTTTTTCTGCGAAATAATCAGGAACATTTTCAATAAATAAACCGCTTGCCCGCGCCTCAATTTGCTGATAGTGTCCAAAAATATATTTTATCGTCGGGTAACCTTCACAAAGATAACGAATCAAATTTATATTCGCCTCAAGTTGTGCGGCGGTTAAATCTTCCCTGCCGTTGATGCCGCCAACATTTTCAATTCCAATGGCGCACCAATTATAACCAATAGCGTGGCGATTCAGCGCGTTTTCCGGCGTCAAGCGATAAATTGTGCCGTCCCTGTCAACTATAAAATGCGACGCAACATTTAAAGTCCCCGCGTCAATCCCGCTTGTAAATTCTTCATTGTAAAAATAATTGTACGTCGATTCAAAACTTCCAATCGCCGTCCAGTGAACAACTACCGCTTGCGGTACAATCGTTTTTGCTGAAAATCCGTAATGTTCCAGCGCGTATTCTTCAATAAGTCTTTCTCGGTTTTCAGTCCACTTTATCGGCTTGTCAATTATTTCAACGGCGGCTTGTACACAATTTAAAAATAAAACTTGCGCGAGTATTGCTAATAGTAGAAATTTTTTCAAGTTAATCGCTCCTTTTTAAATTTTGTGATATAATTACAGCACTGCTACATCCTTGAGTTGCAGAATTGCAAACGAGAGGAGGTGGAAGTGTATGCTTGACATACTTATAAATTTTGGCGTCAATGTCATTGCAGGACTTACAGTAGTTTGGCTCAGCAAGAAATTTTTCAAGTAGCAGTTTGACGCCCGCCGTGATTTTCCGTAACCAATCACGGTAAAAAACTAAAACCCCTTAGGCGATTTTCAAGTTTCGCTGACGGGGTTTTGTTTCGCCGTAATTGACGCTTACCGTGATTATCCTCGACTAGTCACGGTAAAAAAGACGAAACCCCCTTAAGCGATCCGTAACTCTCGCCGCTAGGAGCTTTTATTTCGTCTTTGTGAAAGATATGCTAACATACTTAATAGATTTATTCAGTTTGACAATGAAATAATACCACAGCGAAAAATTTATTTCAAGTATTTTTGCTCAAAACGCGCTGTAAAGTTTCCATCATTTTTGGAACGTCCAGCGGCTTTGCAACGTGATCATTCATACCCGCCGCCTTAGCGCGTTCAACGTCTTCAGAAAAAGCGTTTGCAGTCATTGCGATTATTGGAATGTTTGCAAGCGCGGGATTTTCCAATTTGCGAATAGCTTGCGCCGCCTCGTAGCCGTTCATTACCGGCATTTGAATATCCATTAAAATTGCGTCGAAGTCTCCAACTTTTGAATTTGAAACTTTTTCAACTGCCTCTTTGCCGTTTACAGCATAATCAACTGTAAAGCCGACTTCCTCCAGAATCATTAACGCAATTTCTCTATTAACTTCAATATCTTCAACAAGCAAAAGTTTTTTATCGCTGAAATCTAAATCTGCAACTTCGTCAATGGCGGGCTTTTCTTCCTCAACTTCAGATTCATCAACAAGTTTCAATTCAATTTGCAAAATAAATTCAGTACCTTTGCCGGGCGCGGTTACAACTTTAATATCGCCGTTCATTAAATCGATAATGCTTTTAGTTATCGCCATACCTAAGCCCGTACCTTGAATACCGCTAACAGTTGACGTGCGCTCACGGGTAAACGGCTCAAATACAGTTTTGGCAAATTCGGGACTCATACCAATTCCAGAATCTTTGACGCGCAATTCATAAATTCCAACGCCTTCAACATCAGAATTTTTTTCAGCCAAAGTTATTGAAATTTTGCCGCCTTCCGGCGTAAATTTATAGGCGTTACTTGTCAAATTTAAAAGTACGCGGTTAAGGCGGTGCTTATCGCAGGAAACAAATTTATTTTGCACGGCGGAACTATCGACGACAAAATTTATTTTCTTCGTGTCCATTTGAGTTTTAAACATATCGTAAAGCTCATCCAAAACTTTTGTAACGTTGCAAGGCGCGGCGTCCAATTCCATTTTGCCACTTTCAATTCTTGACATTTCCAAAACATCATTTATCAACGCCAATAAATGTTGGCTGGAATTTTCAATTTTAACAAGAAAATCCTGTGTTTCTTCCAAAGTTACGCCGTGCCGCCGTGCAAGATTCGTATAACCTATAATTGCGTTCATTGGCGTGCGTATATCGTGGCTCATATTCGACAAGAAATTAGTTTTGGCGCGGCTACTCTCCAACGCCTGTACTTTTTCAATTTCGGCTTTTTGACTTCGTTTTAAAATCGCCGAATAAATGTTAAACATTATGAAAAGACTCATCAGAATCAAGCCCATTTGAATCATACTGTTTTTAAAAAGATCACTGCGGATATTTTCCATTTGGCTTTTTAAATAGTATTCCTCCTGAATTTGTTTTAGAGCGTGGGAGCTAATTCCGTAACTTTCAAGCTCATCTTCGTAAAATTCGCCAATATTTTTTACAACGATATTCATATTTTCATCATTTTCTTGACGTACCCACATTAACGAGCCAAAAAATATAAAAAACAGCATGACAATCCAAACTATGGTGGATTTTCCAAAACGTTGCACTGTGTCACGTTCAAAAACTTTTTGGAAGAGTACAAAGCCGAACGCGCTCCACGCTACAAGTACAAAATATGACTCCGTCGCCAAAATATCTGCCGCCCAAAAATTCGGGAACAACAAGAAAAATGCAAATATCGCCGAAATTACCATTCCTGCAACGCCGGTAATTTCAAAAAGCCTGCGCGATTCTTGCTTTGCCACGTAATAAGCACAAGCCGAAGTGTAACCATAAACAATCGTTGCGCCAACTGTCGTTGCGTCAACAACCCAGCTAATCATATTTCTGCCGACGAACGGCACAGAAATTGAAATAACCATAACGAAAAAAATTGCATTGCGCGGGACGCCGTTTTCATTCAATTTTGAAAACCAACTTGAAATAATATTGTCTTCAGCCGTTGCATAAGTCAGGCGGCTAATTCCAATGTAAAGCCCCAATAAACTTGTAGAAATTGCGGCAAGAATCGCCAACGCCATTAAAATAATTCCCGTGTCGCCGAAAATTTTATGAATTGCAAAGAACGTTGGTACTGCGTCTAAGCCGTGCAATTTCGATAAATTTTTTGTGTAGTCAACCCAATGTGCAAACTGCGAAGGATGAGCGGACGCGGCTAAAATTGTCATTGCGATATAGAAAAGCGCGGCGGCGATTATTCCCCACGTCATCAGCGAAAAAGATTTTTTGGGAGAAAATTTAATTTCTCCCGCCAAATGTGAAATGACTTCAAAGCCGACGAACGCCCACGGCGATAACGCAACCATGCTGAAAATTCCCAGCGGTATTGAATTTTTTTGCGAAAATGCAGGTTCAAAAATTTCTGCGCCGCCGTGTTCAATTCCGGCAACTGCAAAAATTATTCCGCACGCCAGAAAAAATATCGTCAGCAAGGTATTAAATTTCACTGCAAAAATTTTGTGATGAATGTCAAGCCAGCCAAAAATAAAAAGTACAAAAAGCGTCAAAACAACTTCGCCAAAATAAATATCGTAGCCGAATAAAACGTAATGAAATCCGAATTGCATAATATCGCCGACCAAATTTCTGCCGACGAGTGCAAAGGCTGTGGCATTTGCCCAAATAATTGAAATGTAAGTCAGCCATAACGCCCACGCGCAAAGTAAGGCGTGATCGTAGCCGAGAATTTTTTTTGTGTAACTGAAAACGCCGCCTTCGTCAGGAAAATGCTCAATCATATAATGGTAATTGGCGGCAATGATAATCATAACGCACGCACCCAAAATTAGCGCAATGATACTGCCAACGGGACCTGCGAACGGCAAAAAAGTTGTGCCGGGCATTATGAACGATCCCCAACCTACGCAACAGGCAAACGATAACGCCCAAACATTCAGCGGCGTTAAAAATCTTGTTAATCCGCCGGAATTTTTTATTTCATTTAAATTTGTCATACAATTTCACCTTTTAAAATTCTTGCGCTAATTATAAAACAATCAAGAAATTTAGCAAACTTGCAATAGAAAAATTTTTCTGCTATAATTCGCAAGGTTAAATTTTTTTTGAGTGATTCGACAACGGAAGCTCGGGGACAGGTAGTCTTACGAGTTTTTTTGCGTTTATAGGGGTGATTCAAATTAAAAAAATCAGCCAAAGTACAATCCCTGACGAAGTTTTAAATTTTGCACTTGCCGAAATGCAAAAAATTTTCAGCGGCGAAATAATATTTGTCGCGCAGGACGGCTATTTAATGCAGATTGAAATAAATTCAAGGCGGCGCGTTTCAGATTGGGAAGAAAAAATTTCGGCGTGGAGCGCAGATTTAATTTCAAGCGTCGAAAAACAAATTTGCCTTGAGTTTGCAAAACTTTTGTACGGGCGATTGGTTATCAAATTGCAAAAGGGGCGCATTACGCAGATTGAGCGCACTGTTCAGCAAAGATTTACCGGCTTAGACGGCGAAGGTATTTAGGGGCTAGAGGCTAGGAATTAGGGACTAGGGATTTTTGCTAATTCCTTACTTAGAGAGGCGATAAAGTTGACTGCAAAAGAAATAATTTTGGCGGCGATAATGTCAGCGTTCGTATTTATTGCAACGTTCGTCCCCAAAATTCCCATTCCGCTCGGTTACGCACATTTGGGCGACGCGGCAATTTTTCTGATAGTTTTTGTATGTGGCAGGAAAATTGGAATTTTAAGTGGCGTTGTAGGGTCTGCGCTTGCCGATTTATTGGGCGGTTTTCCAATTTGGATTTTACCGACAATTTTTATAAAAGCGGGAATGGCAGAAATTTTTTACAAACTGCGCGACAAAAATATTTTTATAGGTTTAACTGCGGCGTGTTTATTTATGACGTTAGGTTATACGTTTTCAGGCGCGTTTTTGTATGACAGTTTGGCGGCGGGATTTACTTCAACGCCGGGACTTTTATTTGAATCTGCAGTCAATATTTTAGTAGCCGTCATAATAATTTCAGCGGTAAAAAACAAAAATTTTTTCAATAAATAATTTGGAGGCTTTAAAAATGTCAAAAATTTATCAAAGTGTAACAGAATTAATTGGAGGTACACCGATTCTTGAGGCGAAAAATTTTTCAAAGAAATTCAATCTCAAGGCAAAAATTTTAGTTAAGCTTGAATATTTCAACCCTGCCGGTAGTGTCAAAGACAGAATCGCAAAGGCTATGATTGAAAAAGCCGAAAAAGACGGCGTTTTAAAAGCTGATTCTGTAATTATTGAGCCGACAAGCGGAAATACGGGAATTGGACTTGCAAGCGTTGCGGCGGCGAAAGGTTACCGCGCAATTTTGACGATGCCGGAAACTATGAGCGTTGAACGCAGAAATTTATTGAAGGCTTACGGCGCGGAAATTGTTTTGACTGAAGGCGCAAAAGGTATGAAAGGCGCGATCGCCAAAGCTGAAGAATTGGCTAAAGAAATTCCAAACAGTTTCATTCCTTCGCAGTTTACAAATCCCGAAAATCCAAAAATCCATTATCTTACAACGGGCCCGGAAATTTGGAACGATACCGAAGGCAAAGTTGACGCCTTTATAGCGGGCGTTGGTACGGGCGGCACTTTAAGCGGCGTTGGAAAATTTTTAAAAGAAAAAAATTCAGCAGTAAAAATTTTCGCCGTTGAACCTGCAACTTCACCTGTTTTGTCAAAAGGTACGGCAGGGGCTCATAAAATTCAAGGAATTGGCGCGGGCTTTGTACCTGAAACACTGGATACTAAAATTTATGATGAAGTTTTGCCAATCGAAAACGAAGACGCCTTCAAATACGGCAAAGAATTTTCACGCGCTGAAGGTGTTTTAATTGGAATTTCAAGCGGCGCGGCGTTGGCGGCGGCTGTAAAACTTGCCAATCGTACAGAATTTAAAGGCAAAAATATTGTCGTGCTTTTGCCTGACACGGGCGACCGTTACCTTTCCACAGATTTATTTAAAGATGCTTGACCGAAACTTAACTTTCGATTATATAATAGACGTGCTGAAAAGTACGTCATTTTTTATTGGAGTGATTTTAATGAAGGCTTTATACTTGGATTGTGCAAGTGGAATTAGCGGCAATATGTTTTTGGGCGCGTGCATACAGTTGGGCGTACCTGAAAAATATTTGCGTGGCGAACTTGAAAAATTAAATCTTGCAAAGGAGTTTCAGCTTGAAATTTCAGACGTTAGCAAAAATGGAATTGGCGCGGCTTATGTTGACGTGAAACTTTTGAAAGAATTTGAGCCGGAAAAAATTGAAACTACAAATATTAGGCGGTTGCCGCGTCATTTTCACAGTCATGAACACCGCACTTTTGCAGACATCAGAAATATTATTGAAAGTTCAGATTTAAGCGCGGCGGTAAAAAATAAATCGCTTGCAATTTTTTCAGTTATCGCGCAGGCTGAAGGTAAAGTGCATGAAAAACCGGCTGACGAAGTACATTTTCACGAAGTCGGGGCGATTGATTCAATAGTTGACATTGTGGGCTGTGCAATTTGCGTGGACTATTTGGAAGTTGAAAAAATTTTCGTCGGTCGTGTAAATACGGGGAGCGGCTTTGTAAAGTGCGCTCATGGTTTAATGCCTGTACCTGCGCCCGCAACTGCTGAACTTTTGCAAGGTTTTAAAATTTACAGTTACGGCGCAGAAAAAGAATTAACGACGCCAACAGGCGCGGCGATTATTAACGCGCTTGCTGAATTTAGCGCAGATTTACCTGATGATTTTAAATCTGAAAAAATTGGTTATGGCGCGGGGACTTTGGATTTGCCAATTCCAAATGTGTTGAGAATTTATTTCGGCGAATGTAGCGGGCAGATTGAACGCCACCTTGTCAAACTTGAAACAAATATTGATGATATGAATCCGCAAATTTACGGCTACTTGTACGAGAAACTTTTTGAGGTGGGCGCGTTGGACGTTTGGACGCAAAATATTTATATGAAAAAAAATCGCCCTGCGCAAATGCTGACGGTTTTAGTTGACAGTGAAAATTTGGAAACCTGCGCGAAAATTATTTTTGAGGAAACAACAACGCTCGGAATTAGAATTATTGAAATTGAAAGACGAATTGAGGCAACGCGCAAAATGGCGAAAGTTGAAACGAGTTATGGCGAAGTTTCCTGTAAAGTTTCAGCTTACGACGGCAAAATAGTTTCAATAATGCCAGAATATGAAGACTGCCGCCGCCTTGCTGTTGAAAATAAAGTGCCGTTGAAAATTGTTTGGCAGGAGGCTTTAACAAAGTTTCAAGAACGTTTGAACTAAAAAAAAAAAATTTTATAAGTGGCGATGGTAGATTTTATTTGCGAACAAATTATTAATAATGGAAATGTTATGCGCGTCATCGGTTTCAGGGGTTAGGTGTTAGCTGTAAGGGGCGCGTCATCGGTTTCAGATAGGTTATAGAGCAACTGCTCCTACTCGTCGCAGAGCAAATTCTCCTATTCGTCGAATTTGCAACCCTGACGCGCCATTAAGAGCACTTTTCTTTGGTACTTGCGCGGTCGCGTAGCGAGCGTGCTCTTTAGTACTTTTTTGCTCCGGAAAAAGAAAAGAATATATAAGATAAAAATATAAAAAAATTGCAAAAAAAACAACTACACTAAAAACGCTATTAAAAAATTTTTCAATAAAAATCTTGCATAAAAAAAATAGTTATGTTAAACTACAAACTCAAAAAACCTTAGCGCGGTTTGTCGAAACTCCAACGCAGACTTTGCTACAGGAATAAAAATTTTCAGGAGGATTTTTAAATGCTTACCAAAGAAAACAAAGAAGAAATTGTAAAAAAATACGGCGTTCATGAGGGCGATACAGGTTCGCCGGAAGTTCAAATTGCACTTTTGACGGCGCGTATCTCCTACCTTACCGAACACCTCAAAGAACATAAAAAAGATCATCATTCTCGTCGCGGCTTGTTGAAAATGGTTGGTCAACGTCGCCGCCTTTTGAGCTATCTCAGCAAGAAAAATATTAATCGTTATCGTGAAATTATTGCACAGTTGAATTTGCGTAAGTAATTTTACAACTAAATATAAAATTTAATAGGCGGACTGCTACAGTCTGCCTAATTTTGTATTAAAGGCAAATTTGATTTTCGACGATATAATTTTTGGAAATATACGGACAGGGAAGTTTTTGTAATTTTTGGGAGGAGTTTTTTGTTATGATGAGATCGCTTTGGTCTGCGGCATCAGGAATGGTGGCGCAACAAAAACAAATGGACATTGTGGCGCACAACTTGGCAAATGTCAACACTTACGGCAATAAGAAAGTACGCGCCGAATTTCAAGATTTAATTTATCAAACACTGCGCGACGCAGGCGGAAATTCCGGCGAAGGTACACAATATCCGCAAGGCTTGCAAATTGGTTTGGGAACTCGTATGGCCGCCACAAACAGAATTTTTGTACAAGGTCCGCTTCAAACTACCGACAATCCAACTGATATTGGTATTCAAGGCGAAGGCTTCTTTGAAGTTCAACTTCCCGACGGTACATCCGCTTACACGCGCGACGGCTCGTTTAAAATCGATTCTGAACGCCGCCTTGTAACAAGCGATGGATTTTTACTTGTACCGAATATTACGCTTGAAGAAAACGCTTCTATTGATACTTTGGTTATCAGCAGCGACGGGCGCGTTTCAGATACTCCGGCAGGCGGTCAGCAAACTGAAATAGGACAGATTAACCTCGTTCGCTTCACAAATCCTTCAGGTCTTTATGCTTACGGCAAAAATCTTTTCCTTGAAACTGCGGCAAGTGGTCAACCTATCGTAAGTGAACCCGGAGCAAATGGTACAGGTGTTTTAACTCAAAATACTTTGGAAATGTCCGGCGTTCAAATCGTCGAAGAAATGGTTAATATGATTATTTCGCAACGCGCTTATGAATCCAACTCTAAGGCAATTACAACTTCAGATTCAATGTTGGAAATTGCCAATCAGTTGAAGCGTTAATCTAAAATGAAGAAACTTATTTTTATCGCGGCTGTAATTTTCTTTTTGAACTTTACGCCGCGTGTTTTCGCTAATCAGATAATTCCCGGCGGACAACTTGAAGCAATGGCAATTTCAGAAATTGAAACAATTTTAGACGCAAAAGGCGAAAGTAGACGCCGTGAAATTTCTTTACTTCACCCACTTGCAGATTTTTCTGTTCCCAATGGTATTATCGATATAAAAATTTCAGTACCGGCGGGAGTAGTAAATTATACTGGCGTTACTCCGGTTAAGGCAAGAATTTTTGTCGGCGGCAGAATGTACCGCGATGTTAATTTTGTCGTGTCTGCCAAAATTTTTGATTTTGTAATTGTGTCAAACCACGTTTTGAGAATTGAAACGCCGGTAACAGAATCAGATTTTCGCCTTGAAGAAGTGGCAGTTGACGGGCGTACCGAATATGTCAAAGACGTTCAAGAAGTTGTCGGACTTGTACCGCACAGAGTCATTAACGCCGGCGTTCCAATCAGTGCAAATTATTTTCAGCAACCTATGGCAGTTTCAGGAAATCAACCGGTTAAAATTATTGTTCGCTACAAAGGCATTACAGCTTCAGCAAAAGGTACTACAATGACGCGCGGGCGAATTGGCGAAGTTATCAAAGTAAAAAATGACGCATCAAAGAAAATTATTTCTGCGCGAGTGGTTGACGCCGGAACAGTTGAAGCTGTTATGTAAACAGGATTTTTATATTTAACGGCGAAATTACCAGCGTTATAATAAAGACAAATTTTAATTGGAGGTGATTAATAAAATGTTTAAAAAATTTTTGACAGCAATTTTAGTGGCGGCGTTTTTAATTTCAACTTCAGCCGGTACAACTGTTGAGGCACGTTCACTTTGGGTAGATAATCAATGGGGAATGTTCGCCGACAAAAAAGCCCGTGACGTTGGCGATATTTTAACTATTATTATCAATGAATCGACTACACAAACTGCCACAAAATCCCGTTCCAATGGAAAAGAAGCTAACGTAAATTTAAACGCCGGTACAGGGATTTTCCACTTTTTGGCGGCGGCATCTGCAAGCGGTTCTGATGAATTTAAAGCTGATGGCAGCGCAAGAGATACTAACCGCTTCAGCGGACAAATTACAGTTACAGTTGTTGAAGTCCTTCCAAATGATAATATGATTGTTGAAGGCACTCAATCAATTTGGCAAAATAAAGACGAACACAAAATTACTCTGCGCGGTATTGTTCGCCGCGCTGATGTTACGTCGGCTAATACCGTACCTTCATATAAAGTTGCAGACGCTACTTTAAAATTTGATGGTAAAGGTCCTTTGAACGCTAAACAACGTCAAGGTATTTTAACTCAAATTTTTAATATCCTTTTCTGATATGTGCGAAGAAAATTTCATTATACCGAATACGCTTAGCGCAATGGCTAAAACTTTCTATGTTAAAACTCCAAAGCCATTGAAACAGAAAAATTTGTACATTAAACCCGGCTCAATGGTTACCGGCGTTAAAGTTATCGCGCAGGGCGAAAAAATTCACGATATTAAAAGACTTATTCGAGAGTATCCTCTGCCAAACGGTGAATTAACAAAGCCTGAAGATTGGTACAAAGTTAGAGGTACTGCAGTTGTTACTGATGGTAAAATTGAAAAAATTGAAGAAATTCATTGGTATCAATGCGAAAACATTGGAAAAGTTGAGTATAAGGCAAAAAATTGGGGTGATGACAATGCTGCTAAAATACAAAGGTGACGGTTATAGAGAGTCTTTTATTCCAAATCACGTTTACGAAGCCAGAAAAAGTCGTGATGTATTTGGAGAATATTACGCAATTTTTGATGAAGGCGAAGACTGGTATCGCTACGGCGCAGATTACGTCAAAGAAAACTTCATTGAAATTGCAGAAGAGGTTGAAAATATTCGGCAAGCCGTTTAACAGGTGATGAAAATGCTCCTTATGTATGTTGGCGACGACAATGAAATTGATTTAATTCCCAATAGCGTTTACGAAGTTAAAAAAAGTTCACGATGATTTTTTTGGCGACGGCTACTCAATTTTTGATGAAGGCGAAGATTGGTATTGGTACAGCGCAGAATTTGTCAAAGAAAATTTCGTTGCATTTGAAGAAAAAAATTTCGCAAGATATTGACAAACCTAGACGGGGGGGGGTATAATAATACTTGATTATCCAAAGTTAATCACTGCCGAAAATTTTTTAACCATCTTATGAGGTTTTTACCATGAAAAAATTATTTTTATTTTTGACGCTGATTCTTTGCATATCGTTCACAAGTACAATGGTTTTTGCAGAATCAGCAACAACAAGAATTAAAGATATTGCCAAAGTGCAAGGCGTCCGCTCAAACCAACTTGTAGGCTACGGTTTAGTTATCGGTTTACCCGGTACCGGCGATTCTGATAAAATTACGCCTATGATAAATTCTACTGCTGCAATGCTTCGTACTTTCGGCGTTGCGGTAGACGTTGGAGAAGATGCGGAAAAAATAAAGTATAAAAATATTGCGGTTGTAATGGTTACTGCAACTTTGCCGCCTTTTATTCGTGAAGGCGATAACATTGATATTACAGTTAGTTCAATGGGCGATGCCAAAAGTATTCAAGGCGGTACACTTTTACAAACTCCACTTCGTGCCGCAAATGGCGAAGTCTACGCCGTCGCGCAGGGCGCAGTTTCTACCGGCGGCTTTATCGCAGGTAACGGCAGCAGCGGTACTCAAAAAAATTTCCCTACTGTCGGTACAACCGTAAATGGCGCAATAGTTGAAAGAACTGTTGAAGATGATCTTGGAAATCAAGGCTCCATTTCGCTTAGCCTTTCCAATGCTGATTTTACTACCGCCTCAAGAATCACCAACGCCATTAATTCAGCTTATGGCAATATCGCTCACGCCGCCAACCCCGGCAGAATCGATATTAGAGTTCCAAACTATTACCGCGCTAATGTTGTTGAATTTGTTTCACGTATTGAAGAATTATCCGTAACGCCGGACAGCGTCGCTAAAATCGTTTTCAATGAACGCACGGGAACAATCGTAATGGGCGGTAATGTTACTGTTGACGAATGCGCCATTACTCAAGGCGGACTTTCTATCAGTGTTACACGTGATGTGGATGTTTCGCAACCCGCGCCTTTTTCCTACGGTACAACTATGATAACTAAAACTGAAAATGTTGACGTTGAAGAAGCTCCTTCAAGTACAATCGTTATGCCGCCTACCACAAATATTAATGACATTGTCGGCGCGTTAAATGCCGTTGGCGCAACTCCCCGCGATTGTATTTCAATCTTGCAAGCTATGAAAGCCGCAGGAGCAATTCACGCGGTTTTGGAAATTATTTAAATTAAACTTATTATGAAAGTTAAAAACTGTTGTGAGGAAAAAATGGGCGTCCAAGGATGGACGCCCGCTGCGCTTATCGCCGTGATGGCGATATGTGCAGCTGTTTCTTTCTTTTGCTAAGCTTTTCTTTCTTTGCACCAAAGAAAGAAAAGCCGTATTATAACGATAAAAATTTACAAAAAAATTTAAAAAAAATAAAACCTCACAACGAATTAATCAAAAAAAATCAATTTAAAAAAATTTTGATACAATTTTAATTTGCTAAAACTTATGATATAATACCTTGAAAAATTTTTAATCTGTTTTTAATGAAAAACTGAAGGAGCGTGGTTAAAATGCAAGTTGAAGGCACAACGCTAATGCCAAGTATGAGTCCAACTAATACAAGTCAAATTGGCTCTCACATTATCAGCCAAGAAGCTAAATTTCAACAAGAATTGGCGACGGCGCAAAAACGTTTGAATAAATCGGCAAAGTCCGGAATTATGACTGAAGAACAAATCGCCCAACGCAACAAAGATATTAAAGATGCCTCAATTCAACTTGAAGCTATTATTCTTAAAATGATGTACGGCGAAATGTGGAAAACTGTTCCCAAAGATGAACTTTTTGGAGACGATAACACAATGGATATTTGGCGCGATATGTACCACGAAGAATTAACAAAAAATATGGCAATGAACGGCGGTATCGGTCTTCAAGATGTTATTTATCGTCAGCTTACCCAATCCAAATAATTTACGCCTTTTTAAAACTTGTTAATTAAAATATCGATAAATATATTGAAATGAAATAATTAATTCAGCCGGTTTTCAAGCAACGAAATTTTTTAAAAGTTTGGAGGTTGATAAATTTTTTTTATTCAAGTATGAGGAAACTCCGCGTTACTTGAATTTCTAACGCTAACAAGGATGTATAGGAGGTTATAAAAAATGGCTACTTGGATTTATAATAGCGAAACCAAAGTTTTAACTTTTTCAGATGTACTTGAAGGCGAAAATGAGGCAAGTACAATTTTTACGCTTACGTTTGCTAATGATTTTGACGCTCTTGATGACTTTGAAGAAGGCGAAACCGCGCCAGATGGTCTTTCATATGAGGACGGCACGTTGTCATTTAATGACGAATTTTTGTATTTTGAAAATCTCACAACAATCACTTCGTACTCTGATGGATTAGGAACGGATTTTGAACATCTTACCGAAGACGCCAATGTAGTTTTGACTTTTAATGGTGATGATGATAGTATAGGAACATTTTATGGCATTAATGCAGGAGCCGGTAGTTACTCTCTTACTGTAAATGCTCCCATTGAATCTGATATTGATTTATCAAGTGCTACAGGCAAAAATAACGTCACAATTAATGCTACCGCGCTAACTGCTGATGCTGATATTACAATAACTGCATCTGATCAAAAAGATACTTTCACTATTGATAATTCTGATGATGCGACGGGTTCAATTACCATTGCTGATTTAGGCACCGATGATGTTATTAATTTTACCAACGCAATAACATATGACGATTTAAATAATGATAATGCTGGAAAAATTAAGCTTAATAGTAGTAATTTAGAGCTTGATTTAGGTACTGAAATAACTTTTGATAGTAATAATCTCAATGATAGAAAAACAACATTAACTTTTGAAGAAACTCAAGCCGACGTTACTTTGGGTTGGTATTTTAGTGACCAATCTGAATCAATAATTTATTATGGCGACACTAACACTAAAAGTACCTCTGAATACGAAATTAAAATTACCGGCATAAAAACACCTGAAGCAGGAGAAGAATCTTTGACAACAACTATCGCCGGTATATTCAACAGTCTTTACCCACTTAGCGACGACAAAAAAACCGTTTCACTTGTCACAGAATCAGAATACAATGGAAATACAATTACAATTTTTAATTTGAGCAATACTCAAACTTTTACTATTGAATACAAAGACGGCTACACCGTAAGTTTTGCTGATACTTATGCTTACAGTGAAGAGGGCGAACATTGGGCTATTGATAGTACAACCGGCAATGCAACTTATACTAAAAATACGGCTGCAGCTGGTTTTACTGAAGATACTACTCAAAGTACAACCGGCGAAACCGGAACAACTAAAGTATACGCATATACCGATCCTAAACAAGATTCAACTAATCCCTATTTTACAATTACAGGATTTGCCACAGATACAACTGCTACTGATTTAGCAGGCGTTGTTGTTGGCGATGTTACAGGTGGTAAAGTTACTGTAACGTTAGATACAGCGGCACTTGCCAAAATGTCGGGCGATACTCTGAAAATAGCAACTGCTTATGAAGATTCCGGCTTTAATTATGTATTCGCTAAAGGCGCAGATGTTGTAGATGAATCTTATTACAATATCAATTACAAATACAGCGGAACAACGATAACTTACAGAACGGCAGGCAGTTCCGATGGTTATGATGGTTGGAATTCTGATACTGTCAGCAGAACTTCCGGCGGCGATCCAATAACAAATATTTTCACTATCAGCGGCGTTGCTGCAGCGGCTGAAGATATCAATTCAGAATTGTCTTTTAACATTATTGATGTTAGTAATGTGTTTCAAATTTCAGATAATTGGATTGCAGCTGATTCTACAATTACTGTTAGCGGTTACACTGCTCAAGATGAAGCTGTACTTGATTTAAATTTCTTAGCTGTAACAAATGCTTTCAGCGTTGAGGTTCAATCAGATTATGTTACACTTGACAACTTGGCAGCAAGTGCTAATGTTACGGTTAATGTTGCCAACAATTTGCAAAATGTAACCATTAATAAAGCAAGTAGCGGCAGCGGAAACATTACTTACTTATTCCACAATGACGGCGACGCTGATGACGGTACAACAATTACAGTTGTAATTGATAAATTGGCAAGCGGTGCAACTATAAAACTTGACAGCGATATAACAACTGCCACAGTTTCAACTACAAAAGATGGCACCGGTATGTTCACAATTACTTTGGGCGATGTTGTAATAAAAACTACAGATTCAGCTTCTGTTGGAAGTACTATTTTAAGCAGTGTCAATATTCAAGTAGGCGATGGTACGGCTACAGCACTTTCAACATTTTTGGATAAGTATGCTCCGGTTACTTGGGAAGCTACAAACGACGACGATACGGTTACTATAACTCATGCTAAAGGCACTACCAACTATATAAGCATTTCCGGCTTAACCGTTAAAGGTGAATTAGCAGATTATGTTACAGATACAGAAAAATTCCCAACAGTTGCAAGTTCTGGAGTTTATGACGTTACTTTTGAGAATTATGAGATTCCGCCAAGTGGCAGTATTACCATTGCAGACGGCAACGACACAAGCGGCGACGAGAAAAAAACTTATTCGCTCACATTCAGCAACACCGATGCTAATACAATAAATATCAATCGCAGTAATGTTAAAGTTGTATCAAATGAAGGCAACGATACAATTTCAGTTGCAGCAAGTCTTGAAAATGTATCGATTAACAGCGGCAGCGGTAATGATGTCATTATAATAAGCAATTCTGAAGTAACAATATTAACTACCGACGCAGATAAAACGGACACAATCTTAATAGAAAGTATTACTGATGTTGAAAGTGAAGATATTACTTGGGATAACACCACAAAAAAACTTGTATTTGGAAGTACTGCAACAATTAATTTGCCGAACATTGACGCTGCCACCCTTACAGAATTGGTTGCTAAAAATGCTTGGGGTAAATTAACTTTTAATCCTTCAGGTGACTTAGATAATTTTGATGAGGATGAATCAGTATCTCTGCGCGAATTGGTTGTTGGTCCGGAGCCATTTAACTGGACAGAAGCTAGCGGTAACTTTACATTACAGGCTTTGACGGATGCAACCAATAAAATCTATACTGATATTGCTGAACTCACAGGATTGAAAACCGATTTAACTTTAGAGGATTTGAATGACGCAGATTTAATTACCTCAACAGAGAACGAGGGCGAAACTTCATATACACTCACTTTGCCGGAAGATTTTGTTAAAGTAGCAGACGGAACATCAGTTTCATTCCTTATTACAACTGACATTGCTACTTATAAGGACAAAATCACACTTGTTCTTGACAGTGATAAAGTAGTAGATGGTCAACCAATCAGTTCAGATGCTCCTTGGAAGGCAAATGCTACTTCTGCGATTCTTTACAATCCAACTGATTCAGCAGGTGCAGGTTTTACTTACAGCACGCAGGATAATACTCAAACTTACACATACTCCAGCAGCGGTGCAGAATTAGTCAGCCGCGTAATTTTGAAAAATCTTACAGATGCTACTTCAGCTGTTACTGCACTCAATGAATCAGCCGACGCTAAACCTGCAGTAGATGCAACTGCTCTTACAATTCCAACCGGCGTTGTTACCTCAACTGAAGATGAAGTTGATATTTTGGCAAATGGCTACAATGTAACTTTTACTGACGCTATTAATCTTAAACTTAATTCTGAAAGCACTGCAACCACAATTACCGGCAGTACAAGCGCAGATACAATTTCTGTTGAAGATATTACTCTTTCAGCTGAAAGTAATAAAATTGAAATTAACGGCGGCGGCGGCGCAGATACATTTAATATTAAATCTGTTGACGCTACAGGCGGTTCAGCTAAAATTTATGGCGGTACTTCGTCTGAAGATACTGCTGATGATACTTTCAATATTGGCAAAGATGTTTCCGGCGTCGAAATTTTTTCCGGCGACACGGATTCAGATACTTTTAATTTTACAGCCACAGGCGCGAATGTAACTCTCAATCTTAGTACGGGCGATAAAATTGCTCTTGCTACTTCGATTGCAGATACAGATATAAAATTTGTAGACGGAAAAATTTTGTTCGGTAGTAACACCGTAACCGCTGCAGAAAATACCTCTATAGCAGACCTCAGAACAAATAATTTGCTTGGTATTAAAGTTTACAACGGTTCAGATGATACTACCGGCACTGAACTTAAGGAGTTGATTGATAAATTGACATGGACAACCATTGAAGGGGGAGCTGTATATAGACAAGGTGAAGATACTTTAATAACTATTAATGGTTTAACTCTTGGTGACAAAACAACATTTGAAACTACAGATATTGACATTGTTGCTGATAATGAAAATAATCCTACTAAATATTATGTTAAAGTTTCTGATGAATTGCTTGGCGATGGCGAAAACATTTCCATGACATTTGGTTCAGGAGATTACACAAGTACCAATACATATTTTGACCTCATGGATAATTCAGACAATTATTATAATCCTGCAAATTGGATAATTGGCAACGAAAAACAAGATGACGATGTACAAGATGGAGCTGTTAAATATACAGGTTCATGGGGCAAGTACGAAGTTGGAGATACAACAATTAAAGCTCATACCGATGCTGCTGCATCTTCAACCACTGCAATTGCTTTTAGCATTTCCGGCTTGAGCCACACACTTACATCAGCAGGCGTAACAAATTATACAACTCAAGATGGTACAAACGGCACCGTTACTGCTGGTGTTACCGGTATTACATTAGGCGCGGATTATACGCTTACTTTCGATTCACGGGCACTTAATAAATTAAATATTAGTACAACAAATGTTGATGGATACAGTAACACTACTTTAACTTTGGCACTTCAAACAAGCGGCGAAAATAGCGTTCATGCCTACAGCGAAAACGACACTGTAGCAAATGCTTGGAACATTAGCGTACCGGGAACTGCAAACTTTTATCTTACGGCTACTGAAGAAGGTTATGAAGTTGACGGCACGTCTATTGAATATCATCAATTTGGCGCAGACTCGTCAGCGGTTTTGTCACTTCAAAACTTGCCTACAAGTTTAACTGCATCAGATCTTCCGGCAGTTGACGATAGTAAAATTGTTTCAGTAACTGCGGCAATGTTGCCTACAACTAATCCAACTTCAAGCTCAAGCCGAGTAATTTTCATGACAAACGAAAATGGACAATATCATTTGGCGTTTGCTTCAGATGTTACAAATGTTGGCGAAAGTGTAGCTGCAGGATTGGCATACAACGACGCAAAAGAAGCAGCAGTTGTCAACACCGGCGGCGAAAAAGCAGGTTACTATATCAACGGCAATGACGTTAATTATTTGTACACTTCACAAAATACTGAAAACACAATAAAAGTTGCAATCGCAGGTTTGAATTTGTCCGGCGACTATTCTACAAGGTCTACCGCTGTTAATGATGGTGTAACTTTAACTGAAAGTAATATTGCTATTAATGAATCGTTGCTTGCAGACGGTACAGCTAGCCAAGTTACAATTACCGGCGAAGAAGCAGCTCCTACAGCTTATACAATCCAATTTAACGGCGATCGCGCAGCTAATATCACACTCAAGCGCGACAACACCAACATTACAGGTACTAACGCCGCTGATACTATTGGGCTTGACAGTTCAATTACCGAAATTTCAAATGCAATGACGATTGACGGCGGCGCAGGTGCTGACGTAATTAATATTGGTGCTTTGACAGTTACAAACGGCAACTTTGAAATTAACGCCGGTACTGAAACTGAAGAAGTTACCAATACAATCAACATTACAAGTTTGTCGGTAAGTGGCGAAGGCACAGCTAAAATTGTCGGCAGTAGCAAAGCTGATAACATTAACATTGGTACTGCAACAGGTATCAGCGTTGACGGCGGCAACGGCGCAGACAATATCACTATCGCCGGAACAGGCAATGTAATTACTTTAGGCGAACAAGACGTACTTACTTTTAGCGGTACTGAAAACATTACAGCAACTCTTAAAGGCTTATCTGCTTTAACTAGCGTACAAGCCGCAAACATTACAATTAATGTTAAAGATACTGAAATTGTAAACACAGCCAACACCTATAATGTTACAGCAACAGCCGACGAAGGCAAAATTCAAATTGGCGAGAATATTACACTTATTCTTGATGGTATTTCATCAGATGAAGGACTTAAAAATTTATATAGCCTAAAGGTTCAATCCAGTAACAATACAACTGGAGAAACTTTAGGTACTTTCTTAGAGGAGGAACAACAAGTGTCAGAAAATTCATGGTCTTATAGTGGCGGAGCGTACGTTTATGGCTCCGGTACAAGTAGTATTTCAGTTACAGGTTTAAATCTTACTGCTTCTGATTCAAGCACAAAATTGCAAAATGTTACCCCATCAAGCGGTGTAGTAAGTATTCCTGTATCTTTATTAGGCAAAGATAATATTATTTGGTCAGTTGGAGCTGATTCAATTTCAGTAACTCTTAGTGGAGGAACTACTAATAATTTCTCATCTGATTGGAGTTGGGGCGCAAACAATACTATAGCTTCTCTCCTTTCAGATGCAACTTATAGCTATACTCCAACAACATCTAATGGAACTATCACTGCGACGAAGTCCGCCGGCGGCGATAATTTAATAGTTTTGGATGGCTTAGCGACTTCTACAGATACTACAAATTGGAATTCTGTAGCAAGCGGCGGCACTTTCACAGTTACCGGTGCTAATATTGATTCAAGCAGTGAAATTTCTATTTCTGCAAATGCAGGCTACAATATCTACTTTGAATCAACGGCAAAAGTTGTATCAACAGCAACACCGACCGGCAATGCAACTGTTACAGGCAGTGCAGGCGACGATACTCTTTCTGTAAGCTTTACACAATTAGCCCACAACTTCTTAATGGATGGCGGCGCAGGCAACGACTACTTTACATTCGCAGGCGTAAATACTAGCGAAGGTGCAACTGCTGCAGTTACACTTATGGGCGGCGCAAACAACGATACTTTTGATGTTGGCGGCTCCATTGCAGCTTACATTGATTTAGGCGCAGGTTCTGACGTTGTCAAAGTTGCCGGTACAGGTCATACAATCGACGCTTCAAAGGATAGCGGCGACGTTATCAGCGTTGTTGGCGGCACAGGCATTATCATTGACGACGGAACAAATAATGCTGATACTTTCTATTTCGGCGGCGCATCTTCAGCAAGCATTAAAGGCTTAGATTCCAGCGATACACTCAGCTTTGCTCAAAAATTTGATAATAATTCCGGCACATTAAGTGGCGGCGTACTTAGTTTTGGAACGGGCACAAGTGCTGTAGCTCTTACAATTATGGGTTCAAGTGCCAATATTGAAAGTAAAGCTGATTTAAAAACTCTCTACGGCATGACTGTCATAAATGGCAAAGAAAAAACTACACTTGGCGCGTTGGTTGACAGCATTACATGGCGTGGTTACGACAACGGAAATAACGATTATTTGGTTTTCGGTTACGAAGCAGACAGCATTAATGGTTTCATTAATGTTAGCGGCGTCCGTTCAACAGATGTAAGCAAAATTTCTCTTGGCTCGGCTGATTCTAGTTATTCAGTTTCAATAACTGATCCAAATGCTGTAATTGGAACTGCAGGCAATACTACACTTCAATTATCATTTGGTGCAGGCAGTAAATATTCCGGAACCACGACCTTTGATAGTACCACTTTCTCCGCGACTGTTTTTTCAAGTAATGCTGCATCATGGAATGTTGCTACCGGCGGCAATGTAACTTACACCTCTGCCAATACAAAAGCCGGTTATGTAGTTGGCGATACTTCAATTTATTACAACACCGAAAATAATTTGGGATATGCTTTCAGTATTTCCGGCTTGAACGGACTTAGCTCTGGAACAAGTACTGTACTTTCAGGAGTTGAACTTGTTACAGGTACAGGCGAAGGTTCTTCTGTTACCGGAATTAAAATAGCAAGTTCAGTTATTGGTGCTCAAACTCAAAACATTACAATTCAAGCTACACCTGTTACAATTACAGGCGGCGAATACAACACCAACACTTATACTATTGCACTTTCTGATTATAATTCTGTTTCAACTGAAAAAGTTGCTTGGGGTGCTAATACAGTTGCTTCAAGCGAATCAAATCCTGCTACAAGCTCAATCACTTACACTACTGACATTTGGTCTAAAGGTTTACAAGTTTACAGCAACGGCAGCATAGCTGATTCTACAGCAGCAGGCGATTATCTTGTTTGGAATAATAGCGACACTGCAGGTAAAGGCGCATTCACAGTTACCGGCTTAGCGTCAACTGTCGGCGTTACCAATGGCACAATAGGCAGCGGCATTAGCTTAGACGGCAAATTCTTTACAATTTCAAGCGAAAACGTTTTAACCGGTTCAACAACTGTTGAAATTAAAACCAATAGCGAAAATCCATATGGCTCCGGTGCAAATTCTTCAACTTATTTGCTCAAGATAAATGCCGGTGCCGGACCCCAGCAAACAACCGTTGAAAGTGCTTGGTCAGTCAGTACAGGTGAGAGCGTTGCGTCTGTAACGTGGCTCGCAAATTCAACCGTTGCAGGTTACAGCTTGTATAATGGCGACACCTTATCTAGTTGGGAGGTTGGTACAGGTACAAAACTTGTTTACACTGCTGCTAGTGAAGGTTCAAAAGCATTTACAATTATTGGCTTAGATAAATCTGATATTTACGACAGAACAACCGCAGGCAACTATGTTACTGTTTTGGCAGGAACAGGTGATCAAAGCACTATTAAAATTGCTGATACCGCGCTTATTTCCGGTACTGAAGTTACATTAGCAAACGTTTCTAACAATACACTTTACACATTTGCTCTTAATGAAGGCAGCAGTAGTTTAGCTAGTGTAAATACTGAAACTTACATGACATTTAGCGGCGGCAGCATTTTTGCGGCGAAAGATGCTAAATCTACAGGCTTTGAAGTTGTTGATCCGTCCGAAAATTCAGCTGCTAAGATTACTTATCTTAATTCTGTAGATTCCGGTACAGCAGTATTCAAAATTGAAGGTCTTGATTCATCAGTATTAACTACTTTGTCCGTTACTCCAATTGCTAGTGAATGGCGTCCAGTAATTGCCAGCTCTACAGCAAGTTTATCCGGCTCAACCCTTATAATTTCCGGTACTTTGTTGATGACCGGCGATTCAGTTTCTTCATCTACAAAAGTTCACTTGGTAAATAACGGTTCAGAAGTTACCACATACAATGTAACTCTCTCTGCTGCAGATCAAACAAAATATGCTGTTCAATCAGTTGCAGGCAGTGTAGACGGACTCGTTTTAAATACCGAAACTGGTAAACAATCACTCTTTGTTCAAACCGGCGCAAAATCTTCAGGTTACAAAATTTCAACAACTTCAACAACTTCAACTACTACGGCAAGTAATTATTATACAACTATTCAAGGTATTGCAGCTAAAGCCGCTCAAACTGAAGTTTCACTTACCGGCTTAAATCTTGCAAGTGCTACTACTGATTCTTTGAGTACTGTTGTTGTATTAGGCGAAGGCGCAAACAGCAGCGTAATTACATTCAAAAGCAGAGATTGGTTCGGCACATCTGATGTTTCAATTCAAGCTGGCAGCAGTGCGGCAAGCAGTTATTCATTGGCACTTGCTACAAACGGCAACTTTGGACAATCTACTTTGGATAATGTATTGAAGTATGACAGTGGCGTTAAATACTTTACTGATAGAAAATCTGATGGCTTTGAAACTGCTACAGCTACAGGTAATTCAACTTACATTAAATATCTTGCAAATGACACAGGAACCTCTGCATTTGAAATTACAGGTATTAGTACAAACAATCTCGGCGCAGATTCAGCTACTTCTATTGCAAGCACGCTTATTTCAGTTGATAGCAGTACTGGCATTGTAGAGATTAAAGATTCTAATTTGCTTGCTGAATCCGGTATTTCATTGACCGGCGCAAGTTCAGATAACTATGGTATTCAAATCAGTAGCAGTATTTTCACTTCAACATCTACTTTACAAGCAGCTGATTTGGATGGTTACTGGAATGTTTCAGGCAACGATATTCAATTTGTTGATGGAGCTAGAAGAGCCGGTTATACAAATGTTAATAGCGGAGCTAAAAAAGCTTATGTTACATACACAGGTTTAGATTCAGGTACAGCAGCAGTTAAACTCTTCGGTATTGCTACAGGCAAAGCTTCAAATGAAAGCTCGGCAGATGCTGACGGTCTCTGGGTAATTGATACTGCAACTTCAAAATTTACTATTACAAGTGCTAATGAGAGCGGCTCAACAATTATGATTGGCGCAAACTATCTTGCAGGCAGTAGTGTTAGCATTGCTACAATAAGCGGCGCGGTCGGCGACACTGTAGCAGGTTACAGCGTACAATTATCTGATGATGGTTTGACTGCAAGCGGCGTAACAACTCATGACGCTTATTGGAATATTTCAGGCAGCGTTATCGGCTTGATTGAAAACGCAAGCAACGCAGGTTACACCAACGCTACAAACTACATTAAATATAATGATATATCAACCGGCAGTGCTGAACATAAACTTGTTGGTATTTCAGCAGACAGTCTCTCTGCTAATGTGACAACCGCAGGCGGCTTTAGCTACCTTAAGAATGAAGGCAACTTTAATTGGGATGGCACTACTTTGACAATCAATTCATCTATCCTTAATCATGAAGATGTTAAGATTGTTTCTAATGACGATACAACTACAGCTGCAAAAGGTTACAATGTAACTTTGACAGGTTCTGATTATGCACCTACAAGCATTGGCAACTACTTGAATCTTGGTACCAACGTTGTCCAGATTGTAACAGGCGCACAAAATACCGGTTACACAGTTGCTGATTCAACTAGTAGCACGGGCAGTTACATTGATTATCTTGAAGTTAATACAGGTACTGCAACATTTAGTATCAGCGGTCTTAAGACTTCCGACTTAAAACTTGCAGAAAATAGCGAAGGCATGCAAGCTTTGACAAGCGGAGCTACAATAACCGGCTCAACTGTATATATTACCAGCGCGGGTCTCCTCAACAATACCGATGTTACACTTGGCAAACTTGGTTCAGTTGAAACAACCGGCTACAAAGTATTACTTGGCAGCGATATAACAGATGCTACAAAAGTTAATGCACTTAACGGCTACTGGACAGTTGCAGATTCAGGAACAGCGAACGCAGCTATTAACTTTATGGACAGCGTAAAATCTGCAGGTTACACCAATTCAGACACTTACATTAAATACTCGGCAGTTGATACCGGCACAAAACTTTATACAATCAGCGGTATTAACGCAAGCGGTGTTTCCAATGCTTCAGCTGTTAATGGTATTTCAAGTATTAATACTGCCGACGGTCAAGGCATTACTATTAATGGAACTACAGTTACAATTTCTAAACAAGAATTCCTCAAAGGCTTAGATATTAAGATTGTTGACACAAGCAATGCTACTGTTTCAGGCTACTCTATCCAAATGGACGACGGTTTGAAAGGCTCCAACACTCAAACTACTATTGCGTCTTACTGGAACAAAGCTGACAACAAAGTCAATTTGATGGGCGGTGCAAGCACTACAGGTTATGCTAATACCGATAACTACATTGAATTCAAAGCGGCTAGCTCCGGTACTGTAACACATCAACTTGAGGGTATTAACGCAACCAGCTTAAGCAATGCAACTTCAGGTACTGCCTCCATTACAAGTACTAACTTCATTTGGGATGCTGATAACCATGCTCTGACAATCGGCGCAGATTATCTTAATCATCAAGATGTTATGATTGTTGCAAGTGGTACAACTAATGCTACTGCATCGGCAGACGGCTACAGTGTAATTTTGGCTGGTGCAGACAATTATTCACCTGCAAGCATTGACAACTACTTGAACTTTAATAATACTGTCAACATTGTAACGGGCGCACAAAATACAGGTTACACCGTTATTGAGGCAACCAGCACTGAAGGCGGCTTTATCCAATATGATGAAGTTAATAGCGGTACTGCAACATATCATCTCACCGGCATTAATATTAGTAGCAGTGGAACTAATGTAACAGCAACCGACGGAACAGGTATTGAAAAGATTGCTGACGCTGTCGGAATTTCACTGGCAGATACAGCTGTAACAATTACTAATGCTGAACTCCTTGCAGGTTCTGATATTAAAGTTGTTGATTCTTTAGAGGGAGCTGCAAGTGAATTCTCAGTACAAATGGATAGTGCGTTGGAAACTGCTCATGCTCAAAGTACTATCGCTGCTTACTGGAATAAATCCGGCAGCGATGTCAACTTGCTTGAAGGCGGCAGCACTACAGGCTATGCAAACGTTGATAACTACATTAAATATCAAGCATTTAACTCCGGTGAAACAGTTGCAACACTTATTGGTCTTAAGAACGATTCTATTTCAAACGGCGCAGTCGATACTGCAACCGGTGTCACAAGCATTGTAACTTCCGAAACAACAATTACTTGGGCAAATAATACTCTTACCGTTCACAGCAAAGATTTACTCAACAAAGAAGATGTTAAGATTGTTGAAGGCGAATCAACAGTTGCATCTTCAAAATACAAAGTAGCACTTGACAGCACTTTGGACAGCTTAGCATCTACCGACATTGCCTCTTACTGGAACAAAGATTCATC
>CALFJB010000093.1 GCA_937877565.1 uncultured Selenomonadales bacterium | reverse complement strand
TTCCCTACACGACGCTCTTCCGATCTGTTTAAGTTCTTCCTGCTGATGATGAATCGTTTCAAGATTTTCCTGCAAACGTTTTGTATATGCAACTTGAAGTTTTGAATTTCGATATTGAAGTAAAATGTAAGTGAGGAGCAGGAAAAATAAAAAGACCGCGAACACGATAGCGGCGACAAGCCATGGACGATTTTTAATCATATCGGAAAGCGTCATATTTTCATAACGACTGCTAATCCATTTTCTATCGAGTTCGTCGAGTCGACCTTCTTGTTGCATTTGAATCAACGCGGCATTAATTTTTACGCGCAACATTGTATCTTCGGAGTGCATTGCCAAAGTTCCGTAGACGTGCATAACGGCGTAGCTTGGGAAAACGTCGTTGAGTTCAAATTCTTCCAAAAAATAATTTCCAACTTGTATCGGACAAATTGCAAATTCATATTCGTTTGTTTTAAGTCCTTGAAAAATTTTGTGATAAGAGTTTACGTAAGCAATTTCATCATCAAGCCCTAAGCCGGACATTCTGTGCAATGCGGCAACGCGCCTGCCGTAAAGATCTGCAACGGATTTAATTTCGCGGTTACCATAAACTACATATTGCTTTTCAGTAGTGGGCAAAGTGGCGATAATGTTTGTATTGTTTTCAATCAAATCTGAATCAACGTTCATAATGACATCAGCTTCGCCGTCCATAAAATCTTTGCGAGCGTCCGTCCAACTTTCAAGCTTTAAATCCAAATTCATCTGGATTCTGTTGGCAATTTCGTTCATCATCTCAACATCAAGACCGGCGTATTTACCGTCTTCATCAATGTAAGAATATGGCGCGTAATTGCGATCCGTCACAACGTACAAAGTCCGATTGAAATTATTTTGCGCGTGAATTTCGACTTTAGGTTCAGGCTTGAATATCTCAAAAATATTTATGTACGCAACGACGCAAACAGATAACACAAAAAGCAACAGGATACCTGCCGCGATTACAACTTTATTTTTACCGTCAAAAACTCCTGCATGAATTTTTACAGGCGTTTGTTTGTCCATAGCGCAAACTTCTTTCCTAAAAATTGGAAATAATTATATATTAACGGTAAAGCTTTTTCAAGAAATTTTTGGCATTGAAAATTATTTTTCTTTGTAACAAAAAAATCTCCAACCAATTTTGGAAGGAGATAAATTTTTTTGTTACAAGATAGAAATTTTTTTATTATTCCTCTGTTGTTGACTTTACAAGAACTTTAGCGTTGTCGTAATCGCAAGTGTAAGTGTCGCCGCCAATAATGAATTGGTTTGCACGCCCATAAACACTCAAGCTACCGAAATCGTTAAACACGAAACGAACACTATTACTTTCAACGGCGTATCCCTTAATATCGTCCACGGACGTGTTGTTCATAACTATAGAGTCCTCTTCGTCAGAAATAACGGCATCGCTACCTTGACCGTAGTCATAAATAAATACGTCAACACCATCGCCGCCAACAAGCAAGTCATCTGTTTTTCCTGCGCCGCCCCAAAGTATTGAGCCGCCGTCACCTGCGATCGCGGTGTTAGCGCCTTTAGACGATCCGACAACCACAAGAGGTTCATGGTATCTGCCGTAGTTATGAGTTTCGTATTCTTCGGTTTCTTCGTTATAGTAAAGATAATCTTCGCCATCACCGTTAAACGTTGCACCGGGCACTTGCAAGCAAACGTGCATAATAAATTCATCGTTACCGTTATAGAATTCCATCATTTTTCCGCGAGCATCGCTTACGCGTACAGAACCGTTATCGGTATTTACAACGAAGTCGTTGTTATCAACAACCCAATTTTGAATAGTGCCAGACACCTTAATTTTTTCCCAAGAATCGTAGTTGTTAATCGTGGTGTTGCCGGACTCAACAATAAACGCATTCTCTTTGTCACTAGCGCCGTTCATAACAGGATTATCGGTATTGCCAACCACATTGTAAATGGTTTCATTATCCATAAAAACCACCCTCCAAATTCAAAAAAATTTCATAAAACTAAATTCAAGCGGTATAATAACACAAGGAGGTAGGAATTGTAAAGCTTTACGGAAAAATTTAAAAGTCTGCGCGTAAAAATTTTTATTCCCACTTGCGGCAAACAGTGATATAATCAGCGGCAGTTTTTAATTGGAGGTTAATTAATGAAGTATCAAGAATTAATTTTGGCACTGAAAAATTTTTGGGCGAATCAAGGTTGTTTATTAGCTGAACCTTACGACGTGGAAAAAGGCGCGGGAACGATGAGTCCGTATACATTTTTAAAAGTTTTGGGACCAGAGCCGTGGAACGTTGCCTACGTTGAACCTTCGCGCAGACCTGCCGACGGTCGTTATGGCGATAATCCCAACCGTCTTTATCAGCATCATCAACTGCAACTGATTATGAAACCTTCGCCGGATAATATTCAAGAACTTTACCTTGAAAGTTTAGCGGCGATTGGACTTGAAAAAGAAAAGCACGACATTAGATTTGTTGAGGATAATTGGGAGTCACCAACTTTAGGTGCTTGGGGACTTGGTTGGGAAGTTTGGCTGGACGGTATGGAAATTACGCAGTTCACATATTTTCAGCAGGTAGGTAGTCAAGACATTAAACCTACCGCCGTTGAAATTACCTATGGGCTTGAGCGGCTTGCAATGTACCTTCAAGGCGTGGAAAATGTTTTCGACATTGAGTGGACGAACGGCGTAACTTACGGAGATGTTTTCCACCAAAATGAATTTGAACAATCCAGTTATGCCTTCGACGTTTCGGACGAAAATTTATTGTTTGATTTGTTTGAGAAGTATGAGGCGGAAGCTGTTCGCGTCATAAAGTTAGGTTTTGTTCATCCTGCTTACGATTATGTTTTAAAATGTTCGCATACGTTTAACTTGCTTGACGCTCGCGGAGCTATCAGCGTCAGTGAACGTACTGCATTTATCGGGCGCGTAAGAAAATTAGCGCGTCTCTGTGCTGAAGAATATCTTAAGCAACGCGAAAAATTAAATTATCCTTTACTGAAAAAATCTGCGGAGGTGAATGCGTAATGGCTGAAAAAAATTTACTCTTGGAAATTGGCACAGAAGAAATTCCGGCTCACGTTATGCCGCAAATTTTGAATCAGTTAAAAGACTTGGCAGAAAAAACTTTCAACGACGAAAGAATTAATTTTGCCGCTGTTCAAACAATCGGAACGCCGCGTAGAATTGCAATGATGGTTCAAGGCGTTGCTGAAAATCAATCTGATATAACTGAAGAAAGGCGCGGACCTTCAATTAAAATTGCCTTCGACGCGCAGGGTAAACCTTCCAAAGCCGCGATTGGTTTTGCACGTGGACAAAAAGTCAACGCCGAAGATTTAATCACGCGTGACGGTTATGTTTACGCCGTTATTCATAAGCAAGGACAACCTACCGCAGAAATTTTACAGACTCTCCTGCCGAAAATTATTTGCAGTTTGAACTTTCCAAACAATATGCACTGGGGAAATCTTGACTTCAAATTTATCAGACCAATTCGCTGGATTGTTGCCCTGCTTGATGACGAAGTTATAAACTTTGAAATTGCCAACGTTAAAAGCGGAAATATTTCACGTGGACACAGAACTTTGAGCAACGTTGAATTTACGATTGACAACGCCGCGAATTATGCTTATACCTGTGTAAAAAATTTTGTCGTCGTCGACCAAAATCGGCGTCGTGAAATGATAACCGCGCAGATTGAAGAAGTTGCAAAAAATTGCGGCGGCACGGCTGAAATTTCCGACGAACTTTTAGAAGAAGTTGTCTACCTTGTTGAATATCCTACGGCACTTTCCGGCAATTTTGAAACGAAATATTTAAATCTTCCGCCCGAAGCCGTCATAACTCCAATGCGCGATCATCAACGCTACTTCCCTGTCAAAGATTCTGAAGGAAAGTTAATGCCGATTTTCATAACCGTAAGAAATGGCGGCAAAGATTTTCTTGATATTGTTCAGCACGGCAATGAAAGAGTTTTGAAAGCTCGGCTTGAGGACGCGCAGTTTTTCTTCAATGAGGACAGAAAAAAATCTCTTGCCGAACACCGCGATAAACTTAAAACAGTCGTCTTTCAAGAATCGCTTGGTTCAGTTTATGAAAAGACGGAACGACTTATAAAACTTTGCGAAAAAATTTCCGATATGCTCGGCGAAAAAATTTCCGACGATGCCAGAAAAAATACTCTTCGTGCGGCTGAACTTTCTAAGGCAGACTTAGTCACGGGAATGGTTACTGAATTTACCGAACTGCAGGGCATAATGGGCAGGGAATATGCAAAACTTGACGGCGAAAATTTAGAAGTGGCGACGGCGATTGACGAACATTATATGCCAAGATTCGCCGGAGACACTCAACCAAAAACTGTAGCAGGAAAAATTTTAAGTCTTGCCGATAAAGTTGACAATATTGTAGCGACATTTAGTCGTGGATTAATTCCTACCGGTTCACAAGACCCATTTGCCCTGCGTCGTCAAGCATTGGGAATCGTCAATCTTTTGGTTGAGGCAAATTGGTCAATCGCGCTTAGTGAAATTGTTGAATTGGATATGGAACTTTTGAAAGTGACTGATAAAGTTGGGCGTGAAAAAATTCAGTTTGAGTTTGCTGAATTTATGAAACTGCGCGTAAAAAATTTCCTTGACAATGTGCGCTATGACGTGGTTGACGCTGTGATTGGCAACGTTGATGACATTTCGGCAGTTACGTTAAAGGCGGCGGCAGTTGAACAATTTTTGAAGACGCCGGACGCTACAAAAAATATTCAAGCCTTTGTACGTGTTGCCAACATTGCGCGGAAAACTGATTCGACGGAAATTAATCCTGAATTGATGACGCTTGACGCCGAACAAGTTTTGTATCGTGCCTTTGAAGCAGTGAAAATTGCAACGGAAGAACTTATCGGCAAAAAAGATTTTATTGGAGCGTTGGACATTTTGAAAAAACTTTCCGCGCCGATTGACGCTTACTTCGATGCGGTTATGGTTATGGACGAAAATTTAGACGTTCGGAAAAATCATTTAGCGCTTTTAAAATCAGTTGACAATCTTATTTTGGAAATTGCCGACTTCAAAGCGATTGTTATTTAGCAAAGAAATTTAATTTTCTCAACCAAAAAAGGACGTAGCTTGAAAAAAGTTACGTCCTTTTAATTCACGTTTTAAATTCTAAGTGAAAAGATTGAAACTAAATTGCTCCGCCCGCAAGTTCCTGCATACGCGCATCAAAACGGTGCATAAGTTCGTTATAAGTTTGGCTGGTAATGTCGGGCATTGCGCTTGTACCTGTCATACTTTGCCAAGTAGCACCTGCCTGCGCAAAACCTTCTTCAACAGCAGCACGCATTTCTTGAAGTTTTTCGGGATCGTTACCGGCTATTGCGCTTGCAAGATCGAAAAGCCTTGTTGCAACTGAATCAACCGACCATGCTCCACCATCAGCAACAGCCTTCGCGGCATCTGCGGAATTTGTTGCAACTTCGGGTAACCCAAATTTTGCCGCATCAATCTGTACGCCGCCAAAATTCAAAATTCCTGTGCCGTTATCAAGCCAACCCTGCAAATTATTATTTGAATCAGTCATAGCCTGAATCATAATGTTGAGCATAGTTTGTTCATTGAGCTTGATTGACTCTTTCATTTCTTTGAGGGTGTCTGCCGACACGCCTTTGGTCTGAACTTGTGCAGTTTCTTCTTCAGTCGTTGGAGTTACGGCAGTGACCTTAGAAGACTGTTGAGCCTGTTTGGCGGCGTCCGAAATGTCAACTTCATAGGCGTTACCGACTGCGATATTTGACGCAGAATTTTGATTTGCCGTAGAGTATGCCGAGTAAGCAACTCTGGCATTTTGCGTTGCGTAAGACGCATTTTGCATAATGTTTACATCCATGTGAACTACCGTTACTGAAAACTTATAAAAGGTTTGAACCTTTATGTTTCATTCCTGTTTCATCGAATCCGTTTTCGCCTAAGCTAATCGCGTTTGCTGTAATTCTCCACAGGCTTAAAATCCCCGATAACGTTCGGGTACATATTGCATTTGCAATACCAGTAACTTTTTCCTTTCATTATATTCAGCAAAATTTTTAGTCTGTCTGTTCAACTTGCAAAACAAACCTTATAGCTGTTTAATAAGGCTTTAAAGTTTATCACCTTCTTTTAACTTTATATAACTATTCTTTAGCTGTTGAAAAACCTCACAAAAGTTTGAGGAAAATATTTATCCCAGTTCCGCACAAAAATTTTTGACGACACATTTAAGCCATAAGCAAAGCCGCCAAACTAAGGCGTTGTTCTTCCTTTAAAGCAAGTTCACCGTTAGGAGTAGGTGGCGCGGAATAATCCGGCGTAATAACGGTATGCGTGCGAATTTTTACTTGATCTACAATCTGTCCGTCTTCATACGTCACAATCCTAATTGAGCCGTCCGGCATAATTCGCCTAAGTGTTTCAATATCGCTCATGGAATTTTCGGTGCTAGACGCTTGACTTTCTTGTTGACTTGCGGGGTTATTTTGTTGATTGTTCATTTCAGAATCGACTTCGGCAATTTTTTCTGCCAAAATTTTCGCGTAGTCCGACGAATCTCCCACGACATTTCCTGCGGCAATGTTATTTGCACTATTCGTATCTGTTATGAACGTACTTTGCGCCATACTTGCAATCAAATCTGTTGTGGCGTTAATATCCCAAATTCTCATCTTTTTCACCGTCACTGAAAAATTATTATGAAGTATACAACTTTTTTTATCTATAAGTCAACATAAAAATTTTCAGTAACGATTTTCACCTCCTATTTTAAAATAAAATTCCAAATTAAAATTATTATAGTTCCGATAATTTATAATCGTTAATTTTGACTGAAAAACTTACTTTTTTAATCCAATAAAAAAGTTTGTGTAATTGTTACTTACACAAACCGATTTACATTATTTATTTTTTAAATTATTTAGCTTGCCAAGTATGAGTATCACGGTTGTAGACATACTCTGAATTATCGGCAAGGATGAAATTAGACGCGCCGTCTTGTCCTACAATCTTTAAAGAATCGCCATTGTACATATTAATTACCAAATCGGAGCCGCTTTCATACGCACTAGAAATTTGCTCCAAGGAAACGTTGTACAAGTTAACGTGATCTCTTGCAACGCTGTTGTAAATCGTTGTATTCCCTTCATTTGCGCCGAAATAGAAAGTATTGTTACCGGTGCCGCTACCATAAAGTTCATCATTGCCACCGACGCCGCCCCAAAGTTGATCACTTGCACCTGCGTAAATTTTATTGTTTCCGGTATTGCCAATAAGGTTACGCTGATAATATGAATTGGAAGAACTTCTTGCATCAATGTTATCGATATTTATGTACTGATTGCCGTTGAGGTCGACACTCTTATTATAAGTCGAAAGGTTGAGCGTATCTTCATGGCTACTGCTACCGATGAAAGTTACACCGTCAACATACTGGAAGGTATTGTTGCTGTTGGTCATACCGAGTTTTGCGTAAGAAATGTTGCGACCGTCCGTCGTGTACTTAAAAATATCATCTGACGAATAACTTGTTTGAGCTTGGAAAGAAGTGCCATTGCCCATATTGAAATTCATATAATTGTTTTGGCGAACGAATGACGAAATATTCACGTCAGTAAAATTTAAAACGTCTCTGTCCGAATTATAGCCGCGCAAAATGCCGCTACGGCTACCAACGTCAAATCTCTGTGACGTGGTATATGAACTATACGAATTATAATTAGAATAGTTCGTAGTGCTTACGGTCGTTCCGCCGTTAGAATAATAACTCGCATCAAAGTTTTCCGAAGAATACTGACTTGTTAAACGTTGATAATAACTGTCAATATCTTGGAAAGTAACACTGGATTGAGTGCCGGCTTCACTGGAATATCCCCAATTATGAGACTCGTAATTGGGATAACCCATTACCGTCAAATCCGCTGAAGTTGCTACAGCCTCTTCGGGAGTAAACTCCTCTACCTCAAATTTGACTTCGTTTTCCACAAAAATACCTCCTCGACAAAACAACAACTATTAAAAAAATTCTAGCGAGATTTTCCCTTAAAATTCTCGAAAGCCTTGATTAAGCAAATGAAATT
>CALFJB010000092.1 GCA_937877565.1 uncultured Selenomonadales bacterium | reverse complement strand
TGCTCAAATTATTATTTTGTTGTATAATAAATTTACAATTATTTTGACAGGGTATTTCCTGTTTATAGAAGATTTAATGTGCTAGATTAAGTCTTCTTTCTTTTTACCTTGCCATAATTTGTTTATGACTTAAAAATTCATTTAGACAGTCTTCTTTTACCCAAAATTTTCTGCCTATTTTAATACTTGGGAATTCTTCTGAATGAAATAATTTCAAACATTATTCGAATCAAATTTGATTACAGTATACTGCTATAACCTGTATTTAAACTTTTAACCATAAATCACGCATAAAAAAAACTCCAAACATTTCTGCTTGAAGTTCTTTGCTCGGTCATCGCCGAATTATTTTTAGTTAGTTGTCGTCATCGGCGGCTAATTTTTCAAGTTCTTCAAGTGTGTAGTAGTGATAATTGTATGCGCCAATATCCATATGGTAAAGACGATGCAAATTATTTCGCCACGCACTTTTTTTCACTTGAATTAACTGCTCTTTGAGTTTGCGCCGAATGGTGCTGATTGACATAAAAATCGCTCCTTTCAAAAAGTAATTTTTAGCCATACCATACCGCGCCTTACCTTGCCTAGCCATACCACGCCACGCCGTTATAATTCTTTCGACAAAGGAAAAATCCTTTTACCAATTATCTTTTCTTCGATTGGCAATACTCTTTTTCAAGGCAGTTTGACGAACAGCCGCAAATATCATACAGCGTTTTAAATCACTGCTGATATATAAAACTATTAACCTGCATTTTTCAGCGAGAATTTCGGCTTGCTATGAAGTCAAAAAAAACGGCACATCTGTCGAAAAAATTTCAACTCCTATTCATACGATTAAACGGCACTTTATAGTGCAGTGGTCTGTAGGAAAATTTTCAAATCAGATTTTCGGATTTTTAGGCGGTAATTCAATAATGATAAGGTCATCGGTTGCTGATTCTTCATTTTCTCCTACCTTCAAAAGTTTAGCTAAAGTTGCCGCCGCCGTTAATCGGTCTTTAATGCTCGGCGGCTTTTCCAATAATTCAGCGTGAAAATATCCTTTGCCTGTGCCTACTTGTGCCGCTATTGATTCTATAATTTCACCACGCATTACTGCCGTCAAAAATTCTAAAGTCTCTTTCGCCGAAGCAATTTTTTCTGATTCAATTTCCTTCAATCGTTCGTCAATGGCGGCTCTAATCTCAACATTTCTCAATAACCTTTCGCCTTGACTATAAGCCGTATGTTTGGAATAACCCGCGTCAACCGCCGCTCGTGCCGCACAAAGTCCATTAGACAGGTATGACGATACAAAAAGGCGTTGCTTGTTCGTCATCTTTCATTCACTCCTTTTGACGCACTAAGTTGAATTTAGTCCTCAATTTACTCAAATTTGAGTAAATTCTTTAGCTCATTTTTCGGCTAAACTGCCGACTTGGTAGTTTTAAACTCCGCTTATTGTAGGTAGTCAAGTTTCGTTACTTCGTTATTGCCATTTGTGGCAACGAGAACACACGATAAAATTTAACGTCGCATTTCGCTACTCTATCTGCAACAAGGACAAAATTGTCTACCTTCCTACATCTCCGACAATTCGACTTCAATATGCGGATTTAATTTGTCGGTGTGTTTCTCTATTGTGCAACGAACTATTTGCGAATCATCGGCGTAAACGATTTTATTGCAAGCGTCGGTTATTGCTTTTGCCAAATTGTCAAAGTCTCCGAATCTACGCGAAATTATTTTGTATTTTCGATACAGCTTGACTGTCATTTTGACGGCGCAGGTTACCGGCTCGCGTCCACACATCGCAATTTTCGCCGCCTGTGAAATCGCCTTTTTATATTCGACAATCCGCACAGGCTGGTAACATCTGCCACGAGAAAAGCGCGGTCTCGGTTGCGGCAACGGTTCAGTCGCTACTGTGAATTTTATCGTCCACATCTTCAATCTCTCCTAACTAAGCCGAAAATTCGGCTATCTGCGAAGTATTTAAAAGCGACGACATCTTCGTATTTGAATTCAAAATTGATTTTGAATTTCCAAAACGCTCGTCGATTTTCAATTTTCATTTGCCAAGTTCACTTAGGTGTTTCGGTTCTCGAAACACCTTTTATGCCGAAAATGTTCGTTTCCGCATTTCACACAATGAATCGCTTAATCTTCATCAACCTCGTCATCTGCAATCTTTTCATTACAGTCTATTTTTTCAATAAATGTTTCGTGTGCCGAGTGATAAGAAAATCTGTCTATGAAATCTATCCCAAATCTATTTTTCAAACATATCAGTTCTACATCTCTCGGTCGCGATTGTTTTTTCTCTTGAAACTTTTCAATATTTCCTCTTGATTCTCCGCTTGAGTATTCAAATTGCAGTGCCAATATTGCGTCCGCCGTATACTCTAAACCGCCTGATTCTTTGAAACTCTCGATACACGCATAGTTTCTATAATTTTCTCGGTTGAACGCTGATATAAACAAAATCACTAAATCATTTTCCGATTGAAATATTTGCAGTTCGTGAATTGTTTCGTCTATCTGTTCTCTTATCGTCTTTGAATCGTCTCCTTTTATCAGCTGGATATAATCAATCACAATAAATTTTACGCCGCTATCTACATATGGTTTTACTTTGCTGATTAAATCCTGCGCCGTCTCTTTTCTGCCCTGAAGAAAATAAAAATTATTGCGTTTGCTCTTCAACTCTTCACGTACCGCTTTCATTTCTTCCATTCCATACACTGCATTATATTTTTCTAACATCATCTGCGTTGCTGTCGGAACTAACTCCGGCGACCTGTTGTCTCTGTGGTTATTCCAAATCTTTCTAAACCAATAGCCCGCCAAATCTTTCACAGCAATTTGTCTCGCTGTAGGCTCATAACTGATATACAAAATTTTTCCGCCTTGCTCGCATATATTCGCGCAGATATTCAGCGCAAACGTTGTTTTTCCTAAACTCGGCAATGCTCCCAACAGATAACAACCAGGCAACATCGGCAACTTTTCATCAAGTTTTGCAAATCCCCATTTCAACAATTTGCCCTTGAGTTTTTCCGCCATTTCGTCCAAATCATCAAAAACATCTGCCAATTTCTCAATCCCTGTACCTTCCATCAGCGTTTCACTCCCAGCATTTTCAACCGTCATTTTCTCAAATTCTTCATTCGCTTGACTGTAAATTTCTTTCAACCGCTCCTGAAATCCCAAAAAATCTTTTTGCAAAAACTCATTCGCGTCATATTTTTCTGTCGGTGAAAGGATAAAGTTAATTGCCTTATATCCTGCCCCTAAAAGCCCTGTAATCGCCGCTGTTGCGTCTTTCTGTCCTGCTCCACCATCATTATTGTCAAACATCACTATCGCCCTTACAGCTGGCTTATTTCTCATTTCTTCAAGAGACTTTATCAACAGTCTGTATTCTCCCGCTCCGCTCAATGCTATTGCAGGATAACCCGCCTTGTGAATTGATATTGCGTCTATTTCTCCTTCTACTACAAAAAACGCTGATTCAAAATTTACTCCGTACGGATTATAAATTTCTCTTTTCTTCCCGCCTGTATTCCCACGTTTAATTTTCGGATTATCGCTGATACTGCGCATTAAAAATCTGTGCGAATTGTGCGGCAATATTAAACATCTGCAACACGCAGGAATATTTTCACCGACTGCCTTTAAATCTGCCGTCGTCGCTATTCCTGCTCCCACTGCGTGTAAATCTTCATACATCAACCCGCGAAATTTGCCGCCCGTCGATTTAAGGAACTCCGCAAGCTGATTCTGTACATGCTGATAAAATTCGCCGTAATCTCTTTGCGGCTCGGCTACTTGCTCGCTCATCGGCGCGGCAACTTTTTTATTCTCGGTGAAAGAATAAGAATCTGCTCTCAATCCAAATTCTTCCCTCGCTCTTTCCGCCAATTTTTTCTTATCTTTTATCCCCCAATGCACCGTCAGCAAGTCTACCGCCGTATAATTCTTTCCTTCCTTGAAACAGCGGTAATTGTAGCCCCAGCCATATTTTGTTACCGTCAGTCCGTCCCCGTCCGAGCCGCCGCCATTTCCGCACTCTTTGCAAATATATGTCGCATAACCTCCTACCGTTTTTTTCGCCCGGCGAATTATCCCGGCGTGTTCCAATTCCATTGGTGAAATTTTTTTTATATCCTCAAAAATATCAACAGCCATTTTTTAGCACTCCTTCAAAAATTTAGAAAATTACCGTAGAAAGAGAAAAAAACCTACAACTTTTTCCTTTCTACGCTCTCTCTCTTTAGCAAAAATTTTTAGCTTTAGCGTCAAAAAAATTTTTCGCTAAGTATAATATTTACAATATTATATAGTGTGTTGCCATAGTCGCCTGAGACCGCACCACGCCTAGCTTTATGCACCTTTTTTGACCTCCTCAAGGTGTGAAATGTAATATAGCAAGGTGTGAAATGTAATATAGCAAAGTGTGAAATGTAATATAGCAACTTTTTTTAATCCTTGTGTTATAATGTAAATAAAATGGCGCGAAATTTACCTTCAGCCTTCTCAAAGTGCCACTCTGAAATTAAGCCTTCATTTTGAAAATAGTCCATAATTTTAGAAATGGTGTTTCGTATGTCGCGTTTCTTTCCTTTATCAGCGTCGGATAAGCCGCATTGCTCAAAGAGAGTATCAAGCAGGATAGACTTTTGAAGTTCTTTAGCTTTCCGAAAAGCAAAGCCACCGCCTTGTTTCTTTCCACAAAAATGTTTCTTATGTGGTTTGTAGCTGCCTTTGACTTGAAGAATACGACGCAATAAATAGCCTTTCATTCCGAGGATTAAATCGGTATTTCGGATATGTGGCACATCAAGCAGTTTAATGTTGCAGGTGATAATTTGTCCTTTGAGCATTGCAACATCAAGCAACGGAGTTTTTCGCGGAAAATGAATAACGGCAGAATCAGTTTGTCCGTTGACTGTTGCCTTGATAAATTCGCTCGGTAATAAATTTCCGTTATACTGATAAGACTTGCCGTCATTGTAGCCGAATTTTTCAAAGCACTGGGAACAATCGAATTTAATCCAAGTGGTAGAAAGTTTTTGGATACTGTGCAGGATTTTATCTTTTTCTTTCGCTGTGAAGTTAGTTTTACTGCCGCCAATAGCTCGGTGAATAATGGCAGGTGTGGTGTAGTCATTACCTTTGAGTTGCTCCGAAACGCAAATATCAAAAACCAATTCATCAAACGCCGAAATATTTTTCTGCTCCTTGATGTCATCAGAGAATTTAATGAGTAAAGGAGTTTTGATTTCTGATTTTTTATCTTCAACGACAGCACGATTGGTGCTTTGCTTTGTCTGAGTAAAAATATTTTTCTTCAACTTGTCGGTAGCAATGAAAAGTTTCTTTGAAGGATAAATTTGAAATTTGTTGTCATCAGTCATAAAAAAATGCCGTCCTCTCTTGCAAAATTGAACGTCGTCGACTAAAATAGAAATGTGTCTATATGAAAATATAGGCGTAATCGCCGCCGCCACGTGTATGTTAATTTGTTTTAATGTATTGTACACGAAACAACGGCGATTATCAATTTTTTAGC
>CALFJB010000091.1 GCA_937877565.1 uncultured Selenomonadales bacterium | reverse complement strand
TGCGATTAAAGCGGCGGTCGGGTCTGACGAAATTGCTAATTTAATTATTAAAAATTATCACGGCGATATTTTACGCGCTATTTCTGATTCTAAGATTGACAGTCTCGATGCTGAAAAAATCGCTGATTCAATCAAACAAAATTTGCGGGACGATCTGTTCAATGCGATTAAAGCGGCGGTCGGGTCTGACGAAATTGCTAATTTAATTATTAAAAATTATCACGGCGATATTTTACGCGCTATTTCTGATTCTAAGATTGACAGTCTCGATGCTGAAAAAATCGCTGATTCAATCAAACAAAATTTGCAGGACGATTTTTTATTGGCGGTGCGTGAAGTCATCAGTAAAATTGAGGGCAGTTATTCGCTCGTTTTTATGTCAAAAGATAATCCTGACGTTTTAATTTGCGCTAAGCAGGATAACCCGTTGGTGGTTGGGCTCGGTAAAGATGGCGAAAATTTTATTGCGTCTGATATTCCGGCGATAATTTCTTACACGCGAAAAACTTACATTCTGGGCGATGGCGAAATTGCCATTGTAAAAAAAGACGCCGTACAATTCGTAAACCGGCAAGGAGTGCCAATAAATAAAAAAATTTTTAACGTAACGTGGAACGCGGCAGCGGCTGAAAAAGGCGGCTATGAACATTTTATGCTCAAAGAAATTCACGAACAGCCTAAAGCAGTGCGCGATACAATTTCGCCGCACATTAAAAATAATTCCATCCAGTTTGAGGAATTGAACTGGAAGCCGGAGGAACTCAAAAATATCAACAAAATTTATATAGTAGCTTGCGGTACTGCCTACCACGCAGGCTTAGTCGGCAAATTTTACATTGAAAAACTTGTCCGCAAATTAGTTGAAGTCGATCTAGCTAGTGAATTTCGTTACCGCAGTCCAATAGTCGACGAAAATACGCTGGTTATAGTAGTAAGTCAAAGCGGCGAAACTTCAGATACGTTAGCCGCGTTAAAAGAATCTAAAAGACTCGGCGCAAAAACTCTAGCAGTTACAAACGTGGTCGGCTCAAGTATAGCCCGTGAGGCAGAATTTGTAATTCACACTGCAGCCGGTCCCGAAATTGCAGTAGCCTCAACGAAGGCGTACACCACGCAATTAATTTTAATGTTTATGCTTGCCCTGTATATGGCGCAAATTTCAAAAACCGTTTCAGATGCTGAAGCCGAAAAATTAATTGAACAACTCAAAAAAATCCCCGCCCAAATTTCAGAAACTTTAAGCGATGTTGAACCAATTAAAAAATTCGCCTTAGATTACGGCTTTAATGACGACGTCTTTTACATTGGTCGCAGTCTCGATTATTGCGTTGCATTGGAGGGAGCGTTAAAACTCAAAGAAATTTCCTACATTCACGCGGAAGCCTACGCCGCCGGCGAACTCAAACACGGTACATTAGCGTTAATAGTTGAAGGAGTTCCCGTCATCGCGCTTGCCACGCAAAAATCTGTGTACGATAAAACTTTATCAAATATCAAAGAAGTCAAAGCGCGTGACGCAGTAGTAATTGGAATTGCCGCGCAGGGCGATTCTGAACTTGAAAAATATCTCGATCACGTTATTTTCGTCCCAGATACGGCTGAACTGTTAATCCCAATTTTAACAGTAGTACCGCTCCAACTTTTGGCGTACTACGCAGCAATTACGCGCGGTTGTGACGTTGACAAGCCACGTAATTTGGCTAAATCGGTAACGGTGGAATAGGAAACAGGTTAGAGTGTCACATTGAGCAAATGTTCTTATTCATCACATTGAGCAAATGTTCTTATTCATCACATTGAGCAAATTTTCTTATTCATCAAATTTGCAAGGGAGTTTTTTCAATGGCGGAAATTTTGGGAGTCAATGTCGATTGCGTTACAATGGCTCAAGCAATGCAAAAAATCGACGAACTTATTTTACTGAAAAAGCCGTCCCTGATTGCAACTGCCAACGCTGAAATGTTAATGCTTGCCACGCACGATTTTGAACTTAAACAAATTTTAAATTCAGCGGCAATGGTTACCCCTGACGGAGCAGGTACAGTCTGGGCAGCGCGTCATCTCGGCTTTAATATGCCCGAACGAGTTGCCGGAGTTGACTTGGTTACAAATTTACTGCACAAAAACTATAAATCCTACTTCTTCGGCGCAGCCCCCGGAGTTGCCAAAAAAGCTGCCGAAAATTTCCCCAGCGTCGTAGGTACTCGTAACGGTTTCTTTTCAAAAGTCGAGGAACCAAAAATTATTGCTGATATTAATGCCACAAACGCTGATATTTTACTGGTCGGTTTGGGAGTCCCGAAGCAGGAAAAATGGATTTTTAACAATCTTGATAAATTAAATGTCCCAGTCTGCATAGGAGTCGGCGGTACTTTCGATGTCTTGGCGGGCAATACCCCACGTGCCCCAATGTGGATGCAACGCGCCAAATTGGAATGGCTGTTCCGCGCTTTACTGCAACCAAGTCGCGCAGGACGCCTCATCGCTTTACCTAAATTCGTCTTCAAAGTTTACAAAAATTCGGAGAGTGAAAAATCTTGACTATTATTCGGGAAGGCTACTACTTCGCCGCTACGTTCTTCGCCATCGCACTTATCGTTTATTTCTGCCTTAATCATTACGCCGCTATTCTACCCGCCGTTTTGACGGTTTACTGTCTCTATTTCTTCAGAAATCCTAAACGAATTATCCCCACCAATGAAAATTTAATCGTCGCGCCCGCCGACGGCACTGTTCAAGATATTGTCCACCTCGACTCCGACGATTTCATTCACGCCCCCTGCTACAAGGTTATTATCTTCCTCTCCGTCTTCGACGTCCATGTGAACCGCGCCCCTATAGCAGGGACTATTAAAATTCAAAAATATGTGTGCGGTAGATTTCGCCCCGCGTACAAAGACAGCGTGGGCTATGAAAATGAGAGGCATTTGATAGGGATAGAGAATGAGAGGCTGCGAGTAACAGTAACGCAGATAGCGGGGATATTGGCGCGGAGAATAGTAAGTTGGGTAACGTTGGACGACGTGCTAAAAAAAGGAGACCTGTACGGGTTGATCCGATTCGGTTCCTGTACAGAAATAGTAGTGCCAGATAAAGTAACAATAATGGTACACAAAGGGCAGAAAGTACGCGGGGGCGAAACAGTAATAGGGGTGATAAAATGAAAGCGATTATCCCAAACGCCTGTACAGCTGCCAATTTATTCTTTGGAATGCTAAGTATCCTATCAACGTACGAAGGGAATTATTATAACAGCGGGGTATTTATATTAATGGCATTGGTAGCAGATGGAATGGACGGGAGATTGGCAAGATATTTTGGAGTAGCATCAGAATTTGGGAAGGAAATGGATTCGCTATGTGATTTAGGCAGTTTTGGAATAGCCCCGGCATTATTGGCGTATAGTTATAGCCTGCATCAGTTTGGAACATTGGGCAAGGCAGCGGCAATAATATTTGCGCTGTGTGGAATGTGGAGATTGGCGCGATTCAATGTATCAACAGATATAGTACACGGCTATTTTATGGGGTTAGCAATACCGGCGGGAGGCTGCATAGTAGCAACAACAACAATGCTATTCACGGAGTTAAATATACAACCAGAAAATTACGGAATGATATACCCAATAACAATAATAATAGTAGGGTATCTGATGGTAAGCCACGTGCATTACCCGAATTTTAAAGGAGACGGAGCCGAAGAAATATACCTGTTGTCAAAAATATTAGCGGCAGTAATGTTAGTATCGATAATATATGCAACAGGAAATGTAGAAGGAGTACTGACAGCGATATTTGCAACGTATGCAGTAATAGGGATAGTGAATTCAGTGATAGCATTGTTAAAGCGAGAAGTTTAATAAGCACCTTTGCCGGAAAGAACGGCTTTAACAGTTTTGAAAAGGTAAAGAATATCAATCCAGACAGACCAATTACGAACGTACCAAGTATCCATAGCAACGCGTTCTGGGTAAGTAGTATCAGACCTGCCAGAAACTTGCCACATACCAGTAATACCGGGAGGAACTAAAAAATATTCACGAATAAATTTGCCGTATTTGTGAATTTCTTTATCGACAATAGGACGAGGTCCAACTAAAGACATATCGCCTTTTAGTACGTTGAAAAGTTGAGGAAGTTCATCAAGCGAAGATTTTCTAAGAATAGCCCCAAGTTTGGTAACGCGCGGATCGTTGGTCAGTTTGAAAGAATCTTCCCATTCTTTTTTAGCGTCTGGGTTATCGTTAAGATACTGTTGTAAATCGAATCCCTGTTTCATAGTTTGAAATTTATAGCAGTAGAAATGTTTGCCGGCAATACCGACGCGGCGATGAGCAAAAATAATATTGCCGTGATTATCAATGGCAACGGCAATGGCGATAGCAAGTAAAATAGGAGAAATAGCAATGCCGCCCAGAATAGTAGCGATTAAATCAAAAACGCGCTTAATAAAACGATTGTAAGGATTAGCAAGATTGTTACGCAGATTGAGCATTAAAATTTCTTCACTGAATAAAATGGAAGTGTCAACGCTGCTCATAGGAGTACCAATTAAATCCGGAATGAAAGAAATATGTTCGACGGAACTTTGAATTTTAGTAATTAAATTTTGAAGATTTTCCTTACTGATACCTGGAGCGGCGATAATGACGGTATTAACTTTGTAAGTTTTAGCGGCGTTTTTTAAATTGTTGAAACCGCCGATAATAGGAAAATTTTTAGGAATAGTTTTAGAAATAGGATTGTCATCAAGAATACCGGCAATAACGTAGCGGTAACCCAAATCTTCATTCCAAAATTTAATAATCCGTTCAGCGGTTTTTCCTGCGCCGACGAGAATAACTTTTTCGGTGAACAGGTTATTTTTTTTGAGGAATTTCATAACGATATAACGAAGAATGCAGACATTGAAAAGTACGGAAGGAAGGAGCAATAAAATGAAAAGGCGCGAGGCTTGGTTACTAGCTTTGAGGAAATAAATAACGATAATGGCAGCGATCCAGCCGTAAAATACAGCAAAAAAAATATCGCGCATAGTATCAACGATAGGTTTCATTTGTTTATAAGAATGAGCTTGAGTCAGGAAGATTATGAAAAGACCCGGCACGAAAATGAAAACGTAGGAGTAGGAGTAGGAATAATGCACGTTGTACCAGAAATCAGCGGCGTTTCTGATGAAAAATGAAATAAATTCGGCGGCGACGATAGCAAGATAATCGCAAGCCATGAAAGTAATTTTTGGAAGCAGGCGTTTCATAAAATTCTCCCTCCTTTAAAAAATTTTAAGTTACCAGCGTTTAAACTGAAAATAATTTACAGATATTGAGTAAATTCAAATCGAGTATTAAACTGAAAATAATTTACAGATATTGAGTAAATTCAAATCGAGTATTAAACTGAAATAATTTACAGATACTGAGTAAATTCAAATCGAGTATTAAACTGAAATAATTTACAGATACTGATTAAATTCAAATCGAGTATTAAACTGAAATAATTTACAGATACTGAGTAAATTCAA
>CALFJB010000090.1 GCA_937877565.1 uncultured Selenomonadales bacterium | reverse complement strand
CTGCCATGGTGGTGCACAAGGCTCAGATAGAGCAACTTTTTAAGTTAGCCTAGCACGCCCCGTAGCCTATAATTTTTGCAAAAAATACATTTGAGATACAGAGTAAAAATTATTTCCGAAGCAATTATTTGGACATAGGCGGCAACGGCGCGGGCGGAAGATTTATTTTGCAAAGTATTGTAATGGACATTGCCGAAGTGTAAAATTATTCGTGGTGAGGGCAATGGAAAAGTTTTTGAAGGACGTTTACAAATTTAGCGGGCGTTTAGGTCAAGAAAAGTATGCGAAATTATGCGTCCAGACATCTTTTATATGTATAGTTTGTTTGAGTTTTAGCTTCTTAATAGGAAATTTTTTGGAATATAATCCTGAATATAAATTATTAAACTCGGCATACGATACATTTCTATTAATGTCTGGAGTTTTAGCCTTCACAATATGAACAGAAGTGGCTGGATATGTTTAATTTCATTTATTATATATATTGTTACAGATTTTATATTGATATGGATGATTTTCTGTTTTTATTTAGGAATAAGCGCAGGCACGGACGATGCAAATAAATATGGCTAAAAGCCGCCTGATGATGAAAGTTAAAAGTTAATGTCACTCTTCGGAGTGATTTTTTTATTGAAAGGAATGATTGAAAATGACAGCAGAAGAATGGGAAAATGCCGCGAGAAATTCTTGGATAACACAAATTGGACGTAACGACGCGCCATTTAAGCGGACAGCTTATGTACCTTCAAACGGTTATCAAACTTCGCCGCCGCAATATAATTCGTATTGGTCACAGCGTCAAAATTTGTATGCTCCATACAGACGTACCGATTATACGCAACCGATTCAAAATTCACAGCCGATTAATCAAGCGTTGAATGAAAATTTTCAACCGCAACCGCAAACGTATGTTCGTACTACAGATTATGCTGGGCGACCGATAATATATCCTGTAAATGCACCTGCACAAGCCGCCGAATATGTTAGTGATTGGGCAAAATCAAAGGCGATTCAAAAAGGTATGATGCTTGGCGCGGGTGGATTGGCAATAAGTGCGCCTCTAATTTCAACGCGAATTGCTATGAGTACCAATCCTACCGTGCAAAGATTAGTTTCTGCCCTTGAATCAACACGATTAGGCAGACCGATTGTAAAGACAGCAAGAAATATCGCCAATAATCCGTACGTTCAGAAAGTAGACAGAGCGATTGGCAAAATTGGAGATTGTTTTTATTGAGGAGTGATTTAAAAATGAAATGGGAAACAAAGTATCCTATAGATTATTCAGCGAACGGCGATTCGATAGATGAATTTGCGCAAAAGACAAAGGCAGAGTTCAAATTAATCTACGTACTTTTGAATGCGTTAAGGCAAAATTTTCCTTTAAAATCTGAACCGGCGGACACATTGCCTTTTCAATGGTACGTTGATGTTTCGGGCAAAAAAATTTATATGAGGAACTCAAAAGACGACGGCTGGAACGTTATCGGAAATATTGACGAAGATTATTTTGGAATAACATCAGAGAATATCGGAGCGGTTGAAAATGACGGCACGGTTGGAAAATTTTCAGCGGGCAATGTGGCTAATATTCCGAGTAACGCTAACACCAATGATATTTTCTTTGCGCTTGATGAAAATGTTATCTACGTTTACACGGGAACTTCTTGGCGAAAGTTTTTAAGTTTGAATTTTGAAGACATAAGCGGTTATGAAAATTATTGTGTCCTGCGTGATGAAGTTGCGACAAGCGGCAAAAATAAAATTTTGAGATTGGACGCGCAAACCGGCAAAGGCAACATTGACATAAGCGGAAGTGCCGACAAAATTTTAGGTTACGAAATTGAAACCGCTAATCTCAAAGGCGGACAGGTTTTAGTTTTTGACAGCTCCAAAAATAAGTGGACGAATCAAATTAAAGATGAAATTACAATCGCAGATATTTCAGATTCTGGTGCGGCAAATAAAATTGTAAAGACAGACAGCAAAGGCGTTGCACACGTTTCAATAACAGGTAGCGCGTCAATCGTAAGCGGCGTTAAGGTTGATACGGCTAATCTTGCAGACAAAAAAGTTTTGGCGTACAGTTCAGCGCATAAAGATTTTGAAATAGCAGATACGATAGCCGCAGATATTACAGGAAGTGCACAGAAATTTAACGGCGTAAGTTTGGATGCGAATTTGGTTGACGGGCAATTTTTGAAATATAAGGCAAGCACGAAAAGTTTAATATCAGATACAAATGAATATCTGCACGAAGGCGACGTTTCAAGCGACGGTACGATAGGAAAAATTGTACGGACGGACAGCGCGGGATTGATTCACGCAAATTTGGCAGGAAGTGCAAGTTTAATCGGCGGAATTGAAATTGAAACAGTCGGTATAAAAAATGGACAAATTCCTTGTTATGATTCAACCGACAAAAAGTTCAAGCCTGCCGACAAGGATTATATCAGCGAAGAAAATATTTCAGAAACGGGCGAAGTTGGAAAATTAATTCGGCTGGGCGCGGATAAAACTGTTCACGCGAGCGTTGAAAAAATTGATGACGTAAATTTCGATTTATCAAACATCAGCGATAAACAGTTGCTAGCGTACAGTTCAAAGAAAAACGCAGTCGTGCCGGTTGACAAAGATACAAATGCGACTTCAATTCAAGGAATTGTTGTGGACGTTACAAATTTGCAGGACGGACAAGTTTTGATTTATGACGCAAAAAATAAAAAGCTCATACCTGCTGATAAAGATTTTGTAACAGAATCAGACATAAGCACAACTGGTGAAGTTGGGAAAATAATTCGCGTGGCGGCAAATACTCCCTTGAACATTGATATTAACGGCAGTGCGAATCAGCTTGACGGAATAAACGTCGTGGCAGGAAATGCGAAGGACGGAGAGGTTTTAGTTTATCGTGCGGCGTCGAAAAGTTTCCGAACTGAACCGAAAGGTACGGCAGGTGAAGGCAAAACTTTAACATTCACGAAAGGAGACGACACAGTTTGCACTTACGACGGCTCAAGTATTGAAACGGTAGATTTAACGTCTGCGGAAAAATTGACAACTGCGCGTACAATCAAGCTTACCGGCTGTGCAAGTGGACAAATTAGTTTCGACGGAAGTTCTGATGTTGAATTGAAAGTACAAAGTTTGACGGCAACATTATCTGATAATGCAGATCGTGCCGATGAGGCAGAAAAACTTACAAATGCGCGTAAAATAATTTTCAGTGGAGATGCGCAAGGCGAATTTGAATTTGACGGCTCAAAAAATTTGGTAGTGGCGTTGACAGTTCCGAGCGTTGAAAGTGCAACAAATGCTAAGAACGCTGAATTTGCGACACAAGCCACAATGGCAACAGCGGCGGCAAAATCTGTTTTGGCTGATTCGGCGACAAATGCGGGAAGTGCAGAAAAACTTACAAATGCGCGTAAGATTAATTTCACTGGCGCAGTAATTGGAAGTGGAACTTTCGACGGCAGTGGCGACATTACGATAAATCTCACCGTTTCTGAAGAAAGTTTGATGACGGATGAAATTTCAGATGAAGAAATTGACGCAATGTTTTAGGAGGGCTTTACAATGAAAAATTTTGAGAAAAAATATTCGGACATACCTGTTTACACGATTGTGATAAATCCATTGCCGCCGAAAGAATTGTTTCCACTTCCTAAACCGACGGAAGAAATTGTTATCCATAAAGAAGTAGCAAAATCGGCGTTGAAATTGGAAAACGTAAGAAAGATAACTTTGAGCGGAGATTTAAACGGAGCAGTTTTATTCGACGGATCGGAAGACGTGACACTTAAGGCAACAGTGAAAGTTGCAGACCGCGCATATAAGGACAGCAAGGGTAATGACATTTCAAAAACTTACGCGAAGAAAAGTGAATTGGAAGATTATGTTTTGAAAAGTGAAATTTATAAAAAGTTGAATTATCTTGAAAAAATAATCTACGCTACGAAAGAGACGTTGAACGAAACGATAGGCGAAAATTTTGCAAGCGAAGATGACATTACAAATTTGTTTGGCGATGATACAGAAATTTCGCCAAGCGGTGCAGATTCAGATACAAGTAGCGGAAATTTGGCGACGGAAGATGACATTAACGCTTTGTTCGGAGATGATTAAAGTGACGGAAGATGAATTAGAAAAATTGAAAATCGAACTTGCAAAAATTTTTGTAACGAAAGAAGATTATGAAACACCGCGAAAAATTTTTGTATCGGGAGACGCAACAGAAAAATTTGTATAAAAAATTGACTAAACGCCTCGAAAATGTTAGGATTTAAGCGTTGAAACTAAAACTAACACGTCGGGGCGTTTAACCATTTTCAATTCTAAACGTTCCAACGTGTTTTGTCAAACGCGAAAGGAACGGTTTTTATGATTTGGACGAAAGACAGCGCAAAAAATTATTTGCTCAATTTTCCTGATGATGAAATTAAAATTGCGACAGTAATTATTTTGGCGGAACTTGATGACGCAATGACAGAATTGAAATATTTGGGGATTGACGAAAAAACGCTTGCCGCGAAAAATTATTTGGCAAGCTTGCCTTCGTTGCCGCTAACTTACACTGAAGACGAAAAAAATTTTATTGATGAATTAAACGCAGTTGTAAACATTTTAAGAAAAAATCCTGCAGTTTGGCTTTGCGTTCAAGATTTGCCGCACGAAATTTGGCGAGACGTCGAAACTTTTTTAGGTATTTATCAAATCAGCAATTATAGTAGATTGAAAAGTTTTCACAAAGGGCTTGAAAAAATTCTTTATCCTAACAACACGAAAATTGGTTACACATCGTGTTGGTTAAAATATCAGGAAAAAAGCGTAAGGATATTTTTTCATAGACTTGTAGCGCAGACTTTTTTGCCGAATCCTGAAAATAAACCTCAAGTAAATCATAAAGACGGAAATAAAAAAAATAATTGTGTTTGGAATCTTGAATGGGCAACAGCAAGTGAAAATATAATTCACGCTTATCAAGAAGGATTAAGAAAACCGCCTAAAGGTCTTAAAGGTGCAGATAATGGAAACGCCAGTTTTACGAATGAGCAAGCCGCATTTATTAAAAAAGTATATAAACCGCGTGATAAAAATTTTGGTTGTTACGCTCTCGCAAGATTTTTTGAAGTAAGTCCAACAACAATTCAGTCTATTGTTCACGGAAAAACAAATTACAGAATATGAATTAAAACTTCAAGAATTACAAGCGGGATTTGTCGAAGAGATAATGCCTAATGCTAAAGACCTTAATACGGCGGCGAAAACTCTTCTGCTTGGATCTATTGGCGAACAACCTTTGGATTTTGCTGAACATTTAAATCAGGCGCACACGCGTTACAACGATGCTTACGCGGCACTTTATTCGGGTGCTGAATGGATTTCAACATACTTGACTGAACTTGACAACCACAGCGACGTTTTTGCGACGGCTAATACGGCTTTTTCAGACGCTTTAATAAATTCTTGGGATTCTGAAAGTTACACAGACGCAAATGGAACGAAAAGGCGTTGGGTTGGATTTTGGGATTTTTCCGCTCATATTCTCTACGACAACGCCGATAATGGTATGAATGAAATTGGCGAAACGTTGCGGACAGTTGTAAATGGCGTAAATCAACATTTTCACGACGTCATAAACAATTTTCAAGTTGGCTTTGAACAAGAAATGAACAACTATAGCAAGTTGATAAGCACGGTAAAGGGTGTAACTTTTGAAGATACTGCCACGTTGAATGCTGATGAACTTGAGGTAGCAAGCAAAAAAGTAGGATTAGCTGACCAAATTTTTATAAATGCGTCGAATGAATTACCTGCCGTGATCGAAGATGCCGCCGTTTCTGTCAATTCAGATTTTAACGGCAGAGAAAGTACGGTAACTACACACGCCAAAACTAATTATACCGATTTGGACGAACTGATACCGAAGTTTACGGTTACGAGCGATATTGTAGATTCGTTATCAGCAGACGCGGCAGATGATTTGAAAAGAGTTCGCGACGCCAATTACGATGATTTAGACACTTTGCCGACGAAACTTGACAAGGTTGAAAGTGACGTAAGAGTTACTCTGGTTAGTTACATTGGTGACATTGAGCCGGTTAAAATTTTAAATTATGACACGTTAAACGGAATTGCGGACGATTTTAAAATTATAATTTCCGACGCAAATAATACTCTTGAAAATTTTCTTGACGAAGTAGAAGTAGCACGCGATAAAAATTACTCCAACTTAGAAAGTTTACCTGCCGCTTATGAAAATGTAACGAAAAACGCAGTTGAAACCCTTGAATCTTTTCTTGACGAAGTGGAAGTAGCACGAGATAAAAATTACTCCAACCTTGAAAGCATTCCTGCCGCTTATGAAAATGTAACTAAAAACGCGGTTGAAACCCTTGAATATTTTCTTGATGACGTAGAAATAGCACGCGATAAAAATTACTCCAATCTTGAAAGTATTCCTGCGGCTTATGAAAATGTGACGAAAAGCGCCAATGCGACGCTGACAGGATATATTGAAGACATAGAGCCGAAAAGAGAAATTAATTATTACGATTTAGATCCTTTGCCTTCATTATTTTCGGACGCAGCTGATTCTATAAATTCCGATTTGGACGGCATTGACGACGGCATTAAAAATTATCTCACTGAGCACAAAGATAATTATGAAGAAATTATTCCGCATTATCTTCCCGCCGCTCACGCGTCAAACAAAGTTATCGGCTACGTTGAACGCGGCAAGGTTACCGACGATTGGCAAGAAAATATGCAAGAATCAATTAAACTTGCCATTGACAATTCTGTTGGCAAAATTATTAATGACCACGCTAAACGCGGAATTTTAAATTCATCGGTTACGAATCAAGCAATTTACGACATTGAAAAAAATACGGCAGATGAAGTTGCGCGGCAATATCAGCAAAATATTCAAACCATCGCGCAGTTAGCTGACATTCGTTGGAAAAATATTGAATCGGCGTTGAACGATATGAAAGTTGCCTTCGACGGTATTTTAGGAAATTATTTGAACGGCGCAGGACAGCAAGGACAAATTAAACAAGGGCAGTTCAGTAATATCAACGCGGCATTGCTCGGCAAACTTCAAACGTATAACGCCCAACTTTCAAATTTCCTTAGTGCTACGCAACAAGAATCGGCATTGGAAGAAAATGTTTACCAAAACGGTACTAACACGCTGATGGACGATTTGAAAGTTTATGATGACCAGCTACAAAACTATTTGGCGGCTACTCAAGCTTTAATGCAAACTCAAACCTTGCGCGGCGATAATATCAACAAAGTACTTATGAATCAAGCAACCGTTTTCAATTATCAGCTGAATAACCAACTTCAAGCCGCAAATACTCTCGCGCAGATGTACTCCAGCCGATTTAATAATTTGCGTACAACTTATGCGGATCAAGCTAACCTTTACAATGCTCGTTTCAATAATGATTTAAATGCCGCAATGCAACAGGCTACCATTTCAAATAATCGCTACACAAATTGGACGAACACTCTGAACGCGAAGGATAGAATTTACCAAGAAGTTATCAAAAACAAATATGATTGGCTTGCACAGGACATTAACGCGATGGTTAATTCGTACAACCTCATTTCTGATTCGATGATGAAAGGCGAACAGGCATATTCGCAAATTATGCAAGCGGCGCATATGTGGAGCGGAGATATTTTAAATTATCATCAGCAAAAATGGGTACACGAAATAGCGGCGTTGAAATATATGGTTGAAATGTTTCAAGCACGTACGGGCGCGTTGTCGGCGTGGAACGGCACTTGGAGTGAGGCTTTCAACCGGCTTGCACAAGGAATTGCACTTGATACGGCGGCACAGGAAGGCGCACAAAATCCTGCGTTGCGTTTATGGAATGCGTCTGTTGGCTTGAATCAATCTGCAACGGGCGTATTGGTGTCTATGGCGGGACAAGGTACAAAAACTACAACTACCAGAGAATCGGGCGGAGATTTTTTCAGCGGGTTGCTTAGTTCTGCAACTACGGCATTTGTCGGCGGGTTAAGTAGCGGTTGGGCTAACAGCAGATTTTAGTGAAAGGCATGAAAAATAATGGCAGATACTTTTGATATGTTAAGGTCGTACACGCCGCAAGAATTAAATCAAATTCAACAGATATTGGCGCAACGTTATCAAGAAGGCGTACTGCAGAATCAAAATATGAATACGGTTGCAAGTATGACGAAAAATTTAAGTCCTGCGGCAAATTTGGGAATATTGCTTGGAACACTCGGCGGGAAATGGGCGGCGCAAAGATATAATGATGTTTTTGATAAATCCGTTTATAACCAACGAAAACGTAATGAAAATATCAATAAATTTCTTAATTGGTCTGATGAAGGTTCCAGATACTACGGAGCAGGTCTTTCAAAGAACGGAATTTTTGCAAGCCAAATACCTGCATATTTTCCTGATTCTAAATTTTTTATAAATGGTCAAGAATGGAAACCTAATCTTAGAATGACGTGGGAAGAGTGGCAAAAGGAACATCCTATAAATGATACTGCGTCTGCAACTTCTTCATTGATTGATTAGGAGGAATTTTTTATGGCTAATGAAAATCCTAACCCGATACTTTTAAATGGCTTGCCAAATTATTATGGTGGAATCGGGCAGGCAATACTTGACCTTGATCCGGAAGAGCTTAATGAACCGCCTGCGCCTAATCCTCAACCTTTAGAAACAATACCCAACAAAATTTATGCAAAACGCAGGGCAGGAGAACTTGAAGAGATTGATTTTAACGATTGGTTTAAGTCGACGAATTCTGATCTTCAAAATTCAAACAACTCTAACTTTTTCCCGGAACATTATGCAGTTCACGGAACAGGAATAATACGACCTATTAATGATGAGGATATTTATGAGCCGTCTACGTCTAATTCTGAACCCTTATTAACGTTGCCGGTAACACAAAAAACAGATAATCAGCAAACGAACGCAAATTATAAACTTTTCAGAGATTATTTTCCTACATATCCTACAATTTCACCGCGTGAATATGAAGCGCAAAATCAAATTTATGCGTTGAAAACCGCTTGGGCAGACGTGCAGGAAAAAATAGATGTACTTAATAGAATTAATCCACAAGATGAAAAAGAAAAGAAAGATATTCAAGCCCAGATTAATGATTTGAAGGCGAAACAGAATATTTACGCAGATTCCGCCACTGTTATTCGTAACGCCGCAGGTGCAATGGGCTGGAATATGACTGGAATGGGAGCTGATGATAATTTTGACGCTATGACACAGTTAATGGCGATAAATCGAAACAGAGGAATGGCGGAATTAGCAGATATGCAGTCAACTACCGCGCAGAAAAGGCAAGTTTATGAACAAATGCTTGACAGAGGAGTTGCGCCGCATAGATCGGAAGAGCACACGTCTGAACT
>CALFJB010000089.1 GCA_937877565.1 uncultured Selenomonadales bacterium | reverse complement strand
TTCAAAATTTGTAGGTTCAATGTTCCATACGGGTTGTATGAGGATAAAATGCAAATCTATGATAAAATTACTGTTAATCTGTATCGTTTTGATGATATTGTTTTTGTTGTACAAATATCACAAAACTATGAGGCGTTTTAACATTGCGGCTTTGATAAAAGATTGGAGGGGGAACTTAATGGAGGATATTACGCGACGTATTGATTCTATCATTGCAACACGTGGTGCAAGTCTTGCAAAAATTAAAAATACGGCTCAAAGTATCGCCGCCTGTTACAATAGCGTTAGAAAATTTGAGCAACTCAAAGCTAAGATTGCGGTTAGTGACAATTATAAGATGTTGTTTCAAAATAAACCTGAAATTTTAGAGCGTATCGCAGGCGTATCAATCAAGGAATTTTACGATGCTTATCAGGCGTATGAGTCCAAACTGAAACATTTAGAGGAACGTTTCTCAAGGAAAGAATTGCATATCAGTTTTATTGGTCGGGCTGGGCAAGGTAAAAGTTTGATAATGCAGAATATTAGCGGACTGGGAAAGAATGTCATTCCGTCATCTGAAGGCGGTGATTGCACAGGTGCAAAGTCGATAATAACTAACAACAGCAATGCAACATCAGTTCATGCGAAGATTGAATTTTTTAGCGAAAATGAAATGATTGAGATTGTCAACACTTATCTTGACAGAATTTCTCATGGCAGTTTTCATGTCGGTTCGGTTAATGACATAAAAAATTTGCCGATAAATGAACTAAAAGCCAGCTTAGATGATTCACAGGTTGAGGAAAATGGTTTGATTCCCCAACTTGAAAAATACGTTAAGCATATCGGAGATTTTGAATCTGATTTGGGCAAGATAAAAGATGTTCAAGAAAAAGATATTGAAAAATATGTCGCGCAATTTAAAAATGGTGACACTTCAACTAAATATTTTAATTATCTTGGCGTTAAATTGGCGAATATAATTTGTAAATTTCCAAAAGCTGATGCCGGTAAAATTGTCTTGGTTGATACCATCGGAATTGGTGACACTTCAATAGGCACGGAAGACAAAATGCTGGATACGGTTGAAAATGATAGTGATGCTATTATTTTGATGTTCAGACCAGATTCGTTGCGTCCGCGTCTCAGTAATGATGAGATTTACATCGTCAACAAAGTTTCAAAACGCATTACACCCGATTACTCTCGTGAAATGTTCTTTTGGTTGCTCAATAAAGTCACGGCGGCTAAAGGAGAAAATGTAAGGTTCATTGCTGAAGTCAAATCTCAAATAACGGACAGAAATTTTCCCGTTGCTCAGGTTTTGGAAGTAGATTGCAGTGACCCCGCTGAAGTGGAGAAACAGCTTTTAAATCCTGTGCTCAATCAACTTACGAATCGTATTGGTGCAGTTGATGAACTTTTAATAAACCGGCTCAACGAACTTGGTGAAAAACTTTATGATGAATATGCGGCGATTGCCTCCGCTTTCGATAAAGTTTTTGTTGGTGCGGCTAATGATGATGTGAAGCGTGCATTGCGTCCTGAAATTAAAACAACGATTAACACAAAAATTCTTAACAGCTTGCGTGACCTTTACATTAAAAAATATTATCCGTTGCGTGAAAAACCCTGCGAGGAATGGGCAATAGCCGGTAAAGAAAAATTAAAAGTCATCTTTAATGCAATTCCAAGCAAAGAGAGAATCATTTCATTGTTGGAAGATGGCACTATAAATCAGCATAACGCCGGCGAAATTTGTACGGATTTGATGCGTATTGAAATTATCAACGCATTTTTAGATTTAAATTTTGTGCTTGATAACATAATAAAAAATTTTAAGATTGAAGTTCTGAACATTCTGATTGATGATTCCAATGGAAGACTTGGCAATATCTTGCCGTTTGCCGACAATTCTCCAACTGAATGGATTGATAAATTTATTGATAAGACGGAGTGTCAGAATAAATATCCGAAAATTGCTCGCGCCTTGCTCAGTTTGAGAGATTTTACCATCAATGTACAAGGTTTTATGATTTATGAGATCCGTACCAGTCTTGATGTCATTGATTTTTCGCTTTTGCCGCAAACATTTGAAATAAATTCTTCACTGGCGGAGAAAGAGGCTGTGGCAGATGAGATTATCGTTTGGTTAAATTCTTACGCCGAAAAAGTTCATAACAAAGTTGACGTTAATTTGCGTAAGTTAAATTCTGTTCCCAATAAAGCTATTTTTGCCGCGTTGAAAGATTTTTACGACCGTGCTGCATATGCAGGCAAAGATGAAGTCGTAACTGTAGAAGATGAATGGCACGACCTTTACGAGGACTGGATTAGTGCTATTTGGGCGGAAAAGTACAAGAGCCATTTTTCGCTTAAGGTTCAGGCGGAAGAATTGCAGAATATGATTGCTGAGTTTAAAAATTTGAATAATGAAGAGGCGTTCATTGTTAGTTGAGGTGAAATTGAGATGAGCGATAAAAAAGTTGAAGTTAAAGTTATGATGTTCGGTGGGAGACGCTGTGGCAAAACCAGCGTTTTAGCGGCGATGCAGTCTTGCTTTGAGGAAAAATTTGGCAGAGGTAATTTGATGATTTACGCTGATGACGACGACACCATGATTAAACTTGAGGAAAAGTCCAGAGAAATCTCCAGTTATTTTCACAATCAAGGCAAAAGTCGTTCGTTTACTCCCGATAGTGCGCCAACCCTTGATATAATCGAGTATCGGTTTAATATCAATCTGAAAAATAAAGACAGCGACGGTATGATTGTTGATTTTATTGACTATCCCGGCGAGTGGCTTGATGCAAAAAAATATCCTGACAAATACAAAATGCTCGGCGAGATGATTAAAAAAGTACATATCATCATTATCGCTATTGATTCTCCACACTTGATGGAGCAAACTAACAGTGACGAGGAAGATGCTGTCGGACAATTCAATGATAATAGAAATTACAGTCGTAGAATTGGAGAATGGGCAAAGCGAAATTTTTCAACCAAGAGTGATTTGGCAGCAAAAATGGTTTTGTTCGTGCCATTGAAGTGTGAAAAATATTATCACGCTGGACAAATGGATATTCTCAACAAAAAAATCCACAAAGCGTATAAGGACACATTCAATTTTTTCACGAATAATCAGCAACCTTATGAAGTTGCTATTACGCCAATTTTGACTTGCGGTGATGTTGACGGCGGAGTTGAATTTGACAGATTTGAACGCGACGAGGTTACTAAGGAGATTGTTCTGGAATCTGAATATCAGACTCCCAAAAAGGCTCTTTACATTTTTACAAAGAAGATGGCAGAACCTAAACCGCTTTATTGTGAGCAACCTATGATTTATATTCTGTCCTACGTTCTTGCGATGGTTAAAATCATTAAGACGAATGAAAAAAAGGGCGAAGGTTTTTTCGGTGGAATTCTGAGATGGTTTAATGAAACTTTCTTCAATGTGGCGGCGGTAGAAGATTTTGTTCAGGAACAGGCTTTAATCAAGCAAGCCATGAAAAAAAATGATAACGGCTATGAAATTTTTAGCAATCCGCTGAATTTTTAGGAAGTGATTAAAATGAAGGCATATATTTACTGCTCGTATAAATTTTCTCCTTCCGGTTTTCAAATGGGGAAGATTGAATACAACTCATCAGCCGTTGACGATTATATTCCCAGTGGGAATGCGTTGAACCGTCTTGTTGTTACAGCATTTGAACAGGGGATTGTCAGTAAAGTTTATGGATTTATTCCTGATAGTTCCACATACATTTATCTTGTAAAAGACATGAAAAAATGTAATGTCATTGACAAAAACGAGGGCGAAATTGATATTTATATGAATCTCGCCTTTGAATTTGACAACTATGATGACTACAAAAATTTTTCGGCTAATTTCAACAGTTTGTCAGTTGAACAAGTCGCTGATGAATGTTCAAAATTTATTGTTCCAGATAGGGCTGTTAAAACTTATGCGCTCAAAGTTAAATCCAGTCCTTTTAATGCGTTCATTGAAAAAATGTTAAAATCTGTTTCTGGCAATACGCTTGATGAAAAGAATATTTGCGTTGAGGTTATATCTTCCAAGCCACAAGAAAATAAACTTAAAGAATTATTTCATTATGAATTTGAAAATCTTGGCAACAAAACTTATCTGCACTCCGAAAACGAAAAAAAAAAATCTGCCACTCCACAGCGGGGAACGAGGACTCCGATAAATCAGAAACCGTCATCAATGAACATAACGTTGTTGACGATAGTCGGCATAGTTCTGATTGTGATAGTAGTAATTCTGTGGAAAATTTTGGGAGAATAGCGGGAAAAGTTCTTTCAAAATTTTGGGGCTAAAATTTGGCTATCAGCTGATACTGGTGGCTTTTTTAATAATTTTTCAGGAGTGTGAATTTATGCAAATTTTAAATCTCAATCGAATGAACGATGCGCTGTTCAAAAATATTTTTGCAAAAAATACTGACCTTACACTTTCGCTCATCAACTCGGTTTTTGAATTTCAAGGCTCGGCTTTAATTTCCGACATTGAAATTATCGACAGAAATTTGGACGCTGAGGAAGAGGACGGTAAAGAATCGCGCTTGGATTTGTTGGGGCGGACTCCCGACGGCTCTATCATCAATCTTGAAATTCAAGTTGCCAAGCAAGAATATATGGGAAGACGTTCACTTTATTATTGGTCTCGTCTTTACAACAGCGGTTTGAAAAGTGGCGAGGAATATACAGAGTTAAAACGCACTGTCGCCATTAACATTTTGGATTTTAATCTCTTCGATAAAAAAATTTATCCAAATTATCACAGTTGTTTTGGTGTCTATGACATCAAAACCGGCAACCACTTAACTTCGGATTGCGAAATTCATTTTCTGGAATTGCCCAAATGGCATTTAAAATCTGTTAAGGAAACCAACCGACTCGAACGCTGGCTTTCTTATTTTTCTAAAAAAACTACCGCTAAAGAATTGGAGGAAATTGCTATGGTTGAACCTGCTATCGAAAAGGCTTTTCAGGCTGAATCTCTTTTTACTCAAGATGAAATTAACCGTCGTCGTTATGAACTTCGCGAAAAAAATCAACGCGACAGAATCGCTCAAATGAAATACGCCATCAATGAAGCACTTAAAGAAGAACGCGAAAAATATGCTCAAGAGGAAGTGAACCGAGTCGTTCGCTGGATTAAAAAAGGCAAATCTTTTGACGATATTATGGATTTTACTTCTCTCCCTCAGGAGCGTGTCAAGCAACTTTTTGATGAACATCAAAACTGATTTCTGAAAAATTTTTTCCCAAAAAAGCCAACCGCAGGTTCAGCGTAGCGACAAATTTTTCACGTCGAAAATCCGCGTCAGCCTGCGGTTTTTTCGCACTTATCGCAAGATAAGTGGTAAGTGAACATTTGCCTGCCAAATTAAAATTTGGGGCAAATGGAAATATGGAAAATTATAACTCACGCATTATTTTTTTATGGATCAGCTCATCTTTTTCCAGCTCACTCATCAGATTCCAATCTTTTGGCAATCTTAAACAATCATTGGGGCAGTAGGCGACAAGTTGTACCGCATTTTCGTTTCCATTCAGTGCATCTGCTATCAGCGACGCTATGAAATTCGGGTCGCTCGACGGAGTTTTTGCTGATTCTTTTTCAAGTTGAGCTACACTGAAAGAATAATTTTGTAATTTTCTCAAACCATTTTCTTTCAAGCCTTCCAGCCGTTTTTTGGCAAATTGGAGTTTTTGCGATAAATCATTTGAGCGAATTTTGGCTTGCTCGTACTCCTTCGCTATTTTCATATTTTTCTTCAAAATCCCAGCGGCTATGATTGAAATTTTTTGACGTGCCTCCTCCGTTTTGCAAATTTTCTCCAACTTTTCAAATTCGCTATCCAATAATTTTTTAGTATTTTGCAATTTTTGACGAGTGGTTTCCAAAATAATTTTTTCCTTCGTCAGATAATATTGCTCCTGAATTTTTTTCGCTGAATTTTCATAATTTGCATTTTGGAAATCAACTTTGCGTTGCTGATATTTTGAAATTTTCTTCTCAAAATCTGCAACGGCTTTTTCATACTTGTGCTTTTCCCATCGCAATTTCTTTAAATCACCATGAACAAAAATATTCTCCGCCATTGAAATTGCTCGCGCAGGACTTATCACTTTCCACATCATTTCATTTTTTGCGTCCAAAGATTTTTCGTATTCGGATTTCAAAATCTTACATTGCTGACGCAAATTTTCTCTCACTTCTGAAAAAGAAAAAATCGTCTGCGTACTTTCTTTGCTCTCCGTCAAATCCTTCATTTCCTCCGCATCTCTCAAAAGTTCTTCGCTAATTTTTTCCAGCTCTTTCAAAACTTCTACATTTTTTTGCAAAATGCTATGCGTGACCAAATGAACATTTTTGAGTTGATACGGATTCTTCATTTTTTCTTCCACCGCGCTAAATTTAGGATACATCTCCAACATTGACCTTTGCAACGAAGAAATTTTTGCTCTCACTCCCATTTCAATTTCCCGAAACGCTTGCAAATTTTTTGGCTGTTTTTCTGACGGCTTTATCAATTTTTTCACCAGCGATTCTAAATTATACTTCTCCGCAACGACTTTTTCATATTCGCATAACACAATCCGATCCGATTTCGGCAAATATTCCGACTGCGCTTTTTCCAATGCCTGTTTGCCCGTGAATACTTGTTTCCTCAATGTCTTGATTATCTCAAATTCCGTCAAGATTTTTTCATTCAAACTCCGCAACAGCCCATTTTCAAAATTTACATTCTTATAATTTTCGCTACTCAACAGCGACAAAACATAAATTTCGGCTTGCCTTGCCTGTACCTTTACTTCCTCTTCCAGCTTAACTTTTTCCCGAAAATCCTGTCGGAATAAATCTTCAAATTTTTTCTGATAATTCTCGCGTATATTTTTTAAATCCGACACTTGCCCTTCATTACCATGCGTTGATAAAATCCCGATGTATTCCTCCGGCATTCTATCAAAAACTTCAACGAGAAATTTATCTCCACGTTTTTCGACATCAATTTTTTGGGCTTTCAGAGTTCGATGGTCAACTCGAATTGAATAACCATTTTTCTCCAAGACCTCATTTTGAATTCGCGCAAAATCCTCCCGAATCTTGCAAAGATATTTTTTGCTGTGCCACCGCTTATCTTTCGGTGCACCGTGTTCTCGCCGTCGCTCAAAACTTGCCTCTTTTTCACCCTTGAGCGGTTTTGCCGCTCGACTGAAATATTTATATGCCGGTCGCTCTTTGATTTTTTCAACATCATCAATCAATCGCTCCGAAAACATAATGTGAACGTGCGGATGTCTTTGTCGTGATATTTCCCCAATCTTATCGTGGATTGCATATGCATAATAATGATTCTGCAAATATTCACCGATGAATCTGTCCACAATCTCTCGATTCTGCTCCAAATTCAACTCATTCGGCAATGACAATTCAATTTCTTTGAAACGACGGTTGCCTTTATCTTCATACCTCGTTGCCGCACTGAAAAATTTCTGTGCCGACCCGTTTGCCCAACTTGGCAGTTGCACTCCCTTAAACACGCAGTCCGTTACTTGTTTTCCCTCGCGGTTTATGTAATTTGCGTGTGTCTCTGCATTTTCGCGTAAAATGTAGTCTGCATGTCCTTTCGCCGATACTCTCGTTCCGTTCGGCTTTCTGTCATTTTTCAATCTCAAATGATAACTTGCCATTTGAAAAGCCCCCTTTGGCGAAATTATCTCACCAAAACAGGTCTCCAAAATCTTATTTTTTTGCTTTTTCATGACACCCTTGCCGAGTACTGGGAACACCTGAAATTTTCCTGAAATTTCAATCTGAAAATTATATGAAATTCTCTCTGACACCACCTGCCGAGAATTAGGAACGCTTTTATAAATCCCGTCACTACGCCATTTTCAACCACCAACCGTTCCCGTTTACAGCTTTTTTGTCACCACTTACAAACCGCGTCAGTACGCCATTTGTCACCACTTTCAGATTATTTTCAGCGTTTTTTTCGCGTCAGTACGCCATTTGTCACCACTTGCCGAGAACGGGGAACGCTAACACCGAGAACGGGGAACGCTAACACCGAGAACGGGGAACGCTGTCACCACTTAAAAACGCTTATAAATGGCGTGGTAATGCGGGTTCACAGCATCATCCTTTTTTCCTATAAGAATCATAAGATTCTATAGCGCATCGCCCCATTTAAGGGGGGGCGTGCGCAAAAAAAAGGGACGATTCAAATGGCGGCGAAATTGTCGCAAAAAACAAAAAAATCCGACAAATAAAGTCGGATAAAAAATTTTACTTTGAAAGAAAGAATTATTGGGCAACAGATTTCTTGAAATTTTGATAGGCTTGAATTGCGCCTTGATATTTTTCACTGAATAAACTTTCTCTCATCAGATTAACAATAACTGAACTCAAGTTAGTGTCTTGAGCGAGGGAAATAGCTTTGACAGCTTCAGCCTCTTTAGCGTTAAGATATACGGAAAATTGGTATTTATCACCATCTCCCGACTTATTCAATTTTCTTTCTCTTAAAGTAGCCATAATACCACCTCCGTTAAGAATATACTGTTTTGTTGATATTATAGCATTGACAAAACAATTTTTAAAGTTATAATATATGAAACTTAAATGTCAAATGTTATTTTTTAAGGAGGTGTTCTCTTGAGTAAAAAATTTTATTCAACAGCAGAGACTGCTCGATTCCTTAAAGTCAATGTACGAACTGTACAAAGGTTGCGTAAAGCAGGAATTTTAAACCCAGACAAATTTGGAAAAAATAATTCTGTTTATTATTCGGAAGAACAACTGCAAAAATTTTTGGAGTCAACGCAAAATGCGGTGGTCGTTGCGCCTGAAGTTCAAGTGTTGGAAGTAAGCGATGAGGAAATAGATGTCAGCGATGAAGTTGTGATTGAATATTTGAATTATTCATTGCCGCCCCAGCATTTTTGCGAGATAACGAAACTTGGAGATAAATTGAAGATTGTAGAGCCGAATCGGGATTTCAAAACGGCATTCAATAAAGATAAAAGCATTTTCACTTTTGCAAGATTGGATTATGACAAAGACGGAGTACAGTTCGATAGAAAATTCGACGCGATAGATGAGTTGATATTGAACACAATCTATTCATTTTCGAGAGCGGGATTTGATTATTTTACGCCGCGTGAAATTCTGCAACACGTGTTCGGAAATGTCGCCGACCATTTTCAGCAGGAGACAGTCGAGACGGTGGAGCAACATCTTGAGCGAATGACTTATATGAAATTGACAATATTGATGAAAGACGGCTTAGGAAATGATAAGAGTGTGAAGGTGAGGGGAAAACAGTATAGTCCATATTCACTCAAGGAAACGTTGTTAGACGTGAGTGTGTTGGAGTTGAGGTCGAAAAATTTTGGCAGAAAATTGTTGGTTTATAAGCTGAATCGAAAATCGCCGCTGTTTAAATATGCGGAGGGTCTGAATCAGATAACATCGTGGGCGGCGGCTTATATGGCAGTACCGTGCAGGAAGACTATTCAAAATGCTGTAATCATAAATTATTTGCTGACAAAGATTTCGCTGATAAAAAATCCGAAGAATCATTATTTGAATACCGGCATTTTGTTTGAAACAATTCACGATGAGTTGCAGTTGGACGTGACGACGCGGAAAAAGAAAAAAATTATTCGAGATGCGATAAAAATAATGTTTGATTACTGGGTGAAAATAAATCTGCTGATGTCGTATAAATTTGTGAAGAATGGGCAGAAGTTTTATAAAATTGTGTTGAATGTGAACTTGTCAGAGGAAAAAAATTTTGAAAAATAAATTTGAATACATTCATAGCCACCCCGAAATATATTTTACGCAGAAGGCGAGAAATGGCGGATATATTTGTACGGTGTGCGGTAACGGTTCAGGTAAAGACGGCACTGGAGTCAGGTTAATCAAGGGACAGACCTTCAGATACAAATGTTTCAAGTGTGGAACGTCGGGAGATGTGATAAATTTTTATGCGGCAGAACATCACATATCAAATGCGGAGGCAATAACGCAAGTGTTTAAAATGTATGGATTGGATACGCCGGAAAAAATTTCATTTTCCAAAGTTGTTGCTGAGCAATCCGACACAATGGAACTGGCGGAAGAATTGAAGATTGCAAATATTATCGCCGAAGATATTGAGACGGCAACGGAACATTTGAATGAAACAGATTATTTTGCCAAGCGCGGAATATCAAATGAAGTGGCAACGCGCCATAATTGTGGTTTTATCAAAGGTTGGATGCATCCAAAAAAACGTGGCGACAAAAATATTATACCGTCGGACAGGGTGATAATTCCGACAAGTGCAGAATCATACGTAGCTCGCGCAGTAGATGATGATAACAGGTTGTCGAAAATGAAAGCAGGAGTAAGCAATGTTTTCAATGTGGAAATTTTAAAGACATCACAGCAAAATGTTGTAATCGTAGAAGGCGAATTCGATGCGTTGTCGGTCATCGAGGCGGGAAACGATGCGGTGGCACTCGGCTCGACAACGAATGTGGATAAATTTTTGAGTTGGCTGAAAGAAAATAAGGTAGTTCCGAAAAAGCCGTTGATTATAGATTTAGACAATGACGATGCAGGAAAAACGGCAATGAAAAAGTTATCGGAAGGCTTGAGGAAAATGCAAATCCGATATTTTTCAATATCCCTTGTGCTGGAAGATTGTAAAGACCAAAATGAAAGTTTGGTGAAGAATCGGCAGGAATTTATATCAAAAGTTGAACGCATTCCGCAGATTGTTGAAGAGCTGAAGAAAAATGCACGTCAAAAGTTGTCAGATTCAGCGAAGGTAAAAAAATGGGAATTTAGCATAGCAAATGCTCGTGATGCAATTCCGACAGGTTGGAAAAGTTTGGATAAGGTACTGGACGGCGGCTTGTACGAGGGGTTATATGTGATACCTGGAGCGACGGGGACAGGAAAGACAGCGTTTGCGTTGCAGATGGCATATCAGATAGCGGCGCAGAATAAAGATGTGCTGTACATTTCATTGGAGATGGGCGAGGAGGAAATTTACGAACGTCATATCAGCCGAATTTCGTATCAGCTGTATGGGAATACTTCCAGAGCAAAAACAGTTCATTCGATTATTCAGGAAAAAAAGACAGTAGTGGCGGCAAAGGAAGAGTTTGAAAAGGTCGGATTGTATCTGCGAACGGTCTGCGGAGTCGGTTCGATAGATGCGGACGACATTCGGCAAATTGTGGAGAACTACAAATATGAATTGGACACACTGCCGGTGGTGTTTGTGGATTATCTGCAGATATTGAAAGCGCACGATCCGCATATGACGGACAAGCAAGCAGTGGATTATAATGTGTTGAGGTTGAAACAACTGTCGCGAGATTATAAAATTCCGATAGTGGCACTTGCGTCAATGAATAGGACGAGTTATTCGGACGTGATAAGTATGGTGTCAATCAAAGAGTCTGGAGCGATAGAATATACTTCCGATGTTTGCATAGGCTTACAGATGACGGCGATGGAAAAAATTGTGGACTCTACAAAAAAGCAGGGGCAGAAAGAAAAAGCTGTCCGTGAACTGAAAACTAAAACTAAGCGCGATATGCAAGCTGTAATTTTAAAGCAACGAAATGGCCCGATAGGAGCGGAAATTTCGTTTGAATATTGTGCGATGTTCAATCATTTTGGAGATAAGAATATCGAGTGTGATACAGGAACAGTTAATTTTCACGAGGCACAAGAAGTAGATTAAATTTTCAAAAAAATATTGTCGTGATGATTATACTCATCAATTTTTTGTGTGGAGCAATGACAGGACAGTTTGATTGTGTTAAAATACACATATTGACTTGAGGAGGTTCGGATTTTTCAAAATTTAAAATTCAAAATGAGCCTATGAAAAAAAGTCTGTAAATAGAAAAACCTTCCGTGATAGAATAAAAATAATCATAGGAGGTTTTTTATATGGCGAAAAAACAGAAACCGCCGACAATCGTAATGACTGACGGCAAGAGAGAAATTATCCGTCAACTCTTGAATGAGTACGACATCAAAACTGCAGAAGATATTCAGGAGGCATTGAAAGACTTGCTCGGCGGTACAATTAAAGAAATGATGGAAGCTGAAATGGGCTATCATCTCGGCTATGAGAAGTCAGCCCGCTCCGACTCCGACAATGCTCGTAACGGCTATAAATCTAAGCGCGTAAATTCGAGTTACGGAAATTTTTCGGTGGAAGTGCCGCAGGATCGCAATTCGACATTCGCTCCGCAGATCGTGCCGAAACGTCAAAAGGATATTTCCACGATTGACAAAAAAATTATTTCGATGTACGCACGGGGATTGAGTACGCGACAGATTTCGGATACAATCGAGGAACTTTACGGGTTCGATGTTTCGGACAGTTTTGTAAGCGATGTTACCGATAAAATTTTGCCGCAGATTCACGAATGGCAGACGCGACCGCTCGACGAGGTTTATCCGGTTGTTTTCGTTGACGCGACACATTATTCGGTTCGCGACAACGGGACCGTGAAAAAAATGGCGGCGTATGTGATTTTGGCGATAAATCTTGACGGTCGCAAAGACGTTTTGAGCATTGAAATCGGCGAAAATGAAAGTGCGAAATATTGGCTCGGAGTTCTTAATTCGCTGAAAAATCGCGGATTGAAAGATATTTTGATTCTCTGCGCCGATGGACTCACCGGCTTAAAAGATGCCGTCGCCGCCGCTTTCCCGCAGACCGAATTTCAGCGCTGCATCGTTCATCAAATCAGAAACACGCTTAAATATGTTTCTTCAAAGGATCGAAAGGAATTTGCCGCAGACTTGAAGAAAATTTACACCGCTCCCGATGAGCCGACTGCCGCAAGGATTCGCGATGAAGTCGCTCAAAAGTGGGCAAAAAAATATCCGCACGCAATGAAGTCTTGGTTTGCGAATTGGGATGCTATTATCCCGATTTTCAAGTATTCGCCGACTCTTCGTACGGTAATTTATACGACAAACGCCATCGAAAGTCTTAATTCGACTTACAGGCAACTGAATCGTCAACGCTCGGTCTTTCCCAATGATACGGCACTTTTGAAAGGTTTGTTCCTTGCAACGCAAGAGGCAACCAAAAAGTGGACTATGCCGATTCAAAATTGGGGATTGATTTTTGGCGAACTTTCTATTATGTTTGAGGAGCGTTTGCCAATGTAAATTTCGATTCAATTTCACGGAGGAATCTATTTACAGAAATTTTTCCGCACTCCCTTCAAAATTTGTAGGTTCAATGTTCCATACGGGTTGTATGAGGATAAAATGCAAA
>CALFJB010000088.1 GCA_937877565.1 uncultured Selenomonadales bacterium | reverse complement strand
CGACGATAATTTTGTTACTGATGAATTTGAATTGGATTCAATAACCGAAGAAAAATTTGAAGTGCAAAATATCGAAACTCAAAATTATAACCTCGCGCAGGATGAAACTATTTTGACTTACGGTAAAGACAAATAAAATCTGCGCGAAAAATTTTTGGCTCGTCGAAAATTCGGCGGGCTTTTTTTATTTTACAATCAGTTTTCATTTACAAATTTGACTTAGTTTTTTTTATTAATTATAATTTAGTAATTTTAAAGTATTTGGAGGGCGAAAAATTGGGCAAAGCATTAATAATTGGTTGCGGCGGCGTCGGTAGCGTCGCTATTCACAAATGTGTAGAAAACAGCGAAATTTTCAACGAAATTTGCATTGCAAGCAGAAATATTGAAAAGTGCAATGCAATTAAATCAAAACTCGATGGCAAAAGTTCAACAAGAATTTCGACGGCGCAGGTTGACGCAAATGACGTTGGCGCACTGGTTAATCTGATTGAAATTTTTAATCCTGACGTTGTTGTAAATTTGGCGTTGCCGTATCACGATTTAAAAATTATGGAAGCTTGCCTGAAGACGAAAACCAACTACCTTGACACGGCAAATTATGAGCCGGAAGAAACGGCTTATTTTGAATACAAACATCAATGGGCGTTGGACGAAGATTTTAAACGCGCAGGAATTACCGCGCTTTTAGGTTGCGGATTTGATCCCGGCGTTACGGGAATTTTCACGGCTTACGCACTCAAACATTACTTTGATAAAATTGAAACGATTGACATTTTGGACTGCAACGGCGGCGATCACGGCTACCCGTTCGCAACAAATTTTAATCCTGAAATAAATATTCGTGAGGTTACGGCGAAGGGCGAATACTACGAAGGCGGCAACTGGATTGAGACTGCGCCGCTTGAAATTAAACGCTCCTACAATTTTGACGAAGTCGGCGAAAAAGATATGTACCTTCTGTACCATGAAGAAATTGAATCGTTGGCGAAAAATATTCCTGATGTCAAGCGTATCAGATTTTTTATGACGTTCGGACAAAGTTATTTGACGCACTTAAAATGCCTTGAAAATGTTGGAATGACTTCGATTGAACCGATTGACTACAACGGACAAAAAATCGTTCCGTTGCAATTTTTGAAGGCGGTACTTCCAGACCCCGCAACTTTAGGACCTCGTACAGTCGGCAAAACTAATATTGGTTGCATTTTCACGGGTACAAAAGACGGCAAGCCCAAAACTTATTACGTTTACAATATTTGTGACCACCAAGAATGTTACAAGGAAGTCGGCTCTCAAGCAATTTCCTATACAACGGGCGTACCTGCGATGATTGGCGCGGCTATGTTAATCAGCGGGCAATGGAATTTAAAAGGCGTTCGCAACGTTGAAGAATTTGACCCCGATCCGTTTATGGCGGCGTTAAATAAATTTGGCTTGCCGTTCAAAGAAAACTTTTCGCCGGTGTTGGTTGACTGATGAAAAATATTGAAACGCCCGCTTACATTATCGACGAAAAACTTTTGACGCAGAATTTGGAAATTTTGGCAGAAATTCAAAAATCTACAGGCGCAAAAATTTTATTGGCTCAAAAGTGCTTTTCGGCTTATTATTTTTACCCGCTGATAAAAAAATATTTGAGCGGCACGGCGGCAAGCGGCTTGTATGAGGCACGATTAAGCAAAGAATTTTTCGGCGCAGAAAATCACGTGTACGCGCCTGCCTACAAAGATTCTGAAATTGCGGAGCTTGCCGAAATTTGCGACCACGTAATTTTTAATTCTTTTCGGCAGGTTGAAAAATTCGCCGACAAAGTTAAATCTGCAGGACTTAGAATAAATCCCGAACATTCAACGCAGAAAATTTCAATCTACGACCCTTGCAGTAAAAATTCAAGGCTTGGCGTTCGTATCGATGAATTTAAAACTGCGCGACGTGATTTAATAGAAAAATTGGACGGCTTGCACTTCCACACACTTTGCGAACAAAATTCTGACGCCTTAGAAGAAACTGTTGACGCGGCAGAAAAAAATTTCGGCGAATATTTTTATAAAATGAAGTGGCTGAATTTGGGCGGCGGTCATCACATTACCCGCAAAGATTATGATATTGAACGTCTGAAAAAAATTATTTGCCGCTTGAAAAATAAATACGACGTTGAAATTTATTTGGAGCCGGGCGAAGCGGTTGCACTTGACGCAGGATTTTTAGTTGCAACAGTTTTAGAAATTCAATCCCTGCGCGACGGCGTACAAAATGCAATTATCGACGCAAGCGCGGCTTGTCATATGCCGGACGTTTTGGAAATGCCATACACTCCAAAAATTATTGGCGCGGCTGAAATTGGAACGAAAAAATTTAATTATCGTTTCGGCGGCGCAACTTGTTTGGCGGGAGATATTATCGGCGAATACAGCTTTGATAATCCTTTGAATGAAGGCGACAAAATTATTTTCTGCGATATGGCAATTTACACGATGGTTAAAAACAACACTTTCAACGGTATGAAACTTCCGGCGATTTACGCAAAAACTTTTGACGGCGATTTTAAACTTATAAAAAATTTTGGCTACGAAGATTTTAAATCTAGACTCTAGGGGTTATGAATTTGAAAAATTTATTTGTAACATTTTTGATTTTTACGGCGGTAATACTTTCGGCTTGCGGCAAAGTTGAAGACACACCGACCGCCGCACTTGAAGAAATTCAAATTGCGCTTGCTGAAAGAAATTCCGAGCAACTTTCACGGCGTATTGATTTAAAAAATTTCTTCGCGCAGATTTACGAAGTGGCAACCGTTCAACTTGCCGAAAACTACGACTACTACAAAGAAAAATATTCTAGAGATCCGTATTTTCAGCACGACGCCGAATTTTTGAAAAATTACAATGAAGAATTTAAAGCTGGGAATTTAAAATTTATCGAAAATGTTGTAATGGCGTACTTTGCTAAACTTCCTGAACCTAAAACGCCGGAAGAAAATCCTGAAGCTTACGTTGCAAACGAATTTGAAAAAATCAGACGCGCCGTCAACGCCGAAATTAAAAGTGTTGCAATAGATAAAAATTCGGCTGAAATGATTTTAAATCTGAATGGCGACTCTACACTGATTGGGCAATTCATCAGCGATTTAGATTTAAAGCTTGGCTTTACCAAAGACGACAACGGCAACTGGCATTTGAAAGAAATTGAAAATCTGGACGTGTTGACGCCGATACTTGTTGATAAAGCTGAAATTATCAGAATGAATTTTTTAGATGAAAAATAACCGCCACTTAATGAAAATCTTGACGTATTGACGCCGCAAGATTGAAATTATCTGGATTAATTTTTTCTAAGAAAATCTAAAATCGCCTTAAGGTTGAATTTTTTTTAACTTTAACGGCGACTGAAAGGAGCTTTTTTTATGGCTTTCTATTATAAAGAACCGTCTCACACTTTTGGAGAATATTTGCTTGTGCCGGGATATTCTTCAACTGAATGCATACCGGCAAACGTGAATTTGTCAACGCCGCTTGTAAAATTTAATCGCGGCGAAGAATCAAAAATTATTTTAAACATTCCAATGACTTCAGCTATTATGCAGTCAGTTTCAGATGACAAAATGGCTATTGCGCTTGCGAAGGAGGGCGGCGTTTCCTTCATTTACGGCTCACAGTCAATCAAAGATCAGGCAGCTATGGTTCAGCGCGTCAAAAATTATAAGTCCGGCTTTGTCTCCAGTGATTCAAACGTTAAACCTACTTCAACGCTGAAAGAAATTCTTGCACTTTTGGAAGAAACAGGACACTCTACAATGGCGGTTACTGAAGACGGCAAGCCTACCGGTAAACTTTTGGGAATTATCACAAGCCGCGATTATCGAATTACCAGAATGACAGGCGACGAACTCGCGCAGGATTTTATGACGCCATTTGAAAAGTTAATTTACGCACCGGCTGAAACTACCACACTTACAAAGGCGAATGATTTAATTTGGGAAAATAAATTGAATATGTTGCCGCTCGTCGATAAAAATCAGCGTCTGCGCTATATGGTTTTCAGAAAAGATTACACTGACAACAAAACTAATCCGCTTGAGCTGATTGACAAGAAAAAGCGTTATATTGTTGGCGCGGGAATTAACACGCGGGATTATGCTGAAAGAGTTCCTGCACTTTTGAAAGCGGGCGCGGACGTACTTTGTATTGATTCTTCCGAAGGTTTCAGCGAATGGCAAAAAATTACTTTGAAATACATTCACGAAAATTTTGGCGAAGATGTGAAAGTTGGCGCGGGCAATGTTGTTGACGCGGAAGGCTTTAACTTTTTGGCGGAAGCGGGCGCAGATTTTATCAAAGTTGGAATTGGCGGCGGCTCAATCTGTATCACTCGTGAGACAAAAGGAATTGGGCGCGGGCAAGCTACGGCGGTTATTGACGTTTGCAACGCACGTGATGAATATTTCAAAAAGACGGGCGTTTATATTCCCGTTTGTTCAGACGGCGGAATAGTTCATGATTATCATATGACGTTGGCTCTTGCAATGGGCGCAGATTTTCTGATGCTCGGCAGATATTTTGCACGTTTCGACGAATCGCCTTCAGATAAAATCAGAATTAACGGCACGTACTACAAAGAATATTGGGGCGAAGGTTCAAACCGTGCGCGTAATTGGCAACGCTACGATTTGGGCGGCGATAAAAAACTTTCTTTTGAAGAAGGCGTTGATTCTTACGTTCCATACGCGGGCGCACTCAAAGATAATATTGGCTCGACGCTTGCCAAAGTTCGTTCGACAATGTGCAACTGCGGCGCGTTGACACTTCCGGAACTGCGCGAAAAGGCGAAAATTACTTTAGTTTCTGCAACTTCGATTGTTGAAGGCGGCAGTCACGACGTTATTTTGAAAGATAAGTTTTCCGTAAATTGAGGAATTATGTTGCTTAAAAAATTTTTTGCGGAATTAATGGCGCAGGACACAATTTTAAATATTTTTTTCAGCCGAAAACTTTTAACTTGATTGTAAATTTTTTGAATAAAGTTTTTAACGATTAAAATTAAGGCGGCGATTTTTATGTTAAAAAATTTTTACGCAGTTATTTTCTGCGCAATTTTTTTTGTTGCATTTTCTTCAACTGCCAGCGCGGGAAGTCTCGGCACTTTTGAAGAGGAAACGCAAGCAGTAAGACTTTTAAACAAAGTCCGCGCCGAAGTCGGCTTAAAAGGCGTGGCGTGGCATTCCAATTCAAATTTACAAAAAGCGGCAGAATTACGCGCTCAAGAATTGGAAGAATTATTTTCACATACGCGCCCTGATGGTTCAGATTGTTTTAGCGTTTTGAAACAATTTGGCGTAAGTTACAGAACCTGCGCTGAAAATATTGCTTACGGTACAAATCTTGATGCTGAAGGTGCGATTGATCTTTGGTACAATTCGCCGGGACATTATCAAAATATGACTGACGGCAGATTAAAAGAAGTTGGATTGGCGGCGTGGCACGACGATAACGGCAATGTTTACTGGGTACAACTTTTTATAGGTTAAATTATGACAGAATTAGAATTTGCGAAAAAAATAAATGAACTCGGCGGCACGGCTTACCTTGTAGGCGGCGCGGTACGTGATAAATTTCGTGGCGTAGTGGCGCACGATAAAGACTATTGCATTACCGGAGTTACTGAAAATCTTTTTGCTGAAAATTTTCCTGCGGCGTTGAAATTCGGCAAGTCCTTTCCCGTTTATTCTGTGAACATTGACGGCAAAAATTGCGAAGTGGCACTTGCACGCACTGAAAGAAAAGTTGGCGCAGGTTATCATGGTTTTAAAGTTGATTTTAATTCAGATGTAACGATTGAGCAGGATTTATTCCGCCGTGATACGACGATTAACGCAATGGCGATTGATATTCTGCGCGATGAAGTTATAGATCCTTTTAATGGTCGCGCAGATGTTGCCAATAAAAAAATTCGTGCAGTATCTGAACATTTTACAGACGACCCTGTTAGAGCGTTGAGAGCAGCAAGGCAAGCCGCGCAATTTAATTTTGAAATTACTGAAGAAACTTTGGCGGCAATGAATTTATGTGCGTTTGAACTTTCCAACGAGCCCGGCGAAAGAATTTTTTCTGAATTGAAAAACGCTTTAAAGACTGATAAGCCGTCGATATTTTTCAGAAGTTTGGAACGCGCCGGAATTTTATCAGTTACATTTCCGGAAGTTGATAATTTGCGCGGAAAAATTCAACTTGCCACATTTCATCCTGAAGGCGACGCCTACGAACATACTTTACTGATTGTTGACGAAATTTCAAAAATAAATCCTAAGCCTGAAATTAGATTCGCCGCGCTTGCTCACGATTTCGGCAAAGGTACAACGAAAATTGAAAAATTGCCACATCATTACCATCACGATATACGCGGGCTTGAAGTTTTACAGAAAATGGACGAACGAATTATTTTGCCGACGGACTGGAAAAAAATTGCGGCGTTTGTAATTGCTGAACATATGCGAGCCCCAATGATGACGCGTCCCGGTAAAATAGTTGAATTTCTTGTAAAACTCCACAATTCCAAAATTTCAGTTGAAGATTTTAACGACATAATAAATTTGGACAATCACGGCTTGCCGCCACACCTTGCAAATGCTAAAATAATTCTTGAAGAAATTTTAAAAGTTAAAGGCAATGATGCTCCGCCGGAATTAAAAGGCGCGGAAATTGGCAACTGGATTCTGCAGGAGCGTACAAGGCGTTACATTGCCATTAAAGATAAAATTTGCGAGGAGGTTTCTTAGATGAATGATTTGGTACTTGCTTATAAGGGCAAGAAACCGAAAATTGCCGAAAATGTTTTCTTGGCTCCAAACTGTTCGGTAGTTGGCGAAGTTGAAATTGGTACAGGCTCAAGCATTTGGTTTGGCGCGGCGGTACGTGGCGACTTTCAGCCGGTTAAAATTGGCGTATTTACAAATATTCAGGACAATGCAACAGTTCACGTTATGTACGACGTGCCGACCGAAATTGGCAATTACGTTACCATTGGACATAATGCAGTTGTCCACTGCCGCAAAATTGGCGATAATTCTTTAATTGGTATGGGTTCAATCATTTTGGGCTATTCAGAAATTGGCGCAAATTGCATCATTGGCGCAGGTACACTTTTGCCGCAATATAAAAAAATTCCCGATAACTGTTTAGTTTTCGGGAATCCTGCAAAGATTATGCGTGCCATTCGTGAAGATGAAATTGAAGCCCTGCGAGCCTCCGCGATGCAATATCACGAGTGCGCCCGCCAATATGTTCAATATTTATCTAAGCGCGGTATGTTTGAAGAAGTGGATTAAAATTTTTTGCGTCGTTCGATTGAGCGGCGTTTTTTTATTTTTAAAGTTTAATCTTGAATAGTTTTACCAATGAAGTATTTATGTATCGCCGGAAAAATATTTAGCAATAATGAATACTTGATTAAAATTGTAAAAAATAGCCCGTCCTTGCAAATGCGACGAGTAGGAGTATTTGCTCCCGTCGTTTAACGGTAAATTTGGCGCGTGCGGTAAACTACGCGCCGCCTCTGGCGGCACACATACTAGGAGCGTACTTGAACCTTAGCGACGGACGGGCGACGCGTTTTCTTTGGTACTTTCTTGCTAAAGAGCACGCTACTAAAGAGCGCGCCACGCCGCGCATGCTAGCGCAACCGCGCATGAGGCTTGGTCAAAGAAAGTAGATTTAACGTAAAAATTTCAAAAATAAGAAAAACAAACGACAAAACTAATTTTTAACAGCGATAATTTCAATTTCACAAAGTGCGCCGAGCGGCAAATCTTTAACCGCTACGCAACTTCGCGCAGGTTTACTGATAAAATATTTTTCGTAAACTGCATTGAACTTTTTGAAATCAGCAATATCAGCCAAAAAGCAAGTAGTTTTTACAACGTTAGAAAAATCAATACCGGCGGCGTTTAAAATCGCCCCAACATTTTTACAAACTTGTTCGGCTTGCCCTTCAATGTCAGTAGCCGTAATTTTTCCAACTTCAGGATCAATGGCAACTTGCCCCGACGCGTAAATAAAACCGTTAATCTCAATAGCTTGACTGTATGGACCAACCGCCGCAGGAGCTTTTTTTGTTTCGATAACTTTCATTTGACATTCTCCTTTTTAAATTTTTTCAATTTTGGTTGCAATTTGTTTTTTTAGTGCTATAATAACGCCTGTTGAAATTTTAACTGAAAGGTTTATGAAATTCAAGTTAGATTAAAATTTTATTAGAAAAATTTTTCGGCGTATTGACGCGGAATTTTCGAGAAATTTTTAAAAAGTTTTTTCTTTTTCAGGACAATTTCAGCAATATGTACTATAATAGGCATTGTTAGAAAGTTAGTGTATTTTTAGAGAGGGGGAAGGCTGCTCCGAGCAGCGCGGTTTAAATTTGTTTTGCCGTGCTGATAGATACGGTTTTTTACGTGTCAAGCAGCGGAATGATGAAGCGCAACATAATTAAAAAATTAGGCTTAAACAACAAGAAATGGGGATTAGGCTTAATACTTGCAGGAATGGCGGCATTGAACGTCGGTTTTACCGATCAGGTAAAAACTATTGAAAAGGCGGAAGCTGTCCAAATTGCGGAGGTGGACAAATTGCCCACTGAACCTGCCAGTGTGGCGCAATTCTCTTCATTAAATGATAATAAAATTGAAATTAGCGATATTAACGATGATATAGATATTGAGTCGGCAACTGAAAATATTTCGGTTGAGGAAGATATAGTTGAAAAATCTTACGGCTATGATGGCGATTATGCCGCAGTTATGACGATGGAAGCTACAGCTTATTTGCCTTCAGACGGCGGCGGCGGTGGAATTACCGCAACAGGTATTCCTGCAACTTACGGCGTGGCGGCTGTCGATCCTGCGATTATCCCGCTTGGAAGTCGCCTTTACATTCCTGGTTACGGTGAAGCTATTGCAGCTGATACCGGCGGTGCGATTTACGGTTACAGAATCGATCTTTGCATGGAAAGTTATTCTGAATGTATGAATTTTGGTCGCCGCGATGTTACTGTTTATGTTTTGAGATAATTTAAAACTGAAATATAATAAGCCTGCCGAGTTGAAAAATTCGGCGGGTTTTCAATTTCTATTAAAATTTTTTTTGGTGGTGAAATTATGAAATTGTTCACAGGCAAAAAAGTTGGTGTAAGCAAGGAAGAAAAAGCCCTTTCCTACTACAAATTTTTTGAACGTCAAATGGCGGCAATTTCTGAAGAAAAAATTAAACTGATTGACGCGCCGTCAGAAATTTCTGCAGTACCGTTTGAACAGCGCAATTTGTTTTTGAGCGGCGAAGATAAAAATTTTTGTCAAATTGGTTACGGCGTGGCGGAAGACGGTACGGGCTTTGTTTGCAATGAAACTTATATGCCGAATGTTACGGGCGAAATGTTGGATTGGTGGTTTGCGTGGCACAGCGTCGGCTCTGATTTACGCTACAAAATTTGGGACGCTGAAGACCATTATTTTGCTCGCGCAGATAACGCGGCTTATGTTTGTGATGAAAAAGTTCCCGTGAATCAAAAAACGTGGGGCGTAAATCATTACGTTTTAGAAGATGTCGGCGCAGGTCCCGGACTTTTGATACTTGCGTTTAAGCGTCCAAAAGATTTTGGTTACGATGAAAAAATTATTGGCAGTAAATTTTGTCAATCGTTAGTTTGTGCGATAGGCGCGGGCGATTGTCCGGCGGCAATGACTCACAAATGGTTTCCTTACAAAGACGGCGTTTTATTCTGTTCAAGATTTTGGATTGGTTACGGGATTAAAGATGGACAATTTGTTAAAGTTGTGCCTGAAGGCGTCAAAATTCCTGTTGAAGTTGCACGCGGTTTATTTGCTCACAATATCAAAGAATTTTCAAATTTGGCAGCGATTCTTCCCGAAGTTTACGCCGAAAACAAAGATAATTTTTAAATCTGTAAATCAAAAAATAAATTTTGGAGGCGGAAATTTTTCCGCTATTTTTTTTGCAATTTGCTGACAGGTAATTTTAAAAATTATTGTTGATAAAAATGGGCGCACACGGACGTGCGCCCGCCGCGCTTGCAATGCGACGAATAGGAGCATTGCTCCGCCGTG
>CALFJB010000087.1 GCA_937877565.1 uncultured Selenomonadales bacterium | reverse complement strand
GTAGCAAATGATATGAAAGAGGCATTGGAGCAGGGCAAAGACCCAACAAAAGCTGTGATAAGTTATGCCCAATTTATTGCATTTCAGACGGCTTTTACAGGATTCAATTTGACAATAAACTCAATGATACCGACCATTGCCCAATTTTTTAAACTTCGCCCAAGCATTGAGAATTTACAGCCGATTTTAGATGAGATTCCTGAAGTTGCTGAAGATAAAGTTGACGCTGATGTACTTTCGGGTTCAATTTCGGTGGAGCATTTATCATTTTCCTATGGTGAGGATACACCTGAGATTTTGCACGATTTAACTTTTAGAATATCTGCCGGTGAGAATGTAGCAATAGTTGGAAAAAGCGGCTGTGGTAAGTCTACATTCATTAGACTGCTCTTGGGTTTTGAAAAGCCTAATAGAGGTTCAATATTGTATGATAATCAAGACCTCGCTGAACTCAATTTATCGTCAGTCAGATCGCAAATGGGTGTAGTTTTACAAAATGGTCAACTGATGAGCGGTGATATTTTTACAAATATAGTTGGAACGACAGCATTAACAATGGAAGATGCTTGGCAAGCAGCGGAATCTGCCGGAATTGCCGATGATATTCGCAAAATGCCAATGGGAATGCAAACTGTTATAGGTGAAGGCAGTAGCAATATTTCAGGTGGTCAGCGTCAAAGAATTTTGATTGCAAGAGCATTAGCCGCTAAACCGTCGATTATTATCTTTGATGAGGCAACGAGTGCCCTTGACAATAGAACTCAAGCTATAGTGACGGAAAGTCTAAATAAACTCAACACGACGAGAATAGTGGTTGCACATAGGCTTTCAACAATCAAAGAATGTGATCGAATTATTGTCTTTGATAAAGGTCAAATTGCAGAGAGCGGAACATTTGACGAACTTGTTGCCAAAAATGGAATGTTTGCAGAACTTGTTAAACGTCAGACCGCTTGACGGAGGTAAATAATGGAACCTGTCCAAGACAACGATTATTACAATATGCTTGCTGAAAATGTTTCAAGCGATAAAGAAGCCTTTGTCAAACTCTACAATATATTTTTCGATGCGGTTTATAATTTTGTATTTTACCGTCTTAGAGATGTCGATTCGGTGGACGATGTTGTCAGTGAAATCTTTTTAAAAGTTTATTCACATTTAAATGATTTTGATAGGAGTAAATCCAGCTTTAAGACATGGCTTTTTACCATCACCAATAATGCAATCATAGATCATGTGCGACGTTACTATAGAAATAGAACTGTGAGTTGGTCGAATTACTTTGATACTTTATCGTTAGATGAAGAGAACAAGCCAGAAATAAATTTAATAATTGATGAAGAAAAAAAGCAGCTTTTAGCCGCTATTGATGAACTAAATGAGACTGAACAGCAGGTAATACAACTAAAATATTGGTTTGAGTTCAGTTATATGGAAATCGCAGAAATATTAAATTTAACATATGCAAACATTAGGATCATTCATTTTAGAGCAATTAATAAACTAAAAAAATATTTTGAAGTCGTGTAACAATTTTAAAGTTTCAACGTATAAATAAGCAAATTTTACAAAAAAATTCTTCAAGGTGTGACGCTATGCGAAAGATAATCAATGCTTCATATACGGATTATGTTTTTCTCTTTGCCGGAAGTAGAACAGCTTATTCTGACTTGTCTGTGAAAGGTGCTTTAAAATCTGACGGCAGACTTTACATTATGATGGAAGATGACAGACCGGCAGGTTACCTCTGTATCGTCAATGAAGAAAATATCGCCAGGGTGCTCTACGTCTATACTGATCCTATGATCCGCAATCGTGGTATACTCAAATCTTTGTTGAAGCATGCATGTGAAAATGCTGACCGGAAAGTTAAAGTTTGCATTGCTGATGATACGGAGGCTTTTACCTTCATTAAAAAGGCTTGTTTGAGTTTAGGATTCTTTGAAGAGTCTAACTGCATAATAAGCGGATCAGGTAAGGCAAAAGATTTTTCAAACTGGGAAAGATATATGGATAGAGTTGGAAATAAATTCTGTGAGATATTGATTAGGCAAGGTTTTGAATGCGTTTCATTTAATGAGGCTTCAGAAAGTCAAATTGATGAATTGTACCATTCAAGTGAGAACGAATATAAAAATCCTCTTAGTGTCAAAGTGTTTTTCGACAATGCCAACAAATGTTTAGATAGAAATATGAGTTTCCTGGCATCAAGAGATGGAGAACTCGCTGCTTATAGTCTTGTCAGTCGTCCTGATATTCAAAGTGCCGTATTTGAACATATATCTACAGCAGAGAAATATATGGGCAGCGGCTGTATATTTTTGCCATTTGCAAGATCAATGGAAGAATTTAAAAAGAGCGGCTGTAATCGTGCAGCTTATGCAATGTATGAAGATAATGTTCATGCAAATGCCTTCAAAAAAAAGCTGCTTGAACGTGTAACAGTTTCGCACCATAGATCGTATAATTTTGTGTTCAATAAAATCGGAGGTAATGCAAATTGACTGAACTAGAAAAGAAAGTTTATAACAAAATGATTGAAACTATGGATTTGGACGAATCGGAACTTGAGGGCTTTGATGAAAATTCACCCATCTTTGAAGGCGACAACGAAGGCAAAGTTTCAATGAATTTGGATTCTATTGACTCGCTTGAATTGATTGTGATGATTGAAAAAGAATGGGGACTCGGCGAAATTGACGGCGAAGATATGAAGAAAATGCGTACCGTCAAGGCAATAGCTGATTATATAAAAGAACATTCGGAGAGTGCGTAATGGATAGGGTTGTTATAACCGGAATGGGCGTTGTTTGTGGCAATGCAAACGATAAAAACGAATTTGCCGAAGCCTGTTTTCAAGGTACTCAAGGAATCAAATCTTGTACAGCTTTTAATACAAATGGGCTGTCAACTTCATTTTTTGGTGAAATTGAAAACTTAGATAACGATACTCGATTCTTCACCATATTAAAAAAATCTGCTGAGGCGATGATGACAGATGCGAAAATCAGCAGAAAAGATATTATTTCATGGGGCAATAAATGTAGAATGTTTTTAGGAACTCTTATATTTAGTTCACATTATTTTTATCGACACAGTTTAGCCAAAGTTGAGAACAAAAGCGATAATTTTATAGCTCATATGAATGATTTTAGTACTTATGCAAAAGAAATTCTCGGCGTCAAAGGTGCTTGTGAAATAATTTCTGCCTCGTGTGCTTCGGGAACTACTGCTGCCGGCATGGCATTGGACTATATCCGATCCGGATTATGTGATTGCGCGGTAGTCGGCGGCGTTGATTCTCTTTCGATCGTCACGGCTTATGGCTTTAATGCTTTAAAGTCCTTGAGTGGAAGTGTTTGCAATCCATTTGATGAAGAACGGGACGGAATTAATATCGGTGAATGTGGCGCGTTATTTCTTTTTGAATCGCTTGAACACGCTCAAAAACGTAACGCCAAAATTTATTGTGAAGTGGTCGGCTATGCACTTGGGAATGACGCTTACCACATAACAAGCCCTGAACCTAATGGCGAAGGTGCTTATCGAACGATGAAAGCTGCTCTTGATGATGCTGACATTGAGGCAACCGATATTGATTATATCAATGCTCACGGAACCGGAACGCTAATTAATGACGGAATGGAAACGAAAGCCATTGAAAAATTATTTGCAGACATTGACAAAAATATCAGCGTATCATCTACAAAAGCTCTAATCGGTCACTGTATGGGTGCGTCCGGTGCGATTGAATTGGCGAGTATCATTCTCTCAATGAAGAATAAAAAATATATTCCTATGCCGAAACTCAAAAATAATATCTTGAAGGCTGAAAATATTCAAATCTCAGACAAAACTTTTGATTTAGATATTGATTATGCGATTTCAAACAGTTTTGCTTTTTCCGGCAACAGTGCCGCTCTGATAATCAAAAATTATGAAGGCGGTGATGTGGTTTGAATCCTGTTTACATAAATGGAATTGGAATAATATCAGCCGCCGCGAAAACTTCAGCCGAACTTTTGGAATTGGCGAAGGGCGATAAATTTGCAGAACCTAATTTTGGCAAAAATACATTTGAAATAGGCGTTCCGTCTTCAAAAGTCAGAAGATGTCCTCGTTATGCAAAAATTGCAGTAGCAACGGCGAATTCTGCATTAAACGACGCAAATTTTACAGATTCAATAGACAAAACTCGAATAGGTACAATTTTTTCAACCGGATATGGAGCTGTTGAAAGTACAATTATATTTTCTGATTCGGTAGTTGACGGTATCCCCTCGTTGTGCAGTCCGACGGTTTTCTCTTATACCGTTTTCAATTCTTGTTTGGGACAAGTTTGCATTGTAAATGGTTTCAAAGGCGTTAGTACGATGATGTTGGGCGGAGATCCGCTGGAATATTCAACTTTGTTACTCAATACCGATAAAGCAGATTTAATTATTGGCGGTGCGATTGAGGAATATAACGAAGAATTAAAGACCTCAATATTGTGCGATAATATTTTGAATGAAAAAATTATATCTGAAGGCGCGGTTTTATTCGCCTTGTCAAGGCAAGAAAATTCAAATTCTTACTGCAGGATTACAAAATTTTCATCTGCGTCATTAGAAAAATATCCGTATCTTTACAAAGTTGAAAAGAATTCAACCGTTGAAATTATTTCTTCAATACTGATTGATGCAAGCAAAGATAAATTTCCGGAAATTGTATTGACTCAACAGAATCAAAGTTATTTTGATGAAATTGAGATGTCGGCGATGAAAAAAGTTTTTGCCGAAAATGTAAATTATTTTAATTCTAAGTCGATTTTTGGTGAAACTTTTAATTGCAGTTATTCATTAAATGTGGCAATGGCGGCGGCATTTATAAAAAGTGGTCGTTATAAATCTGCGCTGGCGACGGGAATTGATGTACATGGAAATTATTTAACAGCATTGTTGGAGGCGTGAAAATGGGCGTATTAGACGGAAAAAAAGCAATTATTATAGGTGCGTCCGGCGGAATTGGTCTCGCTTGTGCAAAAGAATTTTTAGCAGAAAATCCTCAAATTCTTGAGGAAATTGACAATAAGATTAGAGAAGTATTAGCACAAAGATAAGGATATGACAC
>CALFJB010000086.1 GCA_937877565.1 uncultured Selenomonadales bacterium | reverse complement strand
CTCATAACCCCATACTTTTTCGAAAAGTTCTTCTCTTGAAAATACCTGTCCTTGTTGTGTTGCTAAAAACTTTAGTAATTCAAATTCTCTTAGGGTTAGTTCTACACTTTTTCCACTCACTTTTGCTTCATATTTATAGGTATCAAGAGTCAATGGTCCAAAACTTAGTAGTTGTTGGTCACCCTCTGATGCTTTCATGCTTGTTTCAATTTCATCCCATTTTCTTAAGTTTGCCTTCACTCTTGCCATTACTTCTCTCACGCTAAAAGGCTTGGTAATATAGTCATCTGCTCCTAGTTCTAACCCAATGACTTTATCTACTACATCCTCTTTGGCTGTAACCATAATAATTGGTGTGTTGCTTGTTTGTCTAATCGTTTTGCAGACAGTAAATCCATCTACTTTAGGTAACATCACATCTAATAAGATTAAATCTGGTTTTTCTTCTTTTACTCTATTTAAAGCTTCTTCTCCGTCATAAGCTTGAACGGTATCATAGCCTTCTCTTTTGAGATTATGATTTAATATATCAACAATGGCTCTTTCGTCATCCACGATTAAAATCTTTTTACTCATCACATTCACCTTTCTTTACGGATATACAATTTTCACTACCTTTATTATCTATGATTCGCCTCGGAATGTCAATGTAAATTGTTTGATTTTTTTACAAATTTTTAACGTTATCCTAAGTTGCAAAAAAAGAGGCTTTCCCTTTTTAAGAAAACCTCTTCTCACTTCTAATTTCTATCTTCTAATCTCTAGTAAATAAATGGTTCTGGATTATAGTTTGTTCCATTGACTCTTACTTCAAAGTGTAAGTGTGGTCCTGTTGAATTACCTGTACTTCCTACATATCCTATCAACGTACCTTTTGAAACAGTATCGCCTGCATTACAAGCTAATTTACTACAATGTCCATAGTAAGTTTCATAACCATTCGCATGTTGTACCTTAATTAAATATCCATATCCATAATACCAACCTGAATAAGTAACAATACCATCTTCTGCTGCATAAATTGGAGTTCCTGTAGGTGCTCCGATATCTATACCTTTATGATTATTACGTGATCTAAGTCCATATCTAGAAGTAATCACACCTGTTGCATTCAATGGATGGCTAAAGTTTAAGCTTCCATTTTCTGTTTGCATCGCTAATAAAATCTCCTCAGGTATTGTATAAGAAGAAGCACTAGAATAAGAACTGTATGCTGTTGTTACCTTTTTCACTTGTGATTTCACATATTCATCGTTGTTTTCCTTTAATGTTTTATTAATATCATTCACAGCAACTTCAATATCTTCTGGTAATGCATATTCTTGCACAAATTTTTCTGAAATTTCAACTGTTGATTTCTTTTGGTAATCTTTTTGCTCTTCGTTAATTTTATCAGCAATTTCTTGTGCTTCTTTTACTGTGTCAACAACAAACTTTTCTTCATCGTCTATGTTAACACCATAAACTCTATAATATACTTCACAAGTATCAATTACCTTTGCAACAATTTCCGTGTCATTCATGTATGTATCTTTTTTAACAAAGCTAAATTCATACGTTGGTTCTTCTTTTAATATAACATAACCAACATTTTCTTTGTCTCCGTTTTCTACGAAATCGTTAATTTGTTTTTGAACATCGGCTCTGTCTGAAACATAACCTAATGTTTCCCCTCCAAGCTTTACTTCATAAGTAGGCTTGTATAGTACAAATAACATTGAAAACATGACTACACATGAAATAACGACCGCCAATATTAACTTAATTAATGTACTAAAAACAAGTTTAGTTTTTCCTGTAATATTCAGCAAAATGTCAACTCCTTTTTTGTAATTTCAAACAACCATATTTTACTATAAGCATTCTTTTTGCGCAAGATTTATTTGGCTTTTTTTCCTTTTTTTGGCTTTATTTTTTAAAAATATATTGCCATTTTCTCTTTTTTGCTCACTTTTTTCTCGTTTTTCTTTCAATCTCTTTTGAAAATATTTTAATTTCGCTGATTTTTATAGTTTTTTTGAGAAAATCATATATTTTGAAAAATTGTGAATTTTTGAATATCAAAACAAGATAAATGAAAAGAACCCTTACGGATTCTTCATTTTGCATCATAAAAAGCTTTTTAAAAAATTATTTTTTGAAAGTATTTTTATAGTATTTTTCAATCTCATTGAATTCATATTTTACCTCTATGACATCACCAGACTTTACTCCAACACCTTTAATAGAATAGATTTCCATGTTTTGAATGTTAATCAAATAGTCATTTTTTATGTTTTCTAAATCTAAAGCATTTTCTAGTTTTCTAGAAGAGGTAAAATCCAAATAATAATAATCTCCTGTACTACTTGTTCCTAAAACACTGCTATAAGTACTTGTCTCTGCTTTTGGAATTCTGATTTCTTCATATAGTACTGCCGAATCGATATCATAGGCAATTTTATTTAAAACGGTGGCTTCTTCAAACGCACCTTTAATTTCCTTCATTTCAACATACGTTGTTGCTATTTTACTCTCTGAAGGAACGCCTCTTCCATATAATAACGCTAATGTTCCTAAAATCATCATCACAACAATCGTAATCACAATTTGTAAAATGGTGACACCTTGATTTCTCGTTTTTCCCCCTCCTTAAATCTTATCTGATTCAACAATCGCTCTCAACGAGTCATACGTTCTAACAGAATTTCCAAAAACTTCAACAGGGCTACTTAGAACCACTTCTCCCGTATCATAATTTACTAAATAGGTTCTCTTAATCGTATCCATATTCAGTTTTTTTCTAAGAGTACTTTCTTCATAACCAGGCTCATCCATGCCATACACTACAAACCAGCCTTCACTTCCAGTATCGTCTGCTTCACAATAACCATTTTCAACAATCCAGTCATCTCCGCCTCGTTCTAGTTCTTTTTGTCATTTCTACATATAATTCTGTTGCCTCTGCTTTTTGGATGGAATTGGTTCCATTAAAAATGGCTATTCCTGCAATAATAATTAATATGATAATGACAATGACTAATTCAATAATAGAAATACCATGATTATTTTTCATCTGTATCACGCTCCCATATTAATATAGTAGCATATTTGGAAATAATAAACAATAACAATTTTATTAGCCTTGTAGAATCTCAAGTCTTGCAAATTTTGCCATCAATCTTTTCATTCCCACTCTTTCAAATTGAATCTCTAACTTTAGGTCATCTTCTTCTGGTTCTGCTTTTAAGATGATGCCCTCTCCAAATTTTTGATGCATGACTCTTGTGCCTTCTGTAAACGCACTTAAATTAACGGCAGAATCACCAGAAAATCTTTGTAAAAAGCTTTCTGCTGTTCGAAATTGGAAAGCAGCTTTTGGTTTTTCAAGGAAGTTTGGTAAGTCATCTCCCATATCAAATAGCGCTTCCTTCTTTTTGATTTGTCCATCTAAAAGTTCACTTGGAATCTCCTCTAAAAATCTAGATGGTTTATTATATGATGTACTTCCAAACATCGTTCTACATCTTGCACACGTCAAAAACAAATGCTCTTTCGCTCTTGTAATTCCCACATAAAAAAGTCTACGTTCTTCTTCCTCTTCTGAAGCTTCTCCAATGCTTCGATAACTTGGAAATAAACCATCTTCCATGCCAACTAAAAACACCTTTGGAAATTCTAGTCCTTTGGCGGTATGTAATGTCATTAATAAAACACTATCTTGCTCTTCATCAACATTATCTAAATCCGTTACCAGTGCAATGTTTTCTAAGAAGCTTCCTAAACTACTATCTGCTTCTTCATTCTCATACTCAATGACAACATTTAAAAATTCTCCAAGGTTTTCAATCCTACTTTCTGATTCGGTACTTTTATCTGCTTCTAGCATTTGTAAATACCCAGACTCTTTTAGAATTCTATTGGTTAAAGTTTCAATGCTTGAGGTATCACTTTGCATTCGTTTCACAAATTCAGCAAATTCGCGAAGACCTGCTTGTGCTCTCGTTAGCCCAAACTGTTCGATATGATTGACAATCTCAAACATCGATGTATTTCCTTCATTTGAAAGTTGTTCGATGGTATCTAACGTTGTTTTTCCAATGCCTCTTTTCGGTTCATTGATGATTCTCTTTAAACTGACATTATCACTTGGATTATGTACTAATCGCAAATACGCCAAAATATCTTTAATTTCTTTTCTTTCATAGAATTTTTGTCCACCCACGACGCGATAGGGAATTCCTTCGCGCATTAGCACATCTTCAAACGCTCTTGATTGTGCGTTTGTTCGATAAAGAATGGCAAAATCTGAATACTTGGCATATTCTTCTCTTTTTAGATGATTGATATTGGAAATAATATAATTTGCTTCATCATATTCATCATTTGCTTGGTATAATGTTGGTCTTATTCCCTCTTCATTTTCCGTCCACAACTTCTTTTTCACATTTCCTTGATTGTGCTTAATGACTTCATTTGCCACCTTTAAAATACAATTCGTGGAACGATAATTTTGCTCCAACTTGATGACTCTTGTATGAGGAAATCTCTTTTCAAAACTTAGAATATTGGTAATATCTGCTCCTCGAAATTTATAGATACTTTGTTGGTCATCTCCTACCACAAAGATATTATGGTGTTGTCCTCCTAGAAGCATAATTAACCTATCTTGTGCTTTATTGGTATCCTGATACTCATCTACCAAAACATATTGAAACTTATTTTGATACTTCTGTCGAATATCGGGGAATTGCGAGAGCATACGCACGGCAAGCAACAACAGATCGTCAAAATCAACGGCATTGTTTTCAATCATTCGCTGCTCGTAGATTTGATATATCTGAGCGACCTTTTGATCATACGCCTTGGAATCTTCGTCTTGCATGACTTCATTGAAGAATTTTTTTGCGTCTTCGAGATTGTTTTTGACGGAAGAAATTTTGCCTTGAACGATGGCGGGATTAAAAATCGTATCGTCGAGTTTAAAATCTTTGATGATGTCGCGAATGAGAGTGCGCGCATCGGAAACATCGTAAATGACGAAAGAACGATTGCGGAATCCGGTTGTCTCAATGTCCATCCGAAGAATGCGCGCGCAAAACGAATGGAAGGTGCTCAACCAGACTTGTCGAGCCGAATCGCCGATTAATGCTGCCGCGCGGGTTTTCATTTCATTCGCCGCTTTGTTGGTAAAAGTGATCGCGAGTATGTTCCATGGCGGCACGCCGTTTGCGAGAAGGTTTGCAATGCGGCAGGTGAGCACTTTGGTTTTGCCGGACCCGGCACCCGCCAATACGAGCAACGGTCCGTCGAGATAATTGACCGCTTCAAATTGCCGCTCATTCAAACCGTCGAAAATTTTGTCTGTAAGCAAAAGAAAGCCTCCCAATTTCAATTCAAATCGTCGGCACGATCTTTTCGTTGGCGAGCATCCACATGATCGGATCGAGCACGCGATGCGGAGTGACCGCCGCCAATCGCCGAAGAATGTCCGGGGGCTGACCGAAGCTCGAAACGCCGAACACTCTGATCTTATCGCGCTGAAAATTCGCGTCAATCGCATCCAGAAATGCCGTTTCGCCCTGCCGTTTCAGCCAATCGCGAATTTCCATGTCGACCATTGTTGCATCCGCCTCGACAAAGCCGCGTCGCGCGGCATGCGGGCTCGGTTTCATGACCGTCGCCGACGAGCCGAAGTCATTTTCGAGCTCGCGGAGCGTGTCGAGTTTCGTGATCACAACCGCCGTCTGCCGATCGATCAGCTTGTGCGGCGCAATATTGCAACTCTGTCGAATGTAATTCGCGAGCGCGTTGACCATCGTGACCATATTCGCCGGTGCGCTCGTCTGTCGATCATTCGCCATCGACGACGCCAATATTTCATACGGTACGGACGAGCGCACGCTCGACAAAAGCAGAGGATCAAACATGATTATGAACATCTTCGAGCCGGAAATGTATCGGCTGATGACGGGATCGAGTTCGTTATCGCCGATGCGCTCGCAATCCTCGCCCGCGCCGTCATAGATCGTCAACGCATATGTCGGCACGTCTTTTGATTTGACGGTTGTATCGCGAATGATCCATTGCTGAGGTTTCGGTGCAATCCCCGAGGCGGTTCCCGCCAGACATTGTCGATCTTCATAGACGTTTTGATCGTTCTGCTGCGATAACTTCAGAGTTCTGGCGTCAATCGGCTGAAGAACCCACGGCAGATTGGAATATTTGAACTCGTGGAGCATGGTCGTGAGATAGCTCGACTTGCCTGCGCCCGCCACGCCGAGCATGCAGAAGCTCAAATACCGTTTATGGAAGAGATATTGCAAGGGAATTTCCTCGCCGCAAAATCGACACGCCGCCTCCTGCGCGGGAATGCCGCGCCCTTTGCAAAAACTCCGAGTGCAAACGGGCAGACGTTTTTTGAGTTTGTCGAAAAACGACAGAAATATTTCGTGACGGCGATTCGGATTGAACGTACAAAAAAATCGGACGTTGCTCAGCGATAATTTCCGCATACAGTGTGGACAGCTTGCTTCATCGGAGTTAAACAGCGACTTGAAAAACAACAACTCATACACCACGCTTTGATTCAATGCGTAATTCGTAATTCGTAATTCGTAATTAAAAACCGAACTCTCGAACCCCAATTGCGCAGTATGCAATTCGTAATTCGTAATTAAAAACCGTTTCCCAATTACGCATTACGCACAAAGGCAATTCGCAATTCGTAATTCGTAATTAAAAACCGTCACTCCCGAACCCCAATTACGCATTACG
>CALFJB010000085.1 GCA_937877565.1 uncultured Selenomonadales bacterium | reverse complement strand
GTTGCTTTTCCATCAAGTCCGCTGATTGTCTTGTTTTCGATTGTAACTCCATCTGTGTCGCCGCTTGAAGTATAAGTTACGCCATTAATTGTAACGGTCGGTTCAGTCATTTCTATTGCAACGTTTGTTCCTGAATATGTAACTTCTGCGCCGTCAGCAATTCCTGAAATAAATATATCGCTGCCATCTGCCAACGCTGTAATTTCGGATTCTTCGGAAATTTTTATTTCAGTACCGTTGATTTTAATTGATTCGCTAACGTGCCCTTCAATGGAGCCGTCTAAATCGCTAACTACAGCAACTATGCCATCGCCGTTTTCATCAAAATTAACACCAATTTCAACTGAAGTATCGCCGCTAACTGTATAAGCATTTGTACCGAAATTGAAAGTACCTTCAGCGTCGGGTGTTATAATAGCCGCTATTCCGCCTTCGTAAGGTACGCCTTCAACTGAAGGAACGCCTTTAATTGTCGCGTCGGCTGAAATATTTTGCAGTCCTTTTAAGCCATACGTATAAAGAGTAACATTGTAGTCTGTATCGCCGGTAACTGTATAATCTTCATCAAAATATTTTCCAATGAATGTTTCAGGGTCGCCGTATCTTTCAACTTCCGCAGCCGTCATAAGGTGCGAAACTTTAAAGCCTTCATCAGTCTTTGAAACAACTACGCCGTTTTCAACGTCTTCAAGCAGTTCAAAAGTTTGTCCGTCCAAAGTTGCTGTACCTGTTTTGTACATAACAAGCGAAACTTCATCGTTTGAAAGTTGAACTTTTGTACCTTCGTCGCCGCTAATTTCGTGTCCTTCAACAGTTACCGCGCCAATATCAAATTCTATTGCATCGTCGTTTAAAACTTTAACTTCAACATTATCTTCAGTGGTTGTAATTTCGTTGCCGTTAATATTGTAAGTGCCGGCTTGTGAAATTTGGAATGTTGCATTTTCGTCAATTCCGCTGATTGTTTGGTTTTCGATTGTAATTTTATCTTCGTCGCCGTCTGCGGTATAAGTTACGCCGTTAATTGTAATTGTCGGTTCAGTCATTTCTACTGCAACATTTGTTTCGGTATATGTTACTGTCGCTTCATCTGACAAGCCGGAAAGTGTAATTTTGCCGTCTTCGTCTGCTGAAACTTTAAGCGCGTCTTCAGCTGCACTAAGTTTAAATTCTGTGTCATTAACTTTTAATTCTGTACCGGCTTTACCTTCAATATCGCCGACTAAATCTGTAACTTCAGTTACTACGCCGTCTCCGTCTTTGTCAAATTTAATTTTGAGTGTAACGTTATCGTCTTTGGCAATTTCATAAGTGTTTGAACCGAATTTAAATGTTCCTGCGCTGTCAGTTGAAATAAAGAAATAATTTCCTTCCGGATCAATTTCGCCATCAAAAATTGCGGTGTTTACAATTTCAGTAGTATTTGAAAGACCATCAATTTGTTTAATACCGTTTCCGGCAAGTTGTACAGAAAAAGTTTCGTCGTTGAAAATTTCTACAACTTCCTCAAAAACTTTTCCAACGTCTGATGCGTCAATCTTGTATTTTTCAACTTCATCTTCGGAAATTACGCGGGAAACGCTAAATTCATTGTCTTTGGGAGAGCTAAGTTTAATACCGTCTGCATCGTCTTCGGTAAGTGTGAAAGTACTGCCTTCAATATTAACCGTGCCTTGCTTGTACATAATAACCGAAGGAGCATTTGCAGTAAGTTGAATACTGTTGCCGCTTTCGCCTTCAATGTTATAGTTGCTGTAATCGACAGCCGCGCCAATATCAAATTCAACTGTATCGTTGTTTGAAAGTTTAACTTCAACGCCATCTGCAGTTGTTTTAACTGTGTTGCCGTTAATCGTGTAAGTTCCGGCTTCTGCAAGTATGAAAGTAGTTATATTGTCGTCGCTGTCGAAAGTTGCGCCTTTGGATAAAGTTAAATTACCGTCATAATTATCAATTACTTCAGTACCGTTGCTTGCCTTCCAAGTTAAGCTGTCAGCCCAATCAACAAGGAAGGTTGCATTTTCGCCGACGGTGTAGGTTGCGCGGTCGTCTTCAAATTTAATTAAAGTAGAACCGCCGCTTACTTTGATATTTGAAGTAAGATTTTCATAATCTGTCATAGTAATTTCAGTGCCGTCGCTTAAAGTAACAACGCCGCCGCTATAATCTATCTCGCCGACAATCGAATTTATAGTATAAATTGTTCCTTCAGCGTTAGATACTTCAACTTTCAAAGCGTCTGCAGTTGAAGGCGAAATTTTCAAGCCGTCTTCAGCGTCCAAATGAATTGTACCGCTTGCATCAGTATTGGCAGTGATTGTTAATATGTTGCCGTCTTCAAAAACATTTTTAACAACTGTACCCTGCGCGAGCGAAATATCGCCGTCGAATTGATAAGTAACAGTACCCGTAACTTCAAGGGACGCCGTGCGCGTTTCGCCGTCTCTTGTAACTGAAAGTTCCAAATTGCCGTCGCCTGTATTCGGTGTAAATTGAATACCGTCTTCAGTAAATTCAATTTTGCCGCCCGCGTCGTCTGTAGCCTTTAAAGAAATTGAATGACCGTCAGCGAATGTAGCATTTAAAGTAGAATCTTTGGCAACGGTAATAGCATTGTCTTCGCCTAAAGTAAATTCGCCTTTTGAGGAAACTACAACATCTTCAAGCAAAGTTTCGCCTTCAGCGTTTATAACAGAAACGGTAAAGGATTCGGTATTTGTATCATTTGCTCCGGCTTGCAACAGTGATGCGCCGTCTGAAGTTTTCAAAGTCATTGCGCCGGTTGTTTCGTCAACTGAAAGTGTGGCTTTGACATCTTCATTTGCAACACTGTCAAAAGTTACGCCGGACGCGGTTATTAATTTAACTTTTGTATCTTTATTAATTGTGATAGTTTGGTTTTCAGTGTCTAATGCAACAGTACCGATAATATTCAAAGTACCGACATCTACGCCGCTAAATTTAATTGAAATTGCTTTATCGTCTGAAGTTGTAACAGAAATTATTTTATCTTTAATCGACATTGAAGTAGCAGAATCTTCAGCAGCCGTAATTGTAATAGGAATTAAATTTTTCGGCGTAAATTGGAGAGTTGCGCCGGGACTTAATTTTAAATCGTCCAAAGATTGATTGAGGATTAAAGAAAGTAAACCAAATGAAAAATCGCCGCCGGAAACCGCCATATCGCCTTCAATTCCAAAAGACGTGCCTGTAATATTTAAATCTGAACCGTCTTTAACTATGAGCGTCATACCGTCAATCGCAAGTACAGATTCTTTATTTGCGGTAATTCCAAAATTCAAATCAAGTTCAGTACCTTTTATTGTAAGATGATCTGAAATTAATTTTGCGCCTTCAGACAAAGTTGCAGATTTATCTTCGCCGTTGCGGGAAATTTTTCCTGAAAGTTTCAAAGAACCGCTCAATAATGAATCGTCGGCAAACGTTGCAACAATTTCATTTGTCAAATTTAATTCAAAGTTTTTGGAGCCGGTATTAATTTCAAGTCCGCTTGAAGGTACTGTCAAAACGATAGTCCCCATAATTGTTGAGAAAGTTGAATCAGTTGACTTGAGTTTTAATTCGCCTTCGGCAAATGTAATTTTATCAGCAGTATAATTTACTTTGCCTTCCATATAATTAATTGACTGGTTGCCAACTTTTATATTAAGTCCGTCGGTTGTTGAGCCGGTTGCAGAAAAATCAAATGCAGTTGTACCGTCAAGCGTAATAGTAGGAGTAGTTTCAGCCTCATTAATTGTGGCGTCAACTTTGCCGCTTGCAATTCCCGTAACTTTACCTTCAGAATCTAAGTTAAGTATTGCCGTGTCGTCAACTGCGGTATATTTTACGCCGTCAATTACATCAGACATACCGGCTAAAATAGTTTTTGTACCCAATCCGTCACTACCTCCATAAACTGTAGAATCACCATTTAAGAAAAAGTTTTGTCCCTTAGCGTCAAAGAGCGTTAAAGTTCCGTCCGCCGTCGTCAAAATAACGTTGTTGCCGCTTAAAGTTGAATTTGTAACATTAGCAACAATATTTGTATTTGAAGTTACGCCGGAAATAGAATCATTGCCCGCGCTTGCGATAATTGTTTGAGGTTCATAATCTTTGGTTGTGTTTTCGTAATTATTTGTAAGTTTAATATAATCGTCGCCTGCGCCGCCGTCAATGGTTGTATTTTGACCGTTGTTAATGATTGTGTCGTTACCGTCGCCGCCGTAAATCGAAGAATCATTACTGTAAATTGGAGCGATATAATCATTGCCCGCGCCCGCGTCAATGGTTGCATGACCGCCAAACGCCCACGAGTCCGCCTCAACTGTGCCGATACGTCCAATAATTGAATCATCGCCCGCGCCGGTTGAAACGTTTACATAATGTCCCTTATCAACAACAACAGAATCATTACCGCTACCGGTCGTGATTGTATTGTAGTAGCTGTGATAAAGTCCAATAAAATTATTTCCTTCGCCCGCGTCAACTGTAGCGTTATCAATTCCTTGATTAATGAGTGTATCGTTGCCACTTCCGCCAACAATCGTTGCGGCTGTAGATTGTTTGGAATTTTTATTGGTTCTCGAAACCAAATTTCCGTTTTCGTCGAAGGTATATTTTGAAACAAAATTGCCGTCTTCGTCGTAATAAGCAAAGGCGTTGAAAACGTAGTTATCGCCGTCGCCCGCGTTGATTGAAATTTTATCAGCCTCAATCGCAGTAATAGAATCATTACCCGCGCCGCCGTCAATCGTAGTATTTTCGCCGCTAATTGAAATTGTATCTGCGCCGTCGCCTGCATTTATAATAGCGGTTTCAAATTTATCTGTAGCGTTGTTTGTAATTTCGATATAATCATTACCTGCGCCCGCGTCAATCGTAGTATTTGCGCCGTTGTTAATAATTGTGTCGTCGCCGTCGCCCGCGTTGATTGAAGAATTATCAGAATAGAAAGGCGCAATATAATCATTACCCGCGCCCGCGTCAACTGTAGCGTAGCCGCCAAAGCTCCAGTCATCATCTTCAATTCCAAACGCTGTACCAATAATTGAATCTTTACCTTCGCCGCTTGAAATGCTTAAGTGATCGCCTTTGCCGACGGAAATAGAATCGTCGCCGCTACCTGAAATAATCGTGTCATAAAAACTGCTGTAAATTTCGACAGTGTTATTACCTTCGCCCGCGTCGATTGAAATATTTTCGCCTGTCACGGAAATTTTGTCTGCACCTGCGCCCGCGTCGATTGTGTCATTGTAGCCGAAAATTTTAATATTATCGTCATAAATTGTGCCGCGAACATTTTTATTATCGACAGTTGAATTAATTGACGCGCCAATTTCTTCAGTTGAATTATTAATCAAAGTCATGGCGGCACTAAGATAAGTTGCAGAATCAACAACTGCGCTCATTGCGTGTCCTGCGCCTTCGATTGTCAATAAAGTTTTATCACTTGCGCCGCTTGCATTGTACAAAGCTTGCGCGTTGGTAACGGGAATTGCTGTATCGGCGTTGCCGTGAATGAAAAGCGAAGGAACTGTAACCTGCGCGATAACACTTTCAGGCGCGGCTTGCGAAACGTCGTAACCTGTCAAAGTTTCTCCCGCTTTAAATATTTCTTCAGCCAATTCTTCAATATTGCCGGTAATGCCGAATTCACTACCGTAAGCCGTCAGCAAATCAGTTAAAACCTTTGCAACATTGCCGTAGCCGCAGTCTTCGATCATTGCAGTAACATTTGTAATTTGAGAAAGAGCCGCCGCCAACATAACGGTAGCCGCGCCCATTGAAACGCCGTGCAAAGTAATTTGAGCATTAGCATTTGTTTTGGCAATTTCTTGAGTCCAAACTGCAATATCAACACTTTCAGCAACGCCCATTGTCAACCATTCGCCTTCAGAATTTCCGGCGGCGCGTTGGTCAATTATTAAAACGTCTAAGCCCTGCGCGAGGTAAGGAGCGGCAAAATCATTCATAGCCGCGCCGGTTTTACCATAGCCGTGAACAAGAATAACCCATTTGCCCGTTGGATTTTCCGGCGAATAATGAACTGCTGAAAGTGTTAAATCATCTGTTGAAGTTGCAGTCCAAGTTTCACTGGAATAATAATTTGTCGGCGCGGCTGGATTTTCTTCGTCAGGATGAAAAGCAACAGCCGCCATTGCAGGATAACCGGCTTCAGTTTTATGCAACATAAAATCTGCAAGATAAGTAGCAAGTGTATTGGTAGTTTCAGTTTCGCCGCTGAAAACAGTTTCTTCACCGTTTAACAAGAAAGTTTGATCCTTGCCGTCAACGATTGTAACTGAACCGTCTGCAGTTGTAAGAATAACGTTATTGCCGTCAATGCTTGATTCAGAAACTGCTGCAACAATGTTTGTAGTTGAATATATACGGGAAATAGAATCATTGCCCGCGCCTGTAACGATTGTAACGTTCTGCGCATAATTTGAAATTGAATCGTCACCATCGCCCGCATTGATTGAAACATTGGCTCCAAGATTTGTAATAGTATCTGCGCCTGCACCCGCGTCGATTGAAACATTTGCACTGGAATTGTAAATTGAATCATCGCCCGCGCTTGTATTTATCGTTACATTTTTTGCCGTATTTTTGATACTATCATTATAATCAGTGCCGGTAACTACGGTATCAGAAACGCTATTTTCCTTGTTAATACCTTCGCCGTCGCCGCTAAATACAGTTTCTTCGCCGTTAAGGTAGAAAGCTTGATTTTTGGCATCAATAAGCGTTACAGTACCGTCTGCAGTTGTTAAAATAACGTTATCGCCGTCAAGGCTTGATTGCGTATTTTCGGCAACAATATTTGTTGTAGAATTTACGCCGGAAATAGAATCATTGCCTGAGCCTGTAACGATTGTAACATTATCACCTGTGGCTGAAATAGAATCGTCGCCTGCGCCGCCATCTATTGTAACGTTTGCGCCTATCGCTGTAATAGTATCATTACCTGCGCCGCCGCTGATTGACGAGCTTTGACGAGTGCTAATTATATTATCGTCACCGTCGCCCGCGTCAATCGTGCCGTAACGTCCGCCATTTCCAATAGTATCGTTACCTTCGCCGCCTTCGATATAAACACTTTCGCCGGAACTTATAATAGAATCATCGCCCGCGCCCGCGCTGATTGAAACGTTATCGCCGCTGTTGTTAATCGTGTCAGCGTATTCAGTGCCGCTAATCAAAGTATTATCGTTAGAATTTGTAATAATACCGTCATCTGAAGTAATTCCCGAAACTTCAACGCCGCCTTCATAAAGTGTAAAACCGTTTGAAATGACGTTAGCCGCGTTGCCGTCAAAATTGGTAATGTAAGTGTCTTCAGTCAAATACCATTTTGCATTATCAGCAAGTGTAACATTAACTGTACCAATGGAATTTGAAACAGAAGTACCCGCCGCGTTGGAAATATCGCCGCTGATAGTTCCCGTGAAAGTTGAAGAGCCGCTTAAATTCAGATTTAAAGTTGAATCGTCGCCAACTAAAATTGTACCTGTTAAAGTTTGATCTGTAGCGTTAAGCGTGGCGATATTATCTGCTCCAGTCCAGCCGTCATCACAAACTGAAAGTAAAATTCCTTCGCTGTCAGAATTGTTGATTGTAACGCCGTTAAGATTGATAGTGGCGGTTGTATTTGTGACGTGGAAGACGTGCCCATTTTTACTTGTAAGACTGCCGCCGGTCATTGTGAAAACGCTTGTACCGTCGGAGGCGTCGCCACTTTGACTTTGATAAATCATAATTGAATCATAAAAAGTGGCGTTGCCGTTGGTTGCGGTGTTATTTGCAGTTAAATCACAATCAGTTAAATTGATTGAGCCTGCGCCCTCAATGCAGACGCCTTCAGATTGAGTTGAAGTTAAAGTTGCATCGCTAACATTTACGGCAGCAGTTGAATAAATTGCAGGAGAACCTAAGCCGCTTGAAGTGTAAGTTCCGCCGTTGACATAAACCCAGCCGCCGCCTCTATCAGTACGAATTGGAGCAGACGAGCCGCCGCTTGTTGTAATTGTCAAATCTGAAGCGTAGGTTGTGCCGCCGTAAGTCGTCATAATACCGCCGCTACCTTGCGCCGTCGTTGTAATTTCAACGTCTTTGATATAAACGGTTGTACCGTCGCCGGTTGCGTTGGTAGTGCCGTTATTTGCGCCGTATGAGAAAATACCGTTTGCGCCCGCCGCCGAAGTTGAGACAGTGCCGCCAACAATCGAAGTTGTACCGCCGCCCATACACATAACGGCTGAATTTATTCCATAAAAAGAATAATTATCGCCTGCAGATTCGCCGCCGGTTTTCGTAACGGTTGCATTGTTCAAAGTTACTTGTACATTTGAAGTTGTAGAAATTAAAACCGCGTTTTCATCTGCATTTGATGAAGTATAAGTTTGTGCGCTTGTAACTGTAGCTGAAGTATACACAGTTGCGCCGTTCCAAGAAACTGAACTTGAAGAACCGCCGCCGCCTTCGCCGCCGCCACCTTCAGGAGGTGTACCGCCTTCGCCACCGCCGCCTTCAGGAGGTGTACCGCCTTCGCCGCCGCCACCTTCAGGAGGAGTACCGCCGCCACCTTCGCCGCCTTCTTCGCCGTCAAAAAGTTGCAAATCAAAAATTAAAGTTTCCATAAAACAAACACCTCTCTAAAAATTAATACTAACTTTAATGAATCTGCCTGCGCCTAGCAAATACAAATATTGTTCGTCGATTTTTATTTTTGTAACAGTTTCAACAGCTTTAACGTAATATTTAATTTGTTCGTGATATTCTTTTTGAAAATGTTCATCGCTGTTATTTCTGTCAGTTTTGTAATCGACGAGATACCACCTCCCGTTAAATTTAAAAATTAAATCGATAATACCTTGCACCAAAATTTTTTCGTTACTGTCAAAAATTTTTGTACTTTTAGCGTCAACAAAAAAACTGAAAGGCAATTCTCGATAAACTTCCTGCGCGTGGGTAACTTTTTGCCCAATTTCGCTACTAAAAAAATTGGCAATACTTTCAGCCCTGCGCGAAACAATTTTCTGATGTTCGGGATTGATAATTTGAGCTTTTACAAGTTTATCAATCTGTTTCAAAATACCTGCGCTCGTTAAATCGCCGGTAAAATCCAAATGTTGCATAACACTGTGCATAATCGTCCCAAATTCTGCGCCGGAAATATTTTTTTCCTGAAGAAAATCTGGGCGTTGAAAAGTATAATTTTTAGGCGTGGAATTGTCAAATTCTATATCATTATTAACGCGGCGTTTAATTTCGGTAACAGACAATTTCGCAGGAATATTTTCAAGTGGAGGTACTTTCTCAATTTTTATATCGATTTTTTCTTTGGCAGTTTCAACAATATCTTTTTCGGCAATTTGAATTTCGCTTGCATCCAAAATTTCAAAATCAAAAACGCTGTCAAGATTTTCCAACGATAAAAGCCAATCCAGCGGGCAATTAATTTTATCTGAAGTTTTATTCAAAGATTTTTCGTCGTTGACAGTGCCGCTCAAAAAAAGTTTTTCTTTGGAACGTGTCATTGCAACATATAAAATTCTCAATTCTTCAGCCAAAGTTTCAGCCTTGACTTTTTCGGCGATAATTTTTCTTGCGAAAGTCGAAACTTTAACATTTCCAATCGTGTTGTAAATTCCAATACCAAAATTTCTGTGAGCAATGACATTTTCGCGCAGGTCTTGCAGATTAAATTTTTTGCCCAATCCTGCAACAAATACAACTGGAAATTCCAAGCCTTTACTTTTATGAATTGTCATAACGCGCACGACGTTTTCAGATTCGCTTAAAGTGCGGGCGGCGGCTAAATCGTTGCCGAGTTCCTTAATTCGCTTGATAAACTGAATGAAACGGCTTAAACCTCTGAAGGCGGTTTTTTCGTAGGCGGCGGCGCGGTCGATTAACATTCTCAAATTTGCCTGTGCAATTCTGCCAAACTTCGCGCAGTGGTCATAGTAGCCGCTTTCACGGTAAATAATATTTAAAAGTTCGGGAACGCTGACTTGTCGCGCAATTTCTCTCCAACGATTGATTTTCTGCAAAAACGGCAAAAATTTTATATCAGTACAAATTAAATCGAACAGTTCAGAATTTCTATCGCTAATACGAAGTTTCGCCAAGTCTTCAGTCGAAAAACCGCCAATGGGACTGATTAAAACCGTTGCCAAAGGTATATCCTGCCGTGCGTTGTCCAAAATTTTCAACAGACTTAAAATCGTTTGAATTTCAGTAGCTTTAAAATAGCCGTCTTTGTCTGCGGCGTAGGCGGGAATGGAATTTTTTTGCAGGACTTCGACAATTTGGGCGGCGGCTCTGTCAATCGAACGAAACAAAATTACAACGTCGCTAAATTCAAGCGGGCGGTAGGCGTTTAAATCTTTGTCCCAAACTTGAAAACCTGCGCGACGCATTGAGTTAATTTTGTCTGCTATAAGCTGAATTTCAATTTCTAATTTGTCAAATTCCGGCGCGTCGTCGTCTTCATCAGTAGAAATATTTTTATTCAGATTGATAATTGACAGCGCGGCTTTTTCGTCGAAAATATTTTTACCGGCAGCGAAATTTGCGCCCAAATTTAGGCGTGCGTCTTCGTCGTAGTTAATTTCGGCTTTTTCTTCAGTCATCAGATTTTCAAAAACAAAATTAACGGCGTCGAGAATTTGACTGCGGGAGCGAAAATTTGTTGAAAGGTCGATACGTTCGCAATTTTCGGCAGTTGGATAATTTTTGTACTTGTCCAAAAAAATTGTAGGGTCGGCGTTCCTGAATCTGTAAATTGACTGTTTCACGTCGCCAACTGCAAAAAAATTCTGCGGGCTGACAATTTTGCTGATAATTTCCTCTTGTACGCCGTTGGTGTCTTGGTATTCGTCAACCATCACGATTTTAAATTTGTTTTGGTAGGATTCGGCGGCGGCGGGATTTTCATTCAAAATTTTCAGTGCCAAATGTTCCATATCGCCGAAATCAATAATATTTTTGTCGCGTTTGGCGGCGGCGAAGGCGTTATCAAAGTCAATGGTAACTTGTACAAGTTGGCGCACGGAGTCAGCCAAATTCTGCATTTCAGAAATAATTTCAGCAGTTGGAGCAGTAACAATTTTTTCGCGCAGGTTTAAGATTTTATCTTTGTAGCCGTCACGAATAGTTTTAATATAATTTTTCTGCGCCTCAACATCAGGTGGAAGTTTTCTGCCGCCGCTGAAAGTCGAAAATTTAACTTCCTGCAGAATTTCAAAAAATTTGTCCCAATTATCAGCCGCCTTTTCAAGTCGCCATAAAATTTTATTGTCGTCTTCAAAATTCTGTAATGCAACGGCGATTTTTTTAGTCTGCAAAATTTCATCAACAATTTTTTTAGCTTTTTGACAATCTGCGCGAGAATAATTTATAGTTAATTTGGCTTGAGTCATTGCAAAATTTTTAACGGCATCAAGCCAATTTGTACCGTCCTCAAGTTTGAAAGTTGCAGGATTTTCATAAACTTCAACCAAAGATTTAAGCCACTTTTGAGGATACGGGCGACTCTGTGAAAATTCATGCAGTTTTATAATTAGTTCGTGTAATTCTGAATCGCCTTGCACGTTGCCGCCAAATTCATCTGTAAATTTTATAAAGGCGGCGTTGTTTTCGGCGTACTTTTTTTCAAATAAATCTTCGATAACTTCCTGTTTCAAAATTTTCAGTTCGTGTTCGTCCGCCTCACGAAAACGCGGATCAAGATTTATTTTTGCGAAATGGCGGCGTAAAACTGACAAGCAAAAAGCGTGAATAGTCATAATTGACGCGCCACTTATTAAAATATTTTGACGTTCCAACTTTTCAATCAGTTCAGTATCTGCCACTGTTGAAATTTTTTCATTGATTTTTTTGTGGATACGATTTTTCATTTCAGCGGCGGCGGCGTTCGTGAAAGTTACGATTAACATTTTATCCACGTCAAAATTTTCTTCGGTAACAAGCTGAATGATTCTTTCAACGAGTACCGCAGTTTTGCCGCTACCGGCGGCGGCGGCTACAAGTAAATTATTATTTCGGTTTTCAATGGCGTTTTGCTGTTGCTTAGTCCAGCCCATAAAATCACTCCAATTAAAAAAGACGTTGCTAAATTTTACTTTAGCCGCGTCTTTTCTTCAACTTGCAACTTTTAGATTTTTCTTGCGAAGTCGAGAAGGTTTCATTCTTGCAAGTTCTTCGTCAGTAAGTGGCGGAATATCGCTGTAATCAATTTCATCATCAGTCATTTTGGAAAGTTCGTAAAGTCTTCTAATTTGCTCCTTAGTGAGCGGAGGTATTTCTTTAGTCGTAGAATTGGGCATAATATGTAGTCTCCTCTCTTTTATTTGCACGACGTGCTGAAATAATTCTGTTTTTTTCGCCGCGTTCTGTGTAAATCACGGCTAAAACATTTCTCACAAATCCAACAGTTTTAACTCTTTCTTCGTCATCGCTGTGCAATTCATCATAATCATCAATTCTATAATCATCAAGAAAAATTCGTGCTGCTTCTTCAAAAGCCACCTTGTGTTTTTTCAAGTTAATTTTTGCTTTTTCAGAATCCCATTCAAATTTATATTCGCCAAGTTCATAATCTACATTCAAATTCATCACTCCAGAAATTATTTTCAACAATCAAAAATTTTTTCCTGCAATAAAAAAACTCCAGCCAATTCAACCGGAAATTTTTTACCAAATTACGAGATTTTTTAAATGTTCAGGCGGTTCAGAAATAGTTTGTCCCAACGCTTCGCGCATTTTTTTCAAGCGTTCTTGATGTTTCAGCGGGCAATATTTATGAAATTGTTCCCACTGTTCAGGCGTTTTTGGATTTGCCCTAAACATTCTTTTAAATTCCTCGTCTGTAGTTGGCGGAATGTCGCTAAAATCTATTTCGTCGTCGCTTGGCGCATTGGCACAAAGTTCCGCAATTTCTTCTTCTGTAAGTTTCATTCCGCGCTTAAGAATAGTACTTCCCATCAAATCACCTCCAAAATGATTTTATCATAAAAATAATTTCCCGCAACCAAAAAATCCCCGCCGCGTTTGACGAGGATTTTTATTTGTACCCTTTGTAGGGCTAAATTTCAAATTAGTATTGGTTGACGAGTTCCATAATACCCGCAGCACTGTTTTCAGAACCGAGAACGGTTTTAATTTTGTGCATAACCAATTCTTTGATGTAGTCACGACCCGGAGCAATGTATTGACGAGGATCAAAATGTTCCGGATGAGCCATAAAGTGTTCACGAATACCGGCTGTCATAGCAAGGCGGAGGTCGGAGTCAATGTTAATCTTGCAGACTGCAGATTTAGCCGCTTTGCGGAGTTGGTCTTCAGGAATACCAATAGCGTCATCGAGTTTGCCGCCGTTTTCGTTGATAATTTTTACATATTTTGGAATAACTGAAGATGCGCCGTGAAGAACAATCGGGAAGCCCGGGATTTTCTTTTCAATTTCAGCAAGAACGTCGAAACGAAGGGAAGGCGGTTCAAGAACGCCTGTTTCAGGGTTACGTGTGCATTGTTCAGGTTTAAATTTGAATGCGCCGTGACTTGTACCAATAGCAATAGCCAAAGAGTCGCAACCTGTCTTGCTTACAAATTCTTCAACTTCTTCAGGTTTTGTGTAATGTGCATTTTCAGCGGAAACGTTGACATCATCTTCGACGCCTGCGAGTTGTCCAAGTTCAGCCTCTACAACAACGTTATGAGCGTGTGCATATTCTACAACTTCTTTAGTTTTTTCAATGTTTTCTTGGAAGGAGTAGTGGGAACCGTCAAACATAACGGAAGTAAAGCCGTCGTCGATACAAGATTTGCAAGTTGCGTAGTCGGGACCGTGATCCAAATGCAATGCAATCGGAATATCGCTGACTTCGAGAGCTGCTTTTACAAGGTGTACCAAATAGCGGGAGTTAGCATATTTTCTTGCGCCTGCGGAGCATTGAAGAATAACCGGCGAATTGAGTTCAGCCGCCGCGCTTGTAATACCTTGTACAATTTCCATGTTGTTGACGTTGAACGCGCCAATAGCAAATTGTCCGTCATAAGCTTTTTTGAACATCGCAGTTGTTTTAATTAAAGGCATTTCACATTCCTCCTAAAAATTTACCGAATTTCTTAGAGCTTTTCGCTCCTAACCTACGCGGCTATTTTAGCACATTTCATTTCAAACTTGCAATACTAATTTAAAATTTTTTGAAAATTTTTTATGTTAGTTTAATCAAGATTGGAGTTTTTATAGTGAGTAAAATTTATGGCTACGCCCGCGTTTCTTCAAAGGAGCAAAACATTTCCAAACAAATTATCGCCCTAAAAAATTTCGGCGTCTGCGAAAAAAATATTTTTATCGACAAGAAAAGCGGTAAAAATTTTGAACGCCCCGCCTATAAAAGGTTGCTGAAAAGTTTAAAGCCGAATGATATTTTGATTGTGCAAAGTATTGACAGACTCGGCAGAAATTACGCTGAAATTATCGAACAGTGGCGAATTATCACGAAAATAAAACGCGCTGATATTGTTGTGCTTGATATGCCGCTTTTGGACACGCGCCAACACAAAGATTTACTCGGCAGTTTGATAACTGACATTGCATTAAATTTGCTGTCTTACTTCGCGCAGGTTGAACGTGAAATGAATCGGCAACGCCAATCAGAGGGAATTTCTGCGGCGATAAAACGCGGCGTAAAATTTGGGCGTCCTGCAAAACAAATTCCCAAAAATTTTTCTGAAGTTTATCAGCTGTGGCAAGAGGGTAAAATTTCTGCGCGAACTGCCGGTAAAATGCTCGGTACTACGCACAATACTTTTTTAAATTGGGTAAAAAAATTTTCGCAAAAAAATAATCCGGCTGATTAAGCCGAATTACTTCAACTCTATATCGACGCTACGGCGTCTTTTTTTCTGGTTAAAAAACCACACTTTAATTTTCAGAATACTAATTTTATTTGAGCGCAGTATAATACAAATTTTTAAGAATGGCAAGCGATTTAAGCGTTTTTTAATAATTCTTAATCAATTTTTAATGTTCGTTGGTTTTAAAGTGTGCTTTATAAACCACGAATTGAGGAGGCGAAAGTTAAATGGATTGGGGCTACGAAGGCTCAACTCGCAGGCGTACTTGTATGCTGATGGTTACTCACGCCTGTAACCTTAATTGCAGTTACTGCTATGAATCTCACAAGAAAAACGCCTATATGGATATAAATTTGGCTAAAGAAATTATTTTGAAGGAAGCTCAATTTGTAAAAGAAAGTAAAGACTTCGACGAATTGCAGATAGATTTTATGGGCGGCGAACCGTTCATGAATTTTCCTCTGATTAAAGAAATTGTTGAATGGCTTGAAGGCGGCGTTATTGATATTCCGTACGTTTGCTTTGCAACAACGAATGGCACATTACTTACTGATGAAATAAAAAATTGGTTGCGTGAACATAAAGATCATTTGGTTGCATGTGCAAGTTACGACGGAAATATTAAAATGCAGTCCACTAACAGAGGTACCGACAAATACAATTTAGACCTAGAATTTTTTCATGAAGTGTGGGAATTTCAGCCTTTTCATATGACAATTTCAAAAGAAACACTACCAAATTTGGCGGAAGGCGTTTTAGACATACAATCAAAAGGTTATAAAGTTGAGGCAGCTTTAGCTGAAGGTGTGGATTGGACAGTAGAAGATGCAAAATTGTACCGTGAGCAACTGTGCATATTAAAAGACGCTTATTTAAAAAACACTTCACTTACTCCGCTTAACAGATTATCAAGATATTTAAGTGTTTTTGATTCTTCAGATACAGAAAAAATTCAAAAAAAGTGGTGTGGCACGGGAAAATATATGGCAACATATGATATTGACAGTAAAAAATATGGCTGTCATATGTTTACACCTGTCGTTTTGGGAGATAGAGCAATATTGGCGGATTCAGTTGATTGGGATTCTCCAAAGTCTACGGCTGATGAATATTGCAAAACTTGTGTATTGCGTCGCTTTTGTTCAACATGTGCAGGTTTTAATTATAAATATCGTGGCAATCTTGCAACAAGAGATAAGCGTTGGTGTCCAATGGTTTTAGCAGAGGCATTGACGGCTTGCGAATTTCAAGTTGAGCTTATTTCTAAAATGGACAAACTCGACGAAAAAGATGCACAACATGGCAAAATGGCACTTCAAGCTTACAAAATTTTGAAGAATTTGGATATAGAAAAAAGCCTAAGTCCTTATACAGTTTGATAGATTTTTTTATTGGAAGCACTTCAGCATTTTAAACAAAAGTATCAATAAGTTTCTAATATAAAATTGAAAGGAGGCGAAAAAAAATGAAAATGAATTTAGATGCGCTTAAAGCATTGGAACGCAAATTAGCTGAATACAGCAAAGAAAATGGCGCAATAGCTAAGCATGATTCTTCAAACATTAATTGTAATTGTTACGGCGGTTGTATGGGAGGTTGTAAGGGTTCGTGCTCTGGAGGTTGCAAAGGTGGTTGTAGTGGCAACTGCGGCTCCACAAAACGATAGTAGAATCTTTAACGAGCTGTACACAACATCGTGGCGATTTTTTTTCGACCTGCAATGATTAACTTGTAAACGGTGCGGTAGCCTCACAGGTAGCCGTACCGTTTTTTCGATTTAACAGAAAGAATTTTGAAATGAAAAATTTAGATATTAGTTTTACAGGCAGTGTAAATGAAGAAAATGTACATGCCTTTATAACTGAAATTAAAAATCTGATTGAAAAAAATCCTGAAAGTAATTCGCTGACAATTTATATTTCTTCGCCCGGCGGCAACGTTGATATTGCAGTGGAGTTTTTTAATTTTTTGAAACTGTTGGATTGTACAATAAAGACGGTGAATATTTCCTGCGTCAATTCTGCGGCGATTATCATTTTTGCCGCAGGTACGGAGCGAATAAGTTTGCCTTGTTCGTCGTTTTATGTTCATTCCATTACAAAAAATTTGAACGGCGATTTTACCGCCGCCGACTTACTGCGCGAAGTAAAAGAAATGTCCGCCAATACTGATAAAATAGCGTCGATTCTGGAAAGTGCAAGCAACAAAAATAAATCTTACTGGAAACGCCTAATGCGAAAAGGTTGTTTGTTGACTGCACAAAAAGCAAAGGATTTGGGACTTGTAAATGGTATATCAGAATATAAATAAAAAATATTTTGCGTGGCTGTACAATCACGCAGGAACGCTAAAGAAAACTATCCTGATAATTTTAGTGCTGAATATTTTAGCGGTAACATTTTCATTGCTTTTTGTAGAAGTTACAAAAATTTTTATGGAAGGCGTCGAAAATGGCAAAAATTTTTCATTCCTACTGTTGGCAGTTTCATTGGCGGCAATAAAAATATTTAGCATATTTTGCGAAGAATTTAAAACTTATTTACGCGAAAAACAATCCTACTTAATGAACAATGAACTTTCACTAAAATTTTTCAAAGAATTGTTTGACGGCGGCGTTTCTTACAATGCAAGGATACATTCCGGCGATTCACTAAGCCGAATAACTACAGATGTTTTCAGCGTTTCCAACTGCTTGATAGGAACTCTTCCCGAATTGACTTATGCTATTGTACAACTTGTAGCAACGTGCATTTATCTTGCATCGATTGATTCGGCTTTAACTTTGGTGATACTTTTAATTATGTCCGTCAATATAATGTTTGGTCAATCCTACGCCAAAAAATTATTGCCAATTTCCAGAGAAATAAGAATTTGCGACAGTAAAGCCCATCAATTTATGCAGGAACATATTCAACACCGCGAATTGATTGTAACTTTAGAAAAAACCGCGTTTATTTGGGAGCGGTTAAAATCACTTCAAAATAAAGTTTATGAAAAAATTGTAGCCATTACAAAGTTAAATGTTTTGGCAATGTCGTTAATTGACGGCGCGTTAAATATCAGCTACATTGTCATTTTTATTTGGGGGATTTACGGCATACAAAACAATACTTTTACATATGTTGAATTGGTAGTTTTTCTGCAACTGGCGGAGCAAATTCAAATTCCGTTCATTCAATTTAATCATCAGTACCCGCTGCTTATTACTTCAATGGCGTCTGTTGAAAGATTGATGGAAATTGAAAATTTGCCGAAGGAAGACACTACAAATTTTATCAAGTTTTCAGTACCTGTAGGAATTAAATTTGAAAATGTAGATTTTCGCTACAAGGAAGATTCGCGCTGGATATATCGCAATTTCAATCACGACTTCAAGCCTTGCAGTATTACGGCAATTTTGGGCGAAACAGGCGCGGGTAAATCTACGCTTTTACGGTTGTTACTTGCAACTTTGACGCCAAATAACGGCAGTATTACTTTTTACGGCGGCGATAAAAATTATTTGGCAAGTTCGCAAACGCGCTGTAATTGCGTGTACGTTCCTCAAGGCAACAGTTTAATCAGCGGTACAATTCGTTACAATTTACTTTTGGGCAAAACTGACGCCACTGAAGACGAAATGAACAACGCGCTTTATTCGGCGGCGGCTGATTTTGTTTTTAAAGATTTTCCTGACGGCTTGGACACGGCAATAGGTGAAGGCGGACTCGGTATAAGTGAAGGGCAGGCGCAAAGAATAGCCATTGCAAGAAGTTTTTTACGTCCCGGCAAAGTGATTTTAATGGATGAGCCGACCTCCGCGCTTGACGCCGAAACTGAAAAATTATTTTTAACGCGCTTGACTAACCAAACTCACGACAAAACTATTATCATAGTTACGCACAAAAAAGAAATTTGCAAATATGTTTCAGACGTGGTAACGATTCAACTTTTAAGAAATACAGATACTTAACTGATAAAAATTTTTTAAGGCGGTTTTTAATATGAAAAAATTTTTAATGTTGATGTTGGCAGTCTTTTTGATTGTTCCAATAGTAAAGGCACAGGCGGCGGACATTCCAAATTTCAAACGTGTTGCAGGTGACAGTGTCACAGACGGTAAACGGTCGAATAAAACAAAAGGTTATCACGTTTATACCTACGTTCCGCTTGAATACAACACCAGCTTTGCAGAACAATATGTAGCTCTTTTACAAAAAAGAGGACTTACTTTAATTGAACACAAAGAAACCGAATTAAAAAATGAAATAGATTTTTGGATAGTGAGCTATATCGACGAGTGGCTATTTAATTACAAAAATCATCAAGTGATATTTAGTTTATTTCGTAGGCATGGATACGAAAATTTAACAAAAGTTGATATGTATTTTTCCGTTAAAGTGCCTGACGCACTGACTTATGAGGAAGATTAAAATATTTGCGATATTTTTAGATACTTAAAATTATCATCACACTATCAAAATTAAAAAATCCCGCGTTAATTGCGGGAAATTTTTTTGCAGATATTATTCAACTTTAACTCTCATCCACTGACGGTTATAAAACCTGTCCATTTCGTTGCCTAAATATTTGTAAGTCTCTTGATTTTGATAAATTTCGGGGTCTGGAAATGCAACCGGCGAATTTTTCCATTCTTCATCTTCTTCAAGGTCGCGTACTGCAATATTCGGCGTGGAATATCCCAAATGGTCAAAATTTATCACGGCAATTTCAGGGCGGCACATAAAATCTATAAATTTGTGCGCGTTATCGACGTTTTCGGCGTCTTTGGCAATTACCCAACTGTCAATCCAAAAATTTGTACCTTCCTTCGGAACGGCAAACTCCATTTCGTCATTTTCAAGCATTATCATTAAAGCTTCGCCGGAAAATACCACGCCTAACGCCGCCTCGCCGGAAATTAACTTGTCTTTCGCCTCGTCTACAACGTACGCCTGCACCAACGGTTTTTGCGCTATTAACATATCCCGCGCCTTTGCAATTATTTCTTTGTCTGTTTCGTTTAAACTGCGCCCCAACAATTTCAGCGGTATCATTAGCGCGTCTCGTGATGAATCCTGCATTAAAATTTCGTTTTTATATTTTTCGTCCCATAAAATTTTCCAACTGTCAACCGGCTCTTCAACTAAATTTTTGTTGTACATTATCCCGACCGTTCCCCAACAATACGGCACGGAATATTTATTTTCAGGGTCGAAAGTTTTAGACTGCTCAAAAAAATCTGCGCCAATATATTTTTTTGCGTTGGGAAGTTTTTCAAAGTCCAGCGGCTGAATTAAATCGTTGTCAATCATTTTCTGAATCATATAATCTGACGGGCAAATAACGTCGTAATGAACCGCACCTTCAGCAATTCGCGGGTACATACTTTCATTCGTGTCGTATTCGTCGTAAATTACCGTAATTCCCGTTTCTTCTTCAAATTTTTTAATAGTTTCAGGGTCTAAATAATCGCCCCAGTTGTAGACGTAGACTGCATTTTCTTCGGCGTCGTCTTCGGCAAAACTGCAACCGCCGCTTAAAATCGCCACGATAATTATAAAAATTAAATTTCTCAATATCATTCTCCTAACACCTTTTCTTTGAATTATATCATATTTTGCAGTAAAATTTTAACAAAAACTGATTGAGGTATTGCTATGAATTTTTTTGAATATCTGAAGAATTTACTCAAGCAGGACGAAAGATTTTTTTCAATCGACGGGCAATTTTTAAGAAACGTCGCAATTGAAGCCGCTATGAAATACGACGCCAAACTTTTGAAAATTTTGCTGAATGATTCTAAAAACGCCGAAAAATTTTTTGTGGAAGTGGACGGCATAAAAATTTTCAAGGCGCAGGAATTTTCTTGGATGGTGAATAACCGTGAATTTTTGCCCGGCAGTTACACGCGCTTTAAAAATAAAATTGGGCTTGTCGATGAGCGCGGAGAATTTCTTTCAACTGCTGACAGCGTCGAATTAGCTTTTCCGTATAAAGACTGCGTACTTGAGGGCGGGCAAACTAAAGACGATCAAAAACGCTCCGAAATTTTCTACAATGAAATTTTAGCCGCTGAAGATATTGACAGACTTTTTGAGCCGAAAGTATTAACCTGCGCGAAGAAATTTTCTGCTGACGGCGTGCAATCTGCCGAAAAATTTTCTGACACTGACAATTTGATAATGAAGGGAAATAATTTATTGGCGTTAGCGTGCCTACTGAAACGTTTTCAAAATAAAATCAAGTGCATTTACATTGACCCGCCGTATAATCCTCAAAGCAATGCAAATACTTTCGCCTACAACAACAGCTTTAACCGTTCGACGTGGCTTGTATTTATGAAAAATCGTTTGGAAATGGCAAAAAAATTGTTGGCTAAAACCGGCGTGCTAATAGTTGCGATTGATAAAAATGAACAACCACGCCTGCAAATTTTGATTGAAGAAATTTTTCCCGAATATGATATTGACTGCATTACCGTAATTCACAATCCACGCGGCACAATCGGCTCAAAATTTTCTTACACTCACGAATTTGCAATTTTTGTTACGCCAAAAAATGTTGATGTTATTTGCGAAAGGACACTTAACGAAAATGAAATTGACTGGTCGCCGCTTAGAAATTGGGGCGGTGAATCCCTGCGCACGGACGCCAAAAATTGTTTTTATCCTATCATTGTAAAGAATGAAAAAATTGTCGGCTTCGGCGAAGTTTCAGCTGATAATTTTCATCCAACGGCGCAGACTGTTAAAGTTGACGACGAATATTATATTTACCCGATTGATTCAAAGGGCGTAGAAAGAAAATGGCGTTATGCTCGGCAGTCGGTTGAAAGTATTCTTGATTTGTTGAGAGTCAAAAAAAATAAATTCGGCTACGATATTGAAATTGGCAAAAATTTTGGTGCTTATAAAACAGTGTGGACGGATTCAAAATTTGATGCAAGCGTTAATGGCACGCAGTTACTGAAAAATATTTTGCCTGATACGGTCTTTTCTTATCCAAAGTCTTTGTATACCGTTATGGAATGTCTCAACGCCGTTGTAAAAAATGACAAAAACGCCTTGATACTTGATTTTTTCGGCGGCAGTGGTACAACCGGGCAAGCAGTTATGGAAATTAACAAAAATGACGGCGGCAACAGGCGTTTTATACTTGTCGAGCAAATGGATTATATCGAAACTGAAACTTTGCAACGCAATATTATTGTTATGAAAAAAATTGCGCCAAATTCTTCTATTGTTTACTGCGAACTTAAAAAATTGAATCAAAACTTTGTAGAGGAAATACAAGCGGCAAAAACTTTTGAAACAATTTGGGCGATTTATAAGCGAATGGTTGAAAGCGGCTACATCAGCTACAAGATTTTTCCGGCTGATATTGACGCGGCTGTAGACGATTTTAAAGAGTTGACGCTTGAAAATCAGCAACGCTTTTTAATGGAGTTGCTGGATAAAAATTTACTCTATGTGAATTACTGCGATATTGACGATGAAGATTTTAATATTAGTGCGGCTGATAAAAAATTTTCGCGCAGTTTTTACGGCGATTAAAAATACTTGCAAAAATTTTAGTTACGTGTTAATATTTCAACGTGAAATAGATAAAATCAGGTTAAGCAAAATATCAATAGGTGTCACAGGCGCAAGAAAAACCCCCCAAGACCTCTAAATTACCGCGAGAGGCTTGGGGGTTGCGTCTATTCAACGCTAAGGTTTAGTTACCGCGTTTCGTCAGTGTCGAAGTATTTCTTTATCTTGCTCCAAATAATTTTGGTGAGCAAATTGCCTCCGACTACTGTCAACAGGTTAAGCAAATATTCCATTTGGTATCACCTCCTCACCGTTACCAGTTTGGGGCGGTAACCGTTGCCTATTTTATTTCAGCGAAAAATTTTTGTCAACGCAACAAGGAGGCTTGCAAATGTTTTTGTATGAAAAAATGGAAGTCCTGCGCGAAGGCGGCTATATTTCGGAAGTACCAAAATATATTGTAGAAAATTTGAGCAAAAAATTTGAGTTGCGCCCGTATCAAGTGGCAGCGTTTGAAAATTTCATAACTCACTTTGAAAGTAAAAAATCGCCGCGCCCTTTGCAAGTTTTGTTTCATATGGCGACGGGTAGCGGCAAGACTTTAATAATGGCAGGGCTGATAATTTACCTTTACAAGCAAGGCTACAGAAATTTTTTATTCTTCGTGAATCTGACAAACATAATCGACAAGACGCAGGAAAATTTTTTAAATTCGACTTCTACGAAATATCTTTTTGCGGACGAAATAATAATTGACGGCGAAAGAATCAAAATTAACGTGGTAGATAATTTTCAAGCCGCCGACAAAAACGCAATAAATATTTGTTTCAACACAACTCAAGGACTGCATACAAAAATTTTTGCGCCGCGTGAAAATGATATGTCGATTGAAGATTTTCAAGATAAAAAAATTGTCCTAATTTCTGACGAGGCGCACCATTTAAACGCCTACACCAAAAAAGGCGGCAAGGTCGATGAAAATTCCTACACGTGGCAACAGACCATAGATTATATTTTCAAACAAAACGCAGAAAATATTTTGCTGGAATTTACGGCAACTTGCGACTTGCAAAACGACGCCATTAAAGCCGACTACGAAGATAAAATTATTTTCGATTATCCCTTGAAAAAATTTTACAATGACGGCTACTCTAAAGAAATTTGCAGCCTGCGTTCAGATTTTCCGATTATGGATAAGGCTTTATTGGCATTGGTTATGAGTCAATACCGCTTAAAAATTTTTCAAGATAACAGGTTGAATGTTAAGCCGGTGGTTTTATTCAAGGCGGCAAAAATCGAAGACAGCAAAAAATTTATGGCAGATTTTTTGGACGTTGTACAAAATTTGAACGGCGAAAAACTGCGCGAACTGTCAAAAAAATGTACGCTTGAAATAATGCAACGCCCGTTTGAATATTTTGCACGTAAGGGAATTACTTTAGAAGTATTAGCCGCCGAATTGCAAAACGACTTTTCAGAGGCTCATTGTATTTCGGTTAATGACGACAAAGCCGCTGAAGAAAATCAGATTCTGTTAAATTCGCTGGAAGATAAAAATAATCCCTACCGCGCAATTTTTGAAGTCAAGAAACTTGATGAAGGTTGGGACGTTTTGAATTTGTTTGACATTGTGCGCTTGTATGAAACGCGGCAAAGTGGCGGCAAGCGAACTTCAGCCACTACAATTTCAGAGGCTCAACTTATTGGACGCGGCGCAAGATATTTTCCTTTCCAACTTAATGACGAAAAACCGAAATTTCAACGCAAATTTGATTTTGACAGATCAAACGAAATGCACATTTGCGAAACGCTGTATTATCACTGTCAAAACGATTCTCGGTACATTTCAGAATTGCAAGAAGCTCTTAGAAAAATTGGACTGGAAATGGACAGAATCCCCTGCGAATATAAACTCAAAGAAAGTTTCAAGCAGTCGAATTTTTATAAAAGCGGCGTAGTTTTTCTGAATGAGCGTGTAGAAGTTCCGCCGCCTGAAGTTGAAGGACTGCCGCCCGCCGTTCGTGAAAAAACTTACACCTATAAAATCAGCGCGGGCTTTGCCGGTACAGAAAATTTATTGCTTGAAGACGTCGCGCAGGATTTAAATAAATCTAATGTTTACGCCGTCACAAAAACTTTTAAAGAAATTGCGGCGATAAATTACGCTATTGTTAATAAGGCGTTGAGTAAATTTCCAGCCTACAAATTTAACAATCTGAAAAATATTTATCAAAATTTGCAGTCTACAAAAAATTTTATTTTCGGCGAAAATTATTTAGGGAACATAAAAATTGACATAAAAACTTACGCAGAAAACCCTGACGCTAAAATTTTGTACGCGGCTGTTTTTAAAGTTTTGGGCGAAATTGCAGATAAAATTGAAAAGCCGCAAAAATCCTATGAAGGTACGGCGAAATTTTCTCCGCACGGCTTAAGCGATATTTTCAAAGATAAAACGGTTAATTATTCGACGACGCACAAAGACGGACTCGGCGAATCTCAAAATAAATTTTCACTTGATTTAACTGACAAAGAATGGTACGCCTACACTGACAATTTCGGCACTTCCGAAGAAAAAGCATTGGTTGAATATTTCAGCGAAAATATTTACAGACTGGAAAAAGTTTACAGCAAAATTTTTCTTGTACGAAATGAGCGGCAGTGCGGAATTTATTCATTTGAAGAGGGCAGACGTTTTGAGCCGGATTATATTTTGTTCCTGCAGAAAAAAGACGGTACAGCGGAGCAGTTGCAAATTTTCATTGAGGCGAAAGGCGCACATTTAGAACCAAAAGACGAATGGAAGGAAATTTTTTTGTTGCAATTAAAAGAAACCGCCAATCCAATAATTTTGACTGACGGCAACGAATATAAAATTTGGGGCTTGCACTTTTTCAATCAAGGCGATAAAAATAATTTTGACGAAGATTTTCATAAAATTGCCTGTGATTAAAATTCAGTTTGTCCCAATCTTTTTCTGTTAATCGCAAACAGTATCACGAAAATTAAAACCGTAAAAAATACCAACGTTGAAAGGGCGTACATTTCAGGATGTATGCCCAATTTTAGTTGCGAATAAATTTCTGTCGGCAGTGTATCGACGCCCGCGCCGCGTGTGAAGTACGTTATTATAAAATCGTCCGCCGACATTGTGAACGCCAATAAAAATCCTGCAAAAATACTTGGGCTTAATTCCGGCAAAACTACGCTTGTAAACGCCTTGAACGGCGACGCGCCCAAATCTAACGCCGCCTCGTAGAAAGATTTATCCAACGCCATTAACTGCGGCATTATGCACAGCATTACATACGGCACATTGAAAACCACGTGCGCCAATAAAATTGAGCCGTAGCCGAGTTTCATTCCCAGCCCTAAAAATAAAAGCATCAGCGATATTCCTGTTACAATATCTGCGTTTAAAATTGGAATGTTCGCCACGCTCATAAACATTGCTCGCCATTTTTTCCCGACTTCGCGCAGGGCTAAACAAGTTACCAACGCTAAAACCGTTGCAATTAACGCTGAAAAAAATCCTATCGAAATTGTATTTGACAGCGCGTCTAAAATTTCTTCGTTTTCAAAAAGTGATTCGTACCACTTCAAAGAAAATCCTGTCCAGTGTCCGCGATAACGGCTTTCATTGAATGACTGTGCGATTAAAACTCCTATTGGCGCGTACAGGAACAGGAATATTATTGCCAAGTATACGGTTTTTAATTTTGACATTTTTAGCTCCTTTCATTGGAGGAAACAGTTGACAGGATACAGGAAACAGGGTTTTGAAATTTTTAATCTGTATCCTGTTTTCTGCTTTCCTGTTTCCTAAACTTCCTCCTTGTCGAAAATAAAAGTTAAAATCATATTCAGCACAATAAAAATCATCAGCACGATTGATAACGCCGCGCCCAAATTCCAATCGTATTCAAAAGTAAATTCCTGCTCAATGACGTTGCCAATCAATAGAACTTTGCCGCCGCCCAAAAGTGCGCTAATCGCAAAAGTTGTCAACGCCGGTATAAAAACCATTGTAACGCCGCTAACTGCGCCCGGTAAACTCAACGGCAAAATTATTTTTGTGAAAGTTTGCCACGTTGACGCGCCTAAATCTTTCGCCGCCTCAATTACGCTTTTATCAATTTTTGAAAGTGCCACGTACAGCGGCAAGACCATATACGGCAGATAATTATAAATCATTCCCAAAACTACCGCCGCCGAAGTGTTTATTAACGTAAAATCCGGCAACGATAACAGCCGCAAAATTTGGTTTAAAATTCCGTTTTTTTCTAAAATCGTCTGCCACGCCATTGTTGAAAGTAGCGTGTTCATCCACAGCGGCAACACGAACAGCAAAGTTATTATCAAGCCCGCACTTTTGGCGCGTTCAACCAAAATTAAGCACAGCGGGTAAGCCAAAATTAAACAAACTGCGGTACTGACGAACGCCAATAACACTGACATTTCAAGCGAACGAAAAAATTCTGTTTGAAAAATCATTGCCAAATTTTCCAGTGAAAAATTGCCCGCCGCGTCCGTCACGCCGTACCAAATTATAAATATCAGCGGTACAAAAATAAAAATCCCCGCCCATATCACGAACGGAGCCAAAAATAAATTTCTTACTGTTGCTGAATGAAACAATCACATCGCCTCCACCAAAATTTCTGATTTAATTGAAGGTTATTTTCAAATTTCCTTTGCAATTTGCTCATCTTCAGATTGAGGTTTAGCCATAATTTGAATATTTTGAGGATCAAGTTGCAAGCTGACAACTTCGCCGACTTTTCGCCCGTGTATGGACTGTACAAGCCACGAAAAGCCGCCCGCGTCCACAGTTATATCATAAGACATACCCCAGAACACAACGCGGCTTACAGAGCCCGTTAAAGCGTTTTCCTGCGGTTCAGTCAAAGTTATATCTTCCGGGCGAATTTGCACATCAACGGGACTTTCAGGCGGAAAACCAACATCAACGCAGGGGTATTCTCTGCCCAAAATTCTAACCAATTTATCACGTACCATAACGCCGTCAATAATGTTGCTGTCGCCGATAAAATCTGCAACAAAGGCATTTTCCGGCTCGTTGTAAATATTTTCCGGCGTTCCAACTTGCTGAATGTAGCCTTGATTCATTACAACTATTGTATCTGACATTGAAAGGGCTTCCTCTTGGTCGTGCGTCACGAAAATAAAAGTTATCCCCGTTTCTCGGTTAATTCTGACAAGTTCATTTCTCATAGCGCGGCGAAGTTTCAAATCCAACGCGCTCAAAGGTTCATCAAGTAATAAAACTTTCGGCTCATTGACAATGGCGCGGGCTATTGCGATACGTTGTTGCTGTCCGCCGCTCAACTTTGTAACATTGTGCTTTTCGTAGCCTTCAAGATTAACCAATTTCAAGGCGTATTTAATTTTGTCGCTGATATAATCTGCAGATTTACCGGCGATTTTTAAACCGAAGGCAATATTTTCTTCAACGTTCATATGGGAGAAAAGGGAATATTTTTGAAACACGGTATTTACAGGGCGACGATTCGGCGGCACGTCAGTAATATCATTTCCGCCAAAAATAACTTTGCCTGCGTCAGGTTTTTCAAAGCCGCCAATAATTCGCAGTAAAGTTGTCTTGCCGCAGCCGGAAGGTCCCAACAGTGTTACAAATTCGTTTTCGTAAATAGTCAAATCAATTTCGTCAAGAACGGTTAAATCGCCGAATTTTTTAACCACGTTTTCAAGATGAATCAATTCCCTTTTCAACCCCAACAACCTTTCTGATTTTAATTTTTCTGTAAAACTAAAACAGGCGCGGCGCATTTTCGTACCGCGTCGATTAAAAAAATTTTCAAGCCGTATTTTAGATTTAAATTATCTGCGAACCGCCTTAGGATCAATCGGAACATCACGAATAACCTTGCAAGGGTTGCCGTAAGCGATAACGCCCGCCGGAATATCTTTCGTAACAACCGAGCCCGCGCCAATAACTGAATTATTGCCAATGGTTACGCCCGGCAAAACTACGACGTTGCCGCCAATCCAAACATTATCGCCAATGGTTATAGGTTTTGCCTGTTCAAATCCGGCGTTGCGGTCTGTAGCAACCAACGGATGAAGTGCAGTATAAAAACCGCAGTTTGGACCAACAAAACATTTTCTGCCGAATTTAATTTTGGCGCAGTCCATAAGATAAACGCCGTGATTGAGGAAACAACCATGCCCCATAAGTACGTTATAGCCGTAGTCAACCAAAAACGGCGGCAAAATTTCAACCTGTTCAACTTCAACATTTTGCAGAATTTCGCGCAGGACATCGCGGCGGTGTCCCAAATCCATCATCGGGCTGCCGTTGTATTCCATGCAATAATCTTTGACAATCGAACGTTCTCTAAGTAATTCTGCGTCGAAATTTGCATTGTACCATTTCCCGGCAAGCATATCGCCTTTTGCTGACATTTCAAATCACGCTCCATTTAAATTCTTTACAAAAAAATTCGCCGCTATAAAAATTTTTCCTGCATTGACAGCGGCGGGCGTTCAGAATATAATTTGTAACGTAAAAAGCCCCATATTTCTATGAGGCGCAACGAATTTAATTTAATATTGAAATTTTCAATCGTCAGTAGCAGTTTCGACGATTTTTATTTTTTATGGAACAGTTTGAATTTGCGCGGTCGGCGCGGGTGGTTGTTGAATTTGTACCGGCGCGGAATTACTCGGCGCAAAGATTGCCCACGAAAAACCCATAACCGCTATAACAATAGCTCCAACGCCTAAAATTGTTGCTACAGCTATACCGCGAATTTCTTTGGATATATTTTCAACTTTTTCATCGATTTTCTTGTTTATTTCTTTTACATCGGCGTTATGTTGTTGCCGAAGTTCCGCAATTTCGGCGGCGCGTTGGTTATCACGGTCGCGCATTTCGGTTTTAAAGTCTTTCATTTCTGCAATAAAATCATCGACTTTTTGCGAAAGTTTTTCTACCGTAACTTCAATACTACTACCTTTCGTTTCGAGTTTGTCAACTCTGCTTTCTAAGTCTGCCATTTTTAACACCTCCTTTCAAAATGTATTATACCATAATATTTCTATTTTGTAATGGCAATAATAATATCGTAAATCAAACAAGATTGGAAAGCAGTGGGCGCACAGGACGTGCGCCCGCCGAATGTTGATTCAAGGATTGAATCATATTCGGCTGTTTCTTTCTTTTGGGCGGGTTGCAACTGCGAGGAGTACGAGCAGTTGCTTCTTTCTTTGCGCCAAAGAAAGAAAAGCTGCATTTAAAAAGTTAAAAAAATTTTAAAAGTCTAAACTACGAATTTGGAAACACATTATAGATTACTTTCAACTTTTGCCATGCGTTTTTCTAAATTTACCATTTTATCAGCTCCTTTAGCAGATTATAACATAAAACCAAAAGAGCCCTCGACAGAATCGAGGACTCTCGGTGTATTAGTTAAGTTATAGAGTTCTGAATTTAGGTTAATCTTAGAAGAACCATTCAGCACGTGCAAAGACTTTACGATATTTGTCGTTGCTGGTGATATATTTACCATCAGAATATCTGAAGAGCAAGCCGACGTTTTTGAAAGGTGCATAAGCTGCGCCAATGTGCCAGCCTTTGGTACCGGTTTGAACGTCATCAGTTTGGTTAGTTGCGATACCGGCGTTGTAACCGAATTTTGCATAACCAGCCCAAATTGCCCAATCGCCTTTTTCTGCGTAGTCGCCATATGTACCATAGCGAATTTCAGCTTGCCATGCAGATTTTTCATTGTCTGCTTTGGTGTTTTGTGCATAGCCGCCCCAAAGTTTGAGGTTGTCAGCAAAACGATAGCCCAAGTTTACAGCCCAAACGTTAGCTTTGTCGTTGTCGCCACTATTGCTGTAGAAGTAGTTTTGGAAGTCTTTATCTTTTGCCCAGTAGTAAGATGCAAGACCATAAAGACCTTTTTCACCGCTATCATAACTGATGTTAAGACCAAGAATATCAGTAGGATTAGTATCAGCAGCATAAGCGTTAATGCTATCATTGTAAGTAGCTACATGTGTATTAGCACCAATGATACCTTGTGCTACAGCCGTGTTATAATCATTACCAGCAAGTACTGATGCAACATAAGCGTTATTGAAACCAGCATTATAAAGGGTGTCATAAGCTTTTGCATATTTACCCAATGTAGCTTGATCAGCACCAGTCAATGTTGAACGAGCACCATAAACTGGGAATCCATAAATATCATAAGCACTAACGTAATAACCATTGGTATAAGGAGTAGAGACCAATGAGGATGCTACACCAGCCAAGCCGTTAGTTGCAGCATACTGATCAACTACAGTTGAATCTAAACCTGAAGCAGTTAAAATATTGGAAGCCAAAGCACCATAAGCGGAATTGTGCAATTCATCAGCAGCTATTTGATTGATATAAGTTGTTGTAGCATTTGCAGAAGCACCACCATAGTAATGAGCTTCATCACTATCTGCGCCAACGCGACCGGCTGTAATGGTGAATTTCCATTTATCGCCAAATGTAAGTTGACCGCCGGATACAACAGTATCAACTACCATACCATCTTCAACTGCAGGGCAGAAACCAAAACGACCGAGTCTAACTTGGAATTTATCGTAGTTACCTTCAGCATAAACTCTCTTGAGTTTAACATCATTGGTTGAGTCATTGCGAATATCAAAGCCTGCATCGAAACGTGCAACTGCACTCCAATGGTCATTAACTTCAGCAACCGGTTCAAGACGGAATACGCCGCCGTTGCTAATAGAGGTATCTTTTTCATCGGTGATATTGTTTTTGTTGCGTAAATGACCGTAAGTGTATTCGATTTTGCCAGCCCATTTAACAAAGTCAGCATGTTTTTCAAGTTCAGAAACACGAACGCCGAGACTGTCAAGTTCATCACGGAATTCAGCAGCAAGTTTATCGAGTTCAGCGCGGCTTGCATAGCTCATATTGGATTGCGGAGCGCGTGCAAGTGCACGAGCGATCATTTGAGCCATTTCATAACGTGTAATGTTGCGGTTACCACGATAAGTACCGTCGCCATAACCTTCAATAACGCCTTCGCTTGCAAGTTTAGTTACTGAGTTATACGCCCAGTGACCTGCAGGAACATCAGAAAACGGATTTGCCGCAGCAAATGTTGTAGCGGTAGCACCAACTACGAGTGCGCCTGTTAAAGCAACTACTAAAGACTTTTTCATTTTGAACATCCTCCTTAAAATAGAACCGTTAAAATTTAATTTAGAAAAACCTAAGATTTACCTTTGACTTTTCCGGCTCGGTTCAGGAGGTTCTCTGTCCAGAGTGTCCATGTTTCCTCTTTACTTCCTTCGACCTGTTCCTTACCTTCAAGTCGTGCGTAGTATACGCCATAAATTTTTCTTTGTCAAGCACTTTTTAAATAAATTTTAATTATTTTTTTCAGTTGACTTTCAGATTATTTTGATAAAATAGCTTGAAAACTGAAAAGATTTTTTTAACTTACAGGAATTTTTCAGATTATGAAGAATAAATATATTTTTACAGTTAATTTTCAGATTTTAAAAAGTGGCGTCATTACGCGAAATAAAAAAGCCGCCAACTTCAGCGGGCGGTAAAAAATTTTTTATGACAAGTTAGAACGTGTTTCAAAATTCGTAATTTTGATTTTAAAATTTTTTTTAATGCAGCTTTTCTTTCTTTGGCGCAGATTATATCGCCATCACGGCGGAGCAATGCTCCTATTCGTTGCATTGCAAGCGCGGCGGGGCGCACGTCCTGTGCGCCCATTTCTTAATCTTATTCTTAAACATATTCTAGGAAACGGTTTTAATAATTAAAAAAATAATTGCGCCAATGATTGAGCCGACGATTGAACCGTTCATACGAATCCAAACAAAGTCTTGTTCGGCTTTATCGTAGACCAAGCTATTTAATTGTTCAGGCGTCATTCGTTCAAGTGCGGACTTTGCTACTTTGCCAATGAGCGGTTGAGCGTACAAGGTGGCGCGGGATTTTAATTCGCCGAGAAATTTTTCTACGGCTTTTTTTGTTGGCGTATCTGATTTTAAGTTGGCTAAAAATTTGTCGTAGAGTTCAATTAAAGTTTCGATTAAAACTGCGCCAAGATTTTTAGAATCCTGCGCGACGGGTAAAAGTTCATTGAGTTCGATTGATAAAATTTGAGATTCAAAGCGCGTCATTGCAATTTCAACAGTTTCATCAAGCGGCAAAGTTCCGGCTAAATCTATTTGCAAGCGTTCGATTAAGTCTTTAAATTCGGAAGTTTCGGCAAGTGCAGAAAATTTTAATCTGCACTCCTCTAAAGTTTTGCGCTGTATTGGAGAATTCTTTGAAAGTTCGTCCAAAAATTTTATAAGTTGTACCTGCATAATTTCAGCGGCTTCTTCGTAGTTTACAAAGTTTAGCATTTGAGCAAGTCCTGCCATTAACATTGAAAACGCGCCTGCAGATTGAGTTTTTTCTGCGGCGAATTTTTCAAGTAATTCTTGAATTTTATCCCGCGTTTTAGGCTTTTCGGCAATAGCTTTAAATGTTTTCATTGAGGCTACAAAAATTTCAACGTCTTTGCCGGATTCTTTAAGCCATGTTCCGCCGCCGTTGATTAATTTTTCAGTTGGTATATTTTCAAGTTCCCGCCGCAATTTCGTTGCAATAATTCTTGACTGCGCTAATTTGTCGATTGACGAGAAATATTTTTTCAGCGCGGAGAGTATTTCCAGCAAAATGAAATGTTTCGTTTCCTGCCGCTCAAAAAATTGTATCAGTAGCGGCAAAAAATCTATGTGATCTAATTTTTTAAAAAGCGTGCGCCGTGAAAAAAACTCTTGCTGTACCATTGTTGTTGAGGCGTTTACAAATTCTGCGCGACGATTGGGCAATATCGCTGTATGAAATGGAAAACCGAGCGGCTTTTTGAAAAGTGCGGTAACTGCGAACCAGTCAGCAATTCCGCCGACCATTGCCGCTTCCGTAACAAATAAAAAACCTTCGGTTGCAACTGATTCGGGGTACAAAATTCTAAAACCGACAGCCGCCAAAAATAAAAGTGCGGCGCATAAAAGCGTTGTATCAGCGTTGTTCCATCTATCCAAAATTTTCACTCCTTTTAAGTATAGGTATTAGGGATTAGGTATTAGGGATTAGGTTTTAGGAGTTAGGGGTTAGGGGTTAGGGGTTAGGAGGGCGCGTCATAGGTTTCAGATAGAGGGGAAGACTAGGAATAAGGAAGACTAGGGTAGATAATCGAAGTTGGAATTACGTTTGCCCTAGAAACCCTGACGCGCCGTAAAGAGCACTTTCTTTTGGTACTTTTCTTTTTGCTCTGGAAAAGAAAAGTACATATAAGTTAAAAATTAAATTTAAAGATAAAAAAAAATAAAAATCTAACTTAAAACCTGCGTGATAATCTGCGAAATAATGTATAAAAACATACCCGCCAACGCGCCGCAAACGGAGCCATTAATTCTAATCATTTGCAGATCATCAGCGACGCGGCTTTCAACAAATTCAGTAAGTTTATCGTCGTCGAGTTTGTCGAGGCGTTCACGAATGAGCGCGGGTATTTGATCGTGGTTGGCGTCAATGAGCTTTTCGAGCATAATTTTTATTAGCGCGTCAAATTGGTTTTGCAATTCGGTATTGTTAATAAATTCGTCAATTTTTTTATCGACGAGATTTTCAACATCCTGCTGCCAAAATCTGTCTTCAAATTTGAGGAAGTTTTGAACATAAGCCGCCACGTCAATTTTGGTGTGTAAAATATTTTCAAATTCGGCTTGAAGTTTTGCGGCGTCGATACTTTCAATGGCGGATTTTATCGCAGTTTCAAAAAAGTTTATCAGCTCCTGCGCGTCAAGATTATCTTCGTTGCGAACAAATTTTTTAACTTTTAGCGCGGCGATTGTGGAAGAAATTTTTAATTCGACGTTTTCATTAAGAATTGACAAAATTTTTTCGTCGGTAAGATTCATTGAAGAAAGTACAAGCGCACGCCCCGCGCTGTCGCCTTCGTAAGTTTCGCGCATTTCCACAATTTTTTTATAAATTTCGTCCTGCATAAGTTTTGAATTTAAAATTTTTCTGCCGGTTTCAAGTAAAAAAATTAAAATCTTGCTGGAATTTTTTTCAGCAGTTACAACTTTGACGGCGGCGGAAATCATTTTTTGAACGTCAAAATTTTTAATTTCAGTTTCGATAATCGGCGCAATTTCCCGCGCAATTTTGCCGGTGTCAATTTCTGTAAAAAGTTCAGCCAAAATTCCATTAACAAGAATTTTAACTTTTACCCTGCCGTTGTAATTTTCCAGAAAATCTATCAAAAGGCGGGCGGCGTTTTCGTCCTCTAACGTTTTCATAATGTTTTTGGTATTTAATAAATCATCAGCCACAAACTCTATAACGGCGTCGGTAATTCGCTTGCGGTTGCGTTTTAAAATTTCAGTGCGGTAAGAAATTCCAAGCGGTTTATGAAAAAGCGCGGTAACTGCGAACCAATCAGCAAGCCCGCCAATAGTTGCCGCTATAAAGCCGTGATTCAACAAGCCAAATAAAAATCCACTGTTGGCAAAAGGAAAAGTTCCGGCTGCAACAGTTGCGCACGCCGCCAAAGTCATGGTTGCCTTAGTTTTATTCTGCAAATTCAAGCCTCCCAAAAAAAATTTTAACAATTATAGCAGATTTATTGCATTTTTTGGAAATTTTTTATATTATTTCTGAAAATAAAATGATATAATCTAAAAAATTTCGGGGGTGGTTAAGTTGGTTGAGTTTATTAAAAAATATGTCAGTTTGACAGACGCTTTAATTTTGACGTTCGGATTTTATTGGATTGTGAATATGGACTACGAAAATTTTGGCACGCCGGAAAAGGCTTACATTGTAATTTTTTTGGTGTGGGTTGTAATGTTTTGCGTGAAAGTTTATATTATGTACAAAAATAATGGAGGTAAGAATGGATAAAGCGATTTTTTTTGACATTGACGGAACAATTTTAAATCGTGAAAACGGAATTACAGAAATAACGCCGCGTGTTAAATCAGCGATGAAAAAGTTGCAGGCGGCGGGCGATAAAATTTTTATTGCAACGGGCAGACCAGTTTCTTTCCTGTACAAGGAAATTTTGGAATTTGGCTTTGACGGCTTTGTAACAAGCAATGGCGCATTGGAATTGGTAGACGGCAAAGTTATTTTTGAAAGTTTGCTTGATATGGACGGCGTTAAAAAAATTTGCGAAATTGCCGACGCTGAAAATATCGAATACATTCTTCAAAGTTACCCTGAAACTTATTTGAAGAAAAATTCTCCGGCTTGCGAAAAATTCTGCGAAAAAATTGGCGTGGATTATTCTAAATTTGTTCGTGAATTTGACATTAACGAAATTTCAATTTCAAAAATGGAATGTATGACGGCGCGTCAAGACTTAGAAAATTTGGATGTGATTTATAAAAAAATGCTGTCAACGCCCGGATTTACCGGCTGGGCAGATCCATTTCACTATAAAACGATGGAAATTTATTCCGACAAAGTTTCAAAGGCGACAGGTATTTTGAAGATACTGGAACATTTTAATATCCCCGTTGAAAATTCATTTGCGTTTGGCGACGGGCGCAATGATGGTGAAATGATTCAAACTGTTGGAACCGGAATTGTTATGGGCAATGCTAAGGACGAATTGAAAAAATTTGGCAAGTACGTTGTACCCGGCGTTCATGATGACGGCGTGGCAGTTGGGATTGAAAATTATATTTTAGGTGATGATTCTAAAATTTAAGCAACGAATTTAATTTTTATTTTTTCTAATACGGCATTTCTTTTCATTTTTGTAAAAAAGAAAAGAAACGCCTAGCAAAGAAAAGAAAAAACTGCCGCACATATCGCCATCACGGCGATAAGCGCGGCGCGGCGGTCATCCTTGACCGCCGTTTCCTTAAATTTTCAGGTTTTAGAAATTTTGAATGTTTTTTATTTGAATTTTTGAAAGGAGACAATATGAAAAAATTTTTACTGACGGCGTTAATGTGTTTCACGTTTTTATTTACAGGTTGCGGCGGCGGAAGTGATACAAATTCTGAAAGTACTAATCCCGCGCCGGTAGAAAATACACAAACTGAAACTAATTCGCCGAAAACTGAAACTGTCGCGCAGGTTGAGGAAACTCCGGCAGTTGGCGAAAATAATCAAGCTGCTGAACCTACGCCAAAACCTAAAAAGCAAGTTAAAGGCAATTTGAAAATTACAATGTTGAACGTTGGACAAGGCGACGCCTTTTTAATACAAACTAAAACGCAAAATATTTTAATCGACACTTCAGACCAAGACGAGCGTACAAAATTAGTGAATGAATTGGACAAGGCGGGTGTTACAACTTTTGACAAAATTATTTTGACGCACCCGCACGCCGACCACATTGGCGGAATTGAAAAACTCCTCAAAGATAAAAAATTTACCGTCAAAGAAGTTTACGATAATGGCATTGCCTCAACTAACAAACTTTATCTGAACTATATGAAGGAACTCAAAAATCAAAAAATTCAACACGTTTCATTGACGGCAGGCGACGTTTTGGACTTCGGCGACGGAGTAACTTTTAATGTGCTGTACCCTACAAAAGATTTAGTTAAAGCTGTCAACGACGGCGCAGAAAAAACCGATCCAAATAATGAATCAGTTGTTGGCAGATTGGTTTACAAAAAATTTTCAATGATGTTTACCGGCGACGCCGAAAGAAAAGTTGAAAGCGAAGTTTGGGCGGACAATGATGCTAAAAATCTTCGTTGCAACATTTTAAAGGCGGGGCATCACGGAAGTTACACCGCGTCCACTGAAAATTTTGTGCAGACGGTTAAACCTTCATACGTTTTAATTTCAGCCGGTGAACCTACCGATAAACGCGGCGGCAATACTTACGGGCATCCGCACCTTGAACCGCTGGAAAATTATTTGGCTGAAGGTATTCCAACTGAAAATATTTTTTGGACGTGGAAAAATGGAACGGTTACAATCGTAAGCAACGGCAAAGATTTTTCAGTGACACCGGAAGTTGAGGAGGATTGGGTTGAACAATGGATAGCGGAAAAGAAAAAATCTTCAAAGAAATAAGCGTGTACCTTGACAGAATCGAAGACCTTGAAGACGGCACGGCGGAAGCAGTTTTGCTGATTGACGACGGCGAAGAAGATTATTCCGGCGAAGTCATTTTATCCACAGATTTTTTGCCTGAAGATGCAAGCGACGGCGATTATTTGACTATAAAAATTTCCTGCAATGAAGACGGGCAATTTTTGATAAAAGAAATTAAAGACGAGGCGGACGCAGTTTTACAAATTGACGAAAAAAAATTTTATGTACCGGCGAATTTTTTACCTGAAGACGCAACCGAAGGCGACTGCTTGACGATTGAAATTTTCCGTGACGAAGATAAAACTAACGCGGCTCTTGATGAGGCAAGGCAACTTTTGAAAGAATTGGAGTGACGATATTGCTTAAAAAATTTTTTAAATGTTTAAGTCTACTGATGGTATTGACGCTCGCAATTTTCGGTACAGCGGCGGCAAAATCTAAATCCGAAATTACAAATATTCAAGCTTACGACCTTGACGACGAAATTTTGAGAATCGAAATTTCTTACAATGGCAATTTGAAACCGGAAGATATTACTGCAAATACAATGGGAAATATTCTTTCTGTTTCAATGCAAAATACCACGCCCGGAAGAATCAGCCAAGCGTCCGGTACAAAAATCAACAATCACGAATTGATTAGACGACTTACCGTAAAAGAAATTGAGGTTGGGCGCACGATTGTCAGAATTACTTTTGAAGATTCAATAAGCGAAGACGCTTTTAACATTTCGATTCAGCCTGCTAATCGTTCCAAGAAAAAATCTGCGCGAATGATTATAGACGTTTTGAAAAGTGAATTGGATTACGATATTCAAGATGAAGAGGAAGAAACTTTCAACGCCGCAGATAAAGTTATTGTTATCGATCCGGGACACGGCGGCAGTGATACCGGCGCAGTTGGACAATATGGCACAACCGAAAAAGCTGTAACGCTTGCAGTTGCGTTGAAAACCGAAAAAATTTTGAAGGATGAAGGAATGAAAGTTATTATGACGCGGCGCACAGATATTGATGTTGCATCTGCGAACGCCTCAAATACTCAAGAACTTCAAGCCCGCGTTAATAAAATTCCGCCGCAAGCAGATATTTTCATTTCGATTCACTGCAACGCCTTTACAAATCCCGCGTCTCACGGAATGGAAACTTACTATCACGGCGCAAATTCCGGCGGACAACGTTTGGCAATGCTTTTAAATGAAGAACTTGCAAAACACGGCGGCTTATTCAATCGCGGCGTTAAAGCGGCTAATTTCTACGTCATTAAGCGTGCAAGTTGTCCCGCGTCTTTGATTGAACTTGGTTTTATTACAAATCCCGATGAAGAAGTTTTACTTGATGACGATCACTATCAAAATATTTTGGCGGGAGCAATCGCCAACGCCGTTAAAAGATTTTTTATGAATTAAGGAGGTCTGAAAAGACTTGAATAGAAAAATTTTAATATTGGCAATAGTTACATTTTCGTTGGCAGTTTGCGGCTGTCAAGAATTACCGCCTACACCAAATACGCAGAATTACGAGCAAAAAGCTGAATCTAATCTTGTACATCCGGAAAATAAAACTTCAAAGATTGATAATACTTTGCCTATAACGACGACGCCTCCACCGGAGCCTAAAAAAAATATTGAACCGGAGCCGCCAAAAGTTGTCAGTCCTGCTACTCAAACTGAAAAGCAGAAAATTAAAGTAACCGCTTATTTTCCGGACGACGCGGGAATTAATTTAGTTGCCGTCAAGCGCACCATTGAAATTAAAGACGACGCCGAAAAATATTTAGCCGTTTTGAATCTGCTGATAAATTCTCCGACTGAAAAAGATTTAACTGCTATTTTTCCGAAAAACACAAAAATTAACAGCGTAAACTTTAAGGACGGCACGGCGTTTGTAGACTTCGACAAAAATATTACAAAAAGTTTCGCCGGCGGTTCAACAGGTGAGGAACTTTTGGTTAATTCCGTCGTAAAGACTTTAACCGAATTTCCGGAAGTTCAGCAAGTGCGTTTCCTTGTTGACGGCAAAGAAATTGAAACACTTTCGGGGCATATGGATTTAAGCGAACCTATTAAAAAATCTGACGTATAATTGAAAAATTCCGCACTTGTAAAGAAAAATAAACCGTGATAAAATCGCTTGAATTTCTCTTGGCTTGAAAGGAGTTTTGCTATTGTTTGATAAGTTGTCTGCAAGTGTCGGAATAGATTTAGGAACGGCAAACTCTTTGGTTTATGTAAAAGGCAAAGGAATAATCCTGCGCGAACCGTCGGTTGTGGCAGTTGAAAAAAATACCGGCGAAATTTTGGCTATTGGTGAAGAAGCGCAAAAAATGATTGGGCGTACACCGGAAAATATAATTGCAATTCGCCCGCTCAAGGAAGGCGTCATTTCAGATTTTGATATGACTGAAGAAATGATTCGCCACTTTTTAAATAAAGCCATTGGCAAAGCTTTGATATTTCGCCCGCGTGTAATGATTTGTATTCCGGCTGAAATTACAGACGTGCAACGCCGTTCAGTTCAAGTAGCCGCTGAACAAGCGGGAGCCAAAAGAGTTGATTTAATTGAAGAACCGTTGGCGGCGGCTATTGGCGCAGGTTTACCCGTAGGAGAAGCTGTTGGTAATATGGTTGTCGATATTGGCGGCGGTACTTGCGATGTTGCGGTTATTTCTTTGGGCGGAATTGTTACAAGTGAAAGTTTGAGCGTTGCGGGCAATACTTTTGACAATGATATTTCCACTTACATTAAACGTGTACACCGTTTGATAATTGGCGAGCGTACCGCCGAAGAAGTTAAAATCAAAATTGGCGCAGCTTATGTCGGTGCAAGAAATTTAAATATGGAAATACGCGGGCGTGATATGATAATGGGGATGCCGAAAAATATCACGGTTGAGACTGAAGAAATTGCAAAAGCCGTCAATGAATCCATCAACAAAGTAATTTCTTGTATTCGCCGCGTCCTTGATAAAACTCCGCCGGAACTTTCGGCAGATATTTTGGATCGCGGAATTGTTTTGACGGGCGGCGGTTCCCTACTTTATGGACTTGATGAAGTTATTCGGCGTGAAACCGGCGGTATACCGACCATAATTGCCGAAGACCCGTTAAGTTGCGTTGCTATTGGTACAGGTAAAGCCCTTGAAGAGAAGAAAAGTACTGCATCTAAAATATATTCGTGGATATTTTTTTAAACGCTAATTTACGAAGTTAAAGAGCCGTCAAAGTACGGCGTTTTTAATTTATGGGAGGAAAATTTTTTAATGGAACTTTTAGCACCGGCGGGCAGTTTCGACGCACTGAAAGCCGCCGTAAACGCGGGAGCAAACGCAATTTATTTGGCGGGAAGTAATTTTGGGGCGCGTGCTTACGCAGAAAATTTTGACAGCGAAAATTTAATTGACGCGGTAAAATTTGCACATCTTCACGGCGTCTCAATTCACGTTACAACCAATACCATTTTAAATGATGACGAATTGGAAAATTTTGCAGAGTACATAAAATTTTTACGTCGTGCGAATGTTGACGCGCTATTGGTACAAGATTTAGGCGCGGCTCAAATTATTAAAAGAATTGCGCCGGAAATTCCCTTGCACGCCTCAACGCAAATGACAGTTCACAATTTGGCGGGCGTTGAAAAATTGGCAAGTTTAGGATTTAGCCGCGTCGTCTTAAGCCGTGAATTAACTCTAACTGAAATTGAAACTATTGCTAAAAATTCGTCGGTTGAAATTGAAATTTTTGCACACGGCGCGTTGTGCGTTTGTTTTTCCGGGCAATGTTTAATGAGCAGTATGATTGGCGGGCGCAGTGGCAATCGCGGACGTTGCGCTCAACCTTGCCGCTTGCCGTATACTTTGGTTGACGATAAAGGCAACGAACTTTTGAAAACTGCGGGCGAATATTTATTAAGTCCAAAAGATTTAAACACGTTGGAAATTTTGCCACGCTTGATTGAATGTGGCGTTGATTCTTTAAAAATTGAAGGACGTATGAAACGCGCTGAATACGTTGCAACGGTTGTTAAAATTTATCGTGACGCGCTGGACAGATTAAAAAATTCTGACAGTGAAAATTTTTCTGTTACTGATGAGGAACGCCGCAAAATCGCGCAGATTTTCAACCGTGATTTTACGACGGCTTATCTTGAAAAAAATCCCGGCAAAAATTTAATCAGCGATAAACGCCCAAACAATCGCGGCGTTTTAATTGGGCGCGTCAATTCCGTTACAAAAAATAAAATTTCTCTCAAGCTGACTGAAAAAATTAACGCGGGAGATCAGATTGAAATTTGGGTAAAAGTTGGCGGGCGCGTAAATTTTACTGTTGAAAAATTTGAAATGGACGGCGATATTTGCACGGTTGAAGTTGCAGATACACGCGGCGTTAAAATTCACGACCGCGCCTTTAAAATTTTTGACGCTGAATTAGTTGCAGAGGCGCGGAAATATTTTGCAGATGAAAATTTTGGAAAAATTCCAGTTGCCGCAGTGGTTACCGCCGAAGTTGGCAAGCCGCTTAATTTAATGTTGACTGACGGCGAAAACGAAGTTACGGCCGACACAAATTTTATTGCTGAAGTTGCCAAAAATCGCCCGTTGACTTTCGACACGCTTTTTAAACAAATTGGGCGGCTCGGCAATTCCGTTTTTGAATTGATAATGTTGAAAACTCGTATTTCAGAAAATTTAATGGTGCCGCTTAGCGAATTAAACGAAGTCCGCCGCAAATGTACTGAACAACTTGAAAATTTGCGCCTTAAAAATTTTGAAAAATTTCCTGCCGTTGCAAGCAAAGAAAAAATTTTTCCAATTTATAAAGCTGAAAAAACTGAAATTGTTGTACAGATTGACACGCTAGAAAAAATTAAAATTGCCATTGACGGCGGCGCAGATTCGATTTTGTACGGCGGCGAAAATTTTTGTAACAGAATCATCACGGCGCAGGAAATTTCTCAAGCTGAAAAAATTGTTCACTCTGCCAATAAAAAATTTTATCTTGCAACGCCGCGCCTTGTTCGCAACGCCGAAATTTCAAATTTGGAAAAAATTTTGACTGCCGCAAATTTCGACGCAATTTATATTCACAATGTCGGCACTTTGCAAATTGTAAAAAAAATTTCAGCCGCGCCTATTCGTACAGATTTTTCATTGATAGTTTTCAATTCTGAAACGATAAATTTTCTGAAAAGTTTAGGCGTTGAAGGCGTGACACTTTCGCCGGAAATGACGCTCGCGCAGGTTAAAAATCTTGCGAAAAAATCTTGCTTGCCGGTTGAATGTATTGTACACGGCAGGGCGGAGCTTATGATTTCTGCTTATTGCGCCATTGGCAGTTTTTTAGGCAACGTCGATAATTGCCCGCACGTTTGCCGCAAAAATAATTATTTCCTGCGCGACCGAAAAAATATTTTGTTCCCCGTCGTAACAGATCAATTTTGCCGTATGCACATTTTAAATTCAAAAGTCCTTTCAATGATTGAGAATCGCAACGAATTTGACGGCGTGGCAAGAATCAGAATTGACGGCAGATTTTTAACCACTGATGAAATCGCGCAGGTTGTACACGCTTACAAACTCGGCGGTGCAGAAGTTGAAAATTTTACACGCGGGCATTATTTTAGAGGCGTTGAATAAATTTATTTTTTGCTGTAAAATATTTGTAAGAATTAAACTGAAAGGAGCATTTAAAATGGCTCACTATATAGCGGTATTTTTGGGCGCACTTGCAGGCGGTATCATTGGGCAATTTATTTGGCACAAATGGCTTGATAAACCAAAACGCAAGCTGAATTGATATATAAAGGGGATAATTTAATGGCTCTGATTGATGAAATTTTGGCAACCAATGAAAATTTCTGCGCGAATTTGCCGGAAGAATTTAAAGCTTACGAACACGAAGACCATCACGACAGCAAACTTCCCAAGAAAAAATTGGCGATTTTAACATGCGTAGATACTCGTTTGGTTTGCTACTTAGAACCGGCACTCGGTTTAAAACGCGGCGACGCTAAAATTATTAAAACCGTTGGCAACTGCGTTACAAGTTATTTTGATACTGCGGTTAAAAGTTTGTTAGTTACAATTTTTGAACTTGGTGTTGAAGAAATCGCAGTTATCGGTCATCATAATTGCGGAATGGAAGCGACTACTTCGGAAAGTTTAACAAAGGCAATGTTAGAGCGCGGAGTTTCGCCTGACGCTATTAAAATGGTTGAAAAAGAATTGAAAGAATGGGCGGACGGTTTCAAAAACCCTGAACAAAATGTTAAAGACGTTGTAAAACTTTTAAAAGAGGATCCATTGATCCCAAAAGATATTAAAATTCACGCTCTTTTATTCCACCCGCGTACAGGAAAATTAACTCTCGTCAGCAAAGACGAATAAAATTTTAACAAAACACAAAAAGCCGCCTTCGGGCGGTTTTTTTATTGGAAAAATTTAAATATAACTTGACAAATCCAAATGGGGGGGGGTATAATATATTGGAGAGGTTTATAGAAGTAGTTTTAGTTTAGGAGGTAGATTTTTATGAAAGATTTGAAATTTGATATTCAGCGTTTTGCAGAAGTTATCAATCTCACTAGCGGCAACGACAATTTTACAATTACCGGCTCTGATAAAATTGTTTATGCAAAAGACGGACACGATTTTATCTACAAAAAAGATTCTGACAGCAATATCACAATCAACTGTGGCGATGGCGCAGATACAGTTAAAATCGGAAATTATTATGGTACAAATAATGTTTCAGTCGCAGGCGGCGCGGGTAACGATTCTATTTACAATTATAGTGGCGATAACTGGACTGTAAGCGGCGATGACGGAAATGATAATATCAGAAATAATTTTGGACAAAATATTTCAATTAACGGCGGTGCAGGTAGCGATAACATAAGTAATAGTTCCGGCGCAAATGCTACAATCAATGGCGGCGACGGAAATGACAATATCGAAAATTACGGAGATTATGCAAATATTGAAGGTGGCTCCGGCAATGATTCTATTACGAGTCGTGGAGGAATTAACGTTTCAATATTTGGTGGCGACGGCGCAGATGAATTAGAAAATCGTGGCAAAAATGGTCTTATCGACGGCGGCTATGGTGATGATTTAATAAAATCATACTATGGTTCAGATAATACAACACTGATTGGCGGCAAAGGAAATGATAAGATTGACATTGGCACAGCCGCTGTAATGATTCGATACATAAGGGGAGACGGCAACGATTCTATTTCCGGTTTTAATGAAGATGACACTCTGAAAATTGCTGCAAGTAGTTTTTCCACATTAATCAGCGGTAATGATGTTATTGTTAATGTAGGTAGCAATCAAATTACTTTGAAAAGTGCAAACTATGATTTAGTCAGTAGAGGCAAGCGACTTAACATAGTTTACGATGAAAATGTTAATACTAAAGACCATACCGTTATAAGTGGTACCGGAGGAAATGATTCTATTTATTCAGATAATGTAGACTACGTTACAATTTATGCAGGCGACGGCGCAGATACTGTTACAGGAAATTATTACAACTCAAAAATTTATAGCGGTTCGGGTAATGATTCTATCAATGTTGTAGATACTGACGTTTACAGATGGGAATATGCCCTTATGGTATCAAAATATACTAACTTGAGAAGTATTTTTGGAGATGATTTCGCAAATACGATTGATGGCGGTGAAGGTGACGATACAATAAATATTGTCGATTTTAACGCCGCCTCTATAAACGGCGGAAACGGTGATGATAAAATTTCTCTGTCAGGAGATAATCCGTTTACTCCACACAGAACCGTAAAAGGGGGAAAAGGTAACGACATCATTTACGGTATAGGAGACGAACGCTCAGTTGGAGAAACTCAAGGATATCAGGGATTTTCAAAAAGCGGTACATACTATGAATATTCCTATGGAGACGGCAACGACACAATTTATAATTTCCATTCAAAAGATACAATTTCAATCGGCGGAAGTTCAAGTTATACAACTTTAACCAGTAGCGATAATGTTATAGTTAGCATCATCGGCTCCGGCTCAATAACTTTGTACAATGACACATGCAACTCAACCAAAAATAAAAAAGTAAATATAATTGGCGGAAAATATGAAGAACATCTTGATATTACTACAGGCGGCGGACTTGGCGGCGAAACTCTTGGCGGCGGCGCAGAATATTCAATCAGTGGCGGAATTTTAACAGTATTTGAAAATTTCAAAGGTAGTAAAATTGATTTGTCAGATTATACAGGAGCAACGAAAGTAAACGCGGCGGCACTTTCTAAAGCTGTCAGCATTGTTGGCACTGCGGCGGCTAATTCTTTGAAAGGCGGCAACGGTAACGATACCATTTATGGCGGTAGTGGAAATGATACAGTTTCACTCGGCGGCGGCAAAGATATTTACATTTATTCAAGTGGCAATGATTTAATTCAAGACTACACCGCAGGCGCAGATAAAATCAAACTTTCAAGCGGCTCAATTACAGATTCTTCAATTTCAGGCTCCAATGTTATATTAAAAACTTCCAATGGCAATATCACTATTCAAAATGGCAAAGACCAAAAAATTACTATCATTGATAAAGACGGCAAGGAAACAACTCAAATTTATCCTTTGGTTACGCCTGAAACACTTTCGAGCGGCTGGAAATATGGCAACACAGCTAAAACAAATTTAACTGCAAGTGTAGCCTCCGCTGCGAATGTAGATTTAACTCAAACTTACGGTACAAGTGTTGTAACAGTTGACGGCTCAAAAATTACAGCCGCAAGAAGTTTTACCGGCAACGCTTTAGCAAATTCGATAAAAGGCGGAACGGGTGCTGATACAATTTCAGGTAATGCAGGTAATGATTCATTGTATGGCGGAAATGGCAATGATAAAATTTACGGCGGAAATGATAACGATAAACTTTTTGGCGACGCGGGCAATGATAGTTTGTATGGCGGAATTGGCAACGATACATTAACCGGCGGCAAAGGCAACGATATTTTCATTTATGAAGACGGCAACGATATAATCACAGACTATACCGCAGGACAGGATAAAATAAAATTCAGCGTTGCCATAACAAATAATAGCATCAGCGGTAATAATGTTATTTTCAAAACTGCAAGCGGCAATGTCACTGTTCAAAACGGCAAGGGCAAAAAAATAACTACCATTGATAAAGACGGCAAGGAAACAACCCAAATTTATCCTACTGTTACACCTGATCCAATTTCTACATTTCCTAACGGCTGGAAATATGGCAACACAGCGAAAACAAATTTAACGGCAAGTATAGCCTCCGCTGGAAATATTGATTTAACTCAAAGTTACGGTACAAGCGTAGTAACAGTTGACGGTTCAAAGGCTACAAAGAATATCAGTCTTACCGGCAACGCAAAGGCAAATTCAATCAACGGCGGCAAAGGTGCTGATACAATTTCCGGCAATGCAGGCAATGATTCACTGTACGGCGGAAATGGCAATGATAAAATTTACGGCGGCAATGATAACGATAAACTTTTTGGCGATGCAGGAAATGATAGTTTGTATGGCGGAAGTGGCAACGATACTTTAACCGGCGGCAAAGGCAACGATATTTTTATTTACGAAGGCGGCAATGATATAATTACTGATTATAATTCCGCAGGACAGGATAAAATTAAACTTTCAGACGTTTCAATTAGTTCAGCTTCATTGAGCGGCAATAACGTTATTTTGAAAACTTCCAAAGGCAATATCACTGTTCAAAATACAAAAAATAAAAATATCACAGTCATTGACAAAGACGGCAAGGAAACTAAAAAAGTTTATTCTGAAACAACTCCTTTGCCAAGCGGTTGGAAATATGGCACTTCAGCAAGTACAAATAATACCGCGTCGATAATTACGGCGACGCTTGCCTCTTCTGAAAATATCGACTTGACAAAAGACTACGGCAAAAATGTAACCAAAGTTGACGGTACAAACATTACAAAGGCAGTCAGCATTACCGGTAAAGCAACTGCTGATTCATTGAACGGCGGCAGCGGCGCAGATACACTTACCGGCGGCAAAGGTAATGATACAATTTATGGCAACGCAGGTAATGATAAAATCAGCGGTGACGCGGGCGCAGATAAACTTTTTGGCGATGCGGGCAATGATTCACTGTACGGCGGACTTGGCAACGATACATTAACCGGCGGCGACGGTAACGACGTTTTCATTTATGAAGGCGGCAAAGACGTTATCACTGACTATACCGCAGGGCAGGACAAAATTAAAATTTCAAGCGGCAAAATTTCCAAAACTTCTTATAGCGGAAATAATGTTATTTTCAAAATTGGAAGCGGTACTTTGACTGTTCAAAAAGCCAAAGGTCAAAATATTTCTGTTACTGATTCAAGCGGTACTAAAACTTATTCTAAAACTTTGGATTTAATGTACGACGATAATTTTGTTACTGATGAATTTGAATTGGATTCAATAACCGAAGAAAAAGTTGACGTTACCGAGATTCAAAATACCAATACTGAAACTTTCGCGCAGGACGAAAATATTTTGACTTACAGCGAAGATAAATAAAAGCTGTGAAATTTTCCAAAAAAATTAACCGCCTGTATTTTACAAGCGGTTTTTTTAATTGGAAATATTTTTAACGGAGCAAATCAATTTTTTCAATTTCGTAGCCGTGTTTGTTGAGGGCTTTAACAATTCTTTCAATGTGTTGCAAGTTGTGTGTTTCAACGGTTACGCCGAGTAAAACTTTTTTGAAACTGTTTGTAACAAGTGCTTGGTTATGATCCAATTTAACGACGTTAGCATTTTCATCAGCTAAAATCTTTGCAATGTTCAAAAGTTCGCCCGGTTTATCGGGAAGTTGCACATTGAAAGTAAAAATTCTGCCGCGTGCGATTAAAGCCTTATCAATCAGACCTGACAGCGTGGAAATATCAATATTGCCGCCACTGACAATCGCCACAACTTTTTTGCCTTTGAACTTCAATTTATTCAACGCCGCCAAACTCAAAACGCCCGCGCCTTCAGCTATCAATTTATGCTTTTCAATCAAAGATAAAAGCGCGCTCATAATTTCCATTTCATTGACTGTAATAATTTCGTCCAGATATTTTTTGCAAAACTCAAAAGTTAAAGTACCCGCAGTTTTCACGGCGCAACCGTCCGCCACAGTATCAGCACTTTTTAAAGTTACAATTTTTCCTGCGTCAAGCGCGGCTTTCATACACGCGGCATTTTCCGGCTCAACGCCAATAACTTTTACATGCGGGCTAACAACTTTTGTTGCAAGTGCAACGCCGCTGGCAAAGCCGCCGCCGCCAATAGGTACTAAAATTGCGTCAACGTCTTTGAGTTCGTTAATAATTTCAAGCGCGGTTGTACCCTGTCCAAGTAAAACTTCCCTGTCGTTGAAGGGATGAACATAAATATAGCCGTGCTTTTTCTGAAGTTCAAGGCTGTATAAATAGGCGTCGTCGAAGCTGTCGCCGTGCAAAATAACTTCCGCGCCATAAGCTCTTGTAGCCTCAACTTTCAAAATTGGAGTCGTAGCAGGCATACAAATTACAGCTTTAACGCCCAATTTCTGCGCGGCAAATGCTACGCCCTGCGCGTGGTTTCCTGCAGACGAAGTTATAACGCCTTTAGATTTTTCTTCGTCTGTAAGTTGCGAAATTTTATTGTACGCGCCACGAAGTTTGAACGCGCCGGTATGTTGCATATTTTCCGGCTTGATATAAATTTCATTGCCGCTCTGTTCAGAAAAAAAATCACTTTGTATAAGCCGCGTTTTTTTCACAATTCCTGAAAGTTGTTTATCGGCGCGGTAAACGTCCGCAATAGTTGTAGTCTCAACAATAGATTTAGTGTCGTCCTGCGCGACGTTTTTTTCAGTTTCACTCAAAATAATTACCTCCAAAAATTAATTGTTACTCTGCGCGTCGACGGTGTAAAAAATCCAATTTCCACGCCGCGCAATACTCATTTTAGCTTGTCCATAAAAATTATATTGATTCGGCAAAATTTCCCGAACCAAACGATTCAACGAAAATTTTGTATTGGCATAATTTGAATTGTAAGGAGCCATTCCCCACGAAAAGCGATAACCGTTTTTTGAAATTCTTTGAGCGATATAATTTAAAGCCTCTTCAGCTGATCTGGCGTTGAATGCAAAATATTTTCCGTCGGTTTCAAAAAATTCTTTGGTGCAGTAAAAATATCTGCCGTCAATTTTTGGTTGCAAAGTTGGATTGTAAGCCGCTTCCCAAGTATGAGTAGTTTTCAAAATTTCAAGCGGCGCGTTAAAGTAAATGTAATTATTATATTCGCCGTCAGATAAAACAAAAGACGCGTCGTCAAAAGTCACGTCAACCGCGTAAATCCTGCCATCGCCAAAAGTTATGCTATTCCAAGCGTGCGGGGTGTTATTTGCAACGCCTGTCATTTTACCAACGTTCAATCCCGCCATTCTTCCCAACATATAAAAAGCATCAACATAGCCTTGACAATTCGCCCTGCCGTCAATCAAAGCTCCTATCGCCGTACAGTGGCGCGGAGCCTTTGAATTAGTCTGCGCGGTATAGTAGGAAACTTTTTGAGTAATTTTTTCGTGTAAAAAAAGTTCCTTCTGCAAAGGCGTTGGCTGCTTTTTGGCTTCATTGACAATTTGAACGGCAACGTTATAAAGTTTTTTTTCATCGGCAGAAAGAATCGAAGTATTGCCGGTACGGTAAGCGTATTCAACCTTCGCGCCGGGATAAATTCCCGTTTCATACAAAGCTTTAACAGGCTTTTCATTTAGCCACGTAATGTTGACGTACTGCGAATTTGTGGAGACTTTTAAAAATTCGTCCACGTTCACAAGCAAACCATTTGTAAAAATTACCGCAATTTCAGTTTTGCAATTTTTTTCACATTCCTTAATATATTTGAAAAATTCCGCCTTGCTGTTGAATCGCGGCGCATTCTTCCAATCAATATTATTAAAATTCGCCGCGCCTGCAATATTTTGAATTGACGTAACCAAAATAAGCATCACGGCAAAAATAAATTTTCTCATAGTATCACCGCCTTTTATAGCAGTTTACATTATTTTTGCGGCGGTGTCTATGTTTGTACTGAAAAATTTTCACATTATAATTATAAAAAACTTTTCAATTATTTAAATTCACAGCCTAAATACTTTTTCAAGTATAATTTAATTGCATAAAAAATTGACAATCATTTTGCAAGCTGATAAAATTTTTGCGCTAATTTTTGGGAATTGGAAAGGAACTTTTGAATGAGTAAAAATGAAAAAATTCGTAACGTCGCAATAATAGCCCACGTAGATCACGGCAAAACTACACTTGTTGACGCAATGTTAAAACAAAGTCACATTTTCAGAGATAATGAACAAGTTGTGGAGCGCGTAATGGACAGCGGCGACTTGGAACGTGAACGCGGTATAACTATTTTGTCGAAGAATACAGCCATTTCTTACAATGGCTTTAAAATAAATTTGATTGATACGCCCGGTCACGCAGACTTTGGCGGCGAAGTGGAGCGCGTTTTGCGTATGGCGGACGGCGTTTTACTTTTGGTTGATTCGGCTGAAGGCGTTATGCCCCAAACAAAATTTGTACTTCGCAAGGCGTTAGAAAATAAATTAAAGCCAATCGTAGTTATAAATAAAATCGACCGCCCCGATGCAAGAATTGACGAAGTTGCTGACGAAGTTTTGGAACTTTTTATGGAACTTGACGCGGACGACGAACAACTTGACTTTGAAACGGTTTACACTGCCGCAAAAGCCGGTATTGCAAAGAAAAATATTCACGACGATGGCAAAGACTTAAAGCCGCTCCTTGACACGATTATTAAAGAAATTCCCGCGCCTGAAGGTGACTTTGATAAACCTTTGCAAATGGTTATCACGACACTTGAGGCTGATGACTACGTTGGAAAAATTTCTATTGGCAGAGTGCAACGCGGCAAAATTAAAAGCGGCGAAATTGTTGCACTGATGAGCAATGGCGAAATTAAAAAAGCAAAAGTCAGCAAATTGTACACTTACGAAGGTTTAAACCGCGTCGAAACTGCAGAGGCGCAAATGGGCGAAATTATCGCAATTACCGGCTTAACTGAAGGCTCAATCGGTGATACCATTGCAGATTTTGAAAATCCTGAAGCGTTGCCGGGTATTCGTGTTGACGAGCCAACTTTGAGTATGACTTTTGGCGTTAATACAAGTCCGTTTGCAGGCAAGGAAGGGCAATTTGTAACAAGTCGCCACATTCGTGACAGACTTTTCAAAGAGGCTCAAACTAATGTTGCATTGCGCGTTGAGGAAACTGACTCCGCCGACGTTTTCAAAGTTAGCGGACGCGGCGAATTGCATCTTTCCATTTTGATTGAAACTATGCGCCGTGAAGGTTACGAAATGCAAATTGGCAAGCCGGAAGTTGTTTATAAAATTATCGACGGCAAAAAATATGAACCTATCGAAAATTTAACCGTTGAAGTACCGCAAGAATATATGGGGACTGCAATGGAAAGTTTGGGACGCCGTAAAGCTGAAATGGTTGATATGACTGAAATTGCGGGTTATATGAGAATCAATTTCTTAATTCCTGCACGCGGTTTAATTGGTTTTCGTTCCGAACTTTTGACTTCAACACGCGGTAACGGTATTATGAATCACGTTTTTCACAGCTACGAACCGTACAAAGGCGATATTCCCGGACGCAGTCGCGGCAGTTTGGTTGCATTTGAACAAGGCACTACTACAGGTTACGGAATTTACAATTTGCAAGATCGCGGGATTATGTTCATTGAACCGAATCAGCAAGTTTATGAAGGTATGATTGTCGGCGAAAATTCCCGCGAAATGGATATTGATATAAATCCCTGCAAACAAAAACACGTTACAAATATGCGTTCGTCTTCGTCAGATGAGGCAATTAGACTTGTACCGCCGCGCTTTATGAGTTTGGAACAGGCACTTGAATATATTAACGACGATGAACTTGTTGAAGTTACGCCGTCTTCAATTCGTTTGAGAAAAGCGATTTTAGACAGAAATACACGCGGCAGACTTGCCAAAAATTCCCGCAAAGTTTCAGATTAAAATGTTACAAGATATAACTTTTGGGCAATTTTTTCCCGGCAATTCATTTTTGCACAGATTAGACCCGCGCACGAAAATAATTTTGCTGTTCGTGCTGATGATTTTAATTTTTGTGGCGGACGGCGCGGCGGCATATGGATTTTTAACCTGCGCGACGATATTTTTAGTTGCAATTTCAAAAATCCCGCCGGTAACAATTTTAAAAACGCTCAAGCCGCTGATGTGGATAATTTTATTTACAATGGCAATTCATTTCGTCAGCCACGACGGAAAAATTTTGGCTGAATTTTGGATTTTAAAAATCACGGACGAAGGAATAAAATTCGGCGTACTAATCAGCTTGAGATTAGTTTTGCTAATAGTTTTATCAAGTTTGTTGACGTTCACAACTTCGCCAATAAAATTAACTGACGCAATGGAAAAATTACTTTCGCCGCTGTCAAAATTCGGCGTACCGGCGCACGAATTGGCAATGATGATGACTATTGCATTAAGATTTATCCCAACGCTGATTGAAGAAACTGACAAAATTATAAAGGCGCAAAAATCACGCGGCGCAGATTTTGAATCCGGCAATTTGTTACAGCGGCTGAAAAATTTTGTACCAATTTTAGTGCCGTTATTCTTGTCAAGTTTTCGGCGGGCGGATGATTTGGCAATGGCAATGGAGGCGCGTTGTTACAGAGGCGGCGAAGGGCGGACACATATGAAAAAATTATTTTACACTCGCGCAGATTTTTTCGCAGTAGTCGCAGTGATTTTTATTTGCGCGGCAACGTGGTTTTTTAGTTATGGAATTCAATTTTAGAAAAAGAAATATCGCCCTGAAAATTTCATATGACGGCACAAACTACAACGGCTTTCAGCGTCAGAATCCGCCGAATGTTGCAGTACAAAATATTTTGGAAGAACGGCTTGCAAAAATTTTCGGCGAAGAAATTTCAATGATTGGCTCCGGCAGGACAGATGCGGGCGTTCATGCCATTGGGCAAGTTGTAAATTTTTTTACTGACGGAAGAATAGCAGTTGAAAAAATTCCCTACGCGGCAAGCGGCGCACTGCCGCCTGATATAGTTGTTGTTGACGCGTGGGAAGCCGAAAAAGATTTTAGCGCGTTGCACAGTGCGAAAAGTAAAATTTATATTTATAAAATTCAGCGCGGCAAGATTTTAAATCCATTTATGAAAAATTTTGCGTGGCACATTCGTTTTGATTTGGACGTTGAAATAATGCAAGCGGCGTTAAATTTGATTGTCGGCACTTTCGATTTTTCGGCGTTTAAGGCGACAAGCTGCACGAATATGAATCCAATTCGCACGATTTACGCGGCTGAAATTTTTCCCGAATCTGAAGAAATTTTAACGATAAAAATTCACGCCAGCGGCTTTTTGTACCATATGGCGCGAAATATTGTAGCGGCAGTTGTTGAAGTTGGACGGCACAGATTGACGCTTGAAAATTTTCAAAAAATATTTGAAAGCGGCGAAAGAAAATTATTTCCGGCAACTGCACCGGCTCACGGCTTATATTTATACAAAGTTTTCTACTAAAAAAATAACCCGCTGAAAAAGCGGGCTTTTTTAATTTTTGAAAAAATATAAAAATTAAGTACGAGCGCGTTTTTTGTAGGGAACAATTTCATCAAACTGCATAAATTTAACGTTGCCCTCCAAGTCCGCCAAAATAATTTCGCCAATTTCAAATTGTTGCAGGAACAAGAAAGTTTCTTCGTTCGGAGTGTATAAGCCTTCAATATCAGCAACAATAGCAAGGGCGTCAAATTCGCGTTTACCGTCAGAAATTGCGCGAGCCATTGCAACGACTTCAGCCGCCAAATTATATTCCGGAATTGGATGATCAATCGTGCAACCGCTGTAAAGCGTACCATCCGCCGCAAGTACACACGCGCCCGCAATTATTCCATCGTAAAGCGCGTAAGCATTTCTCATTGAATCCATAGCCGTTCTAACCATCGTATCTGCAATATCAATATTCATTCTATCGCCTCCCAAATATTTTATAGTTTTGCCGTTGCCGAAAAAAATCCTGCTAACTTTCAAAAAGTCTGTTATAATTGTTTTCAATTCAATTAATAGGAGGAAATTTTTACATTGCAAAAAGTTATCGGTGTGCGATTTAAAAAAGCCGGCAAGATTCATTTTTTTGATCCCGGCAGAGATGATATTCAAAGTGGCGATTGTGTAATTGTAGAAACGGCGCGAGGGCTTGAATGTGGCGACGTTGTAATAGGCGTGCGCGAACTTCCGACGCCTGAAAATTCGGAGTCTAAAAATATTCCCAAACCACATAAAATTTACCGCAAGGCGACAAAGTACGATTTAGCCCGCGTTAAAGAAAATCGTGCCAGAGAAAAAGAAGCTTATGATATTTGCCACGAAAAAATTATTGAACACAATTTGCCAATGAATTTAATCAGCGTCAGTTATACTTTCGACACGAACAAAATTATTTTTTACTTTACGGCTGAAACTCGCGTAGACTTTCGCGAACTTGTAAGGGACTTGGCGTATATTTTTCATACTAGAATTGAACTTAGACAAGTTGGAGTACGTGACGAGGCAAAACAATTAGGCGGCGTGGGTTGCTGTGGACGCGCTCTTTGTTGTGCAACTTTTTTAGGTGACTTTGCGCCTGTTTCAATTCGTATGGCGAAGGAGCAAAATTTGTCTTTAAATCCTACAAAAATTTCAGGAATTTGCGGGCGTCTTTTATGTTGTCTGAAATATGAAAGCGAGTACTACCACGAAAACTACATTCAAAAGGCTAAAAATTATCAGCCAAAAATTAGCGACCGCGTCATTTTAGAAAACGGTACAAGCGGCAAAATTGTTGCATTGAATGAATCACGCCGCAACGCCACAATTTTACTTGACAATAGCAAAGACAGCGTTGTTACAAGTTGGGAAAGTTTAATGCCGCTTGAAAAAGGCGAAAATATTTCACAACTTGCCGAAGATAATATTGCTGACGTTGAAAGTGAATTTGAGCCGCCGCCTGAACCTATAAAACCTGCGCCTAAATTTGAACGTCCAAAAAATTTGGAACGTCCCAAAAATATTGAACGCTCCAAAACTCCCGAGCGTAATAAAAAGCCTGAACGCAATAAAGTTTTCAACCGCCGCAATGATTCTCAAGCTACAAATTTATTCGACAATAAACGCAAAGAAAAAGTAAATAGAAAAGACAATCGCCAGCATAAAAATTCTAAATCTAAAGGACGCAGAAAATAGTTGGATAGTTGGTTAGTGTGATAGTGAGATAGTAAAGTTATGGAAAATTTAAATTTACGTGACGGCGAAAGGCTGGATGATTTAATGAAGTCCGGCAGAAAAATTATCCAAAACGAAAATGAATTTTGCTTTTCAATGGATTCAGTTTTAATTGCCCATTTTCCAATTTTGAAACGCCGCTACAAAGTTTTAGACTTAGGAACGGGTACCGGCGTTATACCGCTTTTAATTGCTGACGAAGTTGAAAAAATTGTTGCGATAGAATTAAATTCGCTGATGGCTGAAACTGCGCGGCGCAATGTCGAATTAAATAATTTGACAGAAAAAATTACCGTACTGGAGGGCGATTATCGACTTCACAGAGAAATTTTTCGCGCAGAAAGTTTCGATTTAGTAATTGCAAATCCGCCTTACGTTCCAATTAAAGATGGCGATTCAAACAAATTGCATGGCGTATCACGCGCCCGCCACGAATTTACCGCCACGCTTGAAGATGTTATTACCGCCGCAAGATTCGTTTTGAAATTTCACGGCGTTTTTTGTATGATTCATTTGGCGTCAAGACTTTGTGAAATTGTCGATACACTTCACCGCCACCAAATGGAAATGAAACGCCTGCAAATTATTCAGCCGAAATTTGGACGCGCTGCCAATTTAATTATGATTGAGGCAATGGTCGGCGCAAATGTCGGCAGCTTAAAAATTTTGCCGCCGCTCGTTGTTCACGAAGATAACGGCGCGTACACTTCAGATATTAAAAAAATTTACGGTTTGGAGGAATAAAAAATGCTGACGATTGACGAAATAAAAAAAACTATTGCCGAAATTGCCCCGCAATACAATTTAAAAAAAGTAACGCTTTTTGGCTCCCGTGCGAATGGTACTGCCACTGAAAACAGCGACGTTGATTTAATTGTGGAATTTCCCAAAGGAAGTACTTTATTTACAGTGGCTTCTTTAAAAATTCGTCTGGAAGAAATTTGGAATTTGGAAGTTGACGTTATCGCCGCGCCCATTCCTGAAACAAGTATTTTAATTATTGAAAAGGAGATTGAAATTTATGCGGCTTAGAGATAAAACTGTACTCAAAAAAATTTGCTCTGAAATTGATGTTGCAACTGAACTTTTAGGAGATTCAAAACTTGAAGAATTTTTGACAGATGAAAGAAACAAACGCGCTGTTGCAATGACGGCAATAAATATTGGCGAACTTGTAAAAAGTTTGACGCCGGAATTAAAAGACAAAAATAATCACGTTGCGTGGAAAGAGGCGGCGGCTTTAAGAAATATTGCGGCTCATAAGTACGAAACTTTAAAAATGGATCAAGTTTATGATACTGTAAAAGAAGATTTTCCGGAATTGAAAATTCAAATTGAAAAAATTCTTGAAAATGACGCGGAGGAATAAAAAATGTTGACGATTGACGATATTAAAAAAGTTGTTGCGGAAATTGCGCCGCAATACAATTTAAAAAAAGTTACGCTTTTTGGCTCTCGTGCGAACGGTACTGCCACTGAAAATAGCGACGTTGATTTAATTGTTGATTTTTCAGTTCCAATTTCTTTAATGGATATTTCGGGGCTGAAAATTGATTTGGAAGAAAGTTTTGGAATTGGCGTCGATATTATAACTCGCAGAAGTCTCAAAGGAAGTTTGCTTGAAATTAACAAAGAGGTCGAAATTTATGCAGCGTAGAGACAAAATTGCTTTGCAAAAAATTTTGAAGGTAATTGAAGAAACTTTAGAAATTTTTAAAGATACTTCACTTGAAAATTTTTTAAGTAATAAAGAGCGGCAATTTGCCATGACAATGTCAATTTTGAGAATTGGCGAACTTGTAAAAAATTTGACAATGAATTTTAGAAAAAATAATCCTCAAGTAAAATGGAAGTCAATAGCGGGATTCAGAGATATTATCCCTCACAAATATGATATTGTTGATATGGAAGCTGTTTATAAAACAATCAGAGATGATTTTCCAGAATTGAAAATTCAAATTGAAAAAATTTTGGAGGCGGAGGAATGAAAAATGTTGACGATTGACGATATTAAAAAAACTATTGCGGAAATTGCGCCGCAGTACAATTTGACGAAAGTTACGCTTTTTGGCTCTCGTGCGAATGGTACTGCCACTGAAAATAGCGACGTTGATTTATTGGTGGAATTTACAACGCCTGCAATTTCTTTGCTGAAGTTAATTTCACTCAAACACAAACTTGAAGATATTTGGAATTTAAGCGTTGATGTAGTTCATGGTCCCAAAAAAGATAGTTGGATGATTGAAATTGACAAGGAGATTAAGATTTATGCAGCGTAGAGAAAAAATTGCCTTACAAAAAATAGTTTCTGAAATTAATATTATATTGAAATTTATGGATGGCGTTTCACTGGAAAATTTTTTACAAAACGAATTGCTGAAACGCGCAACCGGAATGACGGCAATAAATATTGGTGAACTTACAAAACATTTGACAATGGATTTTAGACAAAATTATCCGCAGGTTGCTTGGAAAGATGCCGCAAAATTTAGAGATATTGTTGCTCATAAGTACGAAACTCTGGATATGTTAGATGTTTATGAAACAGTTACAAAAGATTTTCCGGAATTGAAAATGCAGATTGAAAAAATTCTTGAAAATGACTTGGAGGAATGAAAAATGTTGACGATTGACGATATTAAAAAAACTATTGCGGAAATTGCGCCGCAGTACAATTTGACGAAAGTTACGCTTTTTGGCTCCCGTGCGAATGGTACTGCCACTGAAAATAGCGACGTTGATTTATTGGTGGAATTTTCCGCAGATATAACGGTTACTTTGCTTACTTTGTCATCTTTGAAAGTTCAGTTGGAAGAAATTTGGAATTTGAATGTTGATGTAATTCATGCACCAATCCCTGAAAAAAGCATACTTATTATTGATAAGGAGCTTGAAATTTATGCAGCTTAAAGATGAACTCATTTTAAAAAAATGCTTGAATATATTAATTCCGGATTGAATATGCTCGGCGATACTTCAAAGGAAAAATTTTTAGCAACCGAATTATTTCAAAATGCAATGGCAATGTCAGTAATAAAGGTTGGCGAAATGGTAAAAAATTTAGATTTTGAAATTCGCAGAAAAAATCCTCAAGTAAAATGGAAAGCTATAGCCGGTTTTAGAGACATTGTGGCACACAGGTACGAAGTTATAAATATTGAAGACCTTTATAATACAATAAAAAAAGATTTTCCAGAATTGAAAATGCAAATTGAAAAAATTTTGGAGGCGGAGGAATAAAAAATGTTGACGATTGACGATATTAAAAAAACTATTGCGGAAATTGCGCCGCAATATAATTTAAAAAAAGTTACGCTGTTTGGCTCCCGTGCGAATGGTACTGCCACTGAAAACAGCGACGTTGATTTATTGGTTGATTTTCCTGATGACAGTACGCTGCTTACATTAATTTCTTTGAAACACAAACTGGAGGATATTTGGAATTTAAGCGTTGATGTTATCGCTGCGCCAATTTCTGAAGACAGTATTCTGGAAATTGAAAAGGAAGTTAAAATTTATGCAGCATAGAGACAGAATTATTCTTAAAAAAATTATTTTAGAAATCAATAAAGGATTTATTTTTTTAGGCGATACAACGCTTGAAGAATTTTTAAGTAACGAAATGCTGAAATATGCAATCGCAATGGATATTATAAATATTGGCGAACTTGTAAAAAGTTTGACGCCGGAATTTCGCTCAAAAAACAATCAAATTGCATGGAAAGATATTGCCGGTTTTAGAGATATTGCGGCGCATAAATACGAAATTTTAAGAATGAATCAGGTTTATAATACCGTGAAAAAAGATTTTCCGGAATTGAAAATTCAAATTGAAAAAATTCTTGAAGCTGAAGAAAAGGCTGAATAAATTTTTTATACAAAAAAACTCTCAACCGCAAGGCTGAGAGTTAATTTTTTATTTGGAGAAAAAAGAATTACTTTTGATTAAAATTTGACGCTGAAACAACAACGACCGTTTCCTTTAATTTTTCTTTTTCACCAGCGTCTTCGATCTGTCCAACGGAATAATTTGTTTCATTGACTTCTGAAATTGAATCCAATTCAAATTCATCTGTAACAAAATTGTCATCGTACAGCAAATCCAAAGTTTTTGAATAAGTTTGAGTACTTCCGTTTTCTGTAACAGAAATTTCTTTACCTTTGGCTTTTTGAACAGTTAAAGTACCTTCGCCAATTTTGAAGACAACATTTTTGCCGCTGTAAGAAACATCTGAAATACTGCCTTGAGAAATTTCGATTCTGTCGCCCGCCGCGTAATCTGTGATAACGTCTTTGCCACTTTCATAAATGAAAACGTCATTACCCGCGCCGCCTGTCAAAGTATCGTCACCTGCGCCGCCGGAAAGTGTATCATCGCCGGAATCGCCTTTCAGTAAATCGTTACCTGTACCGCCATTAAGTTCGTCGTTACCTGCGCCGCCAATAATTGTATTTTTTCCGGATTCGCCGGAAATAATATCATTGCCGGAGCCGCCTTTGATTGAATTGTTGTTTGAGTTGCCGACAATTTCTAAACCTTGCGAAGTTGCACCGGCGTTTACTTTTGTTACACTTGTAAGAAAATCTTCAAGGTTGATTGAATCGCCTTCAAATGAATTTTTCGCCGTTAAGGCAGTTCTTTTTGTGTCATAACTTAAACCGTCTTCAAGCGGTTCATATGAAACATCATTGTAGAAAATTCTTTCAGTAACATTGTTTGAATTATCGATGAAACTAATAACTTTATCTTTAATTGATTTAATGGTTAAAGTTCCATCAGCAGTCGTCAAAACAACGTTGCTGCCGTTAAGTTTTGAAGAAGTTATTGCTGCAACGTCCATTTTAATTTGATCTTCGCCGGATTTATAATCAGTGATAACGTCGTTGCCACTTTCATAAACGAAAACATCTGAACCTGCGCCGCCCGTTAATGTATCGTTACCGTTGCCGCCGCTTAAAGTATCGTTGCCTGCATCGCCTTTCAGTAAGTCATTATCTGTACCGCCGGTTATTTCGTCATTGCCCGCGCCGCCAATAATTGTATTTTTGCCGGAATTGCCGGAAATTGTATCGTTGCCGGAGCCGGCTTTGATTGAATTATTATTTGTGTTGCCAACAATTTCTAAACCTTGAGCATTTGTACCGGCGTTTACTTTTGTTACACTTGCAAGGAAATTTTCAAGGTTGATTGAATCGCCGTTAAATTGATTGTTCACTGTCAACGCAGTTTTATTTGTGTCATAAGTTAAGCCGTCTTCAAGCGGTTCATATGACATATTACCATAGAAAATTCTTTCGCTTGTATTTCCGCTACTGTCAACAAAAGTTACAATTTTATCTTTGGCGTTTTTAATATCCAAAGTTCCATCAGCGGTTGTCAAAATAACGTTACTGCCATTTGTTGCGGAAGAAGTTATTGCGTCAACGTCCATTTTAATTTGATCTTCGCCAACTTTATAATCAGTGATAATGTCGTTGCCACTTTCATAAACGAAAACATCTGTACCTGCGCCGCCTGTTAATGTATCATTACCTTTGCCGCCGCTTAAAGTATCGTCGCCCGCGTCGCCTTTCAGTAAGTCGTTATCTGTACCGCCGTTAAGTTCGTCATTGCCTGCGCCGCCTTGAAGTGTATTTTTGCCGGAATTGCCGGAAATTGTATCATTGCCGGACGCTCCTTTAATCAAGTTGGCGTTTGCATTGCCGGAAATATTTAAAGCTTTGGAAACGCCGGAAAGTTGTACCTTTGTTACAGTTGCCAAATAATCTTCCAATTCTATTGAATCGCCTTCAAATTTGTTATTCAATGTCAAAACAGTTTTATTAGAATTATAACTTAAACCGTCTTCAAGCGGAGTATATGTGTATTCTTCATAGAAAATTTTTTCGGTAATGTTATTTCTTTCGTCAGCAAAGGCTATAACTTTATCTTTTGCGCCTCTAAGTGTAAGCGTACCTTCATCAGTAGTTAAAATGACATTGGAGCCGCTCGTCTTTGATGAAGTTATTTTATCTGGATTCAAATTAATTTGGTCTTCGCCGAAAGTATAATCTGTAATTAAATCGTCGCCGCTGGTATAAACAAAAATATCTTCGCCTTTGCCGCCCGTCAAAGTGTCATTACCATTGCCGCCTGAAAGTGAATCGTTGCCTGCATCGCCGGAAAGTTTATCGTCATCCGCGCCGCCGTAAATTTCATCATTGCCCGCGCCGCCTTCGATTGTATTGTTGCCGGAATTGCCGGAAATATAATCGTTGCCTTTACCAGCTTTAATTGAATTACTGTTTGCGTTGCCGATAATTTCTAAATCTTGAGAAACTGCGGAAGCATTTAGTTGAGTTATCTTTGAAGGATATTCGGTAAGATTAATTTCGTTTTCTTCAAATTTGTTGGAGGCAGTTAAAAGCGAATTTCTCATTGTCAAACCATCAGGGAAGGTACTTTCATCACGAATATTTTCAATATTGAGGCTTGTACCTTTTGAATTAAAGAGAGTCATTGAGGCACTGCCGACCCTTATTAAAATATTGTTGCCGCTTTCAAGGGTAGAATAATTGCTGCCGGAAATTTGAATTGTATCCTCCGCGCTGTAGCCATAAACTGTATCATTGCCGTCATCTGTTCCAAAAATCAAAACAGGATTCTTGCCAAGCAAAGTAATTTTATCTGCGCCTGCGCCGCCTTCGATTGAAACATTATCGCCATTAACTGAAATTTCATCAGCACCGCCGCCGCCGTTAATTTTTGCGTTGTTTGCAGTAACGTTTATTGTATCAACAGAATCTGTACCCGTGAAAGTTTTTCCGCTCATATTGCCGGTAATTTCCACAGAATAATTTTCGGCGTTAGATTTAATCGCCGCGTTATTGCCAAGTATCGTTGAATCAAGCGTAACAACTTTTTCATTTGGCGCAGAAATTGCGGCGTTTTGAGTTACTCCGGTAATTTCCATTTGAGCCGCGCCGGTCGTCAATTCGCTGTAAATAATTTGATTATTGGCAACGGTATAACCCGCGCTTGTATCTGCGGTTAAGCTTGCATTTGTACCGATAACTTTCCAAGATGGATCGAGTAATGAAGGATTAAGACTTTGATCAACTTCAAGCGTATAATTTATTCCTGTATCAGCTGAAATTGTCGGAGCTTTATTTGTCAGCACGTCGGAATTATTGAAAGTAATTTTGTAATTGTTTTCGCTCAATTCAGTAACAGTTATACTTTTTTCAATCGCAGTAAGATTTGTACTTGATTTAAGCCCGCCGATTGTGATTGTACCCGCAGCAGTCGGCGAATTGTAAGCAATTCCATTGGAAGTTTCAGAATAATATTCGCTGTAGGAGCTTGCTTTGAAAGTTGCAGTACCGTTTTTAAATTCACTAAATGCGCCGTCTTGTTTTGTCGGCGAAGTTACAACACCGTTTGCAAGTTTCAAAGTGTAGCCGTTATCAACAGTAACATTTGCCTTGTTGAGATTGTCAGATGTCAGTGTTACAACTTTGTTATTAA
>CALFJB010000084.1 GCA_937877565.1 uncultured Selenomonadales bacterium | reverse complement strand
TCGCTGTGAACTTGAATATATTCAACGAACTGTTTGCCGATCGTGTGAACCGGATTCATCATGTTGCCGCTGTCTTGAAAAATCATTGAAATATCTTTGCCGCGAAGACTGCGCCAGCCTTTGTCGTCAAGTTCAAGAAGATTTTTGTCCTCGAATATCATTGAGCCTTTTGAAACTCGTCCGCCACCAGGCAAAACATTTAAAATTGCTCTGATAACTGTAGTCTTACCACTGCCACTTTCGCCGACAATCGTCAAGATTTTGCCTTCTTCAAGTGTAAAACTGACATCTTGAACAGTTGGTTTGTCGCTTTTTGCATATGAAATATCTAAATTAGATACGTTGAGAAGCATTTTAACACCCTCAAATTCGTCAAAATTAGCCCCGTAGAGCGTCTCAAAATTCATTTTAGTATAAATCCTCGTTTAAGATGTGTACCGTGCCTTAAATCGAACGTGAGACGCTCACAGAGCCATTTAAAATTATTTTACTTCGCAGGTTTAATCAAATTTGTAATCCAGTAGTAATCAGACGGATACATTTTCACGCCGTCAACATACTTTGCATTGATAATATTTGTCTGCGGATAGCCGAAGAACAGAGCCGCACCGTCATTCAGAAGAATTTGTTGTAATTCAATGATGAGCTGGCGGCGTTTATCTTTGTCAAATTCCATTGAAAGCTGGTTGAGTTTTGCGTCATACTCTGGATTGCTGTAACCGCTGCCATTTTGTGGGTTGCTGCCGTCAGCGTTAGACTTCCAATACCAAGTCAAGAAAATTTCAGGATCGCCAGTATTTGCCGTCGTGATATTTGAGATGAGAAGGTCATACTCGCCTTTAATGCCCATATTGTCAATCAAATTGTAGTCAACCGTATTGATTTTGATGTCGAAACCGAGTTTTTTGAGGTCTGACTGAACAGCTTCAGCATAAAGAGGTAATTCTGCACGAGAATTATAAACAACAAAGTCAAGCTGCAAAGGTTTACCATTTTTGTCACGGATTCCGTCGCCGTCAGAGTCTTTCCAACCGGCTTCATCAAGAAGTTGGGCTGCTCTTTCAGGATTGTAAGCGTTAGGATCGGTGAGTTGAGCAAAGCCATAATCAAGCGAAGGCGGAACAGGAGCCTTGCCAGGAATAAATGTACCTTTCAGCAAAATATTATTGTAAGTTTCACGATCACAGCCGCTGATAAGTGCCGCGCGAACTTTAGGATCGCTCAAAATATGGTCAGGCTTTTGATTTAGGCGTGACAAAACAACACGAAGTGAAGAAATTTCGTCAATGTGGAAGTTGTTATTATTTTTGAATACGTCAATATCTCCGGCAGCGATATTTACTGCAACATCAACATCGCCGGATTGTAAAGCCATTGCACGGGTGTTCGGATCGTCGATTGATGGTATCTCAACAGTTGGATATGGCACTTCGCCATCCCAGTAATTTGGATTTTTCTCCATGATTGCCTTCTCTTTGACGAACGACTTAACTTGATATGGACCGGTGCAAATTGGACCTTCTTTCGAGAAATCGCGACTTGATTCGGTTGCAACATCAACGATTATGAAGAGAGGATCAGCTAAATATCCAGGCATACCCGGCAAAGGTTTTTTCGTCTTGATTATGAGATTTTGACCATCGGCGGTGATTGATTCATACTCAAAAAAAGTGGCAGCACGGTTATTCTTCTGAAAAGCACGCTCGATTGATTGTTTAACTACGTCAGCCGTCAGTGGATCACCATTCGAGAATTTGACATTATCGCGGATTTTAAACGTCCAAGTCAAATGATTGTCACTAACTGTCCAATTCTCAGCAAGCCAAGGCTGAATCTTCATTGTCTCATCGAATTTTGTGAGACACTCACCGAGACCGTAACGCATAACCACCCAGCCAAAGTAATTCTGTGTTGGCTCCAAAGTGTCAGCAAAGTTGGTGACGCCAACTTTCAGAACATTGGGATCGCCAGATTTTGCGGCATCGTCACCGCAGCCGGCAATCAATCCGGCAGTCAAAACTGTACAAAGTCCCAAGCTCAGAGATTTCAACAGCTTTTTCAATTTAAAATTTCTCAAAATAAACATCTCCTCAAAATTTATTCTTGGCGCGGATCGAGAACGTCGCGCAGACTGTCACCCCAAAGATTGAAAATCGCTACTACTATAAAAATTGCTAAACCTGGATAAATCATCAACCACGGAGCAGTTTGAATGTATTGCCGTCCTTCGTTGAGCATTAATCCCCATTCAGGCGTTGGTGGTTGCGCTCCAAATCCTAAAAATGACAATCCGGCAATTTCCATCATCATCGTGCCAATATCCATTGCACCGGTTATCACGACCATCGGCAAAATATTAGGCAAGATGTGCCGCCACAAAATATCAATGGTTTTTGTGCCGTTCACCTGCGCTGCAATGATAAAATCGTTGTGTCGTAATTTTATGACCAGACTTCTCACGAGTCTTGCATATTTCGCCCAGCTCACAACTAATAATGCCAAAATTGTATTTACAACGCTGCCGCCTAAAATTCCGGCAATCGCAATCGCTAACACAACACCAGGAAAAGCCAACATCATATCAGCAAATCTCATCAAAACCATTTCAACTTTGCCGCCGAAGTAGCCGGAAGCAATTCCTATCACTGAACCAATTATCGCAAGCATAAATACGAGGCAAATTGTCATAAATAGTGAAACTTGAGTACCGCAGATTATTCTTGAAAGTGTGTCACGTCCGAGTTTGTCAGTTCCCAGTAAATGTTCCGCTGAAGGTGTCTGCAAAACATTTTATTGAGACCTGCTGCTGTTTTATTGCGGTTGTATCGTATATTGTTATTGTCTTTGCCCCAGGTCTGTAGAAGCCATACGTTTTGCTTTTTAGTGTGCCGTTCTTTGTTCTGTGTGGCTGTGTGCGTTTTGTTACAACCACTTTCACAGGGGCAATTTTCAGCACTTTGCAAAGGTAGTCGCAAAGTGTTTGCGCGTCTCTTTGCCGGTTGCCGTCTGTGAGTAGTTTTGCATCCTCTTTTTTTGCAGAAAAATTATTCTTGTATAAAACCATAGTTCCTGCATAACCTTTTTTTGCTGGTGGTTCAGAAGAAATCCATTCAATTTTATAATCTAGAAAATAGGAAGAAAGCAATTCTAAGTGTTTAGGAGAAGGCCCTTCTGAAGGTAGTTTTGTTTCTTGAAGAGCTATAATTTCAGCGTCATAAGAGGAAAGTTTTTTGAGAACGTCCTGAGACAAAAGTGCCCTTGCAGAAGTTGAAGTTAATGCCGCGTTAAGAGAATCAATATTCCAAGAAATTAGTTTTGCCATACTAAAAGTATCTATGATTTAGTGAGGAATGGCAAGGAAAAGTTTTCTTGCAAAATGTACCAAAAATAAAATATACCTTATTTCATAATCTTGCTTGCAACTATAGTTTTTATTATAATGGAAACATTAATGGCAATGTTTAAATTTTGCTCATGGGCTTGGAAGTTCAAGTGACTTTGCTTGAAAATTTTTAGGCTCTTAAATTATATAAAAGGAGATTTTTATGGAAGTAGTTGC
>CALFJB010000083.1 GCA_937877565.1 uncultured Selenomonadales bacterium | reverse complement strand
CCGGACCTTGAAAACTTCCCATTAACGATTGAAAAGCCATAAACATACCAGCAGTCATTGCGCCATCCATAATTGAAAATCCGCCTAACGTCATTATCAACGCGCCGTTGAGTCCGCCCATAAGTGTAGGCAAAATTGTAGCTGTCATTGACCAAAGTGCAACGTCTTGACTTGCCGATAAAACTTTTGTACGGTAACCTGCCCACTTCGTAAAAAAATCTGCTTCGTTACCGTTCGCCTTAATCGTCTCAATCATCTGCAAGCCGTTCATTGACGCGCCATACTCTTTACCGGCGTCCTGCTGAATTTTCATATTTAAATCGGTTAAATGTCTGCGCAGTGCAAAAAAAACTATTATGTCAATGCTTGAAAAGACAATGCCGATAATCGTTAAAGTCACGTCATATTGCAAAAGTAACAGCAGGTAAAAAATTGCGACGAGTAAATTTAAAACTGCCGTTGCCGCAGGACCGCTTAAAACTCCGGCGATTGATTCATTAAAGCCGACTCGGCTTGCAACTTCCGCCGCATATCTTTGATGAAAAAACGCCATAGGCAATCTTAGCAAATGCCAGAAAAAACTTGACGAATCTGACAACGTTAATTTTTGTTGCCAGCGCGTCAAAATTATTGCACGTAACCACGTCATCACGCCGCAAATTACAAAAGATATTGTCATGGCGATACAGAAATTTATCATCCAATCGCGGTGCTTGCCGGTTAAAATTTCGTCCAAAAAGACTTGGCTGAATATCGGCGACGCAAGACCGGGTATAATCATGCAAAGAGAAAGAATTATCAAAAACAACATTGCCGATTTGTCTTGCATTAATTTTTGATAAATCGCCTTGACGACGCTATATTTTTGACCTGAAGGCTGAAAATTTTTACCAGGTGCAACGGTTATTGAAATGCCGGTGTACGACGTTAAAATTTCGTCCCAAGCAACGGTACGTCTGCCCATAGCGGGATCGTTCAAATAAACCGTATCGCCGATAATTCCTTCCAAAACTAAAAAATGATTGAAATCCCAATGAATTATCATCGGAAATTCTCCTTCTTCACGAATGTCATCAGCTTCCCAGCGGTAGCCGTTGAACTTCGCAGTTACGCCTTTTAGCCGCCTTCATAATGTTGCTAGCCTTCGAGCCGTCGCGATTAACGCCACATTCTTGACGAAGTTTTTCAAGTGGTATCCACAATTTATAATGTGCCAGAATCATTGCTAAAAACGCCGCGCCACATTCGGTAGCTGCCATTTGCAAGATTGTCGGAACTTTCACGCGCTTATTGTTTGCAAAAAATTTTTTTTATCCTGTCGAATATTTCCATTTTAACGATTCCGAAGCCATTGACTCAAGTTATAAAACACCTTTTCAATCGGCGGACGCCTGTCAATGATAATTGAGCCGGTACAAAAACTTCCGGCACTGATTTCTTTATGTTCGCCAACAAAGGTCGTCCACAAATAGCCGGACTCTGAATTTTTATCTTTAACTAAATCCAAAACAATTTCCATAATGCCGCCGTTACCCGATGCCATAATCATTTGAGCGAGTTGAGGATTTCCAAGAGTGTATTCAACGTCCTGCAATGAAACAGGATATTCAGAAACAATGCGCACAAATGCCTATGAGACTGCCGGAAAGTGCCATATCAACGCCGTTAGGAGCAAGTTGAATAGATTGTCCCGTTTTAACGCGCTTGCCTTTTTCAACGGGAATATAAAGTACGCCGGTTAAATCATTTCGCTTTTCAGTAAGGCGCACGGTACAAACAGGGGTACCGCCGTTTATGATGTTGCCGTTTCTTATGAAAACTCTGTCAACAGTGCCGGCATAATCGCTTCTAATTTCTTCAATAATTGTCTCTTGATATTTTTTGCTGTCGGATTTATAGACGCGCTCCGTTATTTCACGTTTATTTTCGGCAAGTTCGGGACCGTGTCGCGCAATTTGAGTATCCGCCGCCTGTTCAAGATGTTCAACACGAGCTATAACTTCACCGGCGTATGTGAGAGATATTGACGACACCGGCAGAATCCATTATCATACCAAGACCGTCAGCTTTTTCAGTGAAGGATCCGAAGATTGACCATAAGACTACCGAAAATAAAAGTAACACGACTGCAGATAACGCCATCCAAGTAAGCGGTGTAGTTATCGGTAACAGCGTATCAAGTTTTTCCGGCAAGCGTAATCTGTCCAATGCTTCGCGACTAAAAATTTTACTTCCGTCTTCCACCATTGCCGTCAATCTCCTTCCAAAAGAACTTCAACCGCAGTACCTTCCTGCAAGCCGGCTGTTTCAGAAGTGACTACCATTTCACCGGCGTCCCGATAAAATTTCTATGTACGTTCCGTCATCAATGCCCGTTGTAACACGTTTTCTTTTTAAAATGCCGTCCTGTACCACAAAAAGAGATGTCATTTTGTCATCAATTCTGGCGTCCATTGAAACAGACAAACATTTTTTCGGCAATTTGCTGATAATCGTAATGTCATTGTAAAAACCGGGTTCAAGCAAACCAGAGCGATTGTCTATTTCAAAAATAATTTGGCGCATTGATGCAGATTCATTTATCGGAGGCGAAATGTTGGAGATTTGCACATTGAAAACTTCATTTTCACCGTGATTGCCGCGTTCATATTTTGCACCATACGCTTTGGAAAAATTTTCGTCAGCAGGAAATTTTATCTCTAACATTTGATTTACAGCGATGTTGTAGGATATACTATCTGAAAGGGAAGTTTTAAAATAAAGCTTGTCAAAATTGCCGATAAGTGCAACAGGCATACCCCTTGTCACGTATGAACCGACGGGCTTGTAAATTTTCAAGACTTGACCGCTTATGGCAGACACTACTGTTTGGCGCGATTGTTGAATCAAGAGGGGTTCTTTTTGAGATTGAAAATTTTCTAATCTAGCCTCTGCCGCTTTAAGTTGCGCAGTTGCCTCGTCAAATTTTTCAAGAGAAATAGCGCTTTCCGCGGAAAGCTGTTCATATCTTTTGTAAGTGTTTCTTGCACGTGTCAACATAGCTTCAGCTTCGGCAATATCGCTGTCGGCTTGTTTAATTTTCAGCGAAATTGTTTCGTTGGCAAGTTCAACTACCGGCGTACCTTCTTCCACTCTGTCGGAAGTTGCTACATATTCTTTAGTTACGCGACCTTCAATCAGCGAAACAACGTCCGTCATTTCTTCCGAATAAAGATTTACCAGCGACATTTTTACTACGGGCTGTATGTCACGAAATTTAACTTCAGCACATTGCAAAGGCAATTTCATGTTATCCATACGTTCGGCAATTATGTCTTCGCTGTGCCGATTTAAATAAACGGCGTAACTTAAAAGACACAAAATTAAAATGACGATAATCGCCATGCCGAAGTAAAAAGTTTTCTTCATTCACCGACTCCTTTCAAAAATTCCATGTAATGTTGTTCAAGTATAATCGTATGTTATGATAACGCAAGGGGGCAATGCATATTGAGCGGGAATTTGCAGAAATTGATTTTTCACTGTTAAGCGAGGTAAAAGAAAACTTACGTACACGGTTATTGCGCGAGAGGTCAAAACGATCGCAAAAAGTTGAATTGTTTGAGGACGAATTGGATTTTCTTGCCGCCGCCGGAAGTAATCCTAAAAATTTTTCAAGTCCTTGCGATTCTTCTGACAAATGAAGAAAGTGCTAACTTATAAAGTACTGCGATAAAATGTCCGAGTAAAAAATATAGGCATCAAGCCCACAGCTTAATCTTACGGCGGAGAACGGAAAAGAAAGTATCCTTCAGAGAATGGTAAAAAAGATACGGGAAGTCGCCGTTAAACTTGGATATAAGCCGGTTTCCTCCTAAGAAAAATTTCAAGCAACGCAATGAACTTGAGAGGTTTTTTCGTCGAATCTGTACACGTTATGATAAATCAAATGTATTTTTTGAGGGATTTATTCTTTTGTGAACACTACCTAGTAAAAGTTATGTCCGAAAGGAGATTCCTTTAACGCGTGAATTGAGAATTTGCGTGAAAGACCTGTAAACATCACGTCAAACCACTAATATATCCGCAAATCTTGATATTTGTTTTTGTGAATCCAATGTTCGCAGTGATTTTCCTCAATCCGGCAAGCGTGATAAACAAGTGCGCTAAATTTCCCATAAGCGAGCAAATTATTTGCAACAAAAATTTGTCGGAAAGTACGATATTGGCGCGGGCATTTCGCGGCAAACTTTGCACTAACAATCTTTCATAAATTTTTTCATGGTGACATTTTGAGTGATGAGGATAAATAAAAACTTAACGCATAATCTGTCAATTATCGTGTGCCTTTAAGCCGAAGACTTCTCGGTACTTTTAGTGAATCATCTTTTAAAAATTTGCAACTTAAAAACCCAAAACTGCAAAGATTGAAACCGTTGCAACTTGAATATATAATAAAACTCGTTTCCTATTAAATATTGGCAGAAAGATTTTTAATCGGAGGTTCAATAATGCAGGTTCACAAAAATTCAAAAGGGCAAGCCGTTCCGTCGTCAACAATTCCGCTCACCAAAAAAGACTTTGAAGTTATAAACGATACAGCAGTTTGTTGGCTCGGCAACGCCGGAATTTTCATCAACAATCGCGGCACAAATATCATGATTGATCCTTTGCTTGAGGGTTTTGATATGAAATTGCTGATTGAAATGCCGATTTTGCCGAAAGATATTCCTTCCCTCGACGCGCTTTTAATCACGCATGACGACAACGACCATTTCAGTAAGCAAACTTGTCACGACGTAAAATCAATTTGCAAAGAATATCACGCGCCGAAATTTGTTGCCGAACTTCTTCGCGCGGAAGGTTTAAACGGAATCGGGCATGACATTGGCGAAACTTTTTCGGTTGGCGATATGAAAATAACTTTGACGCCTGCCGAACATAACTGGAAAAACGAATCAGCCCAATATCATTGGCGCGATTATAAATTGGAAGATTATTGCGGATTTTGGATTGAAACTTCTGACGGAAAAATTTGGTTGCCGGGCGATTCAAGACTTTTGAAAGAACATTTGAAAATGCCGCAACCCGATATAATTTTGCTGGATTTTGCGGACAACAGCTGGCACATAACTTTTGAGGGTGCCGTAAAATTGGCTGATAATTATCACGACGCCGATTTAATTTGCATTCACTGGGGAAGCGTTGACGCGCCGGATATGAATACTTTTAACGGCGACCCTGTCAAACTTGCCGCTGCCGTCGTCAATCCCGAAAGAGTTCACGCTCTTGCGCCCGGCGAAAAATTTATTTTGAAATCTCACTAATCAAGATTTTCACCGTTGGAAGCGATAACTTTTTTGTACCAATAGAAAGAATCTTTACGACTGCGCGAAAAATCGCCAGTGCCGTCGTCATGCCGATTGACGTAAATAAAACCGTAACGTT